>JASHNR010000006.1 GCA_030041535.1 Nitrosopumilaceae archaeon | reverse complement strand
TGCATATTTTGAAAGAAATAGAACCGAATACTATCGTCACTTGTTATCTGTCAGCCAGAATAGTGCATGGTCGGAATGGATTCGATTCTTTCTTACAGGTGTTATACAACAATCATCAGATGCTATAGCTAACATAAGAAAACTAATGGAATTGCGTTCAAAATACGAAGGCAAATTACGAATAAAAAAGGCCTCAGGAAATGTAATTAGGCTTACAGAGTATCTGTTTGCTAATCCTGTAGTCACAATTACAAGTGCAGCTGAGTATCTAGATCTTACTTACCCTGCAGCAAAAAACACCGTAGAATATCTTAAAGATACTGGGATTTTGGCTGAGATAGGTAAGAGAGAACGTAATAGGATGTTTCGAGCACAGGAAATAATGAAGATCCTAACCTAATGGAATCAAAACGAGGAATATGATTGTTAATCCCTTAAGTTCCAACCTAATTTCGGAATGTAAAAATGAACAGTATAGAACCAAATCCCCACCAGTCCACTCCTTACGAGTGTTACACTTTCTGCTTAAAAATACAAGGGGCCAAATTTTCCTATTTTTTCCTATTTATCAAAAATGATATCTAGTACCCACGTTATGAAGACGTAAAAATCTGGATTCGGGTCCTTATCTCTTTCCACAGGTGACGGAGACACCAAAATAGATCAATTAACAACACATGCCAAAAATTAGGAGGTTCAGACCTGTAAGAGTTGAACAAAAAACCTAGAAGCATTAAGATCTACAACTTTTAAAGAACCGTAAATATTCAACCAGCGGTTACAAAGAAACTATATGAAAATGGTAGGTAAACTCATCATTAGTACTGCAAGCTTTGTTATTGGTATTGTAATTATTCTACTTGTTATGCCGTCTCAGCTTCACGAAGCACAACAGGTCAATAATCAAACCGAACAATCAGCATCACAGCTAAATGGAAACATTTTAAATTACACAGATCAGACAGCAATTAACGCAACAGTATTCAATAACCTTAACAACGAAACAGAAAACATTCTAAACAAATGTGTCAATACTACAATTTCCAATTCTACCACTTGTATCCATGCAATAAACATCATCAAACAAGACTGTAATGGAACTCTAAAGCCATATCTTTCTTATCTCCCTACCTGTCATGATCCTAGATTACAATAAAAAACTGAATGTATATCTTAAAATGTTTATTACTTGAATATGGAATTTTTGATGTTCAGACCTAGAGAATCTAACATTGATAACATATACAAAATACAAGAAAAAATAGAGGGTTTCTAAACCTCTAGTTTGAATGCCTTTGCCTTGAACCCTATCTTCGAATGTGAACCATCACAGTTGGGCTTGTTGCTAGATGCACCACATCTACACAAAGCTGCTACTGTTTTTCTATCAACTGTTATCACATAAGGTCCATTCTCAGTTGCATCGATTGTGATTTTTGCCATAATTTCAATAACAAATTCATTCTGATTAATATTGCTATGTTCATTTCTTAATTTATCGTCAATTATACAAAAACAACAAACCAAAAAGTAAAAGATCCACGTTATGATTTGTTGTAGATAATGATTTTAATACCTTGGATTTTTAAATTAGAGAAATGGCTGAACGTTGTAGGTTTTGTAAAAAAACACTTGGATCTTGCACTTGTGATGAGAACCATTTGGGAGAATATTATAACAAACCAAAAGAAAGCGATGATCCATATGGCTAGTCATATAACACAGGTTAGGCAAACAATTTAATCATATCAGGTATATCGCAATGAAGACCATAGAACTCCAAGGAATGATGTTAATTATGGCAATCCTTTGACCTAGGAGACTCTGGTCACTCTGACTTTAACATGGAAAAAAGAGAATCCACCGACTTGAATCTTAATGGGCTAGAAAATTCAAATTGTGATTGGTTCAGCCCCTACAAATCTGTCCTGGTCAGACTATCTAAATCATGGAACTTGTGGAAAGCCTGGAATTTGTGGAAAGTCTGGAGATGATATAGACGCTGGAGGTGCTGGTGGTGCAGGAGGCGGTCTTGCCTGTAATGTCAGTGTAACCTCAATCGTCTTTCCGCCTCTGTCTATTCCAAGATTAATGGTATCTCCAACTGATTTGTAATCATCCAGATATCCTAGTATGTCATAGATGGATTTGATAGGATGCCCATCAGCTGATACTATGATGTCTCCGCCATGTGGTATGCCGTTCTGATCATCTGTTGCAACTTCAAGACCTGCCTTTGAAGCAGAACTGTTAGTTGCTATCTTCTCTATTACTACACCCCTAAAGTTTTGCGCAAGCCCATTTGCGAGGGCAATGTCTGGGGTCAGGTTCCTTCCCTCAATGCCAAGCCAAGGATGCTGGTACGTGCCATTATTTATCAGAACTGGTACTATTCTTGCAAGCTGGTTTGATGGAATTGCATATCCAACTCCTGCAAAGTCGCCTGTATCAGTCTTTATTGCAGTGTTCATCCCAATTACCTGTCCTGCCATGTTAAGAAGTGGCCCGCCAGAGTTTCCAGGATTTATTGCTGCACTAGTTTGAATAATATTAGGAATGGAAAATCCACCAGTCTCCTCATCGTCAAGTGTTCTTCCAAGTTGTGATATGATGCCATTAGTCATGGTATCTTCAAGGCCAAACGGATTGCCAATTGCCGCCACATACTGCCCTACCTCAAGTTGGGAAGAGTTGCTAAGCTGCAGTGGTACTATGTTTTCTCCGGTAAAGTTGCCAGTTAGTTGTACTACGGCCAAATCATTGTATGGATCTATTCCAACTACATTTGCATTATAGGTATTGCCATCAGTGAGGGTTACATAGACAACCTTGTTCTGACCAACCACATGGGCGTTTGTGATGATGTGTCCCGCAGTATCATACATAAACCCTGAGCCAAGCATAGTGGTGTTACCATTAGACTGTACACCATTTATGATGATGATCTCAGACGGGTCAGACACTGTACTTGTTATTTGGACCACTGAGTTTTCCGTCATCTTAAATAAACTCACATAGTCAGGAAACACGGTATTGTCTGTTGTGGCATACGGGCCAGAAGAAGCCTGGCTTGTATGTGTAAAAACAGCACTGCTACCAAGCACTGTAATGACTGCAATAGCAAGGAGAACAACGCGTTGTTTTCCCATGATGTATTCTTTGCAGGTCATTTCTTAATTGAAAAAAGGGGTGGCAGAAATCTTTTCAAAAAAATAGTAGGTCTTTAGGGGGAGAAGAACGCTTTGTCCAAAACCACATCTCAAATCTGCCACCATGTTATATAACCTCAAGATATCTGTATATTACATTTGAGGGACATTTCTCAAAATGAAAAATCATGTTTCTTTCTATGTTATTATATTCAGTTAAATAAATGTATCAAGAATGGGATGTTATTCTAATATTATGAGATACGGAGATGTTAGCTAAATTGGTTCTATGGTGTAAAAACACTTTTGGTGTATTTTTTCCACGGTCTTCAGTCTCTGCACTTTGGACAGATTTGCTGTATTACCTGTGTCTACATTCTACACACAGGGAAAATTTTTGTCAGTGTTTCACCCCATCTGATGCATAATTTATCTGGCATAATCTTCTTGACAATATGAATTATGACATATTACATTAGGGTATGACTAAACAAAAGTGCAAATTTACAATACCTGATTTTTTTATTATGAGACTAGCAATTAGAAAATTGTACAAGGCATGTTACTTTTTGACTATAGATAGAAAGAATAATACGATTATAACTAATGTCATTGATGAAAATAGGGTATATCTCATATCATCGGGCATGATATCAACTACTTGAGCATCTATGAAATTGATAATGTGTTGAATGGCAAATAAAGCAAATATTGCTATGGCAAATGCAATTCTTTTCAAATTCTTATTTTTGTAAATAGTAATGGATAGTAACATTAAGAGAATAGAAATTACTATGATAGCTATTTGTGTAATAGTAAATATCTCAGAGAATCCAGGCCCAAAGGAAAATGGTGGCACGCTCATGTTTCTGTACTATCCTTATATAATGACAAGAACATCTCGGCTAGCCTGTCACTCCAGTTATTCCACAGTGATGGGTGATACTCTTTCAGTATCTTTATGATATATAGAGGGTTGCCGACAAACTCATATCTCTTGAATTTTCCTTCTCTGGTTTGATTTATGATGCCAAGTTCGAGTAGTCGTTTTATATGCCAGTTAACCGATGCTGCAGTTATTTTGACGTGATCGCTGATATCTGTCTGAGTGGGATTTTTTCTTTCTATTATGAATAGTAATATCTCTCTTAAGGTATTCTGATTTAGAATTTTCAGTATATTTTTTTGTTCTGACTCAAAAATTCCTACAGGAAAATAGAATCTGTGAAAACTATGTTTTTCAGATAGGATCTTTCCTGCCTTTTCTAACGAATCCAAATGATATTGAGTAGTCCCCATTGACATGTCTAGATCATTTCTGATGCGGCGAAGATGGCATCCGGGGTTTCGTTGGATGAATTCCAATATTCTATCTTCATTAGTTGCAGGTTTATCCAAAAGTAAGTCACTCCCTCATAGGCACATGTGCATTCACCAAAAAGTAACATGATCGAAGTAAAAATATTTTGTGGACGAATTTAATGATTATAATACAACTCTCTAAATGAGCTCTAGTTTCTTAGTATCAAAGATTATTTCGTTTTGAAAATCGTCTCTCAATGCTAATATACTGCAATCCATATTGTTAACAAAACATGCCAGATGAATCATGCCAAAGACGTGTAGAATTAATTAAAATAATTAATGATAACAAAAAACCATTTTGGATTGTGCAAAAGCTTGCGCTAATCCTCAGTATGGCTATACTGATAATGGGAATCTCCGAATGTGCTTTTGCCCTGCCAAGTGACATTACATTATCTAATCCAACAACTGTCGATATGAGTGGCCATCAAAAGACTGAGATATACACGGGAGAACCAGTTGGCTTTTCCTCAGTCATTGAAAATCACAGTACAGGAGAAAAGCGATTCACATATGTTGTTCAAGTACTTGATCAAAATAATCAGATCCAATCACAAAATGGCATGTCTGCAAACATAGTTCCAAACCAATCACTTACCGTATCTGAATCTTGGACACCACAAAAAGCTGGAACATATACAATACAGACAGTTCTTCTCAACGGATATCTGTTATCAAGTCCTCTTACAAATGTAATTAAAACCAATATTGTTGTACAATAAAAAATTAGGAAAAGGGTTTTGAATTTAAGAACATGGCAAAATAATGTAGGCTGAGCCTACAACTGGATTCCAGGTATTAGTGCTTCCCCAATATTCTGTTATGACTCCGGTTATTGGTGATACCATTATCATTGATGGTGTCATTATTGGTTATGAGCACTGAAGGTTGTCAATTGTTCCTGTAATAGTCAAAGTAATGCTGAGAAAAACAGAGCCATCTAACAATCAATGAATCACCAGCGAGTGTGAGGTTGGTTATAACATATGTTGAATTTGTGGCATACCATTGCCAGAAAGTGGAGGGGTACCGTCTTCTGCCTTGATAACTAGATCAAGGCCTTGTTGACATTTTACATTATTTGCAGGAACTCCCGACTTGAGTTGTTCCAAAGGATCTGGTATGTTTGATGATATCGTACTAGGTTGAATCAGAGTGGCAGATGATTTTTCCGTGAACGGACATATGGTAAATGAATAATTTGCTTGTAGATCTAGCAGCGCCTTTCTCTGATTATCAGAGAAAGATGGAATGAGATTTCCATTGTAATCATAACTACAAAGTTTTGATACGTCCATATTACATTCATGACAGCGATAATGACTTAACATCACGACGTATAGTACTTTATCAGTATTTACCAGATAAGCAAAAACATCTGGTGTAATTCCTTTTGCTTGTGATAAAATGGTGGGCGCTCCTTCTGTTTTACAGGAATTTGAACCATACATGAGATGTCCATTAAGTACATACACACAGACCGTATACGAATTATTTGTAAAAACAGGACTTGTGCTGTTGTAGGATTGAGCAAACACGGTAGAGCTGTACAACATTAAGAAAAGAACAAGAGGAATTGTCTTCTGTAAATAACGCAATGACTTGCAGTAAACGTGATACATGAAAAGCATTACGTAGGACCATGTAAATGTCTGAATCGTCATTACGAGCATAAATATGGGCACTATAGAATCTAGCGTAAATTTTTATCAAAGGTCTGCAATATCTAAAAGGCATGTCAGAAAAACATCAAAAGCATTTACCCAACGATTCACATAATCTGCGGGACGTGGTTATTCTTCTTGGCATACTTGCGGGCATGCTAATTCTTGCCGTTAGACCATTTGGTTATAGAGTATTCAAAATTGGTCTGGACCAGCATAATATACTTCCTGTAATTCTGCTTGTAGGGATAGTAGGAATTATTCTAGTGATATTGCAAAGGCTTGGAATAATTTTTGCAGATAATCTTCAATTCTCAGCTGATCATTAGTTCAAAAACTATCGGTTTCAAACTGAAGGTATAGATGCTTTGTATGAAAAGTCCAGATGGTCGTATATCGTAATAATGACCCGTCTGAAAAATTTATGATCTAATCTGAATTACACCGGTGTTGATGAGATATTGTACTGTCTTGACAAACTCGCCGTCTGATATCTGCCCATCTGCCCACCATTCAGCATCGTTCTTTACCCACGTTGGTATCTGTTGCGTGGTACCAGAACTAGGCTGTATGGCAGAAATTTGTATGATTTTATTTTGTATCAAGTATTGCATACCTTTTACAAAATCTGCATCTCCAACTTCTCCTTGCGACCACAACTTTGTATTATTTTTAATCCAAGATGGGATGGTCGCGTCACCAGATATTGTAGATGTAGAGTTTTTTCTCTGCTCAAAAAATATATTATCATTCTGGCCTGTGATTACATTCCATCCATCTCCATCTCTTTTAACAAGCAGGTTACTTGCGGTCTCTGCAGTATTAGTTCCAAAGGTAAAAAGTGTTGGAAAGATGTGTAATTTGTTATCATCTCCTTCATAATACATGGATAAGGTAGAATTCATCTGTGTAAAAGTAGACTCTTGAGAACAACAGTATCCTGTCCATACAAACTCTGCATCATATGGAATCCCATGCTGATTAGGAGTCACTACAATATGTGCCGACTCTACATCAGGTATCGGGAGATAGACAGTATCAAAAACACTATCATCGTTTTTGAATATGACTTGCACCAGACTGCCTGAGATCTTGTGCACATCTATCTCATATGATATTGTCAACGGCAACAAATATTTGTAACATGTTCCTTCATATTCGTAATACTCAATTCCATGCTGAGAGGGATTGACTATGCCGTTACCATATGATATATTTTCACTGCCTCCAGATGTAAGATTTGCAACAATGTCATGAGGGATAATCATTGTCATTTGTGCCGTATTGAAACGAGCCGTATCCTGAAGCCATATTGTCTGTGAACCTGCAGTGGTATTGACTTGCATCATGACATTGAACTGAAGATTGGCACCATTTTGCATATCTACATTTGACGGCTCATATTCTTGCCCCGTTATACACATGGAATTTCTGGTAGGTGGTAAATTCTGTGATGATGTAACATGTGCTTGAAGCGCATTGACTGTAGCATTTGCCACCATCTTGTCAGTTTCTATGGTATAATGACTAAATTCATTGCCGGTCGGATAAAGACCGTAAGAAGCGATGCCAACAGGTGCTGGCATCTGAGGGTTTCCAAAATATCTCTCAAAATAAGGATTCAGGTGATAGCCTTCTGCGCTGACTGGCTGTGCTAGTAAAGCTAGAGCAATTACCAAAAATAGTATAAAAAACTCTCCATACATTTCATGTCCTTATTATTTTGCTACAATTAGATATTACGAATGGATTTTTACTCTATCAATGAAAGATATTCAATATATCCGTGTACCACCCTATCATAATGTGAATTGCCCTGTCCGAAGACTTGGCATGACCTGATTATATGACAAAAGACGCCTCCGTCGAAAACTAACAGTGCCATTTATACTATGGAAGATGATGGGCATCATTAAATGGCGTGGGATTTTGATTTTGAAATGTTGTTTTACCTGGCCATGATTACTGCAGGATTCTTCCTAGCTCCTATGGAATCTAATCCTCCGTATCTTTTTGCTATAGGTGCAGTTCTTGTGGTAGCAGGAATTGGCTTGGTATATCGCAAAGTGAAGAAGAACTAGCCTTTACTGTGATCCCTTGAACTTTGAGCCTGCTTTGAGTTTATTTATCAACTTGCTAAATATCTCGTTATGGCCAACATCTGTGAAATTCACAGTACCGCCTTCTCTTACCACCTGTCGCTCAAACTTTTCCTTGACTGCAAAAGTTACAGATGAATAGTGAATTCGTCCCTTGATCTTTTCTTGTACTGTGGTTTCAGTATCAGGAAAAGTTGCAAAATGAAATGCAATTCCATCTGCCCAAAAAATTGTAGGTATTCCACCGCCTGCTGATCGCGCAGTTGCGATCACCTGGGTAATCCAATCATCAAACTTTAACTCCAATACTTCATGTATGACTAGTTCTTTCCAGGGATCTATTGTTATTTCCAAACCTAGTTTCAACTCTAGTCTAGTTTTATTTAAAGAAGAATGGTCTGTGAGAGGGCACTTCTGAAAGATGGATTTAAATACTATATCGTTTCTGTTTAGCTAGGTAATTAAAAATGCAAGATTGGAGTCAAGCAGGCGTATACATACCATTGGCCGTTGGTTTAATCCCCGGATTCATATACTGGTGTGTAATCACCGCAATAAAGAAAAACAAGTAAGTTACCACCTTTTACTCTTATTTTTGTAATTTGCTATGCCGTCAGTATATTTTGGTAAAAGCTTCTAGTCCACGTTGTATAGATTATGATATGTCGTATATGATTAATTACTTGCGTAAAAAGTATGGTATATGAGAACTGTAATTCTTGCAAGTCTGCTCATTTTCGTATTCTTTTCTGTTGGTTTCATGTGGACATCAGAAGTAACCGCGCAACAACCATGCCTGCAAACTGCCTCCATACATTGCACTACTGCCCCAACCAGCGTAACAAATGAAGGAAACATGCAACAACCATGCCTGCAAACTGCCTCATCTAATGAAGGTGAGAATCTACCTCCTTCAAGCACGCTGACAGTTGCAGTTTGTTCATCGTACAGCTATAAGGCAGCTAATGGTACAACGGTGGTCTTGGGCGATATTCAAAATAACAATAACTTTCCAATATCCGGTGTCAAAGTTGGAGTCACATTTGAGGATCTTAACAACAATGTACTGGAATACAAGACTGGCACGACACTTCTTCAAGTTGTAGAGCCAAATTCAATGGCCCCATTCTCAATATCTTCAACAAACGCTAGCTCCTCAATTACCCAAGTAGCAGTAAACCTAGCAGGCTTTTCCCCCGCATCTGCAGAAGATCAAGCGTTGACAATCCAGTCTAGTTCTCTTCAGTTGTCCGACAATTTGATCCTAGCTGGCATCCTCAAGAACGGCGGAACAGCTACTGCCGCAAATACTAATCTTTATCTGATAACATATGACGCATTTCAAAGAGTAGTTGGAATTGATACTACTACAATACCTAATATCAGCGCGGGAAACACGGTAAACTTTACCATAACATCTATTCCTAGCAGTCGCGCAAAAACATTCCAGATTATTGCCGAGTCTGATAACTACCAATCCCTGCCTACCAATGTTACAAATATCATTGCAGCACTACCTGTGATGGTAAGCAGTACAAATGTCACAAATCCGTCAGGAAGTCCATATTCTACCATACCTGTAGATGCTCCAGTTAAGATCAGCAGCAACCTGAACTATCTGCTTGATAGCGTGCAACCATATGTCTACTATGTGCAAGTAAAGAAATTTGGAGGAGAAGTTGAGTTTATTGGCAATACAACAGGCGTATTTCTAGGTGGCAATGACCAAGACCATACCGAATCTGTATCTTGGACTCCTGATACTGCAGGCTCGTATTACATAGAAACCTACGTGTGGGATTCTAACGGTGTGCCGATCTCGTCTTCAGGAACTAAGATTAACATCGCGCTTGTGAAATAGTGATAGCGTTTAATTGCTAATTGAAGTTGTATATGTATGAAAAAATACAAGTTGGCAGCTCTTGGTGGAACGTTTGATATTTTACACAGCGGACATTTAGAACTTTTACGCAAAGGATTTGACATATCATATAAAGTGATTATTGGGTTGACTAGCGATGATCTTGCTAAAGAAAAGGGCAAGTATCTGATTCATGACTATGCACAAAGATACGAGACCTTGGTGGATACTATACAAAGAAATTTTCCAAATGCAAAATATGCGATAAGCAAACTAGAAAACGATTTTGGCCCGGCAGTTCTGGAAAAAGAAGTTGAGGCCTTGATTGTAAGTGAAGAAACAGCATTTCAGGGCAATGAACTGAATCTACTGCGAAGACAAAGAAATTCACCTGACGTGGATGTGATAGTGGTGCCAATGGTACTTGCAAAAGATGGCAGGCGTATATCTACCTCGAGAATAAAGATCTCTGAGATAGACTCTGATGGCAATATTCTTGCCGTTGACAAGTAGCTTCTCTATATTTGAGTAATCGTTCTAAAACCCCAAAAATATCTCTGTATGTATTGAAGGAAATAACCGACATGCTCAGTAAGATGTCTTCTGATATATCTGGCCTAAAAGATGGTCTTGATCCTGAAAACATTGCATTTTGGTACAAGAAGATAATTGAGGAGGCAAAAGAGATGGCACCGCCGTGGCTTGTAGACAAGATAAATGTCAAGCAAGACCCCATCTTGTATCTCAAATTCAATTTGGATATTTCAAAGCGTGCAGTACGATATCTTATGATTGCAATCGCAGATAATCTGGATGATATGCCGTATACGACCAGGCTGTACTTTCTTAAAGTACAGGAAATTGTATCGCAAGAAATGGACAAATCATTGGTATAGATTATTCTTTTGTTATTTCTATGATATTTTGAGTAACTTTGGTGTCCACAAGTCTGTTGACTTGCTCTATCACTGATTGGATAAAATCAGCAAAAGATTCTGCCTCAACTCTATCCTTGAAAAGTATGCTATGAGCTGATTTATCCTTTAGCGATATCACAAGTTCATTTTCTATAATCTCAAGTATTCCGGTTATGAATGTCTCACTGTTATCTCTGATATAGATTAGGCTTGCAAGCTTTTGTGCTTCATATTCATCTTCACAGATTATTTTCTTTTTCATTTTTAAAACTAATCAAACAAGAACTTGTCTACCTGGTCTTTTGCCTTCTCTCTCTTCCTCTTAAAATCTGCAATGAATGGTTTTGTGACATCCTTGAGATTACACTTGCACTCACCACAAAGAAGCTCACCTGCCTTGCATTTTCTTGCTCGCTCGTCTGATTCTTTTTCGGTATCAAAAAAGTACCTCAGGTACCAAAATACTGAGCATATGTTGAAGTTTGCTCCAAGTTTTCGTTGCAAGTCTACAGTGGGCTGACCTCCGGTAAATGCATTTGAGATCTTTTTGTCTATTGCATCTTCTGTGTCAGTTGTAAATATTGCAGTATCTGGAATGGAAGATGACATCTTTCCCTGCATTCCAAGCCCTGGCAGGAATTTGGAGTGAATCTGTGTTGGCTTTGGAAAGCCCAACTTTTCTGCAATATCTCGTGTGACACGCCAGTATGGATCTTGGTCTATTGCAGCAGGTATGAGAACCTGTGTTGGCTTGCCTTCTATGACTGATGGAAGAAAGCAAGGTGATGCCTGGATGGGAGGAAAACCTATCATGCCAATGTTTGTAGAGTTTTGAAATCCAAATACTGCCTTTACGGTTGAAAATGTTATGCGTTTTGCTATCTCAAGCGCTAGTGGGTAAATTCTCTTGATATCTTTTGTATCAACTAGAATCTTTGTCTTCTTTGGATCAAACCCTACTGCGATGATATCATAGATGTTCTCTGTTGTGTGCTTTGATACTTCTTGGAGAGATTTTTCATCATTGTACAAAAACTTTTCATCGTCAGTAATTTGGAAAATAAGATTTACATCAAATTTTTCTTGTAAATATTTGGTAAATATCCATGGTAACAAATGTCCCATGTGAATTGAACCTGAGGGACCCCTGCCTGTATACAAATAGAACTTGTTGCCTTTCTCATACTCTGTTAAAATTTTATCAAAATCCCTATGGCTGAAAAAATATCCAAGCTTGAGCATTGGGTGAACCTCTCCTGTTATCTTTTTTACGCGCGCCTGTAATTC
>JASHNR010000005.1 GCA_030041535.1 Nitrosopumilaceae archaeon | reverse complement strand
CTGCAATCTCTATTGCACTGCTTGCCTCAGTATAACTGGATATAATCGCAGTCTTTGCTTTCTGTGTGGTCGAAAAACCCATGTTGAGTACCACGAATGCTAGAGCTGCTGCTACTATTACAAATGCAATCATAACAATTGCAGCTTCTATACCCATGACTCCACGACGAGTTCTACGTTTTGAAACGGAGTTCATTAGGAGTGAGTATCGTATGGAGGATATTATACACAAGTCTGTGTGGATTGAACAAACTCTGTTTCCTGAAAAGCAGTATGGGAAAAGATTATTCGTTTAATGTTAAGTTATGAAGCGCGTAAAATGTGAAAATGAATATGTGAATGATTTGTACGTAGATGTCATGTTTAAACATATTATACGTGGAAGTGACAAATATTATTTATTATTTGATAACTAGTGAAAGTAATGAGCAATCGTTTATTGTATGTTTGATACAAACATACGTCATTCTATAAGGTGCTAACTGCTTAAAATCTGGCAATATGGTTGGAACAGATAATAAAAAATTATTTGAAAATTATCTTTTCATGGACATGAATTAAAGTGGGCAATATGTTATTGAATCTCCATGATTCAATCCTGGCGCAAGATGCTCCCACTGCAAAAGGAAAAGGAGGTAGCTTTACTCTTGAACGAGTTGCAGAGTTGTCTGAAATTCTTGCAAGTAAAGTAGAATCAGCAATAGGTGAAATAGAAAGATTGAATGGACAAACGCACATGATAGCAATTAACGCAAGGATCGAAGCAAGCAGAGCTGGCATGGCAGGAAAGGCATTCTCAGTCGTTGCCGAGCAGATGAATGATCTTTCTGGTAAAATTGGCATAGTGAGCAAGAAAATGAGAAATGAAAGTAGAGACTCTATTGATGAATTGGGAAATCTGATAAAAACACAAGCCACAAATGTTCGAGGAACTAGACTTTCTGATCTTGCACTAACTAACATTGATCTGATTGATAGAAACTTGTATGAAAGGTCTTGTGATGTACGTTGGTGGGCAACAGACGACAGCATTGTTAACGCATTGTCAACAAATACCAAAGAAGCGTATGGTCTTGTGTCAAAGCGAATGAGCGTCATATTGAACTCTTACACTGTATACTTTGATTTAGTATTATGTGATATGAATGGAAATGTAGTGGCAAATGGCAAGCCTGATACCTACAAATCTGTTGGCATGAACGCAAAAAATACTACATGGTTTATCAGTGCAATGAAAACCGGTAGTGGAAAAGAGTTCGGATTCCAGACAGTGAACAAATGTGCCCTAGTAAATAATGAACTTAGTCTTGTGTTCTCTTGTACCGTACGAGAACATGGCGAGCAAAATGGTGCAGTTTTGGGTGTACTTGGAGTTGTATTTCGTTGGCAGGATTTGGCACAAAAAATCGTAAAAGGCGTTCCAATATCTGATGAAGAAAAGGATAAAACAAGAATATGCATAGTTGACAAAAATGGTCTGCTTCTTGCTGACTCAAAAGACCTGATGCTAGAAGAAACAATCGAATTTTTGGGAAAAACTGACCTTTTCAACCAGAAAAAGGGTTACATGGTGTCTGAATACAAAGATGAAAAATGTTGTCTAGCTCATGCGTTTTCTCAGGGATATGAAACATATGCATCCAATTGGCACTCTATAATTATTCAAAAACTGCAAGGTTAATGGATCCTGTGGCACAAATCATGATATTAGACCAAAATGGGCTCTATTAAAATAGATAATCTCCAAAATGGTCTGGCATAAATAAAAAACATTCCTAATAGTTTTAATTCCTTATGTGATAACTAGAGATGATGCCTGATGTTTCAAGCAGTTATCCTTTTGACGGAATATGGAATGTAGTAAAAAGACAGGAATTAGAACCATTAAATAAAGAAGACGGATACAGATGGGGAATTTCTCATATACAGTATGTAAAACAGGAACTGTTAAAATTAGAAGAAAGTGCATTGGAAAGACGTGATGTTGAATTACTTCATAGTATAGTTGTTTCAAAATTGCGTGCAGTAGAAGTAGAACAAGAACTTAGACAAAAACTTGCCGCAGTGCACAACTGAAATTAAGCATTCATTTAGAGTATTTTAATATGCATGCTGTGATAAAAATAGAATAACAATTTCTGTGTATGATCAATTCAAACACACGTGAACATATTATTGGTTTGTACAATTAACATCACATTACATATGATCTTAGGAAAAATTCTCAAAATAGGAATTAAAACAAAAATTAACGCAATGGTGAATGTAGCATCTGCCATATCTATAGCAACTGTCTCCTTTTCTAGCTATTCTACGGGAGGACATGCAGCAGGGGCCGACGATGCAATGCATTATGTCGTAACTGGAATCATAATGCAAGCAGTGGTAGGAATACCTGCCTATTTTGTAGCAAACTCCATTACAAAACCAATACTCAAAATGGCAGCGATGGCAGAAAAAATTGGTCACGGTGATCTCACGGGAGATATGCTGGAATCAAAATCACATGACGAACTTGGAAAATTAACTCGAGCATTTGGTAATATGGTTGTTAATTTGAGACAGTTGGTGACACAAGTAAGAGATAGTTCTTCACTGGTTGCCTCAAATTCTGAACAAGTTGTTTCTTCTACTGAACAGATGAATTCATCCGTACAGCAAATCTCATCAACGATTCAGCAGATCTCGAAAGGTTCTCAGACACAAGCTCAAGAGTTGGAACATACCAGTAAGGTAGTAACAAAACTCACAAAAGATATGAAAAATCTTGCATTAAAAGCTAGTACTACTGCTGATCTTACAAAAGAAGTTGGAGAAATATCGGAAACTGGATCAAAGTCTGCATCAGAAGCAGATTTTCGCATGTCAAAAATTATCAGTGTAACTAATGAATCTGCCAGAAAGATAAAAGAACTGGCTGACAGAAGCGGTGAAATCACTGCAGTTTTAGACGTCATACGAAAAATTGCTGATCAAACAAATCTACTTGCATTAAATGCAGCTATAGAAGCAGCTCGTGCAGGTGAAGCAGGTAGGGGATTTGCTGTTGTAGCTGATGAAGTTAAAAGACTCGCAGAGGGTTCTGCCAAATCATCAGAAGAAATAGATGGATTAATAAAACAAATTCAAGATGACGCCAAAGCTACTGTCCAAAGCATAGAAGGTAGTAGCAAAGAGATATCGGAAGGCAGACTTGTAATAGATAAGGCACTAAAGGCACTAAACGAAATAGCCGCAAAAGTAAAAGAAGTCTCTGTAAATGTAATGGATGTCGCAAATTCAACTCAAACTCAAGTTGTTGAGATAGAACAATTGTCAAAGGCCGCATCTGAAATAGCGGCAGTTTCTGAACAAAACGCCTCTGCTACTGAAGAGGCTTCAGCTGCTACAGAACAACAAACATCTGGAACTCAAGAGATCGCTGTATCCGTGCAAAAAATGGCAAGCATGGCAGAGGATCTTTCAAAAATTGCATCTGGCTTTAAACTGCCAGACCATTCTCTCATAGGATCAAAAAATAATACAAAGAATGAGGAGGCAATGGTACAGTAATGAGTGAAACTATCATTGAGGGGTATTTGCAAGCAGTAGTGTTTAACTTAATTGATCAGAAAACAAACAAGAAAGAAGATTATGGCGTGTCAATAGAGCAGGTAAGAGAAATACGGCCGCTAGAGTCAATCACAAAGGTGCCTAATGCTAAAAGCTACGTTAGAGGTGTAATGAATCTAAGGGGAATGATAGTTCCAGTTATAGATGTAAAGGAAAAGCTAGGTTTTAGTAGTGGCACGGCAAGCCAAAAATCTCGTATTCTTGTTACTGATGTGGATGGAAAACTTACGGGACTTTTAATTGATGAGGTTGATCAAGTTATGCGCATGCCACTGAAAGAGATTGAAACAAATCTTTCAGGTGGTCTTGAATCGCTGGAATACATAAAAGGTGTTGCTAAAACCTCTGGAAGATTGATTGTTCTTTTGGACATGCAAAAACTTTTGCGATACGATTCTTCAATGTCTCAATCGGAGACGTAACATGTCTACAAGTGCAACAAAGATTCTGATTGTAGACGACGCTTCATTTATGAGAGTTGTCCTAAAAGACATTCTTGTATCTCATGGCCTGGTATCCCACGTCTATGAGGCAGGTGACGGTCTTGCCGCAGTGGAATCATACAAGCAATTCAAGCCCGATATAGTGACAATGGATGT
>JASHNR010000004.1 GCA_030041535.1 Nitrosopumilaceae archaeon | reverse complement strand
TAAATTTTTAAAGATCTGAAATTAGAATGGAATCGTGTTAGACCTTGTTGCAAAAAAACTATTCCTTACCAGAGGTAAGGGTGTACATCCTGACAGGCTGACAAGCTTTGAGTATGCGTTACGTGATGCTGGAATTGCAGGCACTAACATTGTTCTAATTTCAAGTATTTTTCCACCTGGTGCAAAATTGGTCTCTAAAGCAGAGGGTCTTAAATTGATAAGGCCTGGGAGCGTACAGTTTGTAATCTATGCACGAAATGACACCAATGAACCACATAGGCTTTTGGCTTCATCGGTAGGAATTGCAGCGCCAAAGGACAATACAAAGTACGGCTATCTTTCTGAATATCACTCATTTGGCGAAACAGAAAAAGAAGCTGGAGAATATGCAGAAGACATTGCAGCTCAGATGTTGGCATCCTCTCTGGGGATAGAATTTGATGTAAACAAGAGTTGGGATGAAAAAAAGCAACAGTGGAAAATTTCAGGCCAAATATACAAAACACGAAACATAACTCAGAGTGCTGTTGGAGACCCACAAGGCAGATGGACAACGGTCTTTTCAGCTGCGGTTCTGATACTGTAGGTTATCTTCTTTTCATGAAAAGATATACTGCAGCACCTCCTGCTATTACAATTCCTATTAGCGCATATATTGAATAATCAGGTCCCGTCTGAGAGATGCTGGTTGTACTAGAATTTGTTAATGATGGGTTAGGTTGAGATGCACTGCCTGATCCTAATGTAAGTGTCAAATCATCGCTTGTTACAGATGTTGTTGTTCCAAAAAGGTAAATCCCAGTAATTTGCTGCCCTGAATCAGGTTGAAATATCCAGCCTGGCTGTGTGAGGTCTGATGGAATCTTCTGACCATCTCGGAATGTAGTTGGCGCTATGTCTCCTCCATGATTTGTTATGGTAGTATAATTATTTGATATAATTGAGATCTCAAAGAGGGAATTGAGTGGGAAAAAGCCTCCGCTAAAATACGATGATCTACTTAGTGTGCTGACGCCAAAGAGGTCCAGAGGGCTAATGGATGTTATTTTACCCTTGTTTGGTGTCTGTGTTGATACCTGTAATTGATAGATTGACTGACCACTGGTTGTGGGAGTTATTGCAAAAGTTACAGTAGAGTTGGCAGAGTTGGCCATTTGCTTTGCAACATCATAAAATCCACCTGCATCTCGTATCTGTGTGGGCATAAGAACTGATGTCAATTGATCAAATAAGTATGACGACTTTTGTTGTGGCGCGGTATACACAACTGAAATCGTTCTATTTCCAGATACTGATCCTGATGTGCCAAGAGCTCCACTTAATTCTCCTTTAGGATTTACATAAGCTGAACTAAAGGTTGCATCCAACAAAAATGCATTGTTGATATCATTGATCAAGGTATCGCCAATTGCTTGAGAAGTGCTTTGTATTTTTGTAATGTTGTAGCTCTCTATCAATGATGGAGAGTAGATGGTTATTACAACACATATTTGGTCGATGACTCCAAGTACACATGAATTTGCATTAGTTATTGCAACGGATGTAACATTTGCAGCATTTGAAATTTTTTGATCTAGAACAGTAGGAACGCGCATTTCAAGAGGACTGGTGCTACTTAGTGTGATAAATGCCGTAGTTTGATTTTGTACTCTTTCATCAACAAGAACTTGGGCAGTTTCGCGATATGTTGCAAGTTGAGGTTGTTGTGCATATGCGCTTGCAATTGAACCAGTTAAAACTACAAAAATCAATAACAACGTGATAACAGATTTCATTTAATGCCATTTTTTAGCTCGAATTATTAAGTCTACCCACGCAATTTTTCTATTCTAACTGCAAAGCGCTGAAATGGTTCTTCTTTGAAGTGATCTTTGCATACGAGTATGGTTTCCTGAGGATCTGGACCGCAATCGTAAGTAATCAAATATTCAGCTTTCTTATTGCAGCATCGAGGGTATTTCACTTGCAATTTAGTCGGTGTTATAAAATAAAATATCTTTTGATGTATCTATTGTACCTTTTTTATATTTGAATTACGCACAAAATGCATGAAATTAGCCCTTGATGAAAAAGTAGACTATATAGGCATTGAGAACAATCTGTGCTTTAGGCTCTTCAAAAGGCCGATCAAGTCTGAAAAGACGTTTCGTCAATACAATTACTACCTAGGGAGTTTCTACAATACACAAATTTTGCGTATGTCGAATTGTGTGCGTCTGATAAGACCCAGGACTTGATGGAAAACTGGATGATGGACTTGGCAGGAGGGGACTTCGGGAAACAGCATCAGGGCCAAGCTTGCAGCATATGGCATCTACTCCGGCTTATGCTTTGTTCTTTTCCTTAGATATCCCAAAAATTAACATAGACTCACCATTTACATCAAGCACGATTATGTCAAGTCATCCAAGTATTCCCAGTTTATCTAGTACACCAAACACGTCAACATCAATGGGCTTTTGAACACATTGGAAAATGCAGTGAGTCAAACCTTTGCTAATATTGATGGACATGGTCAAGTATCACAACCAATGCAAAACACTCTTCCAGTACAGACTTATCAGACATTGCCATCTCTAGTACAATCTCAAGCCAGTGCATTTACTTCTCACGTCATTACACCAAGCTCTATATCGTTACCATTCTATTCATCTCAAGTCTGTATTAATAGCATACCAGTACAGACTTACCAACTGCCTGTGACAACTTGGCATCCCCAACCATTCTCTGGAAATTATAATTATTTTGGAGTAGGTGGAGGAATACACGTTAATACCCTGGTAGGCCGCTACGAAATGGCCAAACCGACTTTTCAGGTAATACGAGAACATTAGAAACTCCAACCTGTAAAAAAGCACTATCTTTAAGAACAGTTTTTTGCTAGATTTGTAGTGAAAAACTTTCATGCCGTGTTTGTTTTGTTTATCACAGCATGCTTGTTCTCGCCGCTTCTTTCGTATTCTCAGTCTGATACTAATGGGAACTTGTCTATATCTCAACTAAATTTGCCAGAGGCTGTAGCTGTTGATAGCAGCGGCAAAATATTTGTGGCAGATACTGGAAACAATGCAGTTGAGATCTATGATCCATCGGGGAATCTAATCAAATCGTTTGGTTCTTTGGGCTCAGATAAGGGACAATTTGAAAATCCTGACGGAATAGCTGTTGACAATTCAGGAAACATATACGTTGCAGATGAAAACAATAACAGGATAGAAGAATTTGACTCTCAGGGGAATTATATCAAGTCAATAACACTTGGACTCTCGAGTTTTCAAAGTAACCTCCCTCCAATCCAAATAACTTCTGCAACTGCAAATGTCTATGGGTCTAATGTTACACTGAGTGATAATTTAAATGACAACAACCCCAATGCTAAAATAAGAACGGCAGTAAGTTGGGGGGACGGTACACACAACAGCTCATATTCACATTCTTATAATGTACCAGGCACGTATCAAATAAAAGTTGTAATGACAGACAACTATGGAAATGCAGATGATATAATTCAAACAGTGAACATTGGGTCTACTCAAACTTCGCAGAGTTATCAATCCATCCAGTTAAATCCGGCGTCTCCTGTGATAAATGGATTCAATGTTGCTATCAATGGAAATTTTAATGATCCAAATCAAAATTCTGTAATGACTTCAGATTATTCTTGGGGGGATAACAGTAAAGACACACAACAAGCAACTCACCTATATGTCAGTGCTGGAATATATCGAGTGGAAGCAAGCGTGAGCGATAACTATGGAAATGCGGCTAGTGTCTTCCAGACAGTTGTAGTAGGAAATCCATTTGGCACTGACAGGCCATATCATCCAAAAGCTTTGACCGTAGATCCATATGGTAATTTGTACGTTGGAGATTCATTTAATAGCCAAGTCTATGTGATTTCTCCTTCAGGAGATTCTACAGTTGTTAGCAATTCTACAATTACTCACGATCCAGAGGGTATTGCCTTGGACAGTGATGGTAATATCTACATAACAGACCAATCCTTGAACCGAGTAGACATCTTTGATCCTGCTGGGATGCTGATTAATACAATTCAAGCACCGCAAATTCAGGGCCCTCAGGGAATAACTGTTGATAGTTCTAGAAACATATACGTGGCCAATACTGGAGGTAATGACATTCTAGTTTTTGATCAAAATGGAAACCTCATTTCATCAAACATCGGAAGGACAGGAGGAGGATACCTTAACAGTCCTGAGGATATCAAGGTAGATATCTATGGAAACATCTACGTGGCAGATACGCATAACTACAAAGTGATAAAGATTGCAACATCATCTGGTACCCCTTCTGAATCAGCACAGCAACAATCTCAAGGCACGAACAACCAAGAAGTGCCAACTCAGCCAAGCTCTTCGTCATCTACGGCAAATACACAATCAATCTTAGTATATCAGATCCCATCTTGGATAAAGAATAATGCGGGATGGTGGGCAAATGGACAGATTGGGGATGCTGATTTTATCAAAGGAATACAATATCTGATACAAAGTGGCATAATACAGATACCTCCATCTACTCAATCAAGCCCAGGGACGTCCCAGCAGATCCCATCTTGGATAAAGAATAATGCGGGATGGTGGGCAAATGGACAGATTGGGGATGCTGATTTTATCAAAGGAATACAATATCTAGTGTCAAATAACATCATAATTATTGCACCTCAGCAATCACAAAATTTAACGTCTACATCTTCAACAACTTCAAAATGTTCAAGTCCAACGCAACAAAATCCTGACGCCGTGAGTGGAGGCTGGTACGGCCCTGGCTGGTATTATCATCCAGGCTTCGGTGAGACTCCGAGTCAAGCACTATACTATTCAGACCTAGCAGCGTTTGTGGTCGCGCAGCAACAATATGGTAGTCAACTCGTACAACAGGCATCAGTAAATCACTGTTCTACATGACATAAACCCATCAGGTCTTTTTTAAATCTCACTGAATTAATTCAGATACGAATTGGGCAAGATTAATACATTTTAACAAAGATTTTAGATCTGTTCCAAATAGTTTAAATTATAATGCATGATTTGAGTTACTGACATCGGTTCAAACCGTAGGGGAACATGCCTGGCAACTGGGGGCGCTTGGTTGCCAGGCGATTTTAATCTATTAAACCTTCAAGTCTTCTAGTTTGGCTTTTGATATAGTCAAATCCCTCTTGCCAGAATTTTTCAGATGATATGTCTATATCATATTCTTTGAGTAATTCTTCAGGTTTCTGTGCCCCTCCGGCAGCAAGGATCTTCACATAAGTAGACGAAAATGACTGCCCTTCCTTTCTATACTTCTGGAATAGCGAAAGTGACAATAGGTTTCCAAATGAATATGAGTAACAATAGAAAGGAGAATGGAAAAAGTGGGGGATACAAGTCCATTCTACTGCAAAATCTGGAGAAATAGACAGCGATGTCCCAAACTGCTCCTTTAATGTTTTCATGTATTCTTCTGATATCTCTTGTACCGTTGCGCTTTCTCCTATTTTTTGATGTGCATTAATCTCAAAAATTGTAAAGAATGCTTGTCTTCCAACGGTAGCATAAAGATCATCAATATGCTCAACTAGATTTGCTTGTTGCTCTTCATCTGAAACTTGATTTAAGATTCTATCAAATAATAACATCTCAGAAAATGTAGATGCAGTTTCTGCTAATGGCAAAGGTGCTTCTTGTATGAAAATTGATTTATCTGATGCAGCTATGCTGTGTACGGCGTGTCCTAATTCATGCGCCATGGTAAAGACATCATTAGTTCTTCCTTTGAAATTTAGCAAAACAAAAGGAGTTATCTTTGGTGCTATCGTACTACAAAAAGCTCCACTTCTCTTTCCAATTCTTATCTGAGAATCCACATGATCTTCTATGAAAACTCTTTTTGCAAATTCGCCCAAAGTGGGATTAAAGCTATCAAGGGTTTGAAGTACTATCTTCACTGCCTTATCATACGTGTATTTTTTTTCTTCTTTTTTTTGGATAGGTGCATACAAGTCATATCTTCGAAGCTTCTTTACTTTCAAAATGCGTCCTTTCAATGAGAAAAATCTTCGAAATACATCTGAATTATTTCTGCATACTGAAATAAGTGATTGGACAGTTTTATCGTCTACGTCGTTTCCAATATTTCTAACAGATATGGGAGATGCATATCCTCTAATTTGTATACATTCGTCTTTCAAATTCAGAACAATATTCTGATATATCTCGCCCAACACTCCTTTGTTCTTGTCGAATTGCGACAAAAGAGATTTGTATGCAATCTCTCTCGTTTTTGCTTTTGGGCTTCTTACAAGTTGAGTCAATTCTTCTCTAGTATAGATTCTTGTTTTTTCATCGATTTTTACGGTGAATTGGAATGCATTAGTAATTTTGTCATACAGTTTTACAAGTGCAGAGTGGCCAGTGACATCTAACGTGTTTATTATCTTCTCTTCAGGTTCTGATAATGAATATCGCGCTAATGTCCTTTTATGCCTGAGAAATTCATGTAGTTCGCCTGTATGCTGCATTAATCTCTGTGCATTTTTTTCGTCAAGTTGCTTCTTCCACCATTGATCAAAAAACAAAGTACGATTATCAATTTCTGCTCCAAACTGTCTCATTTTAGTAAGGAGAGAGGTTATCTTGTCAGACTGCGTATCTGAAGAATACTCCAACGATGCATAGCCTGAGACAATGCCAAATTTTTCTGATATTTCTTCCAAGGCTTGTAGCATAGACATAAATTTTTTTTCTGAAATATTGCAAACTAGATTTTTCTTATTTTTTTCAAATTCTTTGACTTTTGACTCGATCTCTTGTAATCTACCCTTAAACGAGGGCGAGTAAGGGTCAGTTACAAGTTCACTTAGATTCCATTTACCTGATTTGAAAAATTGCATTCATTTTCAGTCTCTTGATTGTTATTAAAATACTATATGGCAAGACTTGAAAATGAATAATCATGTATTAATCATGCAATAGAAGTAAAATTATCTACTGCATGAACAATCTCTTCAACTATTGCATTTCCAATACTATGTCTTTATGCATTAAGTACTGAAAGGCTTAGAAACCAAGTGTCTGTATAAGAAATTAGGCAAGTATTGCACGATCTTCCAGTTCATATTTTGGAAACAAAAAATGTAAAAAAATATCACGAATTAAAAATAGAAAAATGGAAGATCTAGAGCTTTGGTAAGCCTCTAGTCTTTGCTGTGAATGCAATTACGCTAATAATTGCAATTACAAGAACTAGTGACGCCACAGGACCAAATTCGGGTACGGTCTGGTTTCCAGTCATGTTCATACCTGTCATGTTGTTTCCTGAAGATGTAGTGGTAGTTGGTGAACTAGTTGCAGATCCTGCTCCAACTATTACTTGACCAGTCATCCATGGATGAACTTGGCAAAAATAGTTATACGTTCCAGCTGTTGCAAAAGGAGGAGATGTAAATGTGCCTCCGGCCTTAATCAAACTGCTGTCCCAGACAGTACCGGTTGTATTGTCTGAAGGTTTTCCGCTTGTTGCAGTGTGTCCAACTGTATCCGCGTTTGTCCAAGTTACCGTGTCGCCAACGTTGATGCTGACGGAATTTGGATTAAAACAGGTTGTTGCTGAACAAGTACCATTAGTTAAGCTTGCCCCCTTACTGATTGTTACTTGGGCAGTGGCCGCAAAAGCTTGTGGAGCTATTGCAATAATGGCAACTAGCGCCAAAATACCCAATAGTGCGCCCATTGGTTTTGACTTCATCGGATTGTTTGACAAATCAGGGCATTATAAAGGCCTCGTTTTTGGTATTAGCCCTTCAAGCATCAGAATTTTTCAGATGATATGTGATTACAATTTACGTAAGATTTGCTTATAATTTTACCAAGTCATATAATAAAAGAAGGTGGCTAAAATCTATCGTATCTAGCCCTTTCAATATCTCGTTCGTCTTTAGTTGCTTTTTTCCATTCTTTGTAATGTTCTTTGCATAGTGCTGTTTTCTTTCCAACGCCAGAAATACTCAAGCCAGTGCCTTCCACCTTGGAAGTGGTCAAAGAACGCAGTCCGTCTTTATCACAACCAATGACATTACACTTTGCACCTTTGGCTATGATGCCCATGCAGGTTATTCTACCCTATATTATTTGAGTATTTTTGGTCCATTTGTGAAGGCGTAAACGCTTTAATCCTAAAGAACGATTGAGAGTCAAGATGCTTAACAATTTCAGAGAGAGTCTAAAACCCACTCTGGAGAACATAGGAAAAATCTTTGCTTCTACTGGTCTTTCTGCAAATTTCTGGACGACTATAGGTCTCATATTTGCATTTGCGTCCGCAATAGTTTATGGAATTCATTTCCATTATTCATTTGTAATTGGTGGTGTCTTACTTTTAATTTCTGGATTTTTTGATATTGTGGATGGCCAAGTAGCGCGGATCACAGGAAAGACATCTAAAAAAGGTGCCTTTCTAGATTCTGTTTTTGACAAGATTGCAGAAGTTGCAATATTTATTGGCATACTAGTTGGAAATTATTCTGAAGGCTATCTAGTTCTTTTAGCAATAACCCTGTCATTGCTTGTAAGTTATACCAGGGCAAGAGCAGAATCATTAGGCATTCAGCTGCAGGGAATTGGAATAGGTGAGCGAGCAGAACGATTACTTGTAATCGCACTAGTCGGAATGGCAGGTGCGGTTTTTCTCAATTATGCTGTAATCATAGTAATCATTATTGCAGGAATAACATTTGTACAAAGAATTATTTCTACAGCTAAAAAGATAAACGACTAGCGCAGTCTACCTGTTTGACGTCTAGAATCTGCTGATCTAATCTTTAGTATGCCAAAGTGAATTGCACATGAGATGCAATAATGCTTCAATACAGTGGGTGAGGCAATGTAGGCTCCTTGTGCTCTAAGCTCTTTAGCTAAACTATGTTCTACCAGATTCAACCTCGATGTTACTTTCTTTGCCTTGTCGCGTGGTACGGTCGCACCGCAGTTAGAACACTGGACACGATCAGAGGATCCTTTTCCTCCTTTCTTTCTACCTCTACTTGCGCGCTTTAATGGCATATATGGTACCTGTAATATGCCTCTAAATAAACGCATTTGACCCGACAATTTTATAATGAATATTTTGATTATTCATCGCAAAGTTTGAGATACCTGTAACATTGGAATATGTATGCGACTTGCGTCAAGCATGTCACGGTTCTAATTCAATTCATCGTTGAAAAATACTAGTTAATTTACCTTTTTTTGTCTTAAAAGACAAATTTAGAAGAAGAACTAAATGGAAAGAGATCAGGAAACAATCAATGAAACTTGCTATATTGTCACATTGCACTATAGATGAGATATCGCGAAATGGACAAGTAGTTGAAACACCTGGAGGACCTGCTGCCTATTGTGGAATTACTGCCAAAAATATGAAATTTGATGTGGATCTACAAACTAGAATTGGACCTGATTTTAAATTCAAGCGCGATCTTGAGGCCAAGGGTCTATTCCTTCCACAAAGTGCATCTTCAGATAACCCAACCACTCGTTTTTCACTAAATATTCTTGGTGCAGAACGAGAATTATATCTCAAGGCAAAATGTGATCAAATAGAATTTAGTAATTCTGACTCTGACGGTTTCATTGTAAGTCCTGTCTTTGACGAAGTATCAGAGGAAACACTTGATCAAGTAAGAGAAAATTCTGATTTTTCTCTATTTGATCCGCAAGGATTCTTGCGTCGTGTTGATAGCAATGGCAAGATATATCTTGAAAAAACATTGCTTGACATCTCAAAAATAACCGCAATTAAAACAGACCCAGACGAGGCTTTCTATCTTACAGGTTTGCAAGAAAAAGAAGCAATGCTTGCATTACAAAAGAAAGGAGTGAAACACGTCCTTTACACCAACAAACAAGACATAACAATGCTAGTTAAAGACAGGTTGTATAATCTACACATTCCAAATATGGAGATCGGAGATACAACTGGAGTGGGAGACATATTTTGTGCCGCATTTGCATGTTCATATCTGAAAGAAAATGATTCTCTATGGGCTATCTGTTTTGCAGTTGGAGCAGCCCAGGCAGCATTAGAGACAAAATCTACTGGCATATCGAAAATACCGAATTCAGGTAGTATACAACAAAGTGCGGCGTATCTGTATAACCTAGTAAAGTTCTCGCAAGTTTAGGCTTTTATTGTACAAGGGTCCAGTCTCTGATATGAAAGTGGCTATTTACAGTCAAGATCAAGACCAGACTGTAAAATCGGTCAAGCAGTCACTTGAAAGTCATGGAATTGAATCACATATTCTTACTAACAAAACCTTTGGAAAAGAGATTGATTATGTGATTGTAACTGGGGGAGACCGTGGAGTAAGATCATACTTTCATCGTTTTATCAATAGCACTATGCCTGTCTTAGGAATTAATGAGTTTGAATCAAGTGGTTATCTGGCTCAGACTGATCTTAAAGAATTTCCAATTTATCTTAACAGGCTAAAAAAAGGTGATTTTACAATAGAACACCTAACTCGAGTAGGAGTTAAAATTGATGACAAAAGTGTCTACCCTGCACTAAATGACGTAGCAATTTTTTCTTCAAAAAGTGCAACTTTGATGGAACATGTTTTGCGTGTAAACGGAGAGGAATTCTGGCATGATAACAGCGATGGTTTGATTGTGTCTACTCCTATTGGCTCATCTGCATATTCAATGTCTGCAGGTGGACCTGCAGTATACCAAGGTTCTAAAGTGTTCTGTATAGTCTCAGTAAACTCCCTTGATATAACAAGGCGTCCACTAATAGTGCCAGAAGATAGCTTCATCGAGATTGATGATATATCGTCTAGTCTGAGATGTGAGGTTGTAATGGATGGAAAAGATAGATTCAAGGTTGATAAGACTGTGGAATGTACTAGTTTTTCACAATCAGCTAACGTTATTCGTATGAAAAAGGACTCAACAACAGTTTCTGCTTTGGCAAAAAAAGTACAACTAGCAGATGAACTCTTGAACATGCCTCCAAGCTCAAAGTTACTACTTAAAACATTAGAGTATGAAGGATCTCTGACACAAAAGGAACTAGTGGCAAAAACTCTACTTCCAGATAGGACTGTGAGGTTAGCACTTCGACACTTGCTTGATAAGGGTTACGTGAAAAGAAGGGTTTCACTTCGAGATACTAGGCAACGAATCTATGAAATCCCAAAATGATTATACCGTAGAAGCTGCTTGTATGAAAGCCTCAAAGGACTCTTCTGGATATCCGGGCCTGCTGCTAAATTCTGGATGGAATTGTACTCCTAGGTAGAACTTGTGATTTGGTATCTCGAGAATCTCCATGCGTTTTTTACTATCACTATATCCTGAGAATTGCAGTCCTTTTGTATTGAATATCTCTAGATATTTTTGATTAAATTCGTATCTATGTCTGTGTCTCTTAAAGATGGTATTTGATTTGTAAATATTGAATCCAAGCGTGCCATCTTCCACTCTAATTTCATTTGCTCCTAGTCTAAGAGAACCACCTTTGTTTTCAATGAATTTTTGCTCTGGTAGAAGATCTATTACAGGATCTTGCGTATTTGGATTAATCTCAGTTGAATTTGCATCTAATAAACCGCATACGTATCGACCAAATGCGACAGCTGCCAGTTGAAACCCAAAACATATGCCAAGGTATGGTATATTTTTCTCTCGTGCAAAATTTGCCGTTCTAATTATGCCTTCCGCACCACGTTCACCAAATCCACCTGGAACAATAATTCCATGATATTGTGAAAGTTTGTCCATATCACCATTCAACTCTTCAGAGTCTATCCATTCTATTGTCACATTCTTGCCAATCTTGGATCCTGCATGTTTTAGTGCATGATTTACACTAACATAACTATCAGCCAACTTGACATACTTGCCAACCATAGCTATCTTTACTTGGTCTTTTACGTTAACAAATGAATTCACTATGACATTCCACTTGTCCCAGTTAGTTGAGGCATTTACAAGTCCGACCTTGCCAAATTTTTTAAAAATTACATCGATAATTCCTTGGTCATACAACATTTGTGGTATCATTAGTATGGATTCTGCATCATGACATGAGAATACATCCTTTTCAGAAACGTTAGAAAACAATGAAATTTTTCTCTTTGCCGAAGTCTCAAGTGGTCTGCTACATCTTACTGCCATCAAGTCAGGCTGAATACCGATTCTTCTTAATTCCTGAACACTATGTTGGGTAGGTTTTGTCTTTTGTTCACCTACTACATCAAGAGATGGTGCCAATGTCACATGGACAAAAACCACCTTATCAGATCCTTCCTCTAATCTCATTTGTCTTAGTGCTTCTAGAAATGGCAGGCTTTCAATGTCACCAACGGTTCCGCCACATTCTACCACTAAAACATCCAAATTCTCGCTCTTTGCAATACTTCTAATCCTATCTTTGATGGCATCTGTTACATGAGGTATTATCTGAACACATGCGCCCAAATATTCGCCTCGTCTCTCAGACTCTATTACACTTGAGTAGATCTGGGCTGTAGTGATGTTGTGTGTTCTTGGTATGCTTTGATTTAGGAATCGCTCATAATTGCCAATATCCATATCGCATTCGCCTCCGTCATCAGTGACAAATACCTCGCCATGAGCAATTGGATTCATGGTTCCTGCATCGTAATTCAGATAAGGGTCAATCTTAACACAAGAAACCTTCTGATTTGAAAGTTGAAGGAGTTTTGCTATGGATGACGAAACAATACCTTTGCCAAGCCCCGACATGACTCCGCCTGTTACAAAAATGTACTTAGTTTCTGACTGCATATCTATGATGGATTGATGGTATTTTTATTTCTTATTCTGAGATCGTTGCTTTTTTCAGGCTTTTTGCAAATATTGTTATCTTTGACTGGATTTTTGTCTTGGAGGTTTTTTCAATTAAACGCAGAAATGCACTTGCTACAATTATGGCATCTGCACCTGTTCGTAAAATTAGTTTTGCCTGTTCTGCATTGTTAACCCCAAAACCTACGCCCAGAGGTATTTTACCATCTAGTATCTTCTTTGCATTTTTTATGGCATCTAAGGTATATTGTTGAAATTGTTGTTGTGTTCCGGTTGTACCGTATACTGAAACCAAATACACAAAACCTGATGATATTTTAGAAATCTTCTTTATTCTTTCTTCTGAGGTATTAGGAGATATGAGGAAAATGGCATCCATATTGTTTTTTTGAACAACATCAAGATAATGATCTGACTCTTCAATGGACATGTCTGGTAGTATCAACCCGTCAATTCCTGCTTTTTTTACAGTTGAAATGAACTTGTCATATCCATGGCTATACACCAAATTAGTATATGTCATCAAGACAAGAGGTATACTAGTTTCCTTTCGAATCTTTTTTACCAGATTTACAAATCTGTCAAGATTCATTCCCTTCTGTAATGCGCAAAAGCTTGCATTTTGTATGACAGGACCGTCTGCTAGCGGATCTGAGAAGGGTAAACCCAGTTCAATGACGTCTGCTCCTCCTTTTACCAAGCTTTTCACTGTAGATATTGTTTCCTTGTCACTAGGATAACCTGCCATGGCATAGGCTATGAACGCTTTTTGATTCTTGGATTTAAGCTCTGAGAATTTATCTTGAATTCTTGACATTTTTACTCAAATATTTTTCCACAACTTCAACGTCCTTGTCACCGCGTCCCGACAAGGTAACTACAATAGTCTCACTCTTTGACATCTTTTTTGCTAATTTCATTGCATACGCGACCGCATGCGATGACTCTAAGGCTGGTATGATCCCTTCATGTTTTGAAAGCATTAGGAAGGCATGTATGGCGTCATCATCGCTTACGGCATCATATGTGACTCTTTTTGAATCCTTTAGATACGAATGTTCTGGTCCTACTCCAGGATAATCTAATCCTGCAGCTATGCTATGTGTGTCTTGTATCTGTCCATCTTTGTCTTGCAGAAGATAGGTTAGCATGCCATGGAGGACTCCCTTTGATCCTGCTGTAAGTGTTGCGGAGTGATGATCTGTTCTAATTCCGTTTCCTCCAGCTTCAACGCCGAACATATTGGTATCTTCATCAATAAGTGGATAAAATGTTCCAATCGCATTTGATCCGCCACCAACACACGCCACTATTGAATCCGGTGATTTTTTTTCAAGATCCTTCATCTGTGATAATATTTCATTTCCTATGACTGATTGAAAATCTCTAACCATGACTGGATATGGATGAGGACCAACAGCTGATCCTAAAAGATAGTACGTGGTCTTTACATTTGTTATCCAGTCTCGTATTGCTTCATTGATGGCGTCTTTGAGAGTCTGGGTTCCTTCTTTTACTGGATGTACAACCGAACCCAAAAGATTCATTCTAAAAACATTCAGTTTCTGTCGTTGTGTATCTTTGTATCCCATGTAAACTTCCGACTGTAGTCCAAGAGTCGCACACGCCATGGCGGTTGCTACACCGTGTTGGCCTGCTCCTGTCTCTGCAATGATTCTTTTTTTATTCATTCTTTTTGCTAAAAGTCCTTGTCCCAAGGTATTGTTGATCTTATGCGCTCCACTGTGTAGTAGATCTTCTCTTTTCAAGTAGATTTTGGCACCTCCGACAAATTCTGAGAGATTTTTAGCAAGGTAAAGCGGGGTAGGTCTTCCAGCGTATTCTCGTAAATAATAATCTAATTCTTGCCTGAAATCCTTGTCATCTTTGAATTTTAGATATGCTTGTTCTAATTCTTCTACTGCTGGAACCAGCGTCTCAGGTATGAATCGGCCGCCAAATTCTCCAAATTTGCCATTTTTTGGGTACTCTAATTTCATATTGCTAACACCAAACTTGAAACTAATCCCTTGATATCTTTACTCTTCATAATGCTACTGCCCACAAGGAAGGCATTGGCACC
>JASHNR010000066.1 GCA_030041535.1 Nitrosopumilaceae archaeon | reverse complement strand
AAATCCCAAGATATTCTTTGAATAAAAAATTTCAATAAATAGGTATGCCAGTACTCAGAGTCACTGAATTCACACTCATCTTTTTGTCATGTCTCTAACTCTTCTTCATCGCCTGACGCATCAGAGTATGTAAAAGTCAGATAATAACTAATTGAAATGATATAATGATTTTAGCAATATAAAACATAAAAGATGGGATCGGCCGGATTTGAACCGACGACCTCAGGTACCCAAAACCCGAATCATACCAAGCTAGACCACGATCCCGATGTTGAATGCACAAAAAAGTCCCCAATTTAAGCTTCCCATATAAGATGATGATTTTAAATAACAAATCTATTCAATGCTAAACTAATGCAGGTTCAAGACTACATTAATGCAGGTAAAATTGCAGCTGAGGTTAGAGAAAATGCTAGGAAAAAATATCATGTTGGTTCAACGCTGCTAGAAGTTTGTGAATCAATTGAAAAGGAGATAGAGCGAAAAGGAGGCAAATGTGCTTTTCCTGTAAATGCTAGCTTAAATGAGATTGCAGCACACTATACTGCAGAACCAAACGACAGCATAATTGTCAAAGAAACTGATCTACTTAAAATCGACTTGGGCGTGCAGATAAATGGATACATTGCAGATACTGCAGTAACAGTGTGCTATGATCCAAATTATGACTATCTTGTACAAGCTGCTGAAGCTTCCCTAAGAGAAGCAATCTCCATCATACGTGTCGGTACAAAATCAAGCGATGTTGGAAAAATTATAGAAAATACAGCAAAACAAATGGGAGGCATGCCAATTGCAAACCTCAGTGGTCATTCTCTTGAACGATTCACCATACATGCAGGAAAATCTGTACCAAACATATGGTCTATTGGATCATTTTCTTTCCAGTCAACAGAGGCATATGCATGTGAGCCATTTGTTACAACACAAGATGGTCTAGGGTTTGTGCGAGAGGGTAAGACAAGAAATATTTTCTCACTAGCCACAAGAAAACGTGCAAAAGATGATGATGCAAACAAGTTCATTGATTTTATCTGGCAAAAATTCAACATGTTGCCGTTTGCATTAAGATGGTTCATGCCTGAATGGGATGAAAAAACTGCTAGAATACTTTTAGACAAATTAATTCAGAATAAAATTGTCAGATCATATCCTGTTTTGGTAGAAGCAAATAACCAAAGAGTGGCTCAAGCAGAGCATACCTTCATACCTCAAGAAAATGGGGTCACTGTGACAACTATTTAACACTACGTTAACAATCTCTTTTTTATACAAGTGTATTTGGTTTTATGAAGAAAAATTTCATAGTCTTTTCTATCTGATGTTTTATAGTTTCTACCCTATGGCTGATTTTTTGAGCTATTTTTATTTTCCATTTGGCGTAGCACAGATATTGAAATAATTCTTAGTCTTGTACTGAGTTTTACAATTCCTTTTGCAGATAGTGTAGAAAATATTCCAATCAATGTCAATACAAAAAGTGATGTTGTTATCATAAGGGCTTCATGATTTCCCACAAATATAGAACCAATTGTACATCCAAGAACAGCTCCAAAAATTACAAGAATCAGTTTGAAATTATACTTGCTAGTTGTAGTCCTGATTTGTTTTACAGATAATGCAAATGGCCAGAAATACACTGCCCCTATCATAGAACTTGCAATTAACCCAGCAGATAGTGATCCATAATCGCCTGGCATTACTGCATATGCTTTCTCAGATGCCGTAAGGATTCCAAGTAGCGGATAAACCGCAGTTCTTACGGTATCTTGTAGCCACGGTTGGTGTCTCTCATAATCTGCGACATATGGGCTAAATGAGTAATACCATGTATTGAAGACAGTCATGAAACTAGCACCTGCCTCTGTAGATTGAATTCTTTGGTCTCTAAACTCCCTCAAAAATTGTACTTGGGGTGAAATATCAGAACCAAATGCTGCTGTTGCAATAAGACATCTTCCTCCAAAGGGAGCACTGGTTGTTTGTACAGTGGATTGAGCAGTTTGTGATGTATTTGAAGCAATAGGTTGGGCAGCAGATTGGGATGTGCCCGAAGCAATAGAGGAGACATTACTTTGTACAATCTGTTTTGTTTCTGTTACAGTACTACCATTGACCTGAGCGTTTGTAGTTATGTTATAATTTCCAGATGGTGCAGTTTGTGGCAGTTTGAACTCTAACTGAAAGTTTCCATTACTATCTGTTTGTACAGTGCGAATTACCAATATATTTCCACTAGGATCTTTTACCTCTACTGCTACGGGCTGGTTGGGTGAGCCTTTAGAGGTTCCATTAATTATTACAATATCGCCTGGCTTGTAATTACTCTTATTGGCGTCAAATGTTAGCTCACTTACTCCCATGACATTGGAAAACCCAAATGCAAGAAACGCCAAAATTATAAGAATGAGGATCTTGCGATGCATGTTACTGTATCGCCACCGTGGTTGATGATTCTGGCGTTAGAGGTTCTCCTCCCTTATCTGGCCAGTTTGAAAATGTATCTACATATATGTTGGCAGTGCCAGTCGCTGCATCATCTGGAATTTGAAATGATAGTATCATCTCTGATTGACCCGTACCCAGAGAGCTCTGCAAAGATCCTATTCCTATAGCAGTATAGTTAGAGTCAAACAGATTGACTGTCACAAGAGACGGATTATTCGCTGGCGAGTATATCAGGACTTTGACATAACCATTTGTACCTCTGGTAAATGATGACACTGGGTTTCCTTGCTGATCAGTTGCTTGTACAGACACTATTTGTATTGCTTGTGGGTTTTGTTGTACAGTAAAAGCTGCCGAGGTACTGAAATTTTGCCCATTTACTGACGCTGTTGCAGATACTTGGTAATTGCCCATTTTGGCATATGTTGGTAGCTTTACCTGCAGGATTGCAGTACCGTTGGAACCGGTCGTAATGGTTCTTGCAACCAGAGTTGAATTAGTTGGATCTGTGATGCTTATTCCAATATTTTGTCCAGCACTTGCACCAGATAGAACTACTGTAGACGTTATCGTGTCATTTATAGAGTAGGAAGATTTGTCGGTTGAAACTGTAATTCCTGTCGGAGTTGGGCTTGAAGGAGAAGGTGTTGTGACAGGTAAAGATTGGTTGCTTTGTCCTACAATTATTTCTCCGGTCATCCATGTGTATGTCTTGTCGTAAAAGGACAATGTGCCAACATCAGATCCTGCAAGGGTGTATGTAAAATACTGACCTGGGTTTAGCATACCACTATCAAATCTGCCATCGGGTGCAAATGGCACTCCAGAAACTATTTCATGAGGAACCACGTCACCATTTTCAAACTTTATGGTTGTACTGACGTTTGCTGAAATTAGTGGTGGATAAAATGTCAGATGTTGACTTTGATTATAAGAGCCTGTAGGTATATCAATTGTGATTTGTGATGATGTTGGTTGCTGTCCTACAGATAAAGATGATGTGCCAGAGCTACCTGAATGACTAGCATCTCCAGCATAGGTAGCGGTTATTGTTATGCCGCTGGATAAGTTCGTGGAAGGAGTATATGTTAAAGCACATTGGTTGTTTGTAATTGTACACACACTTGGGCTAAAACCACCGCCTGCGCCATTGTCACTCCATGATACCATACCAATCATGGATGAAGATGGATTTGAAGTATCAGCAATAGTTGCAGTTACAGTAATTGCACTACCGGCAGTAATTGTTGAAGAACTGGAGGTAACTGTCGTGGTTGTTGCATCCATTTTGTTTGCTGTTAAAATTGATGTTCCACTACTTGTGGCATGAGCAGAATCGCCTCCATAGCTTGCTGTTATTGTAACCGAAGAAGGAGGGCTGGGGGCAGAAGTATACGATGTAGTACAGCTACCAGATGACAATGTACAAGAAGATGGATTGAATGTACCATCAGAATTATTGTCATTCCATGAGATCGTCCCAGTTGGAGTAGTAGGTGAGCTTGATGTGTCACTTACCTGAACCGTAAACGTAGTTCCGCCTGAGGATAGCGTCGCAGTATTTGGTGTAACAGTTGTACTGGTAGGATTTATTTGGTTTATTGTCAAAGTGAATATTCCACTACTTGTGGCATGAGCAGAATCGCCTCCATAGCTTGCTGTTATTGTAACCGAAGAAGGAGGGCTGGTGCTAGGAATGTATGATGTGGTACAGCTACCAGATGACAACGTACAAGAAGATGGATTGAATGTACCACCGGCATCGTCATCACTCCATGAGATCGTCCCAGTTGGAGTAGTAGGTGAGCTTGATGTGTCACTTACCTGAACCGTAAACGAAGCAGTTCCGCCGGAGGATACTGTTGCAGTATTTAGTGTAACAGTTGTACTTGTAGGATCAAGTGTAGTTGTTTGTTGTTGCGATGACGAAGTAGAGTTTCCAAGCTGACCTTGAGTGCCATTGAACCTGTAAAAAGTAAAGTTACCGGGCAGACCTTGGGTGCCATTGAACCTGTAAAAAGTAAAGTTACTGGGTAGGCCTTGTGTGCCATTGAACCTGTGTGAAGCAAAGTTTCCGGGTTGGCCTGATGTGCCTTGTGTATTATTTCCATACGATGGAGTTCCTTGAGTGCCATTGAACCTGTGTGAAGCAAAGTTTCCGGGTTGGCCTGATGTGCCTTGCATGTTATTTCTAGAGGGTGACATTCCTTGAGTTCCTTGCATGTTATTTCCGTACGACGGTGTTCCTTGAGTTCCTTGCATGTTATTTCCGTACGACGGTGTTCCTTGAGTTCCTTGCATGTTATTTCTAGAGGGTGACATTCCTTGAGTTCCTTGCATGTTATTTCTAGAGGGTGACATTCCTTGAGTTCCTTGCATGTTATTTCTAGAGGGTGACATTCCTTGAGTTCCTTGCATGTTATTTCTAGAGGGTGACATTCCTTGAGTGCCATTGAACCTGTGTGAAGAAAAGTCTCTAGCCTGACCTTGATCACCGTAACTAGATCCTACATTGCTTAAAGTTGTTCCTATGGTTATTTCATTGGCCATCCATGGATGAACTTGACAAAAATATAGACAGCTCCCATCAATATTGATAGAGGCTGAGGCGTATGATTTTCCAGCAGAAATCAAACTATTGTCAAATACAGTACTTGCCGGATTGTTGCCAGAAGTATTGACTGTTCCATCGTTGATTGTTATTTGATCCGTTACTGCATAAGCTGGTTCTGAGGTGTACATTACGAACAGAGTCAAAGCTATTGTCAGAACAAGAATACACGATATCGTTCCATTTGGTTTGATGCGATCACTAGTGAAAAATCAATATTTAAACGAATCTTGGGTTACATGAATTATGGTCAACAGAATCAGCTGAGAAGTATAAAGAGGGGCCAATTTGATGGAGTCCACACATATTCACTAAGAGCGATTATGGATTTGGATACTACGAAGGATGTTTTTCTTTTTTTAGAATTTCATACATCGTAATCCGTTTTTCTTATTAATTCGTAAAGATCTTCGTATCTTTAAACATTGATCCGCAATTCTTACTCATTAAATTAAATCGTGATTACATATTCAGAGTTTGTTTACTTTTATCCAATGATCGTAAATTTTTTCAAATATTTCTTAATCTTGTTATTCAGTATCATAATTTTCCAACATTAGTCACTTAAATGATTCATGTAATTATTTATGCATCATTGCTGTTATTTCGTGTTGAAATAATTCATTCTTTTTACAAATATAGCCCAACTATTTGACAACTTCGCCGAAGATTTTCGATATAGATATCTGTCCATTGTTACAAGACAAGCATTTGCCAATTATCTTAAAGATGTAATCTCCTTCTACAAATTTTCTTTTTTTAGTCATATTGCATGAGGTGCATTGTTCAACAGTATATGGATCTATGATCTCTTGTTTTTTTCTAAAAAAGATCATTGTGACACACCTATTGTATTTCCGACACCGATTACCAAAACAGCCTGACCTGTTTTCGTGTTCTCTTTTATCATATCATAAATTTGAGATGTTGCTTTCTCGGATGCATCTGCAATCTCTTTTTTCATCAATGTAATAGCCTCCTTAATTGACTGTTTTATCACAACTGCATATATTGGGATGCCATGTTTGGTAGCCACCTCCTCAATTTGGAATTTTTCTGTACCAATACCTCCAATTGCAGCTCCGAATCCTTGAGATACAGATCCGGTTGTTTCCCCTTCCAGCTTTAGGGCCGCATCTACCATTATAATGATATCAGGTTTTATCGTAGAAATGATTTTTTCAGTTGCCTCTCCTGGTCTTCCTACAGTACCAGATGGACCTTCTGCCTTCATTAGTAAGAGTTTTCGTCCCTCGAATTCCTTTTCACTCCAAACTGTTTCATATGCAGCTTCCATCTTCTTTGTATCAATCATCATCTTCCCTACAATCATAGGACCTATGCCATCACCAATTGGTTGACCTTGTTTGAATGCAGGTACCGCAGTTCTGAGAGCTTCAGCTTCTTCCATAATAAATGGTATCATCATTTGTAAAGGCAAGATCAAAGGAAAGTTGTTTTGTTTTTTTGCAGTTAAGAAAAGATGTCGTACACTCTTGTAAAGTAAGTGTATAGTCGTAACCACTTCAAGGATATTTGCTATCTTACTTGCTTCAAGTGAATTCAATTCGGTAGCTAGTGCCTTGACTTGTTCTCTTGTAAAATCTTCACGAGTTCTCATGATATGTCTAATTTTAGAAACAATTCCGTTTGGATCCATATCAACCGGCATTATTGTAAAGTACTCAAGATACCTGTCAAGCCTAGGGGAGATATCCCAATTTGGTTTCAGAGTATTTTTTATATAATCTATCAATTCTTTCCTAGTATCATCTCTATACGTTTTCAATTTTTCAAGTGATTTGTTAATTTCTGATGAGGTAACCTGCAATTGGATCTTTTGTCCATAAAGCATAAAGACAAAGATTGGAACAATCCACACCAACCACATTAATGGATTTGAATTATCATTAGTATTGAGAAGATTACTTGCGTTAATTCCTAGAAAATCCAACATGAAAAAAGCTTATACAATCTAAATTAAATCTTTGTGAGAAATTGAAATTGTTTTTAACTTAAGATATCAAGAAAGAACATGTTGTCAAGCCAGATAGGTAGAAAACTTGCAAAAACAGTAACCTGTAGGATATCATTTGATAAACAAACATTAGATCTTTATTCGGTAGATGCCAGTTCTTATATCGTAAGACCGTCTGCAATAGCTTTTCCCAAGAATGAAAAAGATATCATTAGAATTCTCAGATTTGCCTCGCGCCATAAAATTTCCGTTACACCAAGAGGCGCTGGCACTGGGCTTGTTGGAGGAGATCTTGGGACTGGAATTATTTTAGATATGAAACATTTTGATAAAATCAAGATTGGACAAGGATTCGTACAAACTGGAAGCGGAGTTTTCAAGGGAGAACTAGACTATGTGCTAAGAAAACACAGAAGATTTTTGGGTCCAAATCCATCAATTGGCTCATTTTGCACTATAGGTGGAATGATAGGAACCAACGCAAGTGGGAGTCACTCATTAAAGTATGGTAGCATCATAGATAACTTGATTCAAACAAGAATAGTTACATCCAAGGGAGATATCATAACTCTTCCCAAGAAAGGTCATATAACAAAAAAAATTCTTGGAATGACAAGACTGCAATCCCAAAAACGATTTCCGTGTGTGTCAAAGAATTCTTGCGGTTACAGAATTGACAAGGTTACGTCATATTCAAATGTGCAAAAAATCATGGCTGGTTCTGAGGGAACTCTTGGAATAATTACATCGGCCAAGCTCAAAACTTTCTTGCTTCCAAAGCAAACTGTTCTCACAATAATTGCATACAAGACACTAAAAGAAGCAGTCGTTGACGTGCCAAAAATTCTAAGACTTGAACCGTCTGCAATAGAGATAATCGATCACAATATCATTCAACATATTGAACACAAGATGCCAAATGGTACAAAATGTCTTCTCTTTGTAGAGTTTGATAACGGAATATCAAAAAAGAGAATCAAGGTTCAACAGATATCATCTGGTAAAACAATTTTGTCTACCACAAGATACAATCAGATAGTCCAATGGTGGACTTATAGAAACTCTGCATTATCATATAGTTTGAAGTGTATTTCAAAACAGGAAATAGTCTCTTCTATAATAGAGGACGCCACGGTGCCAGTACACAGACTACCTCTTCTACTTGACTTAGTCAAATATTTAGCATCTCGATACCCCATGAGGGTGATCATCTACGGTCATGCCGGCAATGGCAATTTACACATTAGACCAATTTTAAAGAAGAAAGACCAAGGTCTAACCAAGAAGATTGCGCTAGAATTTTTCTCTGGCGTTATAAGCATAGGTGGCACCATAACGGGAGAACATGGAGATGGTCTTGCAAGATCAGAGTTTGTAAAACTACAGTATGGAAGTGATACATACTCCGTTTTTAAAAAGATAAAACAATTTTTCGATCCCACCAATACCCTCAACCCAGGCAAGAAAGTCATCCAATAGACTCCAACTAGGAATTAAGTAATCTACTTTATCTTCGTACCAAGTGGGACGTCTTCATTCACAGTAAGCCAAAAAGGTCTATCGTTTAAGTCTGCAGCCAAAAGCATTGCGTTAGACTCTACGCCTGCAATCTTTCGGGGTTCCAAATTTGATATTACTATGACTTTTCTGTTTACCAGTTCTTCTGGTTGATAATATTCTGCACCACCAATTATTACCTGTCTCTTTTCTTCGCCTAAATCTATAATGCCCTTTATGATTTTTGACTTGCCAAGAATCTTCTCTACCTCAATTATTTTTGCCACGCGAATGTCTAATTTAGCAAAATCATCATAAGTTACAGTATCCACAAAAGGCCTTTTTCTACCTCATTAAAATTGATTTCGAAATATACATCGAACCTAGATAGTTCTCAATCTGAGAAAACCAAGTTATAATGCTAAATTCTTTTCAATCACATTTTCTCCTAGGGTTTAATGAATACACTATTCATGATGAAAATGAATGCTTAGGATAGTAATATTTTTGACATCATATGAGTCAGATTAGATATAAAATATAATAAATAGGAAGATATCACCTTTCAAGACATGGTCGAGATTCAAGCTTCAATTGAAATCAACGCCCCACTTGATAAAGTCTGGAATACCGTATCAGATCTTGATTCAGAGCCAAAATTCTGGAAGGGAACCAAGGAGG
>JASHNR010000065.1 GCA_030041535.1 Nitrosopumilaceae archaeon | reverse complement strand
TACGTTGTCAATCACCTTGAGCCATGGAAAGAGCGCACCTTCCTGAAATACCATTGTTCTGTCAGGACCAGGCGTAGAGATTGGATTTCCATTGAGCAGAATTTCTCCCGAGTCTGGCTTTTCCAGGCCAGCTACAATATTTAGAAATGTAGACTTGCCACATCCAGATGGGCCTACTATGCATACAAAGTCTCCTTTTCCGACATTTAGATTTACACCGTCTAAAGTAAGAACGGATGTACCGTTATGATCAAACTGTTTTCGTATATCTTTGGCCTGTAAAACAATGGGTTGAGATTGCATGCGGTCTGTTGTTTGTTTTGATGTTACAATTTCAGGATTTTCTAATGGACTCAATGCATGCTATATGAAAGATATTGTGATATAACATGACCTAAAGATGCTTGTTTTCATCAATATGTGCAAAAACAGCACCTACTTTATCTGTGTAGCATATTCATCATAGATTACATCTAATATGATATGCAATCTTACAATCATATCTCAATTCAACAGGTCAAGTCAAAAGATATTACGAAACACAAGATAAATCTAGCTGTAGGCTGCCCAACATTTTTGCCTTCCTGGGTATTTGACAACTGATGTCTCTATCATTGAAATATTTCCAAATATGTCTATTCCCTCTTCCGAAAATGATAAGGTGAATCATTTGACAAAATAACATTGATGGTAATTTTCTATGAAGGCAGACAATCAAAACAAATATTCACAGCCATTCAGATCGTACTGGATAATACGTTCTCTTCCGTGCATCATCGGTACTAGTTCTCTCAACGATCAGTCCTTGATTTCTCAAATCTTCAACGGAAGATTGAACAGTTCTTCTAGGAAGACGACTAAGAGAGATTAATTCACTTTGTTCGATTGGATTTTTTGTTTTTATCAAATAATAGATGAATTTAGCCGCCGGTCCTCCTTCAGGATCTTCGCGCAGATATACATTTCCAAAGGCAGATTTGGATAGAATCCCTCTTCTTTTAGACTCTATAGCCGCAACTGCTTCCATGTTAACTTCAGAGAGATTTACCCTCTCACCAAACTCTGCAATCAATCCAAACTGTTGGAATTCAATAGGCGCTTCAAAAATGAACTGGTTTGGTGGATGCTTGTTTGTTATTATTCCAACTAGATCCCACTTGACGTTTCCTCGTTCATCATAAATTCCAACACCCATCCCCTGATTTGCTTCAAGAATTATTTTTTTAGAATTAAGTTTTAGAATCTCTTCAATTTTTGTGCTCATATCTTCAATACTAAGTTGGTGTCTTGGATCTTGTTTACCGACCTTCCACTGAACCTCCAAATCAAGAGATTCCACAATATCTTGTATTTTCTTTTTCTTTTCCAAATTCAAATCAATGATATTTTCTCCAATTTCTATTATGTCAAAGCCTAATTTTGAAGCCTCTGAAAGTCTATCAAATGAGTTTTGTATGACTGCATATTCGGCCAAAGTACTTCCAACAGATACACGAATATTAAGATCATGATAAAATTTTATTTTCTTGGCAATGTTCGAGTCGGAAATAATCAATGGTAAAGTGCCATTAATTTTTACAACATCTACAAATGGAGAGATTAGTTCCCAACTTTCTTTGTTGGAGGAATCTAGTTTGTCCGTAACATAAGTTAGTCCCTCACTTCTTGGTTTTTTTGAATCAACTCTTTTCTTGACAAGATCTTCGAACAAACATCAATTGTTTACAGTATCGTTGTCATATAGTTTGCTCTACATTTTTTGCATCAATATTGCAAATATTACACATTTTGATTTTCTTATATGATACGTTATGATATGACAAAAGATTGAAAGCTTATCATCTCAGATGAAAAATATTTTGAGTTTGATGTTATGAATGTGCATAACGTGCACACAATTTACAAGCGTTGCATATTTGATTTCTGTTATATGCTGTATAATACATTGTCATATTGCAACAACCGTGTATGAAATGAAAACCAGAATACGGGGTGGACCAGCTGCAAAATTCATATATTATATAATAAAAACCAAATATCCAATAGAACAATCAGAATTAATTAATATCACTCTTTTATCACGAAGAACGGTACAAAGTGCAATAGATGAACTCGTAGAACAGGGGCTGATCATGAACGAAACAAGTTCTGCTGATGCAAGAAAGAAAGTGTATTGCCCAGCGTAAAAAAATTAAACAAAATTTGGAACATTCTAGACGATTAAAGGCCAAAATTAGGCACAAAACATGGCTAAAAAAAGAAAAAAGATGAATTAGTTCATCATCATTCTGCATTCTTTTGCACACATTCTGCATGCTTCGGCACATTGTTTACATTGTTCCATCATAGAATGCTTTTCACATTCCATTGCACATGCTTCACACATGTCAGCACACATCATACACATTTTCTTTGCATATTCGCTTCCTCTGGACATGCATGTTGATGCCATCATACACATCATTGCGCAGTCACGAGTCATCATCATGCATCGTGTCATCATTGCTACGTTTTTCATGTCACACATACATGTTGTACAACATGCTTCACAAGATTCTGCACAGGTATTGCATGCATCTATACATGTTTGATATTGCGGATTTTGTAATGTAGTTTTATTCATTATTCATTTTTTCAGTTTAAAGTATATGAACATATGCGCAACATTTGCGTATTGTTGGTATTTTTTTCATATATCGTCACCTGTAATTTTTTTTGAATAATTTCAAAAGGATATCTAGTCATTAAATTAAACTTTGAATTAATTTTGCATAAAAAATGATTAAACTGCATATATGATAGGCGTGATATAGTGTATACTTGTTCTATTTTTTATGGATGTCAAGAATTTTGTAAATGAGGTAAGATAAATGAACACGTCATCTACACTAATACTGTATAGAGGTTTTCTCACATGACATTTGGAATATTTGAACAAATTGAGAGACTGATAGAATACATACCCATAGATTCTAATCATCATGACAAGGATGATGCAAGGTTCGAAAATGGGATAACTATTGACTCAAAGTTCTATTTTGAAGATCGTGAGGGTGTAGCAACAAGACTTGGCATAATAGGAGTATCAAAGGGAAAAACAGTCGTAAGTTTCAGAGACATAATCAAACTTTTGAATAAATTTTTGCCTGATGCAGTTGTGGAGGAATTGGTTATAAAAGAGTGGTATGTACGAATACAAACCATAGGTGGCAAATCTTCGGAGTTACCTCTGAAGAGCTTGTTGTTTGATTATTGTCTTGCAGCATTAGCAGGAGACAATTTTGATTCAAAGTTGTATCTACTTCATTCTTTGCATTTCATGGGATTACGAATACAACTGAATCTAATCTTATCTGTAATTGCAAATGAATCATCATTAAGAGAGGATGTGGATGTTAGATTGCTTCTCACATTGCTTGCGCGTATCACAGAGCCCAATAACATAGACAAGTATTTTGACTTGAGATCTGGAGGATTTAACAGACGATATGACATTTATTTAAGAGAGATTCAAAAATTGTCTCCAATTAGTGCCCAAGTTGTAAGAATTCCATAAGTTAAAAAGATCTTTTCTATCAGACGCCTGAAAAATTGTGGTGCGTATGTACATCTGATGACGAGACTGGAACTGTGGATGTTAGAACTGAATAATCTTGTTCAATATTTTCTGACTTATTTTTTTCTTTCCAAACTTTCAACAGTGTTGACAATTTTTCTTTCTAGTCTGTCATCAAGCGGTATCTCAAGCAGGTCTCCCATCCTTAGATTCTTGAGTCCTGCTGCCACTTTTTTTGCATGTTCCTCATCTTGGTCAAGCCCTAGTATTGACATGAGGTATGCTGCACCGTTCTTGCCTGCAAGCTCACCAAATACTATTTTTCTCCTGTTACCTACAACTTTTGGCTCGATTGGCTCGTAAGCTGCGGGGTTTCTAAGAATTGCAGCCAAGTGAGTTCCTGCCTTGTGCTTGTATGCAGTTGAGCCAACAATTGGTTTAGAATCATACGGGGCAATGTTTGTGTACTGCTCAATCAGCCTTGATAGGTCCATCAGCATGTCCAGTCTAAGATTATTTGGGGACCTGTAAAGATATGTAAGCGCAACTGCAGTCTCTGCAAGTGCAGGTATGCCGGTTCTTTCACCAATGCCATCTATAGTAGTATGAATCTGATCAGCTCCTGCATCGCATCCTGCAAGTGCATTAGATAGTGCAAGCCCTATGTCATTGTGACAGTGCACATCAAGCGGGGTCTTTATTTTATCACGAACTGTCTTTACTAAATTGTACATGCCGTTTGGTCTCATTATTCCAACAGTATCAGGTATGCTTATTCTGTCAACACCTGCATCTGAAATCTCTTGGCAAACCTTGATGAGAAATGCTGGGTCAGCCCTGCTGCCGTCCTCAACTGTGAATCGCATCTTAAAGCCGTGCGATTTTGCATACTCTACCGTATCTACTGCTCTTCGTAGTGCCTCCTCTCTTGTTATCCTCAGCTTGTCTTTCATGTGAATGTCAGATATTCCAAGATAGGTTGCCATCCATGTGGCATCGCATTCTAATGCAACATCGACATCTTCCTTTAGGGCACGCACATGAGCTACAATGTCTGCCTTGAGCCCCTGCTTGATTATTGTCTTGGTAGCTTCTTTATGATCTGGTGATACCACTGGTGAAATCTCGATTTGGTCAACACCAAAATAGTCTAGCATCCATGCAATCTGGATTCTCTGCTTGTTGGAAAACGTAACACCTGGGTGCTGTTCTCCTTCTCTTAGAGTGCTATCTAGGATGTGAATCTTCTTTGGTTTTGTTCCCATCTCGTTATACCTGTATGCGTAATAATTCGGATCGTCCATTACCGATCTAGTATCAAAATTTTCTAAATATAAGTATATTCGTACAGGTTTCGGCTAGTTTTACAGCTTTTGTAACGATTTTCGTTAATGATTCAAATTTAGAGCCGAACTTCGTTTTATGATACGGTTCTCAATATGATTACAGTATTTGTGTCAAAAACGCCAGGAACCTTGCGCAGCGCATCTATGCATGCATTGATCTCTGTGATGTTTGGTGCTTTTATGACTGTGGCAATATCGTACTGGCCTGTTATCTCGTAAACAGTATGAACCCCTTGTAGTTTTGAGAGTCGCGCTGAAACCTTTGAAGTATCAGTTGAAGAATCAACAGATATTAGAATTATTGCACTAGTTGAATTGCTGTCGCCAGTCTCTATTGTGAATTTTTTTATCGCACCACCGTCAAGGAGATTTTTCACTCTTCTTCTAACGGCAGATTCGGAAAGCCCAAGCTTTTCGCCTATCTCTACAAAAGATTGCCTAGAGTCCTTCTTTAGCATCTCAATTATTGTCTCGTCTGTCTTGTCTCTAGACATTTCTTCTTTGTACCTCTTTTGTTAGTATGAGATCAAGAGTTTCTAAAGCTTTGTTTATGTCAGACTCTGAAATCACAAGGGGAGGCAACAGTCTTAGTATGTTTTTTCCGGAATAAAGCAGCAACAAATTGTTTGCAATTCCGTCAAAGAGTATGTCTTTTACTTCAAACTTCATCTCAACTCCAATCATGAGTCCCTTGCCTCGTATTTCCCGGATTATCTTGTGTTTTTCTTTTAATCTCTCAAGTCCTTCTCGAAAGACTTTGCCCATCTTGGCAGCATTTTCAACCAGTCCATCTTCTGTCAAAGCCTGGATTGCAGCACTTCCTGCGGCACATGAAAGCGGGTTGCCGCCAAATGTTGACGACTGTTCACCTTTTCCTATGCATGCAAGAATCTCTGGTTTTACAAGAGTTGCACCCATTGGCACACCTCCTGCAATTCCCTTTGCAAGGCACATGATATCAGGTGCTGTATCCCAGTGCTGGCTTGCCCACATCTTGCCAGTCCTTCCAAGACCTGATTGTATTTCATCAAATATCAAAACAATCCCTTTTTCATTACAAATTTTTCTTACTTGTTGCAGAAAGCCATCTGGTGCCACATGAATTCCACTCTCTCCCTGGATTGGTTCTAGTATGACAAGTCCAGTGTCAGGAGTTATTGCAGATTTTAGCGCCTCGATATCACCAAATGATGTAAAGGAGACGTTACCTAGAAGCGGCTCAAAGGCCTTGCGATATTTTTGACTAAATGTAACTGATAATGAACCAAAGGACTTGCCGTGGTAAGAGCCATTCATTGCAATCATTCCATTTTTGCCTGTGAACTTGCGAGCAAATTTTATTGCAGCCTCGACTGCTTCTGTGCCACTGTTGTTAAGATACACATGGTCAAGGCCTGGGGGTGAAATCTTGCCGAGTCTTTCAAGAAATTCTTCTCGCGTCTTGTTGTAAAGTGAACTGTGGACAGTAATTATTTTGTCAAGCTGTGCCTTTAGTGCTTTCACTACGCGAGGATTGCAGTGGCCGACAAGTGCAACACCGTATCCTCCCATGCAATCAATGTACTCTTTTCCGTCTAGGTCCCAAACATGGGCCCCAAGTCCTCGCTCTATTGTTACAGGAAATCTCTGGTAAATATTTCCCATGAATTGATCTTCTGTCATTTTGATATCACCGTACAGTTGTTGTTATCTATGGCTTGTGATATTGGGTTTTCCCTCTGACCGCTTGCAACTAGTGCCTGCTTTACGCCCATCTCGATTGCTTCTGTGGCAGCCAGTATCTTCTTTTCCATTCCAAATCCTATCTTTGGAAGCATCGCCTTGGCCTCATCAAGCGATAATTTGGTTACTAGCTTGTCATTCATCAAGAGGCCGTCGACATTAGTGAGAAACAGAATCTTGTCTGACTGCATCTTGCCTGCAACATATGCTGCTGCCCTGTCACCGTCAACGTTTAGAAAATCAAACTCTTCGCTTGTGGCAATAGGTGAGATTACCGGGACATATCCTTGGTCTAGGATTACCTTGATTAGACTAGTGTTGATCTCTTTTATTTTTCCCGTATATCCACCATCGATTACCATCTTTCTTCCTTTTTCATTCATGACGATTAGTTTCTTTTTTCTCTCCGCCTGGATTATCTTGCCATCAATACCTGAAAGGCCTACTGCATTAATTCCATTTTTCTGCAACATTCCAACAATCATCTTGTTTATCTTTCCTGACATTACCATTGTGAAAATTTCTGCAGTCTCCTTGTCAGTGTACCTGCTCTTGATACCTCCCGGTGAGACTATGAATTTTTGTTCCTTGCCCAAAGCTTCTGAAATCCTTGTTACTTCCTTGCCTCCGCCATGAACAAGAATTACCTTCTCCTGTTCTGAAACTTTTTTCAGGTCTGATATGGTAGAAGGATGAAGACCATCTACCACACTTCCTCCTATTTTTATTGTAATCATCTTTTCACACAGGAGTTAGCGGAGAATATGCCAGGCCTTCCATCTCGTTGAATCCTGACATTACATTGAGGTTTTGTATGGCAGAGCCTGCTGCACCCTTCATTAGGTTGTCTGATGCTGATAATACAACTAGCCTGTTGTTGTCTTCATCAATATCAAACCCTACATCGCAAAAGTTTGAGCCTACCACAAACTTTGGATCAGGAAACTTGTAGAATCCCTTCTTGTCACGAATTAGCCTGACAAATCTCTCATTTTGATATTGTTCACGGTATATCTTCCAGATATCCATCTCTGTTACTGGTTTTGTCATAAATGTGTGGTTTGTGCACAAAATTCCTCTGACAATATCTACAGCATGTGGACTCATTGATATCTTGATCTTCATTCCAGCTGCTTGACTTAGCTCTTGCTCAATCTCGCCTGTATGTCTGTGCTTTGCTGGCTTGTATGGCCTGACAACACCGGACCTCATTGCATGATGAGTTCCTGCCTCAGAACCAGCTCCTGCTCCTGAAGAGCCAATCTTGGAGTCTACTATGATGTGCTCTGTATCTATGATTCCTTTCTTTACTAGTGGGTATAATGCAAGAATTGATGTAACTGCCATGCACCCTGGGCATGATACCAGCTGTGCCTTTTTGATCTCTTCTCTGTGAATCTCTGGAACTCCAAATACTGACTTTGGAAGATAGTCTGGATGTGGATGGTTCCAGCCATACCATTTGTCATAGTCTGGGGCATTGTGCAACCTATAGTCTGCACTCAGATCAATTACTTTCATTCCTCTATCATACAACTCTTTTACAATTTCAACTGCTGTACCATGCGGTACCGAAGTAAATACCAAGTCGCACTTGTCTGACAGTTTATCATAATTTAGTTCTGAAAAAGTTAGATCAGTGAATCCCTTGAGGCTTGGTTGAACTCTTGAGATGTATTCCCCAACATGCTGTCTTGAAGTGACTGCTGTGATCTCAACCTTTGGGTGACTAACAAGTAACCTTAGAATCTCTCCTCCAACATATCCTGATGCTCCAATTACCCCTATTCTCATAAGTGATCTCCTAGCACAACATGGTATAATTTAAACTCTAAAATTTTCTAAATTCTATTTTATTTGACAGCTGAATTAACTGCATACTCTATCATTTCTTTTGGGATGTTGCGTTTTGCAACCTTTGCCAGTCCCTTAAACTCTACAGTGTTGTTGACTTCGTGAACCACAAATCCTCTTTTTTCATCTTCCATTACGTCAATTCCAAGAATTCCTCCACCGACGGCTTTTGATGCTTTCATGCAAACATCTTCAAGTTCTTTGGTTATCTCGCAAGGTACAGGCTCTGCACCAAGAGCAATGTTTGTCTTAAATCCGCCTGCAGTTGAAGTTCGATACATTGCAGCTACTACCTGATCCCCGACAGCAATTGCGCGTATGTCCCTTGGGGGCCTCTTTATTGCCTCTTGCAGATAGAATATTCTGTCAAGTGGACCATCGGTTAGCTCTCTTACCTCAAAAATGGCATCAGCTGTCTCTCTATCCTTTAGCAGTATCACTCCTCTTCCCCAACTTCCTATGATTGGTTTTATGACAAGTGGACATCCCTGCTTGTCAAGTGTCTCTGTTGCCGACTCGGATGAAAATGAAAAGTAGGTTTTTGGAGTGGGAACATTGTGTTTTTTTAACAGTAGGGATGTCAACATCTTGTTTCCACAATTGTTGGCAACCTCAAACCTGTTGAATACTGGAACATCAAGAAACTCTAGACATGCTGTAAAATGCAGGCCTCGAAAATAACTGACGCACCTTTCTAGTACCACGTCACCAAAATCAAAATCACTTTTCTTGTTTTCTGTACTGACATTTGTTATCTTTGCATCTATCATCTTTGTATCATGTCCAAGCTCGATTGCTTTTTCCTCTAGCATTTTTTCCTCTAGCCTTACTCTATCGAACACGATACGGACCTTGGGCATTTACTCTCCCCAATCTTCGCCTACTTTTTCAGCATGCTTTAATTCGCACACGTTACCGTTCTTTGAAGCAATCTCGAAATCCGCCCCGCAATCAGGACAAGATACTATTTCTCCAACACTTGCGTCGTCAGGAATTTTTAAATTTGCATCACATTCTGGGCAATTCATTCTTTGATCATTCACCTCTTTTTTAGTAATTTATTAGCTTCTGTTGATTGAAGTCCCCACAATTCTACAAACCCTTTTGCAAGAGTCTGGTCAAAAGTGGAACCTGAACCATATGTTGCCAAGTCATGACTATACAATGAATAATCTGATTTTCTCCCAACAACTCTAAGACTTCCTTTGAACATTTTGAGCTTTACAGTTCCGCTAACCCTTTTTTGGGACGCATTGATAAACATATCTAAATCTGCTTTGAGAGGATCTTGCCAGAGTCCGGAATATGCCAACCATGACCATTCAGAATCAACCATAGCTTTGAATTTTAATTCGTGTTTTGTGAGAACCATTTTTTCTAGATCTGTATGCGCCTCAATCAGGCACAGAGCAGCCGGAGTCTCATATACTTCACGAGATTTTATTCCAACAACTCTGTCTTCTATGTGGTCGACTATGCCGACACCTGATGCTCCGGCCTTTTTGTTGATGTACTCGATCAATTCAATTGGTTTTAAGTTTTTACCATCTACTGCAACCGGTACTCCTTGGTTAAACTTGACTTCCAGGTATTGTGGTTTGTCTGGCAGGTTCTTTGTCTTGACCCAGATGAATGCATCGTCTGGGGGCTCTGCATATGCATCTTCCAAATCTCCACCCTCTATTGCCCGTCCCCATAGATTTTGGTCTATGCTGAACCTTTTTGCTGCAGTATCGATCTGTATTCCGTGTTTTTTTGCAAATTTTAATTCTATATCACGAGTAAGGTTGAGATCTCTGATGGGAGCTATGATTGGCAGAGCAGAGCCTGCTCGCATGGTGACATCAAATCGTACCTGGTCGTTTCCTTTTCCGGTGCACCCATGAGCCAGAGCAGCTGCATTTTCTTTTTTGGCAACCTCTACAACTTTTTGTGCAATAAGTGGTCTAGCAAGAGCAGTTGCAAGACAATACTTTTTTTGGTATAACGCGTTTGCTTTGATTGCTGGTAAAATAAAGTCATTTACAAATTCACTTCTTGCATCAATGCTATAGTGTCTTATCACTCCAAGTTTTTTTGCCTTGGCTGCAATTTTTTTCAGATCATCGCCTTGTCCTACATCAACTGTAATAGTAACAACATCTAACCTGTGTTTTTCTTGTAGATATTTTATGACGACAGATGTGTCCAACCCGCCAGAGAAAGCTAAAACCGCTTTTCCTTTCATTGAGGTTTTCTGTGATCAGATTTTAGCATTTATCTTTTATGATCCAAGTCAGGTCTTGTTTTATCTTGGCAAAAAGTTGCAAATTATTTTTCTAATTCATGAGACAAACCAAATTAGTCCAAGCTAAAATTCGAACACTATTTAACCGCAATATTATAACGCTGTTATATGAAATCACTCCCTTTGCGGGCATCTTACAGCGTACAGTATCGCAAAGATTGGAGGGGGAGGTTATAACAAATGACAAAACTTCAGGCAAAAAATATTGTAAAGCATTTTGATCATAACGGTACTTCTGTGATTGCCCTGGGTGGGATAAATTTGGACGTGCAGGAAGGAGACTTTGTATGCATAGTAGGCCCATCTGGATGTGGCAAGTCTACATTTCTAAATATTGTAGCTGGCCTGGAAAAGCCAGACTCGGGAGAAATTCTGCTCAATGGAAATCCAATCTCTACGCCTGGTCCTGACAGAACAATGGTATTTCAGGAAGGTGCGCTCTTTCCATGGCTCAAGGTGATTGACAACGTA
>JASHNR010000064.1 GCA_030041535.1 Nitrosopumilaceae archaeon | reverse complement strand
ACATCCATTGTCACTATATCGGGCTTGAATTGCTTGTATGATTCCACTGCGGCAAGACCGTCACCTGCCTCATAGACGTGGGATACCAGGCCATGAGATACAAGAATGTCTTTTAGGACAACTCTCATAAATGAAGCGTCGTCTACAATCAGAATCTTTGTTGCACTTGTAGACATGTTACGTCTCCGATTGAGACAATATGACAAATTTTGCCAGTATGATATTACAAAACAATCGGTGGTGTGTTTTAATCGAAGTAGATAAACAATATGACTCTAGTAATATCATTTATGACTTGTTTGGCACAAGATCATAATATTGCTACAGTTGTACAGTTTGATCATACACAGAAATATTACTCATACAAAATTAAATAGATATAACTATTTCAGATTATTAGATACTGTAATTTTTTGATATATTCTTTCACGTGCTATTGTCGGATTGAATAATTTCTCACATCTTCTTCCTAGCATAGTTTCATCCATACCTAGCACAAGATATCCTGATTCTTTCAAACAATGATGAAATTTTGTCATAATTAGTTCTTGGGCTTCTTTTTCATAATAAATCAATACGTTTCTACAGAATATCACATCAAGATTTTTTAAATCACTAGACAATATGTCGCACGCTTTGAATGTCACTAAATTTTTTGTAGGCGGTACAACTTCATATTCTACATTGTTTTTACTATCAACTATCTTTTGAAAATGATTTGCAATTATCTCTTTAGGCAATGTATCCACGCTTTTCTTAGAATATTTTCCGTTTTGAGCGAACTCAATTGCTTTTTTATTAATGTCATTTGCAATTATCTCTATATCAAAATTATTCGTTTTTTCAATTGCATGTGAGAACATAATAGCAAGAGAATATGCTTCTTCTCCTGACGCACATCCAGCGCTCCATATTCTAATTTTACCATGCTGTCCTAGACCAGATAAAATTTTAGGCATTATAGATAGTTTAAGTTTATCATATACAACAGGATCTCTGAAAAAGTTTGTGACGTTAATTGACAATGATGCAAATAACTCATCAAATTCAGGTTTTTCTTTTTTTAAAATCATAGCATATTCCAAATAGTCTTTAATCTCCAGAATTCTCATTCTTCTATCTAATCTTCTCTTCATGAAGGCTGTTTTGTACCTCTTAATATCGAACCCATAGTTTTCAAACACACTGCTAAATGTACGCAATAAATCTTCATTCGTAGATAATTCGCTGAGATAAAAATTTTCACCGTGTAAACTATTCATATCATAATCACCCATAATTCAAAACTATTTTGTAGACTGAACTTGATATTTACCAGTTAATGTCACCGTTTTGTATTCAAAAGCTTCCTTGCATTATCATGATCTTGAATTATCAACATATGCACACGTACATTGCTGTTGACACCAGTCAATTCTATCTCTGTCACTATGTCATTAACTTCACAAAGAAATCCTGATGCATGAGGCTCTAATAATGATGAAAACGATGTCATTGCAAAATTAGGAGTGGAAAGATCTACTTTTAATCCAGTATGATCTGACAATGCATTGAAAAATGAGCCTGACATAATGTTTCCAACCTCAGATATTGCAGACTTGCCCAAATCATCAAGGGAGTCAATTTTTTCCATACATAGCAATTTTGCCGCAATTTGTTTTGCATCAATTTCAGGTATAGAATACAAAATTCCCAAACGTATGTCTCCTCCTCCATGAAGAAATACAGAACAGAGAACTATTTCTTTAACGAAATCTTTTAAATTTCCAATTTTAGAGGTTTCCGTATGTGTCTTCTTTATAGTATGAGATACAGATTCCCCAAGAAGAGAAGACAAAGCAGATGACGTTTTCTGTGTAATATAAGAGCTTAATACATTTTCAAGAGAACATAATTCTGTCTGATTCAAAGTTTCAGTTGTCATTTTGATTTACCTATACTAGTAACGACGGTTCAAGAATCAATGCAACTTTTCCATCGGGTAATATGGTCGCATCTGAAAATGTTGCTAACGAATTAGTCATACCATCAAGACGTTTTATTACAACCTCTTGTTCTTTTTCAAGTGAATCCACAACTAAGCCATAGGATTTTCCATCCTTATCTACAACTACTATGTTTACATGAGTATTAACCGCTACATCAGGGCGGTCTAATCCAAGTGCCACTGAAGCTCTAATTATAGGAACGATTTTATCTCTTAGAGTTACCATCTCTTTTCCATGAACATATCTTATATCCTTAGAATCAACTGTGATCGTAGTGGATATGCTTGAAAGTGGTAGAATATATTTCTGATTTGATATGTTAACTAACAGCCCTCCTATTATGGCCAAACTCATAGGAATTGTTAATGTGATTTTAGTTCCTTTTCCTTTTTTAGTCAATATTTTCACATGTCCTCCAACATTTTTGACTCTGGTCATCACTACATCCATTCCTACTCCTCGTCCAGAGATATCAGTGACCATCTTTGCTGTTGAAAGGCCCGGAGTTCCAATCAACTCTACAATTTCTTCGTCAGACATATGATCAAGTTCTTCATGAGTCATGATTTTCTTTTCCAAGACTTTTGCTTTAATCGCAGCAAGATCAATACCTTTCCCATCATCAACAACTTGGATTTCCACCCTGTCTCCAATACGATTGGCTTTAAGCTGTATTGTACCGGTTTCTGATTTTCCCATTTCTTTTCTTTCAGACGGTATTTCCAGTCCATGATCAACTGCATTTCTAAGCATATGAAGAAGAGGATCTGTAATTGCGTCCAATACAGTACGATCCAGTTCAATATTAGAGCCTTCCACCTCTAGTTTGACCTCTTTGCCAAGAGATGTTGAAACATCACGCACCATCCTTGAAAACCTATTAAACACATGATCCACAGGAACTAACCTAATTTTCATTGTTTGATATTGGATATCAGTAATAAGCCTGCCAAAATTCATTAGGACTTCTTTGCCTTCATCAGAATTGCATGTTTGTATTATCTGATCTAGTCGCATTTTAGATATCATCATTTCTCCAACTAAATTTACAAGTGCGTCAAGATCTTGCATTTTTACTCTAACTGTTGGAGAATTTACCTGTTGTGTAGATCCAGGATTGACTTCTGAATTATTAATCTTGAGTTCAGTTGGGTTTTTTACATAATTTAGAAACTCATTTAAATCAATTTTTTTTGTTTCGTCATTTATTAGTTGTCTCAAGTGATCCACTCCAAGAAATATGACATTTCCCAATTCTGCAGTTATTGTGGTTTCTCCTTTTCTGAATGTATCAAAAATTTCTTCAATGGTCTTACAAATCTCTCTAATCTGATCATATCCCATGGTTGCAGCCATACCTTTCAAAGTATGCGCAGATCTAAATAGAATGTCTACGTGTTCTTTTATGTTTGGTTCTTCTTCATATTTTAAGAGATGTCGGTTTAGATTTTCTACATGTTCCAAGGCTTCTTGTACAAACATCTCACGGTATTTGCTATTTTCAGACATTTTGTTTTATCACCTTGGTTATTTCTCTTGCCAAGTCATCAGCATGCACCATTTTGTCAACAGCATGAAGATCATTTGCTGCCTTTGCCATTCCAAATACCACTGACGATGATTCATTTTGTGCAAGCGTTACTCCGTGTCTTTTCTTTACCATTTTCATTCCAAATGCTCCGTCCTGCCCCATCCCAGATAATAATACGCCTATTGTGTTAGCACCAAACGCTTCCGATGCAGATATCATAGTAATATTTACAGCTGGTCTAACTCCAAATCTCTTAGGACCTTGATTTAGTTTTATTCTATGAGATGATGATACTTCCATGTGCATGTCACCCGGAGCAAGTAGTGCTACGCCTTCTTGTATCAAATCACCTTCAACTGCCTGTTTGACATGCAATTTTGAAACTTCGTCAAGTCTTTCTGTAAAAGTTGATATGAATTCTTTTGACATGTGCTGAACAATCAGAAATCCAGCAGGAATATCCTTTGGAATTTCTCGAAGAATATTGGTTATCACGCGTGGTGCTCCAGTAGACGCACCTATGACAATTACTTTTGATGCCACTTCTCCTGATGCAATACCTTTGTTGATAGAGGGGCGCAATTTTGAAATGGCTTTTGGAACCAGAACATTAGGATTAGATCTTGAAGCAATCTCTATTTTTGATATCAATATATTCTTCAGATCTTTTATAGCATCATTACTATCTTGTGGGACAGTGACGAAATCAACTGCACCAAGTTCTAGAGAATCTAAAATCAGTTTGCTTCCAGATTTACTGTAATTACTCACAATAATGATATTGACAATTTTTTCTTTCATTACATTTTCAATAAAAGACAACCCATCCATGTTAGGCATTTCTAGATCTAATAATATGACATCAGGAGTTAGGTGTTTAATTTTTCGTAATGCTTCAAGTCCGTCTCGTGCTGTTTCAATAATTTTTATGTTGTTTTCTGATGATAACAAATCGCGTAATAACTCTGTCATATATGGAGAATCATTGACTATCATGACTTTGATCTGATTCTTCTCAGACGCAACCATCATGCTATTTCGCCCTGATAACTTTGCTTATCACCATAGCTACATTGGATCTATCAAATGGTTTTACCACATAGTCTCTTGCACCAGATTTTATGGCATCTTGTACAATGTGTTTTTGTTCAACAGACGTCACCATCACCACTTTGGCTTTTGGATTGAGTTGTATGATAGATTTCAGTGCCTGAATTCCATCTGCTCGCGGCATGTTAACATCCATTGTCACTATATCGGGCTTGAATTGCTTGTATGATTCCACTGCGGCAAGACCGTCACCTGCCTCATAGACGTGGGATACCAGGCCATGAGA
>JASHNR010000063.1 GCA_030041535.1 Nitrosopumilaceae archaeon | reverse complement strand
AAATTCCAACAAAAAAAGCCAAACATGTAAACAAGTTTGGTAAGCTTGTTTTGGAAGATGGTACTGTTTTTGACGGAATGGGTTTTGGTTATTCTACAACTGTTTCAGGCGAGGCAGTCTTCAATACGGGCATGTCAGGTTACACTGAAGCGCTAACTGACCCGTCATACAGCGGGCAGATTTTGACACTTACTTATCCATTGGTGGGAAATTACGGCATTCCAAATGTTTTGGAAAAAGATGAGGATGGCATCAAAAAATATACAGAATCTGACAGGATACAGGTGCGGGCACTTGTGGTACACGAGTTGTCCCTTACTGCAAGCCACTGGAATCTTGCCATGACGCTAGATGAATGGCTATACAACGAAAAGATACCTGGGATTGCGGGAATTGATACAAGGGCACTTACGACAAAACTTAGGACACAGGGCGTCATGATGGCAATACTTGCCGTATCTGAAAAAGAGATTGATGAGCAAGCACTCAAAGCGCAACTTGCATCTGCCAAAAAATACAACGATGATGAATTCATGACTGTAGTATCTACCAAGGAACCCAAGACATACGGTACAGGACAAGAGTCAATCGTAGTAGTAGATACGGGTGTAAAAAATGCAATACTGCGCAATGTTCGAAAACTTGGGTATAAAGTAATCTGTGTTCCGTGGAATTATTCTGCAGAAAAGATTCTCTCATATGGGCCAAAAGGAGTTGTGATAGCAAGCGGTCCTGGGGATCCAATAAAATGTGGTGAGACCATGGACACTGCAAAATCTTTGATTGAAAAAAACATTCCAACACTTGGCATATGCCTTGGTGCGCAGATTCTCGGTCTTGCTGGCGGTGCAAGTACATACAAGCTAAAGTATGGCCATCGGGGACAGAACAAGTCATGCATTGACTTGGATACAAGACAAGTCTATGTGACAAGCCAGAACCATGGATACTGCCTTGACCCGGAATCTCTGAAGAAGACTGATTTCAAATTGTGGTTTACAAACACTGATGACAAGACGGTAGAGGGAATACGACACAAAGAAAAAAAGATACTTGCAGTACAATTTCACCCAGAAGCGTCACCTGGTCCTTTTGATTGTATGTTTATTTTTGAAGAGCTCAAGCGACTCATAGGGGAGGACAATGCCAAAAGATGAGTCGCTAAAAAAAATATTGGTTCTTGGCAGTGGGGCAATTAAAATCGGAGAAGCAGGCGAAAGTCACAAAATGACCGCCAGTTCGACTACTCCGGTAGCCAATGTCTCAAGGCCATAAAGGAAGAGGGAATACAAAGCATTCTTGTAAATCCAAACATTGCAACAATACAAACTGACACAAGGTTTGCAGACAAGGTCTATTCCATTCCGGTAAACCCGCGGTACGTAGAGTCCATCATAGAATCTGAAAGGCCAGACGGCCTGATGCTTGGGTTCGGTGGGCAGACTGCTCTGAACTGTGGAGTAAAACTCGAAGAGATGGACGTGCTAAAAAAATATGGCGTCCGGGTGCTGGGTACGCAGGTGGCAGGAATTCGGGCAACTGAAGACAGGCAACTCTTCAAGGATTCCATGATAGAGTGTGGCGTTCCAGTACTGAAAAGCAAGACCGTTTACAACTTTGAGCAGGCAAAAGCGATTGCAAATGAGCTTGGCTATCCTGTAATCATACGTGTTGCATACACATTAGGCGGAAAGGGTGGAGGAGTCGCACACAATGAAATCGAGCTGCATGAAATAGTGACAAGGGGACTTAACGCAAGTCTTGTCGGCCAGGTACTCATCGAGGAGTATGTGGGGCACTGGAAGCAGATAGAGTATGAGGTAATGGCAGACTATGATGGTAACAATGTAATAATTTGTAACATGGAAAATGTTCTTTCAATGAGGGTGCATACAGGCGACAATATCGTTGTGGCGCCATCGCAGACACTTGACAATTTGGAGTACCAGATGCTAAGGTCTGCAGCACTAAAGGCCGCACGGCATGTTGGTATAGTTGGTGAGTGCAACATCCAGTTTGCACTAGATGCAGATTCTGACAAGTATGTTGCAATAGAGATGAACCCAAGGCTCTCGCGCTCATCTGCGCTTGCAAGCAAGGCCACTGGATATCCAATAGCATACATGGCAGCAAAGATTGTGATGGGCCACACACTGCCTGAGCTTGTAAATCGTATAACAAAAACCACCACTGCGTGCTTTGAGCCCTCCCTTGACTATATCGTATGCAAGCACCCGCGATGGGACTTTGGCAAGTTTGAGCTTGCAAACCGCAGCCTTGGACCTACGATGAAATCAGTAGGGGAGGTGATGGCAGTGGGAACATGTTTTGAGGAATCATTTCAAAAAGCAATCAGGATGTTAGAAATTGGAAACGACGGCTTGGTTGCAAACCGAACCCCTGACAAGGTCTACGATATAGAGGATCTGGAAGACAAGCTACAAAAATCCGATGACCGCGTACTGTACCATGTAGCTGCTGCCCTGCGGCAAGGAATATCAGTTGAGAGAATCTACAAGCTCTCTGCAATAGATCCGTGGTTTATAGAAAAAATTCAAAACATTGTAGAGGCTGAAAAAAATCTCAAGGAATCAAGTCTTGATAAAAATACATTGAGCGCTGCAAAAAAACTTGGGTTCTCAGACAAGCAGATTGGAAGGCTGACAGGAAAAGACGACATGGAAATCAGAAAGATGCGAAAAGAGTCTGGCATTGTGCCAGTAGTGAAACGAATAGACACACTTGCAGCAGAGTGGCCTGCCAAGACAAACTATCTATATCTTACGTATGGCGGAAAAACAAATGACTTTGAGGTAATATCTGGAAACGAAAAGATAGCGGTGCTAGGTGCAGGACCATATCGCATTGGGAGCAGCGTAGAGTTTGACTGGGGAACAGTAAACATGGTTTGGGGGCTCAAGGAAAATGGTGTCAAGGAAGTCTCTGTGATAAACTGCAACCCAGAAACCGTATCAACTGACTATGACATCTGTGACAGGCTGTACTTTGAAGAGTTGACACTTGAGCGAGTTTTAGATATTGCAGAATTTGAAAAGTTGACAGGAATTGTGACTGCAGTAGGGGGCCAGACTGCAAACAACTTGACACCAAAGCTTGCAAAACATGGAATCAAGATAATTGGAACATCATACGAGGACATTGACAGGGCAGAGAACAGGTCTCACTTTAGCAAAGTACTCGACGATCTACACATAAGGCAGCCACCATGGCAGGCATTCTCAAGTCTGTCTGATGCCAAAAAGTTTGCACTAAAGGTGGGATATCCTGTACTTGTGAGGCCATCTTATGTGCTAAGCGGCGCTGCAATGAAAGTTGTCTGGTCAGAAGAACAACTCAAAAAATATCTGGACGAAGCAGCCAATGTCTCGCCGGACTATCCTGTCGTGATTACAAAATTCATGCTAAACTCGCTTGAGGCCGAAGTAGATGGCGTGTCAGATGGGAAAAATGTTGTAATCGGTGCAGTAATAGAGCACATTGAAGGGGCAGGCGTGCACTCTGGAGATTCCATGATGTGCATACCTCCATGGAGCCTTTCAAACAAGGTCATTGAGACAATACTTGACTATACAAAAAAAATTGCAAGTGCGTTTACAATAAAGGGCCCGTTTAACCTGCAATTTCTGATAAACTCTGATCAGGTCTTTGTAATTGAGCTTAACATCAGGGCATCGCGCTCCATGCCGTTTGTGTCAAAATTTGTCAGGATGAATCTTATCAGCCTTGCATCCAGGGCGGTGCTTGGAAAATCTCTTCCGGCAATTCCACATGACAGGTGGCGCAAGATACACAACTATGGAATCAAGGTTCCGCAGTTTTCATTTATGCAGCTTGAAGGAGCTGATGTGGTACTTGGAGTGGAGATGCAATCAACAGGGGAAGCCGCGTGCTTTGGCGAAAGCTTCTATGATGCGCTGGCAAAGGGGTTGATCTCTGTAGGGTATTCTCTGCCAAAGGAAGGATCAGTATTGTTAACAGCGGGAGGCTCTGAGAACAAGGAAAAACTCTTGCAGACTGCACTCTTGCTCAAAAGTCTTGGCTACAAGATTTTAGCAACAGAGCACACTGCAGAATTTTTGTCAGACAAAAGGATAGGGGATGTGCAAATCGTATACAAGATTAGCGAGCCTGAACGCAAGCCCAACATTGCAGACATGCTGTACCAGCACAAGATTGATTTTATCATAAACGTGCCAAGCACATCGACACTTGAAAAATATGTTGGCATGTTGTACGACGAATACCAGATAAGAAGAAAGGCAGTAGAGCTTGGCATACCTGTACTGATAACAACGGAACTGGCAGACTCTTTTGCAAAGGCACTAGAGTGGCTAAGGCACAACGAGACCACCAAAAAACCTCTAGAGTCATACGAGACGTTCCCGTAGGTTTTTTGCCAAATTTATTTGATGGAAAAATTGTGAGATTTTTCAGGGTCTGTATTTAGATTTCAATGCCAAGATTTTTTCTCAGCGTTCTTGCAACGTTTCTTATTGTTACGCTGCTAACACCTGATGCCTGTGCAATTTTATTTTGAGTGAAATCTTCCTCATTTAATACTCCTGATATGAACATGGCAGTTGCAGCAAGTGAGACGGGGCTTTTGCCGTCTGTTATTCTCTTTTCTTTTGCTCTGTAAAGTATGTCAAGTGCGTCCCTCTTTGCCTTCTCGCTTGAACCAATGGCTGTTCCTATCTTTGATACAAACTCTGATGGATCAAAAGCGTCTACTTGCAAGTCAAGTGCCTTGACAAAGATTCTGTAGTTCCTTGAAAGCTCCTTGGTTGTTATGTTTCCTTCATGCGCAATATCGTTTAATGTCCTTGGAACACTTGATTCCCTGCAGGCAATGCACAATGCAGAAAGAATCATTCCTTTGATGGTTCTTCCCCTGATGATGTTTTTTGTAAGCGCTTTTCTGTACAAGTAAGCGGCTCGCTCAATTACTGCGTCAGAGATTTCAAGCTTTGACTGTATTGATGACATGACTGCAAACGCCGTACGCAAGTTTCTCTCAGATGGGCTTGACTTGCTTCTGCTATCCCAAGTTCTTAACCTGTTAAACGTGTACTTCATGTAACCTGAGATGGAATTTCCTGCAGCATCCTTGTTTGCATTTCCAATCATCGTTGACAGTCCCTTGTCATGGATGGAAAGTGTTGACGCCATTCCGGTTCTTGTGTTATTGTTATAGTCTTCTAGTGTAAACGATTTTGGCTCAGTTGTATCCTCCACCTTGTCTACTAGTACAGCACCACAACTTGCGCACAAGATCTCGCCGCGTACGGTATCAGTAATCAGAGGACCGTGAGATTCTCTGCCCTGGATGCACGCGTCATTGGTGCTTTTTTGAACTATACATTTCTGTCTGGATTTACTATTAACTACCAATTGTATATCTAATATAGTAATGAAAGTATTTAAACACAGCAGGGGATTGAATATAAATGAAGACTGTCAAGTTGTTATTGATACCATTCGTGCGCTATTGCCTGTATCTCTTCAAATGCCTTTGTCAGATTGCTTGATTTGGCGTCTTCTGCACCATTCATTCCTTCTGCAAGTATTCCTTTTACCTCGCTGAACCCCATGAATTGAAACTCTGCATTGGAAAGAGAGACTGCATGCTCCAATGCCTTCATGGGACCAGTGCTGTAAGAGCCTCCGCTAGAAACAATTGTCAGCGCTTTTTTCCCTTTCATTAATCCTAGATATTTTCCATCCTGCGCATTCCACGTGTGGCCCTTTAGCATGATGGAATCAAACCACGCCTTGACTACTGCCGGCATGGAAAAGTTGAACATTGGATATGCAAGAACTACAACATCAGATGATTTTACCTGCTCTATCATTTTATCCATCTTGGACAGGAGGCTCTTTTGTTCTGCTGATATGTCCTGCTTTAGGTAATCGCGTTGGATATATGCCATGAGATTGTCAGCCAAGAATAGGTCTGGAACATCTTTGGCAAGATCAAGCTCTTCAATTGTAGAGTTTTTTACTTTAGACTTGAACTCTGCCAAAACCTTTCTAGTGTTAGAGCGCTCTCCGCGAGGAATGTATTTTACAACAAGTGTCTTGGTAACCGTTTTTCACCTAAATTTTCTATATTAGATATAGAAAGGTAAGTATTTAAATCAGCAAGTAACTATCTGTAAATTAACTGAGGCCGTGGTAAGTTGAAAGAAGAAGAGTGCAGCATACTTGCAGATAGCATGAAAGCATGTCCGATTGATAACACATTTGCAATAATTGGCAAAAAGTTTACCGTACACATTTTAAGGAACATGACTAGGCTGAATCAAACCAGGTTCAACGAGTTTCTTGATACTATTGATGGCATAAATCCAAAGACCCTGTCGGCCAGGCTTCGCGAGATGGGGGGAAATGGACTAATTGAGAGAAAGATCTATCCTGGCACTCCTGTACGAATAGAGTATTTCATGACTGAGAAGGGCAAGGCACTAACCCCGATTTTGGAACAAATGGCGGCATTTTCTATGCAGTATTGCGCAAAAGACGTCTTCAAGGACGGCAAACCGCGTGCATTCAAGCAAGTATTTGAAAAATCTCCAAGTATTGTAAAATAAAATTCTAAAAATTTATTGTATTTGACTTGATCTGGCCTGATTTTTCCAAAGCCTGAGTCTATTTTCCATACCGTGTTTTTTGCCCTGACTCTAAATCTTGTACATCAATTGGTAAAAACAATTGATATCATTTTTTATAATTTTAAACCAAGACAAAACAAAATGCGGGCATTACTGTTATTGGCAATACTGGTATCGTGCGCCTTGCTAGTCCATACTGCATCTGCAACCTCCTATACTGGAGGCATGGGCGATGTGGTAAAACAAGAAAAAACCTCTCTTGAGTATTATACTCTTCCAGTATTTATTGGAGTTTTTACGTACCAGTCAAGTGATCCAGTCACAAATTCGCAGCCAAGCATTAGTACTTCGTATGGAACCTCGATGGCTCTAAACTCTACCTCTAATGATACAAACGCCACTGTCGCCTGGCTTTCACAATTCAGCCCGTTTACGCCGCAAAACGCATACGCTACATTTGTGTCTCAGATAAATCAAACTGTACAGGCTATTTTCCTGGGCCAGTTCAACTATACAATGCAGAAAACAGATGATGGCCTTGCTGCCATGAACCAAGTTGAGCAAGCTGGAGGAAATCTTTCGCAGGCAAGAGAGGCATTTGATGAAAATGCTACTATTTCCAGAAGCAATATTACAACTGTCAACAATAATCTCAACATACAGTATGCCCATGCAAACAGTACAGTACAACAAGAATTTGACAAATACGGAAACTTGCGCTGATCCTAAAAAATCAAGCTTGCATGCGTAAAGTACTGAATCTAGGTGAATTTTCCAAGTCCTGCTCTAAAGAACACTTGATACCATTGATTCATTGCCTATTATGGAACCATCAAGTGTTACTATCTTTGCAGACTTGAATCTCTTGACTGCATTAATTAATGGCGAGATTGATTTTTTGTAGGATTTCTTAAATGTCGCATAAAAATACTTGTTAAATGACGGTACGATAATAATTTCTATCTCGCCTGTTGTTGAAGGAAAGATTTGGCTCTTTTCTGCCTTGATTGAGACCCACACCCGTTGGCCGTCCAAGACAGAGCCTTCATGAAAATATACTGGATGAACATGGCCCATCACAATCTTGTTTATCTGGGACAAGTTCTCAGATGGCATCACGTGTCCGTGGGTCAATAGTGTATCACCAATTACAAGTCCTGACGAGCTTGATACAGTTACCCACTCTGGCACAAGTTTCTGTATGCTGCCATCATGGTTGCCTGGAATTACAACAGTCTCAATCTTTTTTCCAATCTCAAAGAAGAGTGGAACCACACTCCATTCTATTTTGGATATAGACTCTACGCTTGATTTTACATCGCCTAACAGTATCAGCGAGTCTGGCTTTTCTGATTCTATGATTTTTTCCAAGGCTTGTACAGTTTCTGCAATGATCTCTTTTGTGCCTATGTGGATGTCATTTGCCATAATCTTGCTCTCAAACCCAATGTGCAGGTCTGTCACAACAAGATATCTCTTCTTGTCCTCTAAAATAAGGGCAGGCTGTGACTGGACTAGTCTTGTCAGAACCATCAAAGATAATACGATTAGTTTTGAATTAAATTCTTGTGAAAGGGCGAGGCGATGCTGACTCTATTGTATCTAACAGGGGCGTAAAACTGCACCACTTTGAGCCAAGCGGGAGAAAGATCTGGACCGTAGTAGGAAAGGAAAACGAGCACTGGCTTGACCCTGACTTGGGGTTTTGCTCATGTGCAGATTATTATTACAATGCGTTGAGTACGGGCGGTGAATGCTATCATCTAAAAGCTGTAAGAATTGCACAGGAACAGAAAAAAATCGAGACTATAAAATTTTCTGATTCAGAGTTTGAGAGTTTTATCTCTGCTCTTGTCAAAGATCTACTGTAAACACATGATAAACTATCTGTCAATGTGTTGTGTTAAATAATAATTTCAACCACTGGATCCCACTTGAGAGAGAATGTATCTATACGCGGGGCACCAAAGTTTATGGAATTCTTCAACTTGATAAGAAAAGCAGCAGATATCAAGAGATCAATGATGCGTTGAACCTGTTAAAGACGGATTATTCTATAGGCGACAAAATTCCAAGAAATTTGTGGCCACTAAAATATGTCAGAGAACATCACATTCATACACTCTTTCGGTATAAACTACGATCAGGATGGAGATTGGTATATACAGTATACGGTACAAAATGCGAGAAAAATTGTGCTATCTTAGAAGCGTTTGATCACAAAGAATACGAAAAGAGATTTGGATACTAGATCATCTTAATATCGTTGATTGTCTGTGCAACTTCTTTAGTTTTGGACTGTCTGCAAATATCCAGAATATGACACCTTTTTTGTCATACATTATCTTGTTTGACTTTTCCAAATAGTTCAGGATTGTAGTAAGCGTTTTGTACTGGACCTGCTTTGGAAGCGCTCTCCATAGTCTGTTTTTAGAGCTAAATTCTTTTTGCCCTGCGATGATTTTTTCTACCATCTCTATAGTGTCAAGGCGTGGCATATGAGATGTGATTTTGGAACTAGACTTCTTTTGAAGTATGGTCTTGCTCATTTTCTGAATACAATTAGGGAATCATTGTATATATACATATTTGTATAATGTAAATTTGTATATGTGTTATATGAGTGTAAATTACTCTAAAACATGATTTTTAGCAATTCCGAACCTTGATCAAAATTTCGTGAAAACTTCTAAATGTAAGATCTATCAAAAATAGAAAACAATCTTGTCTGTTGGTAGTTTGTAAAAATAAAAAGATCAGAGAGTTACTGTGAACAGGTCTTCTTTTGCAACGCCCTTCCACAGACCAATCATGCCTTCTGGCTTTACCGGTTCCACTTTTGTTATCTTTTGAATCTTGATGTGGTCGGGATTTGGGGGCATCCAAAGCATTGCCATGTAATCACCTACTGCGCCTACCGCATCAGGCTTTGCAGACACTATCTTGCCTTTTGCAAATCCTTTTGATACTAATGCATCAATTGCCTTTTGCTCAAGGTCCCGTCTGCCATGGGTGAAAAGATAGACTGATTTTTGAGAATCTATTGTGCTCATGGTATCACAAGCTTTGCAATCGTTAATCAATATTTCGACAACGCGAAATTTTTGCCAAATTGACTTCTCTTAGCTTTTATACGAGCCAAGTAAAGAAAAAATGTTGATTGACATTTTAATTGTGGGCTCTGGCGGACGCGAGCATGCACTTGGGTGGAAGCTGGCACAGAGTCCCAAAGTTGGAACAGTATATCATGCGCCAGGAAATGGTGGCACTTTAAATAATGTGGAAATTGAGGTGCACGAGATTGAAAAACTTGCGCAATTTGCATCTGAGAAGAAATGCCTTACAGTAGTAGGACCAGAGGTACCGCTTGCTGCTGGAATTGTGGATACATTTACAAAAAAAGGGCTTGCAATATTTGGTCCAACCAAGGATGCTGCAAGGCTTGAATCAAGCAAGATCTGGGCAAAAAATTTCATGAAAAGAAATGGTATCCCTACTGCTCGCTTTGAGATATTCGATGATGCGGCAAAGGCAATAGAGTATGTAAATTCAGTTGACTATTCCCTTGTTGTAAAGGCAGATGGATTAGCAGCTGGAAAAGGCGTAATTGTATGCAATGACAAACCAGAGGCAGTCTCTGCAATTAATAAAATTCTAGTTGAGAAGAGCTTTGGCGCATCAGGTGCCAAAATTATTTTAGAGGAGAGAATTGACGGTGTAGAGGCATCGTATATTGCAATTTCCGACGGAAATGTTGCATATCCAATGGCCACAAGCCAGGACCACAAGAGGATCTACGATGGTGACAAGGGTCCAAACACTGGCGGCATGGGTGCATACTCTCCAACTGGTGTCATTAATGCTATCTTGGCAAAAGATATCCAGAAAAATGTAATTGAAAAGACTGTATCGTCGATGAAAAAAGAGGGTATACTGTTTTGCGGATTTTTGTATGCTGGAATAATGGTAAAAGACGGCAAGCCTTTTGTTTTAGAGTTTAATGCAAGGATGGGCGACCCAGAATGTCAGCCAATCCTGATGCGGATGGAGTCTGACCTGTTCGATTACATCCAGGCAAGCATTGATGGAACATTGTCCCACCTTCCTCCGATATCCTGGAGGCGCCAGAGCGCAGTATGCGTTGTACTGGCATCCAAAGGGTATCCTGAATCTTACCCAAAAAATGAAGAGATCTTGGGCCTTGATGTGCAAGACCAAGACTCGTACGTCTTTCATGCAGGAACAAAACGTGTTGATGGAAAGGTACTGACAAATGGCGGGCGTGTGCTAGGTGTTACTGCAACAGGGGATACGCTACAAGATGCCATATCGCATGCTTATGGTAGAATAGCAAAGATTAGCTGGCCTGGCAAATACTGCAGAACTGATATTGGAAAAAAGGGCCTTACTCTGTAGATTTTTCTTGAATTGTTATCTGTTTGCCAAACTTGTTTCTAGTTGCAAGCAATTTTCAAAAACAAGATAGCTGCCATGCTTACCTTCGCAAAAGTGGTATCCCATGGCATTAGAATAATCCTGACTATTGCTACTAGTCTGGTATGTTGGAATGCCACTTAGGTCGACAGGCACTGGTTGGGAGTTTACATCCTTGTACCAATGGGTTCCGTCATTGGAATAAAATTCGTAAATGAAATTTTGATAAAAGCAATCTCGCGCCAGTCCGCCGTTTTGGGGGTCGCAGTATGCGCTTTGCGGATTGTCAAGCATGTTCTGCCAACCAAGGCTTGGGTCATCTTTTGTATTGTTGAGTATTGCAGGAAGGTGACCTTGCTGTGTTGCAGGCATTACCAGGCTAAAACCAATTGTTAAAACAATTCCTGCAAATGCATAAATCCAAACCCTTTTTCTTTTTGTTCCAAGGCTGCCCTTTTTCTTAAAATTTGCAACAGGTTCGTTTTCCAGCTCGATGTTATCATACCATTTTTTCCTTGCAGCATTTGTATCGTCTTGGCCTGACTCATTTTTATGAAAACTTGTGGTATACAGGGCACTTTCATTTGCCTTTCTGGAATCAAGATATTCATCGTACTCTTTTCGTATCTGTGGGTTGCTCAGAATCTCATAGGCTTCCTGAATCTCTTGGAAACGCTTTTCCCACACCTCTTTCTCATTTGGCGGGTTTCTATCAGGATGTGTTGTTCTTGCCTTTGCCCTATAGGCTTTTTTTATTTCTGTCTGTCCTGCTGTAGGTAAAACCCCCAAAACATCGTAAGCGTTTCTGATATTCTCAAATCTGTCTATGTTAGAGGCCATCTTTTAATTTTCTCCAAAAATTTGTAATTATTAGACTTTTTACCTTTGTGTTCTCCAATCTTCTCACACTCTATATGTTATACTTGTTATAATAAAGTCAAGTTACTTTTTAACAAGTACCATGATATATGTAAAGGCGGCCATCTTCGTGTTTGGTATACGGTATAAGATTGGAACAAAAATACTAGATACCTAGTGGAAATTTACTGTAGTGATTGTACCTATGACAATGGCTATGGTTCCTAGCACAAAGTTGACCAAGTATATCCTGTTGCTCTTTGCAAGCTTGAGCAGGTATGATATCACAACCAGTCCAACCAGCGCAGATGACGCAATAGCTATTAAGATTCCAGTTGTGTCTATGCTTGCAACTGCAGCATGGACTTCTTTTCTGCTAAAAAGTATGGTCATCATAAATGCACCAATGGCTGCAGGGATATATGCAAGAAATGATAGTCTGAATGCAACATCGGGTTTGACACCCATTAGCAGCATTGTTGAAGTCGTCATGCCGGATCTACTCACACCAGGAAACGCTGCAATTCCTTGCGCGATACCTATTGCGATATAATGTTTTATTTTCATGTCGTCAAGGCTGCCGATTTTCTGGCTGATTCTTGAGCGCCTAATGTAGATGCCGTTTGCTATCAATATAATGCCGAGGGCTAGCATTGGTATTCCTACATTGTATGCGCCTTCTAGGGCATGTTCCACTACAACATAGATGGGCACACCTATTATTGCAGTGACTAGCGTTACCACTACCAAGTATCTCAAAAGTTTCCTATCTTTGATTATTGATACGACATCTTTTCTAAAATAAATGAGCGCAGAGCCTACCGAGCCAATCTCCATGAAGAGGCCAAAGGCATAGGCTACAACTAGCGGCAATGAAAATAGTGCATTTGAAACAACTAGGACCTGGGTCTTGCTGCTAATAGGTAGCCATTCTGCAATTCCCTGCACGACTCCAACTATGATAGAATAAAGAATGTTAACAGGCAACTTTTTTTCAAGCCTTGGCTGCCATATTAGAATCTACGGCCAAAACTGTGCCTGTTTTTTTATGAACATGGCAGTAATTTTGTGGTTGGCGGAAACTAGGCTTGAAAGATACAACTATGCCAAACTATGCCAAAAATCTTGTATTTGAACGACGTGTAGTACTAGGTTTTCTTAAATTCCTATATTCTTCTAAGGATAACAAATCAGGAGCTATGTGAATAAGTGAATTGATCACTCTTGATCTTTCATCAGATGGGATCTTGACTATTGCATCAGTAATCATTTTCCAAAGACGTGCTCTGGTTTTATCTATATCATCTGATCTTGATTTGTTTCCTTCTACATGATTTGCATATAATGTTGCGACATTAAGACCTTCAAACTTGTAAAAAATCCGTCTTACATAATTGCCTCTTAGAAAGTTTTTTTCCTCAGGCGTCAAGTCCTTTCTTGCCAATTGTTCTTCCATGGGAGCAAAATCTTTTGCATACTCATTGAACATTTTTTCAAAATCTGCCTGAACTATACAATATCTTCGTTGTCCTGTTCGAGTGTTTGTTTTGGTGATCGTTATCAAGTTGCGATTCTTCATGATCTTGAGATACTTTGTTAACGTGTTTGGATGAAATTTGCCTTTTTTAAGAAGCTCGTTAAACCCTGAGACACATCCTTGATTTGCCTTCAATATCCTCAAGATTTCGATTTGGTAATTTCTTATTCTCATGATACCACTATACGTACTACTACGTATACCGTAATATTAAATACTTTCCTATGAATATCCTCTTTCATGAAAGCAAAATCTAGAGAATCTAACTGTATAAACAACGAACATGAAGTTCCGATAGTTTCAAAAGAGTTTATCAAAGAGGGTCAGATCTTTTCTCAAATCTCACGTAGTAATAAGAAAAAAGGAGGACGATATACAAAAGCCGAACGTGACAAGAGAATACACGAAGTACACAAATTACATTTTGATTATGGGTATTCGGCAAGAAAGATTTCAGAATTGATGAATGTAAACCGTAATACAATAAATGGTGATATTGATTACTGGTATTCGAAAATTTTTCAAAATGCAAATATTCTCGATCCAGAAGATGCAATACTTGTGAATCTTCAAAGATTGGACATTCAACGATCTAGACTGCGAATGCAATTAGATAAGACAAAGTCATTTCAAGAAAATATGGCATTAGAACGTTTAATCTATGACATTGATTCTAAGATTTTATACACCCATCACAGAATAGCAGAATCTGTAAAAAGATTAAGCGATTTTTCTACTGGGAAATTGAATGATTGGTTAAAAATGAACAATATCCCGGAACGTTACATGACGTTATTTGATCAAAAAAAGGTGTCTCAAAAGACTAGTGATAGGATTCAAAAAATGATCAAAGAAGATAGGCGTCTCCATCAATGAGATATTTGGAACCGTCATTATGCATTATCGGAAAAATGTCAGACAATGGATGCAAGGAATTTATGCATTATTTGCCATATTATATAGAACTCAATATGCTTCTGCCTTCTTTGGTAAGATCATACAGCTTTCCTTTCTTTAGTTTAGGAGTCAGGCAAACCACGATATTCATCTTAGATAATTGTGCCAGGGTTGTACTGACATGTGTTGGATAGATGCCAGTTTTCTCAGCAATAATGTTAGGCATTAGCGCCTTTTCTTTTAATGCCAGCAATACTTTCTTTCGGTAATCGCTTGCAAGTACAGAGAAATGACAACACTATGGAAAGATTGAACGGTGAGTTAGGGACAGGGAGAAAGTTGTCAGGGGGCTGAAGAAGGAAAACTGTTACTAATCACAGGCTCACAGATTTATCGCAGCTACATCAGGCCGCATATGGGTCTTGACAACAAGACTCTAGCAGAAAAGTGCGGAATAAAGATAGAGGGAAACAACAAGTGGATTACGCTGATTCAGAATGCTTCTAGGAGAGCATATCAAATGTCCTCAATAATTATCTTGACCTGTTCGCCTTCCCGTTTTGCAATTCGCTGGTGCAGCTTCTTTGGAATGATGATGACTCTCATGTCGCCCTGCTTTACAATCGTTGCAACAAACTTGAGTATCTCAGCCAAACTAGAAAAAACAAGCTGATATGGATTATTATAGTCCACTATATTTATATGGTATACTATAGTTTTCCATATGATAACATGGGCTGGAAAGGAGGGAATGAAAAATGAGCCGACAGTTTACAGTTAAAAAATACGCTCTTAGTTTGACAGAACCTGATTATCACATTATTACAACGATCTATGGCTTGGGCAACAATACCTCCCAACAACTAGGAAAGAAATTCAATCTAATCTCTGCAGTAATCATGGTTTTTTCCTTGATGATAACTATGTTCACAAGTGCTTATGCGGATACTCCTGCCATACCACATATCTAATACCACGGCAAACGCCATTACAACTTCAACTATTCAAATTCCGTCTACCAACACTGCAACTCTTGTTAATTCTACAAATCAATCCACAAGTATGCCATCTGCGAGTACGATCACTACCGTAACACCTGTTATTTCCAATGCGACAACACCATCCAACTCCAGTACAACAGTAACACCTGCTGCCAACCCACATCAGGCAGATATTGATTCCTTGGTTGGAGGCGGAGTGAATCTGACGATAAACGGTAATGTTGCCAGCGGTACTATGATCATTGGAGGTATACGATATAACGCTCCTAACTTGGCCATATCGGAGCAAGGCAGTCAGATCCAGTTACAGGGAAACCTACAAACAGATGACACGTCCATATTGGAGGCAGTTGGGGTTTCTACAAGCGGAAACGAATACAACTTTTACGGGGTAATTTCAGATAACGGAAAATCCATACCGGTACAGTTCACTGCCTTGTATACAAACGTGGCAGCAAATCAGCCTGGTATATCATCGAACAAGATCAGTACAACAAACCAAATTTTGACACTTCCAATGCTGATGCTATACACGCAGTCTGATCATGTCACCATGGGATACCCTTACAATCTGGCAGTCAAAGTATTTGATCCGAAAACCAACCCACAAAAAATATTTGATCAATTCAACGGAGGAATTCCCAATGTAAACATAAACGGAACCATTGTATCAAATAATCAGGCAGTTACCAGCTTTTCAGGTACAACTGACAGTCAGGGACTCTACCAATACCAGTTACAGACTTCGTATTATCAGGGCTGGCAGCAAACTTTCAATGTAATGATAAACGCAAGCAAGAACGGATACGCATCGCAATTTGCTACCATGTCTTTTGTGACAGTATACCCAAACCGAGGCAGCTCTGCACCGCCCTGTTCCTCTGCAATACCTTCTGCACCGACAGGACTTGTAGCTACTGCAGTACCCTCGACACAGGTAAATCTCTCCTGGACTGCAGCTGCGGGGGCAACAGGTTACAATATACTGCGTGGTACTACATCTGGTTCTGAAACACAAGTTGCCACATCCACTGGTACAACATTTGACGATACAGGACTTGCATCAGGCCAAAAATACTATTATGAGGTAGAAGCTACCAACTGTGCAGGCACATCAAGTGACAGCAACGAGGAATCCGCAACGCCTTGAAATTTCTAATTCTCGCTGTATTAATCATAGCACTTGTTGCCATAATGGTAATTCCTGTTCATGCTTATCATCTGTATATTCCAGGACCAGCTCCTACTCCTATCAATCATGACAAAATACTTTTGCTAGTATCAAACTGGCCTATGGTATTACAAGGGCATGTCTACCATTTCCAGCTTAGGGCGTTTGATTATGGCCAGATAACAAAGACCACGCCATTAGAAGAATTCAAGCTAGATCAAGGAGATTTACAGGGAGTCTCAATCAATGCTACGCTATACAATTATGATAATGTTACAGTATTGCACAAGTTTAGTGGAGTGACAAACAAGTTTGGCTGGTTTGAAGGCTCTGTATTAATGGAGAATGAAATGCCTGATAAGGTCTACAATGTCGTGTTTAACGCCGCATTTTCTCACATGGTAAATACTACCAAGACTTTATCTTTTGAACTAGTAGATCACAGGCAAGCTGGAGAATCAGGTTAATGATGCGAATCTAAATAGATTCTGATCCTCAGTGGGTTCAGACTTGTAAGAATCTGAGCCTCTTACAGAACTGAACAAACATGTGTGAAAGCTTATCAATTCGAAGTTTATTACCTGATCAATGTTTTGTGGTCATTGTGGAGTACAAGCTCCTGACAATTACAGATTTTGTCCTGCATGTGGTTCACCGTTCTCTAATGTCGAAGTACCACAATCAACTCCAAATATTGTACAATCTCAGAATCAGGTAAAAGAAGACGAAGAGACTGAGTACTATAGAGGCGAAGGGGAGCTAATAGTCAAGCGTACGGAGCATCGAGGCGCAGGAAGAAAAGCTGTAAGCTGGCTGGCAGGGGGAGTAATAGGTTATGTAGCCTTTGGAAGGGACAAAACAAGAAAAACAAAAGCTGAGGGAACAATAGTGATAACAAATAAGGCAATCTATTGTGCAGGCAATGACTATCCATTTGACAGAATTTTGAGCATTACAAAACAAGGAACTGTTCACAAATCCATCATTATTACTTTTGAAAAAGACGTAAGTGCAGGAGGAAGATCTGAAGGGAATTTTATGGGAACTGGTGGATTAAGTGTAGAAGTTGAGCTAAAAACAAAAGACATTGAGGGACTTTTCAAAGGTCTTGAAGAAGCTAAGCTACATAAAATAAAGCCAAGAAAATAAATTATCATTTAGTGCATGCTTTTGCTAATTGACATCAACCCAATATTTTTAGTCTCTCTCGACAATTCTACTTTGGAAGCAATAAAACCAACTTTTAACGACTTTATTTCAGTTTACATTCCAATCTATTCTGCAATAATAGGTTCATTGTCAGCCTTTATTTTTCTCATTTTACATGAACGGTTCAAAGAAAAGAAAGTGGTAAATAAAATAAAATCTCTTATCAATTCTGATTTTTCAGAATTTTATAAAGATATTACAAAGGATATGCAATTTATTAGGAATGAACGTGATAAATTGGGAACTATTGATAGTCTAGTCAATAAATTAATTTCTGGAACAGTAGACTTTTCAGAATTTTATTCAAAATACGGTATTTTTTATGAATTAGAATATTGGCAAGCTATAATCTCAAGTGGTTCTTTGTTAAAGCTTGAAAAAGACGAGATAAGTCGTGTTCAAGCAGTGTCTAATTCAATGGAATGGTATAACGCAGAACTCAGAGAAATGTATAGGGAAACAAATGATTCATTGTCCGAATGCATGTTTCCTCAAGATTCAGACCAGCAATATGAAGACGAGCCAGATCCCGAATCTGTAAAAGATATTTTAGATGGATATTTTGCAGATGTACTTTCAATGATGAAAGATTGTATAGACGACCTTGAAGAATTAAGGAAATTTTCATGGATAAAATTCTAAAACAATTTTAGTAACAGGAAATTGATGAACCAGTATAGATCCAAATTACCGCCAGTCCAAACCAGAAATAGCAAATACTATATGCAGAATAATTCGTTCAACTATTGAGGATAGATAATTCTCTCTTC
>JASHNR010000003.1 GCA_030041535.1 Nitrosopumilaceae archaeon | reverse complement strand
GAGCCTCGTCTTTTTCCTGCCTTGTACAAGGAGACCTTCTGTAGTGTGTGTTTCTTACACTTGCGACAGTATCGTCTGATCTCCTTTGGCATGTTCATAAAAGAAGACGATGGCTGACCGTAATTTAAACATCGCTTTAATAATGTATTTGTCCAAAGTCACTTTGTGAAGGCCAGCTCTCTTGCATCGATGATTGGCTCACTAAACAAAGTTGCAATGGGCGAAAAAAAAGCAGACATTGTATTGAAAAACTGCAAACTTGTCAATGTCTATTCAAGAGAAATAATACCACAAACACAGATTGCCATTTTAAAAGACAGAATTGCATATGTTGGAAAAGACGCGTCACATACTGTTGGTGAAAAAACTGCAGTCATTGACTTGGAAGAAAAATTTGTCACTCCGGGGTTTGCAGACTCTCACATACACATGGACCAATACATCTTGCCTTCTGAACTTGCAAAGCATTCTCTTCTGTGTGGTACTACCTCATTATTTTCAGATCCAATTGATATTGTAAGTGTTTGTGGATACAGAGGCTTTCGAGAATTTGTCAAGATGACAGAGAATTTACCAATAAGGGTATTTCACATGATGCCAGGTGGTCTTCCAGTTGACAGAAAGTTTAGCCACGCAAGAACAATATCACAGACAGAACAGAAGAGAGCCTTTGAACTAGAAAATGTTCTTGGTATGGGGGAAGTATTTTCTTGGACCAAGGTTACAACGCGGGATCCAAATACAATTCAAAGCCTAAATTACATTCTTGAAAATGATGGAATCATAAACGGTCACACTGCAGGTGCAAGCGACAAAAAGCTAAATGCCTACATTGCATCTGGAATATTCTCATGTCATGAGCCAATAGACTATGATCAAGCGATGGAAAGACTAAGGCTTGGAATGTGGGTTATGATGAGAGAAGGATCGATACGAAGAGATCTTGATAAGATAATACCAAACGTACTATCTCAAAAGACCTATTTTGATAGGCTGATGTTTTGCACTGATGGAGTAACTCCAAAGGATCTCTTAGACTTTGGTATGATTGATCATTGTATCAGAAAATCAATATCTATGGGAATGGAATTGATAGATGCGATAACCATTGCATCCAGAAACTGCTTTGAATATTATAAGATGGGAAAAGACTTGGGTGGAATTGCTCCGGGAAAACTTGCCGACATTCTAGTTCTCGATGATCTAAACAAGGTAAAACCGGACAAGGTCTTTGTAGGAGGAAAGTTAGTGGTGGCTCACGGTAAACCTGTATTCAAAAATGCAAAACTAGCAGTCTCAAAATGGATGACAGAAACGGTAAAGGTACGACGTAAATTTACGGAGAAGGATTTTGCAGTCAAGAGCAAGGGAAATTCTGTCCAAGCCCTCGTAATCAGACTAGATACTGAAATTATAACAAGAAAAGATCACGAAGATCTTTACGTAAAGGATGGAAATGTAATTGCTTCTCAAGAGAAAGATGTCTGGAAGGTGGCAGCAATAGACAGAACATATGGTACTGGGCAGCAATGTGTTGGATTCTTGAAGAACTTTGGTGGTGAAATTGGGGCCTTTGGATGTACGCAGAGCTTTCATGAAAATGACCTGATCGTAATTGGTTCCAATGAAAAGGACATGGCCTTTGTGGCAAACGATCTAGTAAAAACGCAAGGCGGGACGGTTGCTGCAAGAGATGGAAAAATAATATGCAAATTTGAAATGCCTGTTGCAGGTCTAATCTCAAAATTGTCCCTTGAGGAGGCAGTAACAAAGTACAATGAGGTTGACGAAAAGCTAGTTGAAGCAGGATGCAGATTTAAACAACCTCATCTGGTTCCACTCTTTCTCCCATTTCTTGCATTACCAGAGATTAGAATCTTGTATAACGGTATAGTAGATGTTAAAAACAGAACTTATCTTAAAATTTTGGATGGATAAGGTATTAAAAGGGGCAACTAAATTACGAAAGAGAGAGAATAATTTTGGCTTCAATTCAACAAACGCCACAAGGTCCTGTTCTTGTGCTAAAGGAGAGCGCCTTGCAGCAAAAGGGGCGAGATGCTCAGAAAAACAATATTGCAGCAGCAAAACTTGTTGCTGAACTAGTACGAACAAGCCTTGGCCCAAGAGGAATGGACAAGATGCTTGTGGATGGATTAGGTGATGTTACAATTACAAACGATGGTGCAACCATTCTAAAGGAAATTGACGTTCAACATCCGGCAGCAAAGATGATGGTAGAGATCTCAAAGACAGTAGACACTGAAGTAGGAGACGGAACTACATCCTCTGTTGTCTTTGGCGGAGCCCTTTTGGCAAAGGCTGAAGAGCTATTAGAAAAAGACGTTCATGCTACTGTAATCATTGAGGGATTTCAGGCAGCTGCAGAGAAGGCGCTTTCTCTTCTCCAAGAGCTTGCCAAGTCTGTAAGTCCAAATGAAAAGGAAATTCTTTTGAAGGTTGCAAAAACAAGCATGGAATCAAAACTAATCTCAGAAGACAGTGGTATGCTCTCAAAACTTGTTGTAGACGCAATCCTACAAGTAGTTGAAAAAGAGGAAGGAGGAAATAAAGTTGATCTAGATAATATCAAAGTAGAAAAGAAGGCTGGAGGCTCGATTAGAAATACGCAACTCATCAAGGGTATTGTACTTGATAAAGAAATAGTTCATAGTGGTATGCCGACAAAAACAGAAAAGGCAAAAATTGCCCTGCTAAATTCTGCTCTTGAAATTGAAAAGACCGAGATGAGTGCAGAGATCAGAATTACCGATCCTACTCAAATGCAGATGTTTCTTGAGGAAGAAAATAGGATGCTAAAGTCAATGGTAGACAAGATTCATGAAATTGGTGCTAATGTATTGATATGTCAAAAGGGAATAGATGACATTGCACAACATTACCTTGCAAAACAAGGAATTCTTTCAGTAAGAAGAGTAAAGGAAAGCGACATGACAAAGCTTGCAAAAGCTACTGGTGGAAGAATCAGTAGCAATATTGACGACATGACTGCAAAGGACCTAGGATCTGCCGAACTAGTAGAACAAAGAAAGGTGGAGACAGAAAAGTGGACCTTTGTTGAAGGATGCAAGAATCCAAAAGCAATTACTGTGCTAATTAGAGGTGGCTCGCAAAGAGTTGTAGATGAAGTAGACAGGTCACTTCATGATTCATTGATGGTGGTAAAAGATGTAATTGAAAAGCCAGCAGTTGTCGCTGGCGGTGGCGCTCCAGAAGAATTTCTTGCATCAAGTCTAAAAGACTGGGCAGACAGATTCGAGGGAAGAGAGCAGCTTGCAATTAAAAAATATGCAGAAGCACTTGAAATAATTCCATTGACAATAGCTGAGAATGCTGGTATGGATCCAATCAATACCATGGTTACTCTGCGTGCAAAGCACAGTCAGGGCAAGAAATGGACTGGAATTGATGCACGAAACACAAGGGTATCTGACATGTACTCTCTTGATATCATAGAGCCAGCGGCGGTAAAGGAGCAAATAATAAAATCTTCAACAGAAGCTGCATGTATGATTCTAAGAATAGATGATGTGATAGCATCATCTGGTAAAGGTGGAGGACGAGGTGGGCCTCTAATGCCTCCAATGGGCTAGAATCATTTCATGCTAGAAAAATTAGAAAACATTAGCCTACTAGATTCAGTTGTTGTTCTAAATGATTTTTTTCTTGATAGGATAATATCGATATCTGATCTTGGTAAGGTCTACAGCCAGATTATTGAAAAAAGCAAGCTTGGTGGAAGTATTCGTGGTATTCCACAAAGGGATCTTAAAGGTGGCAATGCTACAAATGTTGCATATGCTCTTGCAAGACTTGGTTGCCCTGTCTCTCTTATTACAGTGGCAGACAAGGCAGGTTCTGCTCTTCTAACTGAGATATTTTCAGAGTTTGAAAATGCATCGCTTTTTGTAATTGATGGAAAACCAGGCAGAACTACTGCACTCGAATTTCGAGATGGCAAAAACATTGTAAATGTAATGCTCTCTGATCTTGGCGACAATGAAAACTTTGGACCTGAAAAGCTTGGAGCAAGGGAACAGCAAGCTCTGAAAAACTCCAAAGCTGTTATTGTGGCAAATTGGGCAAGCAACAAGAAAGGAACGGAACTATCAAAGTTTGCGTTTGAAAAATCTGGTGCCGCACTTCATTTTCTAGATCCTGCTGACATACAAACAAGACCACAAGAATTCAAGGAAGCCCTAAATGAACTCCACTCTAGCCTAAATTCTCTGTGCATCAATGAGAATGAATGTAACATATTACTCAAACAGTATGGTCTTGGCACAATCTCTGATGCTAAAGGCACAAAAAAACTAGTTCAAGAGCTGGCAAAGAAGATACCAGTAACAATAGATCTTCATACAGCTTCTGGCTCCTACTGGTCAAATGGAAAAGAGGCTGAATTTGTCAAGTCATTTCAAGTCGAACCTGTTATTATTACTGGCGCAGGAGATGTATGGGATGCAGCAAATATCGTGGGATATCTTGGAAACCTCAGTACACCGGAGCGACTTGTCTTTGCAAATGGCGCCTCTGCACTTTACATAAAAAATACGCAAGGAGATCCTCCTACATTACATGAAGTATTGTCTTTTGTATCAAAAAATTAGACCTAACTCAAAAATGGACTAGAAAATCATCTTATAACAAGTTACTGTACTTTTTATAAGACAATTCCATTTTTTTGTCGCAGTGTGTTTTATGCCTTGGAAGCTTTTCAAGACATATCTCACAATAAACCTGAGTAGTTGGTTTATGGCAGCGCTTACAAACAAGAGTTTTACATTTAGTACAATGAACGGTATCGTTACGCCCACAGACTATGCACTTGATTGCCGGCCCTGCCTTGGCATCCTCACGTATTTTGTGCATACCTTGTGATTTGAATTGATACCAATTTTAAATTTGGCATTATATAAAGGCAGGAATATTAGAATAAAGACTTCAGAAGATCAACTCTTACCAGACTTGTGTCAGACTATGACTTGATTGAGATAACTTTGTTGCAGTCCATGCACTTGATGGCATTCTGCTCGCGCTGAATGTTGTCAGAGCCACATCTTAGACAAATGAGTATATGTTTTCTTGAGCTTTTTACCCCAAAGAAATTCAAAAGTTCAAGCTTGTTACTTGATGCCATCTTTAACCGTAATTAATTTGGTTTTGTGGAATTTAATCAGTAGGTATGCACTAGAGTGCATTGCAAACATAACAGTCATGGACTGAAGGCTATCTAAATAGAAAATCTCTTTAGATTCAGTACAAAGTAATTATCGTAAGAAAAATGCATACTTATCTCATTGAAACAAGGCAATATGTAGAGGCATTGGAATATCTCGATAAAAATATAGACGCTAACCCTAAAGATGCGATTTCCATGCTTTACAAGGCTAAAGTGCTAATTACTCTACGACAATATGATGAGGTCATAGAAGTTTTTGATTTGATAGAAGAGGTTACTCCTAACTATACTGATGCGTTAACCGAGAAGAGCGATCTATTAGCATTTATGAAAGAAGTTGGTATCCCTAGCAGGCATAACGAACCAATCGGAAAAAATACTGATTATTCTGTAAAAGCACTCGTCTACGAAGGTTTAGCAAATTTCTATCGACAGCACTACCAAGAAGCTGTGTATAATTATGAAATGGCTTTAAGAATTGACCCAAGAAACATCTATGCCTTATTTTATAGAGGTGACGCATTTACAAAATTAAAAAAATATGAAGATGCTGTAGCAAGCTACGATAAGGCTCTTCATATTGACGTCACAAATGTCAAAGATTTGATTTTCAAAGGAGTTGAACTTGAAAAACTTAAACGATATGAAGAAGCTATCTCTTGCTATCAAAAAGCA
>JASHNR010000062.1 GCA_030041535.1 Nitrosopumilaceae archaeon | reverse complement strand
CGTCTGAACCTGTTTTTTACTGTGTCATACGATGTAATGATCTTCTGAGCCTTGGATAGGTTGCGTACAATACAGTTTCCATGTGTATCACATGTTGTCACATTGTCTAGATTTCTGTCAATTCCAATAAAACTATCTGGTTTTTGTTCTGGAATATCTTTAGAGTATGAAATGATTATCTTATCATCTGTGATGGTGACATTACCAAGTTTTGTGTCCTTGATCTTCCTGCAAACATAACTGACTAATCTAATGAAAATATATTTTGTAGATTCTATGGGAATTCTGATGGTATTATGTTCAATTTTGTATGATTGGTTGTCAATTATCAGATGGTTTTTTGAAACGTATGGCTTTTTAGCGTGTGGTTTTTTCTTGAGTGTCTTTTTGTACATCTTCAGTTTGGAGGCAGCACATTCTAGTGCACCATAGACATACTTGGAGTGAAACTCTGAGTTTACGCGTAATTTATGATATAATTGATAGTGTAGCTTGTACTTCGATGTCAGATTCTTTTCAACGCCAATCCGAATTGCCTCATTTGCACAGTACCTAAAATAATCAAAAACTGGACCAAGAACGTCTTTTCTGTTATGGTACTGCCAGACACATTCTGTTACTCTCACGATGTGAGCAAGTGGTACTTTCTTTAAAAGCTCGTGGTAATTATGATATGTCCCTATAACTTGACAATATTCATATGAATAAGATCGTCATATCTGGAGCCAATGGATTTGTGGGAAAAAATGTCGGCAGGTTTCTTACAAAAAATGGGTTTGAGATTGTATCTCTAGTGAGAAAGGGCAAAAAAAAGGCAGTTGATTTTGGACAGGCTATCGTATCGCAAGATCTTACGGAAGATGCTCTTGTAGGTTCTGTGAAAGGATCTGTAGCGTTCCTGCACTTTATTGGAAAGGGAAGGCAGACGACTGACTCTGACTATTATACCGTAAACGTCAGTCTTACAAGAAATGCAGTTGCACTTTGCAAGAAAGCCGGAATCAAGAAAATAATTTACCTAAGCGGTCTTGGTGTTGACAAAAAATCTACACTGGGATATTTTGTATCAAAATTCAAAGCAGAACAAGAGATTGTGCAGTCTGGACTTGATTATACAATATTTCGACCCTCATATATCATGGGAAAAAATGATCCACTGTCAAAGATACTTTCAAGACAGATACGCAAAGGTTCCGTTATAATTGCAGGCTCTGGGAGATATAGACTTCAGCCTATCTTGGTATCAGATGTGGCACAAGTTGTAATGAAAGCTATACATGGAAAACAGTTCTCGAAAAAGACAATTGACCTTGTCGGTCCACAGGCCGTAACGTATAATCGCTTTGTAAAAGACTTGGTGGGAAATAAGGTGCAAATAAGACATGTAGACTTTGAGAAGGCATATCATAATGCTCTTCGCTCCACTGCCTTACAGTTTGGCGTAGACGATCTCAGCATTCTAGTGGGTGATTATATTGGCAATCACAGAAAACTTGTCGGCATTTCAGGAATTAAATTTACAAAATATGGAAAAATGCTACAGGCCTGCAGCCTTTCTTAATGTGTCAGCCTTGTCGGTCTTTTCCCAGGTAAATTCTGGCTCGTCTCTTCCAAAATGTCCATATGCTGCAGTTTTTCTGTAAATTGGGTTCTTTAGTTTCAGTTGAGATATGATTGCAGCAGGCCTCATGTCAAAATGTTTTCTAACTAGGTTCTCAATCTGTTCTTCTGGGATCTTGTCTGTGCCAAATGTACTTACCATGAGAGAAACTGGTTGTGCTACCCCTATTGCATATGCAACTTGGACCTCGCAGCGGTCTGCAAGTCCTGCCGCTACAATATTTTTTGCAATGTATCTGCACATGTAACACGCCGACCTATCTACCTTTGATGGATCTTTTCCGGAAAATGCTCCTCCACCATGTCTTCCCATGCCGCCATATGTATCCACAATTATCTTTCTTCCAGTAAGTCCTGCATCTCCTGGAGGTCCGCCGATTACGAATCTTCCAGTTGGGTTTACATGGATCTTTATTTTATCATTCCATAAATTGCCGCAGACTGGCTTGATAACTTTGTCAATAATTTCTTTTTTTATCTCTTCGTTTGTAATGTCGGGAGAATGCTGTGTTGAAACAACAATGGCCTCGATTCTTTTTGGCTTGCCATCTTCATATTCTACGGTAACCTGTGATTTTCCGTCAGGCCTTGCCCATGGAAGTTCCTTTTTCTTTCTTGCCTCTGCAAGACGCTGAGTAAGCTTGTGAGCAAGCATTATTGGCATAGGCATAAACTCTGCAGTCTCATTTGTTGCATAGCCAAACATCAATCCTTGGTCTCCTGCTCCCTGCTCCTTGTTGTCATCAGCAGAGATTCCCATTGAGATGTCAGGACTTTGAGAATGAATAGAAACTAGAACACTGCACGAGTCAGCATCAAAACCATACTGGGGATTATTGTAGCCTATCTCCTTGATTGTTTTTCTTACCACATCTTGAATGTCAAATCTTGCCTTTGATGTGACCTCACCTGCCACGACAACAATTCCTGTAGTTGTCATGGTCTCAACTGCAACTCTAGAGTCGGGGTCTTGTTTTAGAAATTCGTCTAAAATTGCATCTGAAACTTGGTCGCACACCTTGTCTGGATGACCTTCGGTAACTGATTCTGAAGTAAAGAGATAGTTCCTACCTGCTTCTTTCATTGCCAGGGTCATTACAGCTCATTTTCTAATTTGATAAAAAGTACATTATTGCCTCTTACGATAACTCTACCATAATTTGCAACCACTTTGCCACCGCTGACCTCCTCTGCATCTGTCATGATTAAATTCATGTAGGAATCCACATTGTTCATCTTTCCTTTGTATTCTATATCGCTTTTCAGTCTAACTGTAACCTTTTTGTTAACACCTTTTTGCAGCGTTGTTAGAGGTCGTTTCTGAGTCGGTGGTTGCGACAATCAATAATTCACTTGTCACCAGTGCTTGAAATCGTAAATAAAAGCCTTCCCGATCATCACTTATACCATTTAATTTCCAGTATTTTCTAGACAATCGATTTGATTTCAACTGGTTTGCCAAGACTTGATGATCTATTGGGTGGGGGAATAGCTGCTGGCATCATAACTGACATCTTTGGGCCTGGTGGGAGTGGAAAGACACAACTTGTAATGCAGATTTGTACTAATGCAATTCGTGAAAAAATAATTTACCAGGACACAAGCGGTGGTTTTCAGCCCAAAAGAATGATTGAACTAATGCAAGCAAAAAATCTTGAACGCAAACTTTTGGATAATCTAATGATTGCAAGGGTTACACATGTTGCAGATCAGATTGCAAACTTGGAAAAAATATCTCACATGCGCCCCTCTCTTGTTGTGATTGATAGCATAAGCGACTTGTTCTCATTTGAATACTCTAAAGAATCAAACTCACTTGAAAAACACATAAAATTCATGGAATACATGCATTCACTCAGTCTGATTTGCATAGAATACAAGATTCCGGTTGTCATAACCAATGTTGTTAGAAGGTCAGGCGAGCAAGACGTGGAAAACCTTGACAAGTCAATTAGCCTCTTTACCCACAAAAAGATCAGGCTGTCAAAAGAGGGCAACAAGTTTTCTGCACAGGTATTGCCTGCATTTGGCACAAAAAAGGAGATATCATATGGTATTACTGAACAGGGGCTGGTAGAAACACCTTAAGATATTTATCACTGTGGTTGTAACGTGACTCATGGCAGGAATTTTCGATCAAATACCAATTATCACAGTTATCTTATTTGGTGCTGGCATAGTTGGTGCAATGGTATACGAGCGATCTAGAACAAGACAACCAAAAGAATCAGAGTCATCTACATCATCTACCGCTTGAGTTAGAGCACAAGTTTCGCAATCTTGGTTTTGAGCACCTAACTGAGATCCAGAAAAAAGCTCTTCCTGTAATATCTCAAAAGATTGATTCGCTAGTTATTGCACCGACAGGCTCTGGCAAGACCGAGACTGCGGTAATTCCAATCTTTGACAGGGTTGCCAAGTCAAAAAAACATGGAAAGATTAAGGCGCTATATATCACACCGCTCCGTGCGCTAAACCGTGATGTTTTTCGTAGAGTGATTGGGTATGCAGAAAACGAGGGCCTTACAATTCAGATTCGTCATGGGGATACATCGCAATCAGTTAGAAAAAAGATTGCACTTGAACCACCAGATGTGCTAATAACAACTCCTGAGACCATCATAATCTTACTGACACAACCTGGAATGTTGCAGGCACTTGACGAGCTAGAGTGGATTGTAATAGATGAAGTGCATGAGCTGTTGGGAAATGAGCGCGGTGCACAACTATCGCTGAGTCTTGAGCGGCTGCAGGCAAATACAAAATTTCCTGTAACAAGGGTTGGTCTTTCTGCAACAGTGGGAAATACATCAGAGGCTGCCAAGTTTGTGGTAGGAACAAAAAGAAGATGCAGAATAATTGAGGACCGCTCGATTAGAAAGTATGACGTTGAGGTAAGATACATAGACGGGACCATAACCGACGTTGTTGATTCTATCATAGATTACGTTACCAAAAACTATGCAGACTCGCCAGTACTCTTGTTTACAAACACCCGGGGCGAGTCAGAATACCTCGCATCCGTACTAAAGGAGAGGTCCAGTCTACGAATAGATATGCACCACGGTTCTCTCTCGCAACAGGTACGGGAGGAAACTGAGGAGACTCTAAGGGAGGGAAGGCCTGGAATTGTGGTTTGCACATCATCGCTTGAGCTAGGCCTTGACATTGGCTCTGTAGAACTTGTGATACACTATGGTTCTCCAAGGCAGGTATCAAAACTTGTGCAAAGAATAGGCAGAAGCAAACACAGTAGAGGTCTGTCTGCAAAGGGACTGATTGTAACTAACAATGCCGACGATGAGTTTGAAGCACTTGCCATACTGGAGCGTGTCCGAGAAAAATCAATCGAGGACCAGATAGTTCATGACGGCGCACTAGATGTGTTGGCACACCACTTGGTTGGCATGACAATGCAGTTTGGAACTATTCCGATTGACTTTGCGCTAAAGATGATAAACCAGGCCTATTCGTTTCGAGAGACAACACTTGATGATCTGTTTGGCGTGCTAGATATTTTGCATAATGGATCGATTGTATTTTTTGATAAAGACGAGATGGTGTTTAAAAAAAGGGGACGCTCGTTTAGGTATTACTTTGAAAACCTGTCTACAATTCCTGATATTTTGAAATTCAAGGTGCTCGATACGGTATCAAAAAAAATGATCGGAAGCCTCGACCAGAGATTTGTGGGTGATAATGGCGATCCAGGAAACGTCTTTGTGTTGCGCGGGATGCAGTGGAGAATTTTAAATGTTGATGACAGTTCACTTAAGATAAACGTAGAACCAGTCCAGTCTGCTGGAATAAATGTTCCATATTGGGAGGGCGAGAACATCCCAGTTGATTTTGCCACTGCAAGAAAGGTGGGGCTATATCGTACCAAGACAAAACTTGAGCCGCTTACAAACAAGATAATTGAGAATCTAAGGATGGATGCAATTCCAGACGAGAAAACAATTGTTGTGGAATCACAGCGTGCTAGAAATACAATAGTAATTCATGCATGCTTTGGAACAAGAATCAACGCAACACTTGCCACACTTCTTTCCGCAATGCTTTCTGCAAAGAGTGGATATCTTGTTGATTCAAGATCTGATGCATATAGGATCATGATATCATCAAATGGAAGAATCAATGAGGACTCGGTGTTTTCTGTACTAAAAGACAAGTATGAATTGGAGTCAATCGTACGTGCATCGTTATCTGGAACACATAACGTAAACTGGAGAACCTGGTGTGTTGCAAAAAAATTTGGAATCGTAGGCAGGCAGGCAGTATATGACAGAAAATCTGCAAGGTTTCTCTATGAAAGATATTCTGCCACCGTACTTGCAAAGGAAGCCCTACGGGAGCTCTTCCATGACAAGTATGACTTGGAGGGAACAGCTAAAACTCTTGAAAGTATACGAAATGATACCATAGCACCACGGTGGTTTGAGGTTGATAGTTTCTCAAAACTTGCAGAGCCAATACTTGATCATACCACAAAATACTATTCGTCTCCTGCTAATCTTGACAAGGGGGTGCTTGACTTGGTAAAAGCACGGCTTGTTAAAACAAAACACAGGCTTGTCTGCATGCGCTGCGGCAAGTGGGAAAAAGTGGTAGAGACTCGTGAGATAAAGGGAATACTTGTCTGTCCGCACTGCAAGTCAAGGCAGGTCACTGCTACGTTTTACTCTGACTATGACCTGCCAAAAATAGTACAAAAAAAGGTGGCGGGGAAAAAAATAACTACAGAGGAGAACCACAAATTCAACCGTGCATGGAAAGTTTCATCGCTATTAGAAAATTTTGGAAGCACTGCACTTGTTGTGTTGTCAGGATATGGTGTTGGTGCAGACACTGGAGCAAGGATACTGCGAAACATGATAGGCGAAGAAGAACTTTACCGACAGATATACGAAGCAGAAAGGCAATATGTTACTACGCGAGGATTCTGGGACTAGTTCTTTCTTGTAACAACTGAATATGCGGTAAGAAATATCTCCGTTCTTCCCTCAAGACCTGGCTTTGCAGTAACACCTGTAACGCTGATTATCTCGCCTTGGGTGAACTGTTCTAGCAGCCTTGCTTGTGTGCGCCAGCCCTTGAGCCATATTTGTCCTGTGTCATCTTCTATGAATGTCTCGGAAAGTGAGATCGACTCACCTGTCTTTGTTTGTACTTCGCGCTTTTGTGGAGCTTTTAAAATTATTGCCTCGACGCAATAGATCCCATCTGATGGCTTGACATCTCTTATCTTTGTCCTGGCATCTGATAACGTTGGCATCTTTTGATCATCGATTTTTTTTACATAGGAATCCTGTTCAATTGTCACAGAGTTTCCGTATATCTTTGATGGCAAGAGTTCAATGACATCGCCAACATTGAGGTTTGATGTTATTGAAGAAACATCTACGATATTTACTAGCTTTTTATCTTGTGCTGTTACAACAAGCAACCTGCTTCCAGACTCGCTTTTTGTGGCAGACAAAATTCTTACAGCTATCTTCTCTATTTCTTTTCCTCCCTCTATCTCTAGCACAGTTCCCTCATCTCCATGAAGCTCAAGACCCATCTGACCCATCTTTGTGTTAACTCCAATCAATCTTGTCTTTGCACCTGAAGAGACTACCTTTGGAACAGAGTTCTCGTCCTTGTTCCATAGCACTGCACGGATTATTGTACCGTCATTGCCCTTTAGTCTAAGTTGCAATGCCTTGCTTGGCTCTCCCTTGAAATTAGTAAACTCTGTAGTGCGGATGTTTCCATCCAAAATTCCTGATACCACTAGATTCTGTTGGTTCTCCTTTACGTTTGATACATTGTCTGTTATTGCATCAAGGCCTGGGATCTTGCTTTGCGTGCTGTTTGGCTCTACTGTGGAACCTGAACCAACGTTGATTATTGGATTGCCCTTCATGTCAGATTTTACATAGGCCTTGATTATCTTGACTAGGTCTCCCGGCTTGAGATTCTCTATTCCGGGAAGATTTGCCTTTTCATCCCATAACTTTACCTTTGCTCTAGAGTCTCCGTCATATACTGTCATGTTACGCAAAAGAAACTGGGTGCCATCCTTTCTTGAAAATTGTTTTGCTGGGTATACATTCATCACTCGTGTCTCAAGCGTAATCTCCTTTGCACCAACATAGAGGTCCTTGAGGCCCATCTCGACCTTTAACGGCTCGCTTAATGACACACCAAGGTCTGACGCAATAAGAAAGAGTGCACCCTGATCTGTAAGATAACCCGCACCAATCTTTTCCTTCTTTTTTTGGATCATCTCTTCTATATCTTGTCTTGAGATCTCTGGTTTTTGCTCAAGAAGTTTATTCATCAATGAATCAAATTCGGACAAATCAAACTCAGTTAAGATCTGTGTATTAATAAGAATTTTTGACCTACGCGATCTACTATATTTCATATTTGGACAACCTTCTAGTAACAAAAAAGTTGATCTTTTAATCTGGGCGATCTAACTGTATCCTAGCTTTATCGCTATTCTTTGTTTTAAGAGCTCGTTTTGTGGCAATTTCAAATATCATCTTGTCAATGCAGAATTTTGTGTTCAAAATACAAGAAATTATTGACAAGTTAACTCAACCTGAAATTATAGCACTGCAAAATAAACTCAAATCTGCATTAAAATAGTGTAATACACTACGCCAATTGGTAACTTCTACTTAAGAGAGCTAATAGAGCCGCATATAGTATACTGTTTCGTTTAACTGCACAAGGTCTGAATTTCAGAACCTAAAATCTGATATATGATGTTTTAAGTGAATGATCAAATTAGGTTTGAAAAAGTTATATGTAAGAATTATCTTCCATATGTAAGAATTATCTTCCATAATATGAAACTACATAAATATCTAGAAAAAGTACTTGGAAATAAAGGATCGATTAGTGTACTTCGTACGTTGGTTGATCATAAAGGCAGAATTTTTACCATCAGGCGGTTAGCAGAAGATGCATGTATTTCACATACGGAAGCGGCTGCAACAATAGGAGATTTAGAAAAATTCGGTATAGTCCAAGTTCAACCTGTAGGCAAAGCCCATCAGATATCATTAAACAAGAAAAGTTATGTCTTAGCTAAAATAATAGAGCCAATTTTTAAAGTAGAACAAAACACACTTCAAGAAATAATCTCAATTCTTAAAAAAAACCTGGTTTCTAAAAAAATCGTCTCCGCAGTAATTTTTGGAAGTGTAGCAAGAAGTGAAGAAAAAGAAGATAGTGATATTGATCTCTTGATAATATCAAATGACTATGACAGAGCAATCGAAATTATTTCAAAAGTCATAGAAGAATTATCTCTGATGTTTCATACAAAAATCTCTCATATAATATTCTCTGAAAAACAATTTCGATCAAAGCGAAACAGCGATCTGATAAATTCAATTATTAAAGATCATATTCTAATTAGTGGTAAAGAATTGGTGAATATAATCAAATGACAAAATCTGTAGATCGCAAAAAATCGCAAAACTATCTTACCAAGGCAGAAAACCTGCTGGAAGTAGCTAGGTACGCCTTGTCACAGAAAAAATATGATGCTACAGTAACTAATGCTGTTCATAGTGGAATTAATGCACTAGATGCGCTTACCACGCATGAAAAAGGATTGAGGGCATCAGGCGAGCACGACGAGATCTAATCATTGATCAAAGGGGTCCTTACTACTGAAGAACATGGTGATATCAAAAAGCAATTTTCTTCATTACTTGACCTAAAAAATGCTGCAGAATACCAACCTGATTTTACAAGTCCAGAAGAAGCCAAAAACTCGATAAAATGGGCAGAACGGATCCTTGCTAAAGTCAAAAATAAATTACAAAAGTAGAGACAAATTTTCCAAGTCTAACAAAACTAGATTAGTGGGAGCGCGGGAAAGTCATTAAATGCTTTGTATCGAGGCAAAATCACTTTTTAGATCATATGGAAATGTCACAGCAGTTGATGGTATTGATATATCCGTAGAGTCGGGCAAGATATTTGGATTTTTAGGGCCAAATGGTGCAGGTAAGACAACTACAATGAAACTTTTGACTACCCTGATTCCTCCAAGTAGCGGTACTATCACCATTCTTGGAATCGATGCATCGCGGCACCCTCTTGATGTTAGAAAAAAGATTGGTGTGGTGTTACAGCAGCCAAGCTACGAGCCAACACTTACTGTAGAAAAATCCCTTGAGAAATATGGTATGATGTGGGATATCGATATAAAGACAAGACGTGACAGGGTGGAGGAGCTTCTCACGGCTTTTGACCTGCAGGATATAAGAAAAAAGAAGAACGATGACATCTCTATTGGGCAGAGAAGACGCGTTCAGGTTGCGCGAGAGTTTATGCATGATATGGATCTCTTGTTTTTAGACGAGCCAACAGCAGGGCTTGACCCCTCTGCACGAAGGGGATTACTTGACTATATCAAGGGAAAGGTGCGCGATGGGCTAACGATATTTTTTACAACACACATACTTGAGGAGGCAGAATATCTATGCGATGAGATTGCCATAATAAATCGGGGAAAAATTATTGCAGTAGATACTCCGGATGAGCTCAAAAACAAGTTTGGGAGGGAAAAGACAATCAAGATTCGCATAGGACAGATGCAAGAGATCTCAGGTATGTTGCAGGGGGTTAGAAACTATGATGTTTCCCATGACGAAGGAACGGTAATTACAATACACTCTGCAGACTCGGAACAGATTTTGGCAAAAATTTTGCAGGTATTACAATCAAACAATATCCAAATAGAGGACCTGAGTGTGGTCCCAACAAGCCTCGAGGAGATCTTTCTTACAGTGGTAAAAAATTCCAATGCATCCAGTATTTCGTCTGGTAAATAGAAATCTTACCATATCGCTCAACATGGGCTTTGTGATATGGCAGGTGATATTTCCTATTATCTATATTTTCGTTGCAGGGTTTGCGTATACTGCACTGATTCATAGCGTCCCGTTTGGCTCAAAGAGCCTCAACTATCCTGCATTTATCGCATCTGGCATGATTGGCTTTAACATAATGAACAGCACACTGATCTCTGGCATCATAATCTGGAATGATAGGAGGCATGGAATGTTTGAGCAGATTCTGGTCGGCCCATTTACACGCGCGCAATACATCTTGTCAAATGTGTATACCATTGGAATCATTGGGCTTGTATCTGCTGGATTGATAACAGCAATTGGGTATCCAATATTTTTCAAGTCAGTAGAGTTCAATGTACTGACCATACCTCTTGTTGTCTTTGCTTCTATGACTGGTGCTATACTATTTGGCTCCATTGCATCTATAATATCTACAAGGCTAAAATCAAGTGAGGGGTTCAACGTGGTAATCAATACGGCATTCCTGTTTTTTGCATTTGTGAGTACCGCATTTTATCCTGCACAGGGTGCTCCTCCAATTCTTGCAACGGCATTTTATCTCAATCCATTGACATATCTTGTCGATGTGGTGCGTGTTGGAATATTTGGCAACTTTACTGGTACCGTTGGGTATGAGATGATTATTTTGACTGTTCTTGCTGTGATATTTTTTGGTATAGCAACAAAATTGCTCTCAAGACTTGAGATCTAGCAAGTACTAGCCTTTTGATCTGTGTTTTTCACCTTTGGATTCCCACGTCTGCAAAAAGTCCTTGACTATATCTACAATTATCTGATTTCTACTGGTGTAGCCCATCTTGTAGGAATCCTCTGTTTTTAGGAACTCGTCAAGCCTCTCTGCCAGCCCCAAAGGAATGTTTGCGCTAACCCAGTCCTTTCTTGCCATACGGTAAAGTTACCGTATTTGTTCATTTAAGATTAACTTTGGCTATACATACAGTAAAATTACTGTAGATTTTTATATCTGAATATACAGTAAAGTTACTGTATGGGCAAGAAAGCCAAAGGATTCACAACGGCCACACTCAAGGAAGCCGTCTTTAAGAAATTAAGGCAATTGTCTGATCTTGAAAAGAGAACCATCTCAAATGAACTTGATATCATAGTTGATTTCTATGTATCCAAAAATAATCTAAAGCTGGGGGCTGTCTCACTTGTCTGAGTTTGCAAGCTGGAAACTAGTGATACTGACAGCCATATCTGTGATGGTTCTGTTTTCAGTAGATACGTATGTGATACCGGCAATGACTGCTCATGCTCAGGTGCCACAAAAGACAGTCTGCGTTTTACAACCAATAGACCAGTCTATAAACACCAAAGTGGTAAACATGACAGAGAAGGTATTGACACAACACAATGATACATTCACATACATTGGCCTAGTCCAAGAGCTCACAGACAAGAACAACACTGGCTGTAACTATGTTATCCAGTTCCAAAGATCTGTCAATAGCAACTATGCCTGGGTAGACAAGACAGCTCACTATGCCATATCTGGAAACACACTGACATTGTACACCAACAGGACTCCAGTACTTTTGCCAAATAGCATTGCAACTGGTTCTTCTGCACCAGGTATTCAAATCTTGAATGCTGGAGGGCCACAAGGTAGTACTGCAAAGAGTGGTGGAGACGTAACCTCTCCAGTAATGACAAACCCAGTCTGTCTTGACGAAGCACTAGCCACATTCCACCAGAATGCAAATGGGTTCTCCGGCTCTGAGATATGCAATCCATATTCAGGAACTATAAGTATAAGCGACCAAACACCGTTCTTTGTGATACACAAAGCACTTGAACACGCATTAACAAAGCTACATCTGTAGATAGAACCTGCCACAGACTGGTTTAAATGTAAAAAATGTATTATCTATGTAGTGCAGATTAGAAGAAGAAGCAGTCTATGGTTCCTGTTGCCTATTGTATTTAATGTACTGGGAGGGGTAGTTGCATATTTTGTTATTCGCGATGATGATCCAAAAAAAGCCAGAAGCTGTCTCTTGCTTGGAATAATTCTTGCTGCAATACCTGTACTCTTGTTTGTTGTGCCAGTTCTGGTTGGAATCACTATCTTGCCACACTTTATGCCGCCAGTTAATGTGCCTCACATGAACTACATGTAATGATGCAGAAGAATTTGGTTTTAAAAGTAGCCCGGCCCAGATTCGAACTGGGGTCAAGGGCTCCAAAGGCCCCTATGCTTGACCGCTACACTACCGGGCTTCGTTGAAATCTTCATTTTTGTTCCTTTAATAATGTTAGGCAGGGATAGTTTCTGGTACCCAAGTCGCAAAATATAGTTTGAAATCATTCTAGCAAACGTTTGGAAATTTGTTATCAAGCAGAATGAAGATTCTAAAAGAACTTGGTCCTTCTTGGTTTTCTTGTGTTGCATAGAACTGCGTATTTGCAGGCCTATCTGAATAATACTTATAAAGTATTACCACAAAAGTAATACTATGACCACGGTAGTTTCGGCAAAGATACCGGACGAGCTGAGAAAAAAAGCAAGGATGCATCACATAAAGATAAGCAGAGTTGTAAGAGAGGCACTTGAGGACGAGGTAAGAAAACTCGAAGAGCAAAGTCTTTCACAAGACCTCTATAAGATAGGCCGTATATTACGAAAAAATGTCAGCAGTAACGAGATTGCAAGGGCAGTAAGATCATCAAGAGATGAGAGATAAGCTCTTTGATGCAAGTTCTCTACTAAATGTTGTAAGAGCCAAGGATTCTCATTCGATAGGGATTCTAAACAAGCAGCATATCTTGGACTTGACTATTTATGAAGTATTAAATGCCATCTGGAAACTTTCATATCGTGAGAAAAAGATCACACAGGAACAATCGCTTACCTTGCTTGACTCCATATTGTTCTTAATGCAACGTATGAATATAGTTAGCATCAAGGGACTGGAAAAACGTATGTATGAACTTGCCACAAAGGAAGGATTAACGGCTTATGATTCCTCTTATCTTACACTTGCAGAAAAGTTAGGTCTTGTACTTGTAACCGACGACCGAGAACTTGAAAGGGCTGCAAGGAAATATGTCAAGACTATGAAAACTAGCGATCTTTAATTTCACCTATCCTTATCTTGGAGACGATTCTTGACAAGCATTCTGGCAAGATTAAGATAATAGCGCAGAAAAACTTGCTTTCAAGTTATGTGGCTTGTGTAACTGGGTCTACTTTCGAGAAGCTTATTAGTACAAAACAGTTCCAAAAAAACTATGCGCGCGCTACTGCTTGTTCTGCTGATAGGCTCTGTCCTGACATTGTCAACTGGAAATTCCTTTGCGCAGACTGTAGGCCCTTCACAGCAGTCTGTACTTGGAATTTATGCACAGATAGAGGTGCAGGACTCGTCAGGAAACCTGGTTGCATATATTGAGACACCGCGTGTTACCATATATCACCCGGATCAGCTCAATGGCCTGATAAACTCAAACATGGGCATGTTCAATAGAAATGTAATAAACGTTGGAGGACAAAACCTTGAGATCCTCCAAGTAAACAATACATTGGTACACCCATCTTCTACCATAGTCTCGCTGAACCTAATATCTGTAAACACACCAAACGGCCAAGAGACACTGGCAGTTGCCGACCATGACGGATATCCCGTGGTACCAGGAGACAAGGTAACTACGTACTGGACGATAATTCGTTCTGCTTCCTAGATTTATTAGATAATAATACCCCGACACCTATTGCAAAAAAGACCGAAAGCGAGACGAACCTGTAGGGCTCATTTGTCTGGTTTGTAAATCCTGTCAGGAAAGGAGACGTCAATAGTATGACAAGCACAAATATCATAATAGAATCTGCATGCTCTATTCCTCTTCTTGATGCAAAAAAGAGCATCACTGTTAACGGTAACAGGAAAAGCACCACAATATAGTCAAACCTCATCTGTATTGCCATTGCTGCAAAGCCCTGCCAGAACTGGGAGGCATCAAGCGATATGGCGCCGCCTGTAAAGTTTGTCTTGTATGATACAGTAGCTACTGCAATTATAATTATGATAACACCATATGTGCAAAGTGAGTAGATCTTGGATTTCTTTGGAATCGTAGATCTTGCTATAAAATAAAGGCTCATTGGGAGAAATGCCAGCGTGAGGGGCTTTGAAAATATTGAGAGAAAGTATGGTATTGGAGATGGTGGCCAGAACTTGACTATCATGTATAGCGAAAACAGGTAGAGAAGCACCCAGGAATTTTCATAGCTTGCAGTCGTACTGTATGAGACAAATATGTCGCTTTGAAGCAAGAGTGCCATCGAGACAATTCCTGCAAATCTTTTTCCTGTTATTTTTTTTGTAAAAAAGTATATCTGTACAAGCAGGGCGATACTTGTGATAAACGGAAGAATTCGTATATTGCCAAATGCATGCAGCGAGATGGAAAGCAAAAGATATCTAAAGTGTGGCTCAAAGGTTTTGCCAAACTGAGATATGTCCCATGACTGGACTCTCTCTTTGACATCTGTATAGTCTACCCATGTCTCTTCCTTTGATAATGTACCTACAGTCAGTGCTGCAAAGACTGCAAGTATGACAATTACGCCAATCAGTGCCTGTTTTTGTGATACCTCAAA
>JASHNR010000061.1 GCA_030041535.1 Nitrosopumilaceae archaeon | reverse complement strand
AGAATACCTAAAACACTATTCATCCGCATTTGATATCACCGAGATAAATTCCACGTTCTACAGGATTCCAACACAATCAATGACAAGGAAATGGTTCTCTGACACACCTAAGAATTTCATTTTTACTGCCAAGCTTCCAAAAATTATTACACATGACAACAGGCTCAGGCCAGGCCCCTACCTTGATCAATTCATAGATTCCATCAAACCTTTGGAATCTAAGATGAAGATTCTTGTGATACAACTACCACCGTCATTGTCATTTGCAGAAGCAAAACCCAATCTAGAAAAGATGGTAAACCACCTCCCAAAAAATTATCGTTACGCAGTGGAAGGAAGGCACCCGTCATGGTTCACAGAAGAATCATACAAGTATCTAGGGGAGAAAAACCTCTGCCTTGTCTGGAACGAAATAGAAGGTGTCATAAACCCAGCTCCTGTGACCACAGACTTTGTCTATCTTAGGTTAATTGGTGATAGGTCAATACCAGAAAGTGAGTTTGGCAAGATCCAAAAAGACCAAAGCCCTCTGCTGGAAAGATGGGCAGAGAAGCTTGATTCAGTAAAAAACCAAGTTTTGCTTGTTGTTGCAATGGCAAACAACCACTTTGAGGGATTTTCCCCAGTTACTGCCAACAAGCTGAGGGTCTTAATGGGACTGCCTCATGTAACCTGGACCGATACAAAGCAGCGATCACTTTCTGATTTTTCAAACTACTTTCAATAGTTTATAGCTTGTACGGGTAGCAAAACTAGCCTTGGCATTACAATAAAACAAGTACATGTGGAGCCATGTCTGACTTGCCAGTTGTGCTGCTAGGGGATTGTGTTGCCAGGTGTCTGAGAGTCGCTCATATTTCCATGACACATTACTATGGGACCAATTCCGCCATGGCCCATACTAAACATGACACCGCCATTCATTTGAAATCCTTGGTCCTGTATCAGCAAAGTCTGGCTCAGACTCTGTCCTTGTGTAGTCTGTGCGTACGCCATAGAACTACCAAATGCAGCAACCATTGCCACACCTAATATCATAACCAAGAGCTTTCCATGTGTTGTCTCTATGATGCTCATACCATTGTAAACCACCTTTCATTGTTATAACAATTGCTAAACCTTGTTTGTGATATTTACTATAATCCATGACTATGTGAATTCACGTATCAGAGTCATAGTGATCGGTTTTTATGAAATGGATCTAAAGGTTCTGGTTTGATGTATGTGACTTACCAATTTTTTGGTAGGCCAGCCCCTTTTCTTCTGCCAGTTCAAAATTATTTACTGGTACCATTAAATGAAAAACACGAAGATCCGCATCTATTGCCTTCAGAATATGATCCAAAATTGCTTGAGACAAGGATACGGTGGGAAGAGGCAAGAGAGGCTGCCAGCAGCTCACGAGACAGGCAGGCTGTGCGTGAATTGTGCAAAGCTAGAAAAAATCTCAAGAGAGCAATGAGGCAACTCGAAGAGGCCTCAAAAAATGCCAACAGCACAGCAGATCCGGAACTGAGGAGAAAAGAGATAGAGGCGTATGAACAACTATTGAAGATTGAGAGAAATGCCGAGATTGAAAAAATAAGAGAGTGAGTTCATCGAACATACCATTGATATACAATAATTAGGATTTTCACTTCTAGTCCCATAGGACATTGCATTTTTTGCATAAATTCCTGGTTTGACTTGCGGTCCATTTTTATGCCACAATATACCATGGTATAACGTAGTATACTATGGAACAAAGCACGATCAAACTTTCTAAAAAGCTCAAAAATGACCTCAGAAAACAAATGAACCATCCTGGAGAAACCTACGAGGCTGTGATTGCCAGACTTTTAAAAATTGTTCAGAAAGATGACATACTAAGTGACGAGGTGATCAAAAACATTGAAGAAGGCGTTGCAGACATCAAGGCAGGGCGTGTATATACATCAGATCAAGTAAAAAGGAAATTAGGATTAAAGTAGATGACTTGGGAGGTCATCTGGTCTGAGAAATCCATTAAACAATTAGAGAAAATAGACAAGAAAAATGCCCAGAAGATTTATGATTCCGTGTTAGATTGTATTGAAGATCCCTTTAGAGCAGTGATGAGTTAGCCAATTCGCCATTTTTTAGACTACGTGTGGGAAATTACAGGGTGATATTGGATTTACAGCAAAGCAAGATGATAATCTTTGTTGTAGAGACTGACCATAGGGGAGAAATTTACAAGAAATAATTCATGAAAAGGCATGATGCCAGCTGAAACTCTTGGAAATTAACGTAAACCAGTAATGGAATCGTCATATAGTCATACCTTGATCATGGACGATTTCATCTTGTTGAGGTAGACATAGCCCAGCACAATTGAGAGAACAGCTATTACCCCAATTATTATGCCCGTCTTTTCATAGAGGAGTATCCACGAAATACCCACTGATAGCATTACTGCAGCCCAGGTAAAATAGTAAGTATAGTCTTGTGTTAGGTGAGACACCTGCTTGTACCTGAGGCCAACTATTGTGGTATAGACCGAGAGTGGAACCAGAAAGAGTGGCACTGACAGGACAAGCGGTATTGCATGCAGCTCAAGCAGGACTGATACTGCAATGATTGCAGGTATGACCACGCTTGCAGTAAGAATACCGTTTGTTGTGCGACGGGTCTGAATTATACTCAACGATATCAGTAGGGTTTTCTTTGATTTAAGCAGATATCACATACAGTTTGCAAGCCATGAAAATTACGCATGCGAACTAACATTGTTACTTAACACAGTTCAACAATGGCTTTATTCTAAATCAAGCAATGATACACATGAAGAACAACAAAAAAGGGTTCGAGTTTGGAGATACGAATGTACGATTCGCTCATCCAATTGTAATAGCAAATTGAATCGATCAAAAAAACTGCGATCAGATTCACTCCAATAAAAACACTATTGAAAAATATGGACTCAGACCATGAGATTTCAAGTCCTACAGACTAGAAAATCTCACTTGGGCCAAGGCAGCAAGTCAAGATAATTTCATTAACCATGTTCAGTAACATTGTGCCACGAATTTTTATTAGTTCTTTGCAGTAATATAGGCATGAGCCAGATAATAGAGCTCAAGTGTCCTGGGTGTGGAAACGAGTTCATAGGGTTTCACAGCATGCCATGCATGATATGTGGATGCGATGCATTTCCAAAGAAGACCCACAAAAAAATACAGACCTAGGCCCTAAACCTTGTGCAAATGAAGTATGGCATGTATTTTCTCAGTGATGACCGTCTATCATCATCCCCTCATAACGTAAAAATTGGTTGATACCTGTCCATCATTGTAATATGCTGTAATATAATACTGGCCAACAGGCGCATCAAAGTCTATCAAGTATGGCACTGAAAAATATCCTGCCGGATCTGTATTGCAAGTAAGATTCTTGTATTCGCTATCTGGAGTTTTGACGGTTATGGTTACCATGGGTTGCGCACCTGATACATGTCCCGATATGTATGCGATCGCAGACCCTTCAACACCTAACGCATAGTACGGCTTGTCTGTTGTTACATATTCCTGTACCTGAGTTGTAGCAACAGGGTATGATGCCAATAAAATTCCGGACGAACCATTCTGTACCAGTGCGTAGCTGCTGACAGAAACATCTATCGATATGAATATACCAAGAATGGCAGAGAGCAGAAGCCAAGTTCTCATTTCTCAACCTCTTCTGTATCATATATTACGTAGAGGACAAATTTAAATTATAATGAAACGATTCTAGCCTAACAGATTCTAGACTGTAATCAGATCTCTTTCAGATGTAGCTTTTTTTGTCTGCGGTAAAATCTCTGCTATCAGGCGTACAATTTTAACTGCTTTTGAAACATCTGGGGATTATTTGATGTAACACATACTGTTGCAGTGTATTCAGATTTTTTAAATGAAACGGTGACGTAATTGTATCATGGCAAAACGTGTGAGATCTGTGGTAGGACGCATGGCTAAAATGACAAACTATGCTACATTGTTTTTCGCAATAGCAATGTTTGCAATAGTTGCAAATCAAAGCCTTTCAGGTGTTGCCTATGCTGTTAATGTATACAGCACTAACCCTCCTACACCTGTAACTGTCTTGACAGATCCTAATGTAGTATGCGGAAATCATTTGTGTGCCGCAGGTGAAACACCTCAACACCCGGCAGTAGTGGTACCTGTTAAGGGTACTCCATAGGTGTCAAGAGCACCACAAACTGTAGTTGGTCAGACGACCATCTACAACCATGATTTTTGTGTATGTTATAGGCATAATCTCGTATCTGGCAAAAAATTCTTCATATCTTTACACCAAGATGACAAAACATTACAAGAAAGATTGAATTTTAGCAAAGAAGACATATTGAGAACAATGGTCTTCAAATTCTATAATGATAACAATAGACTGTGCAAATGACAATGAAATTGCAACAGAGCTGGCAAATTATCTAAAGGGTCACCACTTTGAGGCAAAGACAGAAAAATCATCGGTGATGGTAAATGAAGCAAACGTAGAGCAGATGCTGGAATCCTTTCTTGTAGAAACAAAGCGATTGGGTTACAAAGTGCGTAAAATAGATCCCACAAATTTCTTGCTGGCAAAAGAAGTGCCAATTGAGGACTTTGGCTTTCTAAGGTGTGAGATGTGCGGATATGTGGTATCAAGCGAGGAAGAATTGTTGATTCATAGACGGGCACATGGCATTCAGCTTTTGTAACCGCAAAAATACTTGGCCAAGGGGAAATCTGAATCAAGTTGAGTCTTTATGTGCGTAGAGTATATCATAGCCGTTATTCTGTGTGCCCATTTACAAAAAATTAGTTTCATGTTTAATGTTTTTAGAATTACGCTTTGATTATTCCATTAGAGACTAACCACTGTATGCTTTTTACAAACTCATCGTCTGAAATCTGTCCGTCTGCCCACCAGCCAGCATTGTTTTTAAACCATGCTGGAATTTGATTTGCCGACGCATAAGGTGATTGAGCTGGAGGGATTGCAATTATTTTTTGCTGAATTAGATATTGAATACCTTGAATAAAGTCATTATTAGTTATGGTTCCCTCTGACCACCATTTTGCGTTATTGTGAATCCACTGTGGGATCTGTATGACTGTGACCGCACTTGTTGGAGTAGAACATTGACTATCAAGGCAGTTTGCAGTAACAATGAATTGTGTTTGTGCTGTAAGCGTCCCCTGCTCTGAATGATATTGTGCTAGGATCTCGTATTGACCATTTTCTGCCATGAGTGGACTGGATGTGTTTATTTTGGTGGTATAGTTGCCGTTATTATCAAGAGATAACTGGGTTGCAAATATGTCATCAAGCGATGGATCAATCCCCATCATGACAACATTCTCTCCTGCGATTGGATTTGTTACGTGACCTGATACTGTAACTACATCTCCACGAATATAGGCTGGCTTGTCTGTTGTGATCGAAATTGAAGACGTGTAATCTAAATTTGACGCGCATGTTGGTGGACAGAATCCTAGTGTTGGCGTATTAGTTCCAGCAGCAGTCAGAACTCCAAAAATTGGTAAAACAAGGAAAATATAGTATCGATTATTGAAGAATTTTTTCCATGTTTTCGTAAGCATAAATTGCAATTCATATTAAATAAATCTAGATAATGACATGATTTTGTATTAATGAAAGTTTATTCTAATTTCATAGTATCTAAAGTTACGTGACTATTTCAGTCTCCGACTTCTTTTTTGAGGCAAAATTTCGCCAACCGCTATTTGAAAATCTCTGCTTTCAACTTTGATTTATCTAGGGACCAGAATGAAAAGTTCATTGATTGCAAAAAATCCAATTAATGTCATGACTCCTCCAACAACTGCTGTCGTAAATAGCACTACTGTTTTGTCTGCAAATGAATTTTTCATGACTATTCTATCTTCAATCTTATATTGTCTAATGTGGCAAAAATTTGGTAGTTAGTGGTGAAGGATAATTTAGCATTATTGACGGAGAACTAGCGTTATCTGTGTTTTGCATTTGTCTCCATCTAACATTGAAGTTATTTGTTGTGTCTTATATCATGAGGTGACCAACCAATTGTGTGAAAGTGACAAGAATTATTCGAGTAAAAGAGCCAACTGATTTAGCCTACAATTTGAGTTATTTTATTTAATATCTCTTTTTCCACATGTACTGTCCACAGCATCTCTGGAATGTCAACTGCCAGAAACAGCAACGACAAGAGCAATGTCTCTATTGCTGCAACGGCAATGTTTTGTATGAATTTTCCAATTCCTATATGTATGGCAAAGTCGTTTGGATCCCCACTAATCATTATAGTAAATGCCCTGTCTGCAGTAATGAAATCCCTCAAAATGCCTGCCTTTGTTGCCTGGATGATTGTACCTACAGGAGAAGTAGCAGTCATCTGTGTTTTGTATCCGTCTCTATCTAACATTGAAGTTATTTGCTGTGCTAGCTGGTTCAAGTCCCTGTTCTTGTTTTGAAACCTGACCACTTTTTCAGAGACCATGCAACACAGAGGGTTTTTTCTGGTAATTAAACCATCTTGCAATTCTCAGAGTACAAATTACAAGATTTCGATCCTTGCATATCAGATCTTTTTCTTGTTTCAAAACTTTCTGGTATGAAATATCTTACCAATCAGGAAATATCATTTTTTCATACCGCCTCTTCTATTCCCTGCCTCTTATCTCTCTTAGATCTTCAGTATCTGATCTCTTTCTCTCCGCCTCTTCTCGTTCGTTCTCAAGTTCTATGCGTTTTACAAGCCCAATAGGGGTATGCTTGTTCATTAAAACAGCATATCTTACCTCACGACGATCCGATGCAAGTTTTTCCAAAATTTCACCAGAAGCTTTCTCATTCCAGGCGACGCCTTCTCTTACCCTCCAGTCCTTGTCTCCGCACAGCTTCTCTACTATATCTGAAGGGGTATTGTGATTTCTTGCCACCTCGTATCTTACCTTCCATTCATCATCACTGGCCAGCTCTTCTAAAATTCCCGAAGAAGTATTCCTGTTGTGTGCAACCTCTCTTCTTATCTCAGAATCCCCGTCGCTAGCTAGATGTTTTAAAGTCTCCCCCGAAGTATCTGTATTCCTGGCAAGGGCTCTTCTTTCTGCCGGATCTTTTTTACCTATCGTCACTTTGACTTCATCAGACGCATCTTTCTTCGAACCAAATATGTTACCAAATTTTACCATGGTATAGATTGGTCAAACTCACTTAAAAGATATTCAAGCAAAATGGGATAAATCTACAAGGAATCATCGATTGACATGGATAAGAGACTGGAAAATGTTGCCTAGGTCTTAAATAACATTCTGTGTATAATATAACCATGGCACAAGATGCAGAATCCATATACAACGAGTATGTGTCCAAACTCAAACAAGTCATGCCAAACGTAGATCCCAGTCTGGTACACAGAATAATCTATCTTGAAAGGAAACTTGCAAGCGAAGACATGATAGAGCCTGATGTCAGCGCAATCATAGAGTACAAGCCAGGCACCAATGTAGATATCAAAATGAATGGTCTGCGAGAAAAATATTCACTGGAGGTAGAACACGGGGATAAAAAAGATGTTCTTCATGTCTTGGGTCGCATGAAAATAGATAAAATCCAAAATATTGCAGCCGACAGGGATATTGTAAAAATTACAGGAAAAGCAGATCCTGGATATGGCGAATAATCAAGTTGTATCATGGCCTGTTTGCAAGGACAATAAAATCTACGTGGCAATGACCAAGTCTGCACCATGATTTAAAAAGTTAATTTAGCCAAATCTGATAATATTTCGCAGTAATGAAATCTAAGAAAAAAAGTAATTCAAAAAACAAAAATCACGACCTTGGAAAAGTTTTTGACAAGCATATAGAGTACGAGTTTGAAGATAAAGACGTCAAGGCTACAATGACCACGATGGTAGATGAGCCATACGTGCATAACGTGCCAACTCTGACTGGCGGAATAGGATATGACGGAGTCTATAATTTCTATACGAATCACTTTGTTGGAAAGATGCCAAAAGATACCGAGGTAATACCGGTATCTCGTACAGTGGGAAAAGATCAGGTAGTTGACGAGCTGATTCTAAAATTCACACATGACATTCCAATTGATTACATGCTTCCAGGAATTCAGCCTACTGGAAAACATGTTGAGCTTGCACATGTAGTAGTAATGAAGTTCAAAGGCAACAAGATTGCCCACGAGCACATTTACTGGGATCAGGGATCGCTTTTGGCTCAAATAGGATTGCTTGATTCAAAATTGTTGCCTGTGGTTGGTCTCAAACAAGCAAGAAAACTTCTCGAATTATCAAAGAAATAAAATTTCCCTCTAGTTTTTAACAATGCATGTTAATCTCAATAATTCCATTGTACAAGTTGACTCTGACATTTGTATTTGTTGTCAATAAAAAAATCAAAAATGGATAGATGTGCCAAAACTGTTTTATCGACTCTTACAGAACCCGAATCAAAAACGTAATTGCAACAGGCTACAAAACTGCCCTCCAAACTTGGTAACAGGATCTGTATAGGTAATTTTTTTATAAACGCAATTATAGAACTTTGGTTTACAAGTCTGACATATGGGGAAAATTCTCTTATTTCCGGTTCTAGTATTGCTAGTATTTTCCCTAGTCCCAAACATTTACGCTTCCTATGGCGGTTCTCCAATAATTGTAGTCTCGCCATCATTTGGAAGCACCTTTCCAGATATAGTAACAGTCTACGGATGGAGCTTTGGCTCTGGAGCTTCAGTCTCAATCAGTACAAATCCCAATGTTGGTACAGCATCTGCTACTGCGGACACAAATGGATACTTTACTGCGCAGCTTCAAATAGCGTCCCCTCCATCAGGCACGCAGTCTGTTGCAGTTACGGCAACAGCAGGAGGTAATACTGCAACAACATCATTCATTGACACAAGCCTGCCTTCTGGGGCCCCCACCATACAGGCATCACCACTATCTGGCTCTGTGGGAACGCAGGTGACAATCACAGGTTCACACTTTAATCCAAATGGCCTGGTCTACATCAACGTACTTCCATGCGACCCTTCCTCAAATTCCAGTAGCGATCCATGTGCTTCTGATCTTGCAATATCTACAACAGACAGTACAGGAGCATTCTCACAACAAATAACAATCCCAAACCAGGGGAATTCGCCCTATCTTATCACTGTCTTTGATAACATTTACAAATTCTCTGTCAACCTTCCCTTTACAAAGACCACAACTGCCGATACTACAGCCACTAGTGTATCACTGAATCCAACAACTGTAAACACTGGTTCACAAACCACAATAACTGCAACGGTTACTGACACATCGGCCAGTACAAACCCGGTTGGAACTGTATCATTCAATGACGGCAATCCAAGTGCCGGAGGAACATTTGGCTCTTTTACATGCAACCCGTCAGGAAATGACCAGCTTGTATGTACTACAAGCTATACTGCGCCTAGCACAGCCAGTTCTGTCACAATTAATGCAAATTATTCGCCAAGCAATTCCCAATTTGCAGCAGGCTCTGACTCGGCCATACTCACTGTTACAACACAGTCAACATCAATACAATCACTTACACCGATATCGTCAAATGGTACAGGGGAGAATGAAACAGCTATTGGAAAACAGATCTCAGACTTTTTACATCGTGCTGGACAAATCTTCCAGCAGCAAAGAAACGAGACTATCGATGCAATCAAGGCATGCCACGCAAGTCTTGCAAATACTACTGCAACCAACAGTAGCCAGATCATGGATAACTGCAAGGCAAATCTGAGTACAATAAACGACAAGTATACTGACGTAAGAACAGAGTACAATGGACTGTTTGCAAATTTCACAAGCAACATGGATGTTTTTCTAAAAGAAGCACATGGGCTCCCTGTAGATCCTACTGAGAAAAAACAAGCACTAGATAAAATCATAGCTATACAGAACAATATGAAAATGGAAGGAAAACCAGATGTTTTGAGTGGAATCAGCAATATCATGAAAGGCAATGCGATGGTAAGTTCAGGACATTCCATGATGGGTCAAGAAACAATTCAGAAAGAAAGGTACCATCTAGGAGAAGCAATTCAGACAGGAAAGTACCATCTAGGAGGAGAAATTCAGACAGGAAGGTATCAGATGGGAGAACAAAACATGACATCCTACAATCCCATTAGATTCCAATCATCCCATTTTGGGCGCGATATGGAAGGTAAATAGATATGTCCTCTAAATATTTCCAATCTTTGTCATTTGGATTTTTCCTGCTTTTTCCTGCTTTTAATCTAGTTTACGCGCAGACTCCAACTGATGCCATAAATGTAACTGATTCGAGCGGCCAGCTAATCGGCAACGTAAAGTATGGAATAATCAACGGTACTGTAAATAGCGCAGTTATTTCGCCATCTGACAATGCAATTGATATCTCTGTGACTACAAATGGTGATGGAGCTCTGACAATAACATTGCCAAGGACGCTGATTGATGCTACGATAAACGGACAGGATAGCCAATTCTTTGTGCTAATAGACGGTCAGGATGTTAACTTTCAAGAATCAAAGACAGCAACAGCCAGAACCCTTACAATTTCTTTTCCTCATGGAACTTCAGATATTACAATTGTTGGAACAAGTGCAGCACCAGAATTTGACTCTATTGTGCCATTGATACTTGCGGTATCAATAATTGCCATAATTGCAACGACATTCAAAACTAGGTTAAGCCTATCAAAAGTTTAACTGCATTGGATAAAGAATAGTGATATTAGAAGAATTGATAACAGAACCTGCGGCATCTCTGAACTTTACCAAATGGAAAGATTGTAATCAACAAAGTAGGGCTTGAATAACAGTAAATCAGACATTACAGGGCTTGTCCTGAACCTACTTGAAAACCAGCACAAACCAGTAATAGAGCTATCACGTTAACCATGCCATGATAGAAAGGCAGAAAATCAAAAAGATTCTTGTGCCCCTTGATGGCTCTAAAAATTCCCTCAAAGCACTAGAGACTGGAGTTCATCTTGCAAAGGAACACGAAGCGTCACTTACCGTTATTCATGTCATTCACATGTCACACAAAAAAGAACTCAAGCAAAAAGAACTAGAAGAAGAAGTCCCGCCAGAATTCTTCCTTTCTGCAAAAAACCTTGCAGTCAAAAATGATGTGCCGTTTAACAGCCGAATACTTACAGGAGACCCAGGACACTCTATAGTGGAATATTCCGATGATCATAACATAGATGTAATCGTAATAGGTGCAAGAGGCATAAGCACTTTTAAAAAGATCTTTCTTGGAAGCGTTTCAAACTATGTGATGCACGCATCAAAGGTTGCAGTAATGCTCATAAAATAAAATCAAAAGCTGTCATGATTTTTTTAAAATACAATGTATATCGTAAGACATACCGTATCACACTGTATCATCAATATCGCCGCCAAGATACGTCCCATTTTCGTCATAGACACAAAATATAGTTGCAGTGCTTGGATGATCCGCATCTTTTGAGGCATTTCTAGTCATCTCTCTTGCTTTTCTTATTGCCATGTCGCAGTTGTCATGATCTTCTACTACCCAATGTCCCTTGCCTGGAATCTCAAACTTGTCTATTCCTATTATGCGAAATTTGCCTTTTGGCGGTTTAAGCTCAGGAAAATCTCTAAACACAGAATCCAAGATATGATTCTAAAATAAAAATATGCATGGCTGAAAATCCCAGATGTGATGTATATAGAGCCCCGTTTGCCACAAAATCAAGCAATGTCAATTTACCGCACGCTGGGCAAGACACTTTTGATATCAGGAATATCGCTTGCAATACTTACATTATTTGATTATGCCATATTTCTTGCAAACAATTCAGGAGACGTGTATGTCAACCCATACGAGTACATCCAGTATTTTGCAATTGCGATTCTAATTCTGGCAGGTATTGTATTGATAATAAAAAACCCGACGTAAACAAGCTTTCCTGAGATAAATATTAGGATCAAGATGTTATGGGCAGCTTGTTACCTCTATCAATAATCTGACAGTAGAGATCGCAATCTTGATTAGAAACCATCAAGAAAAAAAGAATATTGTCAAAAACCAAGATGTATTCTCCGCCACTCTCTGAAGAAGAGGTTGCAGACATCAAAAAAGCACTAAAAAGTAAAGGAAAAATCTACAAGACCCCCGAGGAATTAATAGAGGATCTGCATACAGATGTGGCAAATAGACCAAAGACCTCAGTTTAACAGACAATACAAACTTCTTGGAAGAGAGCGTCAGAAAAGGGTTAACTCTGCAATTCTGGATCTAGCATACTCTGAAAATCCGTCAACAAAAGGAGATTTCAAAAAAGATATGCGCGTTTTTGCCTACGAGCTTGGAAGAGGAGACAGAATAATCTATACCATACAATATGAAGACAATACGATAGTATTGTTGCGGGTCTGTGACCACAAGTCAGCCTACGGCAAAGACTGATTGAATCGTTTCAATCAAGCAAATTCTCCAAACCAGGAGCATAATTTTTTAGCCAGTCTTGATATCATAATACCATGAATTTTGGTCTATGTCCCTTTTGCAATTTGCACAGGGAACTTGGCTCATATTATTCCAAAAAATATGGCAAGACAGTTGAGATATGTCAAGACTGTTACAAATCAAAACAGCTCTGACTAACAAACTAAATCTAAAATAAAACCTGATGCAAATATTATCCATCACGGTCGTATTTTGGGCTAGTTTGTTCGTAAAATATGTTTTTCACGTGCCCTGACAGGTTACCCCTGACAGACAAATAAGACAGGACAAATACCGCAATACCTGTAGCATGTGTTGCCGTACAAAGCAGGCAGACAGAACCCACCAAGAAGATCTCGACGTAAACAAGATATACTACTGAGGCAACTCCAATCCCTGCCCAGACAAAAAGATAAAACGGCGCATTGGTACTGGCATTTTTAGAAAACCTCAGTTTGTTATGGTACAGCAATCCTGATACGGAAAACCAGACTACACCGAACGCGCCAAGAGGTATCTTTCCTATCTCAGAGTATGAGCTAAGAATCGTATTGGTACAGTTTATCTTGTCGTTTAGGTTGCACCAGCTTGGCAGCCCGGCTCTGGCTTCATAATGAAAATAAATGAGATACGATGATAACGATATGCCAATTATTACAAGTGCCAAGAAAATTTTGGGAAACCTCATGATTTTATTTCAAGTTTGCAAAGCTTTGGGAGCAAACATTGCTTGGCATATCATTTGTAGCCTTGCAAATTTCGCTAATCAGGGTGTTTGCTGTCCCATCTACGCCTTGGGCCACATTACTATTGGGGTTGTTAAGCTGCGAGCTTATCTGCTCCCAACTCATCCCAGAAAGAAGACTTGGTTGGTATTGGGAGCCTGATACCATGTACTGGTTGGCTATATCTACAAAAGGTATGCCACCTTGAGGGTTGTACGTCTTTGCCAAAGCATCCTGATCAGGCGTTGGAGTTTGCAGTGGAGTACTAAACCTGTCTTGAATTTCCACGGGCTGGAAAGAGATGTAGGGACTTGTGTAAGTTGACCCATAGAAAGAAAATGTCGGAGTATTGGCATATTGGTCTGTAGGAGATGACTCCATGTAACTTAGATTGGTAAAGTTGCCAAATTTTGAAAGTGCTACTATCATACTCCATCTTTCTGCAGCACAATAGGGACAGTACTCTGCCCCAAGATAAACAATGAGCGGCTTGTTGTCAGATGAAAGTGCGGGGCCTGAAATCTGGATAGGAGAAGTAGCGCCTCCCTGACCAATAGACGACAGCGTGGAATCACTCACACTTGATAATGAATTGTAGATATCTGAAGAGACAGGTTGCCCTATCATGCTTGTCGTGTTGCTGTTACTGTTATTTTGAGAAAAATAAGCAAAAACCCCGATTATGGACGCGGCTATAATTATAGAAACTACTAGTATGCTCTTGCGATTTATTTTTGTCTTTGGTTTTTTGGCTTCATTGGGTTTTTGGGAAGGCATGAAATATTTACAAACCTACATGTAATAAGTCTAATTTCCTCTTTCTTACGTTTGTACCATAACTTTAATGAACCTAGAATTCATCTGTCAAAAAAATCTAAGATAAATAATATCTAAACAATTCTCTTCTCTATCTCCCTACAAACAAATTTTGCAATCTTTTCCTTGTCCTTCCATCCTGATACTGATTCCCTATCGGAATCAACTATTATCACATTGTTTTGCCCTGGATTTTTTCTATACTTTTTTCCTATATCGTTTGCAACGATCATATCAGCATGTGATTCGTGCAGCTTTTTGCGAGATAAAGCAATCAACTTTTCTTGTGATACGTCAGTCTCTGCCTTGAATCCTACAAGAAAGACGTCTTTTTGAATTTTTTTTACCTCATTAATTATTTTTGACACTTTTTTTAGTTTCACAATCATCTTGTCAGAGCTGCTCTTGATCTTTGCTTTGCTTGGACTTTCCACGGTATAGTCAGATATTGCAGCAGCCAGTATGACAATGTCAAGTCTCTGCCTCATCTCATGTCTCACTGCATCCAGCATGTCTCTACTAGTCTTTATCCTTACCACCTTTGCCCCCTTTGGAGCAGGTTCTGTACCGGAGCCATAGACAAAAGTAACTTTGGCACCTGATGATACAAGCTCCCTTGCAAGCAAAACTCCAGTCCTACCTGTACTCTGGTTGGTTATGACACGTACAGGATCAATGTATTCTAGGGTAGGTCCAGCAGCAATCAGCACTTTTTTTCCTTGCAGAATAGAAGATGCGCCATATTTTTTCAATACAAAATCCAAAACTTGCTCGGGTTCTGCAGCCTTTGCCTTTCCCTCGACAAACTGCGGGGCAATAAACCATATCTTATTTTTTAAAAATTCAATATTTTTTACAACTGCAGGATTCTCATACATGGATTGGTGCATGGCAAGTGAAATTACAATAGGAATCTTGGAACCAAAACCCACACTGAGTACTGTAGAAATGGGAGTATCGTCTATCCCGTTTGCAAGTTTGCCAAGCGTATTTGCAGTGCATGGATATACAGCAATCAGGTCAGACTGTTTATAATCTGCAACCTTGATGTGCTCCAAGTCTCCTGTAAGTTTTGTAATCACCTCGTTTCCAGTTGCCCACTTGAAGTAGCTTGGTTTTATCAGATCAGTTGCTGCCTTGCTTGCAACACAGGTAACATCTGCGCCATGTCGCATCAAAAGTCTTGCAAGCTCGATTGCCTTGTATGCAGCAACGCTTCCTGTAATACACAAGACAATTTTTTTTCCGACAAGCTCTGTGCCGTCAGAGCTTACAATATCAAGTGATGGATGTTCACGCAATCTCTTTTCTCAACCTTTCAAGTTCTGTTTTGTCAATTGAAAACGAATGCTCCTGTAATGGAAACTTGCCAGATACCACATCGCTCTTGTAAGATGTAATTGCCTTTACAATATCTCCTGCAAGCTCAAGATATCGCTTGGCAAATTTTGGCTTTAGCTTTTCGAACAGGCCCAAGACATCATGCACTACAAGCACCTGCCCGTCGCAATCGGGTCCTGAGCCAATCCCTATTGTAGGAATACTGATTGATTCTGTTATTATCTTTGATACCTCTTTTGTTACCATTTCAAGCACAATGCTAAAGGCACCAGCTTCTTCTAGCGCCCTGGCATTTTGGATTAGAGCAAGAGCGGCATCCTTTGTCTTTGCCTGCACCTTGTAGCCCTCCTGTAGTGTGGTGGTTTGCGGCTGGAATCCAATATGCCCCATTACAGGTATGCCTATATCCACAATTGATCTGACGGTCTCTTTTATCTCGATTCCTCCCTCTAGTTTTACTGCATCAGCTCCTGACTTGATCAATCTACCAGCATTCTCAATTGCCTGTGATTTGCTTGCTTGGTATGACATGAACGGCATGTCGGCTACAACCATTGCGTCTTTTCTGCCCCTGCTTACTGCCTCTGTAAAAAAGCACATCTGCTCCATGGTAACAGGTATGGTGTTCTCGTAGCCTAACATCACCATTCCTCCGCTGTCGCCTACAAGCAAGATCTCAACGCCGGCTCTATCGCAAAGCTGTGCAGTGGTGTAATCATATGCAGTGATAACGGTAATCTTTTTGGAGTTTTTCATCGAGGTTATGTCTCTTACAGATTTAGGCATGTGTCATTCTCCCAAGATTGTTTTTTATTATAATGATGGACTGGCTCAGGTTCTTTTTATTGTCAAACTTGAACTTTTTGTCCAGACGGGATTTTTTCATCTTTTTGCAGGAATCAATTAAGAGCTGCATTCCCCTTGTTACATTGTCAACTATGGTGATATCGGCAGCCTGTGCGGTGCGTGACATTGGGTTGAGATCAAATGTTATCACTTTTTTTCCAAATTTTTTCAGTGCTACAGTCCTGTCACCATCCTCTAGCGGTACCAGTACAACGTCTGCAATGAATATGCCACGCTCGTCCACAACCCTTCTTGCGCTGTCAAGGTTCGGAATCTTTTGTGAAAACTTGGCATCAAGTCCCAGTATTTCCTTTGCGCCATTTTTTTTCAGTATACCAGCGATTACCTTTTTTCTTTTTTTGCTTGCATAAAACAGGTTTACTTCGATCTCTGCACCAATTACGCTTGCAAGCAATACTATCTCCTTTGGACAAAGTGCAGCCAGGTTGCCGTTTACTGATATGACAGACCTTTTTGCTAAAAGCAACATACGTGCAGCAGCCTTTATGGCCTCATGAGACGTCTTTGATGTCTTCTCGCCTATGAGATAATCAAACATCTCGCCCCTGCCATGGGCCAAGAGGCCTTCTTCTACAACCAAGCCATCTCTGTACCCACGAACCAGTCTCTCCCTGATATGCAGGGATGCAGCTCTTGGATGAGATCTTGGAATTTGCACTAGGATGCTCTAGCTCCGCTTTTATCAATCTCTGTCTTGATAATTATTCCATCATGGTATTTTTCTAAAATCTGCAAAACCTGTAACTCTTCTGTCTTTGGTATTAACGTAAATACAGTTTCTCCAAACATTGCAATGCCGCACTTGAATCCATGCTGTTGCAGGTCGTCAATTACCTGCTGCATCTTTGGAGTGATAATGCCAACATATTTGGCAAACTCTAGTGACATGTCAAGAAATTCCATCTGGTCCCTTGACTTGAGCAATCTCGTAACCATCTTTCCGCCAAGGCCGTTTATCTCTAAAAGATGCGTTCCGATGAATTTCTTTGTAGATATTGGAGAAAAACAAATCACAATTGCGGAATGATCCGTATGAATTTTTTTGAGGCTGCCAATTCCTGGCGCGCCATGCCTTGTCCTTATCTCAAAGCCTCCGTGATATGATGATAATACTGTCCCAAGCCCTGTCTTGCAGTGAATCTCTGCGTTGTGAGCAATCTGGCCTACCTGTGTCCTTGAAAGATTTATTCCAAGTGCCTTGTTTAGTGCAAACGCCAAGCTCAGTGCAACAGCACCGCTAGAGCCAAGCCCGTATCCAACAGGAATCTCGCTGTGGTGCTCTATCTCAAAAAAATAATTTGCCTTGACAAGTTTTAAAAATTCTCTTGCAACAAATTCTGACACCTGCGTATTGTCAGACTTGTAACCGGTAACAGTAATTCTAAAACCGCGCCTGCCAGATGTTGTAACCTTTACCTTTGTTGTGACACCCTCTTTTATGCAAAATCCTGCCCCGATGGATCCCTTCAGTTCCGGCTTTAACGGCTCTACTTCTGCCTTGAAAAAGCCAGTAATGTGCCCCGGTGCAAAGGCTGCTGCCTGCATGACTAGTTTAAATTTTGATAAAAATATAAAAATGATCATTATATTGTTTATACTGATATAAATTGACTAAATTCATTCGACGCCTGCAAAAGATAGGCAGTAGCATATTGGTATCGCTGCCAATCGAGTGGGTGCAATCAAACAAACTTGAAAAAAGCGACGAGATAGAAATTGAGACAGGAGCCGACAGCATATCAATTACCCTGACTGGAAGCAGCAGAGTGCCAAAGGAAGTCGTTATACAGTATCCGGTATCAAAGGAGGAAAACATCAGTGCAGACATTACAGGGGCCTATCTTTTGGGATACGATATAATCAAGATAAAAGGCAAGTCTGCAATCTCAGTTGGGGACAGAGAAAGAATTCGTGGCCTTATGCGCAGACTTGTCGGTATGGAAATTGTTGACGAAGATGCCACAAATGTTAACGTGCAATTTCTCTTGGATGCTACAACCCTTAGCCCTGACAAGATCCTAAAGAGAATGAGCTCAATTGCGCTTGGCTTGTTTCGTGATACAATAAACTCGCTTACATCAGATGACAAGACAGTACTGCAGACAATTCCAAGCAGGGATGACGAAATCGACAGGCAATATTTTTTGCTTGTCAGGTTGATTCGCAGCGCAATGGTAGACAAGAAGCTTGCAACTGCATTCAATCTAGGAAACATTGACATTCTGGATTATAGAATTGCAGCAAACCTGATGGAAAGTGCAGGTGATACAATTGTAGAGCTTGCAAATTCAATACCGGAACTGGGTGGGCCTAAAATAGAGACAAAGAAGCTTCATCTCTTGGCAGTAGAGATTGAAAAGATACACGACAAAGCCATTACCTCATTTATAGAAAACAACCGACTGCTTGCAATAGAAGCTATCAGGTCATTTAGGAACTATCAAAAGAAAATTGCTGACATACGTTCATCGCTTGAGCCAAAAAAACAAATGTCAATACAATTTCTGGATTTGGTATATACACTTGAAAAACTTGCAAGATGCTGGGCTGATATTGCAGATCTAGTAAAGCCTGTCTATACGTAGATCTTCTTTTTCATTGCATATGTCAGCACTGCACAAATTGTTTTAGAGTCGGCAATCTTTCCTGATAAGATCATCTTTAGCACTTTGCTAAAATCAATCTTTACGACTGATATTATCTCATCCTCGTCAAGTTCTAGTCCTGATACCTTTTTGATTCCAGATGCCGCAAAGCAGTGAATTACTTCAGTGTTGTATCCTATTGAAGGGTAATACTTGACAAGCGGAGTCATCTTCTTTGCCTCATAGCCCGTCTCTTCCTTTAGCTCCCGGAATGCACATTTTTGTGGACTTTCGCCCTTGTTTAGCGTTCCAGCAGGAATCTCAAGTACAAATCCATGAGGAAATCTATGTTGTTTTACAAGCAGCAACTTGCCATTTTCTATTGCAAGCATGGCAGCAGCGCCTGGATGTTCAATTACTTCTCTTGTTACTTTGCGTCCTCCAAGTGATAATTTGTAAACGCTAAGAGAAAGGATTTTTCCTTTGAAAATTTTCTTTCGCATTGAATGAAACAACAACTAGATATTTTATGAACGTATCTAGGGAACCACGTGTAGTCTCTTTGATTTTTTTGTATGCGCTATGGCATTTTTTATCCATTTCTGTATAAAGGTAATCTCTTTTGGAATGAACAGATCAGTTGATTGTATTCCATCAACTTCGTGAACTTTTTGGCTTAGTTCATCAATCTTGTATATGTCATCACTGTAAAAAAAGAGCACTATTTGGTTTTGGTGTACAAATGGCTTTTGCAAAAATGACTCTACAAACTTTTTTTCTAATTTGGACAAAGTCGTCTTAATGTCTCCATCAACTGTGACAAGAACTACAAATGGAATATATTTTCCCATTTTTCTTGGATTGTAGATCAAAGTAAATAGAATTGCCTCATCGTTTTGCAGTTTGTCAAGTGATCTTGCTATTGTTTTTGTGGAAAAGCCAGAGAGCTTGGCAATCTCCTCTATCTTTAACCGCGGATCCGTTAACAATATATCCATTATCTCAATGTCAGTCTTTGTCAAGTCAGATCTTATCTCTGGATTTTTTGCTTCAAATATACTAAGAACCCTGACATCTCTTAGAATATTTTTTGTAATCTCCATTGCATGCTCTGGATTTTCTTTTACCACAATACTGCATACCGTAATTCCTCCTACACATGGAACAACAAAGAACGGCTCTCCAACAAGTCGTATCTTGTCCAAAATATAGTCAAACTTTTTTCCTATTACAACAAAGTACAGTACACTATAGCCAAAGACTGGCGGCTCAATTTTTAATGTGAACTGCTCAATGACTTTGTGTTTCATCATTTTCTGAATCCTGGATTTCACAGCTACTCCTGAGACTTCAAGCTCCTTGCCTATCTGGCTGTCAGGCGTCCTGCAGTTATTTAGCAAACGTGACAGGATCTCCATGTCTAATTTGTCCATTCTCTATACCCCCATCTCCTTATTCTTTCAATTTAGAACATCTCGTATATATAATTGTCTTGTTCTCAAATAAAAACATCACAAAATATTAAATATACGACTATTTCTTGATCCTTCGTGGACTATAGAGCTCAGATAGGCATCAGATTTATCACAAGAAAGAAAGGCAGTCTGATTGCTGCCTGCCTTGCAATTGCTATTGCCATACTGGTGGTTTCGGTAAATTCAGTAATCTTTCAGGGTCTGTATGATGCTATTGTTAGAGACTTGGTCAATTATCATTACGGAAACGTCTACATTACAAAAAAAGGCGATTTTATTACAAGAAATGATTTTGAGTTGGTAAACTGGCTTGATAGAATTCCGTGGGTTCAAGCAGCAGCACCAAGACTATTCACAAACGTATATTCAATAAATGCAACCGTAGATGGTCAGCTAGTTCAAGACTATAATGTTCCATTTACTCTGGTTGGGGTCAATCCATTTTGGGATGAACAGGCATCCACCTTGTATCAAGCTGTAAAAGGCCAGTATGTTTCAACCAGGGACTCGATAGTTTTAGGGATACTTGTTGACCGCGATCTTGGATATCCAAAGATTGGTGATACTGTAAAGCTAAAAGTTCACGATCAATTTGGTAACGATGTACTCAAAAGATTTGTAATTGTTGGAACATCTGAGACGGCTGGTAATAACGGCTATGATAACGGTGCAATGATCAACATTGATACAATGCGAGAAATGATACAAAGGCCGGGTCAATCCTCAGAAATTCTTGTCAGACTAAATGATCCAACAAAGGCAAATGATACCAAACAACTTTTCCTTGACGCATTTCCATCAACTGCCGATGATTTCAAAGCTCAGACAATACAACAAGCAGCAGAAGTGCAACTCAGCGGTTTCAGGTCAGGCATTGCATTAATTAATCTAGTTGGACTTTTTGGAATGGTCTCGTCTGCCTTTGGTGTTGTAACAATACAGATGATGCAAGTAGCAAATAAGACACGTGATATTGGTGTACTAAGGGCAATCGGTGCCAAGAGAAAAGACATCCTAACAATATTTATCTTTCAAGGAATAGTGATAGGCAGCCTAGGTGTCCTTCTAGGAACAGCTTTGGCAATAGGTTATACCACTTATGCAAAAGATACTCACATGACATTCAACGGAAGTCTGGCTTTGGAGGTTTCATACAACTGGCCAGGCCTGATTCAAACCGATATTCTTGCATTTACACTTACCATTATAGCATCGATATATCCTGCATTCAAGGCTACACAACTACAACCAGTGGAGGCAATGCGAACTGCCTGACAACGTACTAGAAGTTCGCAACCTGGAGAAGGTATACGGTCAAGGCGAAACCACGGTTAAGGCATTACAAAATATCAATTTCACCGTTAAGCGAGGTGAGTTTATCTTGATAGTAGGCAGCTCAGGTTCTGGCAAAACAACACTGCTAAACATGATAGGCCTGCTTGACAGGGCAACAAGCGGCACCATACTTATTGATGGAGTGGATACTTCAACTCTCAACGATAACCAACTTGCATCGTTTAGAAACTCAAAGCTTGGATTCATATTTCAATTCTCAAATCTATTAACTGACTTGACAGTTTTGGAAAACGTGCTTTTGCCAAGAAAGATTCACGGCGCCCTAGAAGGTGCAGAGGAAGAGGCAAAGACACTTCTTAAAACAGTCGGACTTGAATCACAATTTAACAAATTTGGAAATAAAGTATCTGGAGGCCAAGCTCAAAGGGTTGCCATCACACGAGCCTTGATAAACAAACCAGCTATTGTTCTAGCTGACGAGCCAACTGGGAGCTTGGACTCTATATCAGCAGAAACCACAGTACAGCTTCTAAAGTCATTGAACAGAAAGCTCAACCAGACTTTTGTCATAATCACGCATGAAAGGCCGCAATTTGGCGAGGTCGACAAAGTAATAACAGTAAAGGACGGCAGAATTATTGAAGGAGAATTGGAGACAAGCATGGCATGATTCACAAAACAATTCTATTGATTGTGATATTTCTTGCAGGACAATTGATACTACCAATCTATGCCCAAAGTGCACCGGAGCAAGCCCCGCCAGGGAACTCGGCGTATACGCACGGATATGCGGATGTTAGGATTCTTGATGCATACTTTGGATACCCTGGCCAAAAGATGGAAGCCCAGCCAGGGGACAAAAATGTTCCATTTACAATGGAATTTGCAAACGTAGGTGACGAGGATATTACTGGAATTAATGGATTACTAGATCTGCCTGCACAATTTTCGTCAGCCACCTCGGCAGGAGGGTTAATTGCTGCCGACAATACTCAGACTGCACCGGCTGGCGATTCGTTTGCACTTACATTCTACCTAAACGTGGACAAGTCACTTATCATACACGATTATTCTGGAACAGTCGAACTGACCTATTCAGTAGTCAGAGAAGTTGGGTTACGCCAAGTCTACTTTGACTTTAGCTTCAAGCTGACAGGAAAAGGACTACTTAACATGAAAGCAGATGACTCTTTTCTACAGCCAGCATCAAATAACCTAGTTACAGTTCAAGTCTCTAATACAGGTACTACCAGTCTCAATGATGTGGACATTACGCTAAATCCACAATTAAATTCCTCTGATACAGATAACTTGCAGAATGTTGTAATAGATCAACACCACTGGAACATAGGCAATGTACCTGCAGGGTCATCAAATTCATACTCGTTTAACATATTTGTGACACAGGATCTGGCAGAGCAGACTATACACTTGCCATTTGCAGTGACTTACTTTGACGGCCAAGGAAATGAAATATCAGATACAAGAATTGTCGATCTTATTGTAGGGCCGGCAACCACTTCTATAATCAAGCTATCAACACCATCTTATATCATGATGGGCGTCATGCAAAATCTTACTTTGGGATTGCAAAATACGTCTCCGTCAAAAATTTCTGACATGTCAATTACCTTGGCATCAAATTCTTCAGACTTTAAGATTCTCCAAGACAACAAGTGGTTTATTCCAGAAATAGATCCATTGGAGAACAACACCATACAAATTCCAGTCTTTGCAGATCAAAACATCCAAAGCGACGCTGTTAACTTTGTCGTGGACATGCAGTATACCAAGGATGGTACTACAGTTATAGAAACGCAAAACTTTGCCACATATATCAGACCGGTGATTGACATCTCAATCTTTGGCGTACAATCTCAAGAGATTGCCGGTCAGCAAAACATAATAGGAAATGTTCTCAATCAAGGAAACATTCTGGGCCAGTTTGGACAAGTGACAGTAGACCCGGTGGAAAATTCAACCATAAAAGAATCATATGAGTATATGGGTGACCTTGATACTGACGCCCCAACGCCCTTCAACGTACCAGTGGTATCAACAACAGGAGGGCCGCTATCAGGAGACCAAAAGGTTCTGGTTACGTTAACATACAAAGATACGCTCCTAGAACCTCACACAATTACCCAAGTAGACACTGTGTCATTTGGAGCGCCAGCACCACAATCCAACGGAGAATTTTCACAATTGCAACCAGTAATTCTTGTTGCAATTGCAGCAGGAATTGGCGGAATCATCTTTAAGATAAAGAAAAAACCCAAAATCCCCTTAGTAGCGGAAAAGAAACAAGAAATAACCTAAAGTTATTATTTAGAGAATGCCCGTTTTTTGAACATGACTTCGGATGAAATCGAAGTCCCAAAAGAAATTCGCCCTTTCATGCTAGAGGGTGCTGAGGAAACAAAGTTGGGCCAAAAAAATGGAGCCATAAGACAATTTCGATATGGCAATCTCCACATTAGAGAATATGAAGACAAGTATCTTGTCCATGTGGATAAGGTAGACCCTAGAAATGATCCGCTGGGCCATCTAATACATGATGCACCAGAATTTTTAATCGGCATTGCAAGTGCTTATTGGGGTGGAAAAAAAGTAGCCTCCGAAGTCTACAAATTACAAAAGAACAAACCTTTTGCAGAGATCACAGCTGACATAACAGGATTGCTAGCTTCTGTTGTAACAGGATACATGGGATATTCAATAGTAAAGAAACTAAAGGACTTTTAGGAGGTAATCTGACATTTCAAAATCTCGAACACTTGCAACCTTCATCAAACTTTTTCCACTTGTCATATCTTTGCGAAAGGACAGAAGAGAATGGGTAAGAAGAGAGGGAAAAAATGTAGACCTAGAAAGATACCGAAAAAATGCACGCAAAGCTCTCAAAACATTTGTTTCACTTGGTCCAGTATATATCAAACTTGGACAATGGCTTTCATCAAGAGCTGACATACTTCCACAACCATATCTGGAAGAGCTTGCAAAGCTTCAGGATGAAGTTCCGGCAGCTCCATTTGAACAAGTAAAACCAATTATAGAAAATGATCTAGGCCCAATTGAACGAAACTTTGACTATATAGACAAGAATGCAATCTCTGGAGCATCGCTTGGCCAGGTATATCGTGCAAAAGTAAAAGGGCAAGACGTCATTATTAAAGTAAAACGACCTGGTATAGAAAAAGTAGTAGAAGAAGACATCACGGTCCTCAAGAAAATCATTCCCTTTGCAATGAGATTTGTTGACCCAAACCTACGTTATTCAGCAGAGGCAATGCTTTCGCAATTCATAGAAACAATACATGAGGAAATGGACTATAAAATAGAATCACAAAATCTAAAGACAATTCGAAGAAATTTCAATAGCTATCCTAAAGTAATAATTCCTTCAGTTATGGAAGATTATTCAAGCAAAAACATCCTTACCATGGACTATATTCCAGGAATAAAGATAACTAACGTAAAGGCACTAGACGAGGCTGGAATCAATAGGGAACAGCTAGTAGTGCGCGCACATAAGGTCTTTTTTACCATGCTTTTACGCCATGAGATGTTTCATGCAGACCCACATCCCGGAAATATATCGGTTACAAATGACGGCTCTCTGATATTGTATGATTTTGGAATGATAGGAAGGCTTGACAGCAAAACCCGCCTAAAATTAATACGGCTATATCTTGCACTTGTTGAAAAAGATCCCACAAGGACGGTAAGCGCCATGGATGATCTTGGAATGCTGATGCCAGGATATGACAGGGGAATAATAGAGCAGGGAATTGGCATGTCCATTCAAGCAATGTATGGAACAAAAGTTGACAGGATGGAAGTTAAGGCACTAATGGAGCTTGCAAATAAAACAATGAGTAGGTTTCCATTCAAACTTCCAAAGCACTTGGCACTTTACATGAGGATGACATCAATTCTTGAAGGGATATATCTTACACACAAGGTCAATTTCAGATTCATCAATGTCTTGCAAAATATTTTGGAAGAAGAAAACATTGTAAAGGATGCTTATGTCGAAGAGATCAAACTTGCGTTTAATCGATTTGTAAAATCAATTGATTCTGCAATAGCTGTTGTTCCAGAGATCAGAAAGTTCTTGGAGGATACCAAAAGAATGCGAGAAAATCCACCAAAATCAAAAGGTACGTTGCTTGCAGGAAGCATCATGTCAGCAGCGATATTTATCGGCTCTACAATCCTCTATATGACAAACCATCTAGTAGGAGAAATAGGTATGATAGGTTCTGTGGTTATGATGGGAATTACTATTGTGATAAAAGAACGATAATTATTTTACCCATGATTCATTTATTTTTCCAAAAATTACGCGTTACAGTTCTAATTCCGAGTAGATAGGTAGCCGATACGGCAATAGCTCCTCCGATGGTTACATCAAGAATACGTATCCCGGCAAGTTGCCATTGTCCTGGGTAGATGATGTTTAGTAGAATAATGACAAAAGGTACGAGGAACACCTGTACCAACCCAGGATTAACACCTCTAGTGGCGAACATAAAGATAGCAAAAACAAACAACAGTCCTCCAAGCAGATAGAGGTTACTTGTCTCAAGCGTTATTGCTGCAGCAATTATCGCACCTACGACGGTACCTATGACTCTCATTGAAGCAAAGCTAATAGTCAAGCCAATATTAGGCCTTATTGCAACAATTATCGTTACAAGTACCCAAAAATCTCTTGGAAACCCAAGCACAAGTCCAATTGTCAATCCAAATGCCGATGCAGTCCCTACTGCAATAGCATGCCGTAGTGTCTCTGGTTGCGGTGATGAAACACTTGGGTGTGTGTACTTGAGATTATGTTTCTGTTGCATTGTTGAGGACTTGAAAGTGTTGTTTGTCATACCGGATGTTTTGCATGGAATCAGAAACCGATGTAGCATGATACCAAGTAAGGCAAACAGCCCGCCAAGCAATGATAACCACAGTCTTTCTACAGCTACCAAAGTAGAGCCGCCTGGTAGACCTACTCCAACTGCAAAAATGACAGCTGTGAATATTCCAACCTGTGTCAATCTCGGAGATCTCTCTGCTATCAACACAACAAATACTCCAATCCCAACTAGCGGTATTGCAAGAAAACCAGTTGTACTAACGAGCGTTCCTAATCCAAATGCCATTGCTTCAGTAAAGCATGCTACAAGTAGGATGTGAAAGGAGAGGGTAGTACCCTTGGGCCCTTCAGTGTTGATCAGAAACATGGCTCCAATGGTTGCAAATATCAACTCCATGTGACCAGTAGTTAATCCTATGATCAGTGGAGTTATGACAAAGATTGATGCTCTAAGGCCAATAGAAATGCTAAAGGCAGATCTGTCAAGACAAGTTATTTCGTTGAGAAACTTATTCTGGTTACCCACAATTTTCTGATATGTTACAGAATCTATTCAAGATATCTGGGTAGTGTCCTGTGCCGAAAAGCAGTAATTATTCTATCGTGATATTTTTTCCAGTCTTTATTGGAATTGTTAGTGTAAGCACACCATCATGGTATTTTGCAGACGCACCAAGGTCTTCCTCGTCTTTTACCCTCATAGGTAATCTGATTTTTTTATCTACTGTGTTGGGTCTCTGGCGCCATACTACTGTGCCATCGCCCACTGTTTCTCTTTTTGCATTTATGGATAGTATGTGTCCGTGAATTCGGAGCTTGATCTCTTTTTTATCAAATCCAGGCATGTCCATTGTCACAACAAGGCTGTCGTTTTGTATGACTATATCAACTGGAGGAAGGACAAACTCGTAGAACTCCCTTGACTTGTTTCCTATCTCTCTCATTACTTCTTTTACCATGTAATAGCCCAAGCCCATTTTGTTATTTTTAGTGCTTTTTGGTTATTAAATGTTAGTCAAATTTACAATTTATCTACAGAACTCAAGTCTTGAACAAATAGCTAAGCCAATCTACCACATTTTACTGGCAGGATAATTGTAAAAGTAGTGGGATTATTTTTTACAGATAATGTTCCATTGTGTTGCTCTATGATATTTTTAGAGATTATGAGACCTAATCCAGTACCCGTCTGTTTTGTTGTAAAAAATGATTCAAATATTCTAGGCATGATTTCGTCTGGTATACCACGGCCCGAATCTATGAAATTAATTATAATATGATCGTCATCAACTTTCCAATTGATGGTAATAGTTCCTTTGTTTTCTCCTATTACCTGAATTGAGTTTAATATCAAATTTCCAAAAACTGCATCCAATTGTTTTCCATCACAAATTATCTTGATATCATCTTTAGTGTAATTGACTTGAATGTTGTCGGGTATGATGATGTTTTCAATGGATGATGCTATTAAATTAAGAACAGAATATTCGGATAGATTCAATGGCCTTGCACCTACATATATCATGACATCTTCTACCTGATGCCTCATTCTCTCCGCTGATCTTAAAATGGGAGCAACACGTTTTGATATATTTTCATCTGGATTATTTTTTAATTGATTTTCTAATAGTTTTGCTGAATTAATAATTACATTTAACGGGTTACGAAGATCATGTGCAATTCTTGCTGTCATATCACCAATTAGCATTAACTTTTGATCTTTTTCTTTTTTCAAGTCATCTTGTAGTTTTTTAACGTCAGTGAGATCCTTTCCTGTGATCAGATATCCTTCCAAGTTTCCTGATTCATCACTCAATTTTGCGCCACTCCAGATAGAATGAAATGTAGACCTATCTTTTCGCATCACTTCAATTGGAACATTTAATTTTATACCATCAGTTAGCAGTTGGTTAAATGCTGATATTGCTTTTTGTCTATCTCTGTCAGAAACCATATCAACTGGGCCAATCTTTCCAACCGCCTCACTTTTATCATACCCAAAATTTTTGGTAAAATGATGATTACAGTCAAGGATTTTTCCATCTTTATCTAATATGGTTAACATGTCTGGTGTAGTCTCAAATAGAATTTTTACAATCTTTTCATTTCGAAAAAGCCTAGCTGAACTCATAGTATCATACATTGTTCTAGTTACATAATAATAGTTATATTATTCTCATACATTACATACAACATCTCAAAGATTTTGATACTAATGGATTTGAAATTATAACATTTGTATTGATTTTTCAAACCTGCCCTGTCAAATGAAAAAGTATAGTGCATAATCATCAAATTTACAATTTATCTACAGGACCATCCAATAGGATTCAATGATTATAGTTGTAGAGGGTTTTGACCAGGCAGGAAAGAAAACCCAATCAAAACTTTTGGCAAAGTTTTTGAAGACCAAAAATAGAAAATCAAAAATATTCAGCTTTCCAGATTATACTACGCCAATTGGTAAAGAGATCAGGCGTTATCTTGACGGAAAACGCTCATTTCCTCACCAAGTAATTCATTGTCTTCTTGCTGCAAATAGGTGGGAGAAAGCAAAGGAAATCCAAGATGCACTATCAGAAAATTATGTTGTAATCATGAATCGATATTATCAATCAAATCTGGTATATGGTACAGTAAATGGCCTTGACATGAATTGGCTTGAAAATTTGGATAATGGGTTGCCAAAAGAAGATCTTGTAGTTTTACTTGACGTAAATGTAACTGATTCATTTTCTCGCAAAAAAGAAAGACGGGATAAATTCGAAGAGAACATGGAATTTGCCCAAAAGATTACCGAAACATACAGAAAGTTGGCAAAGCAATTTGGCTGGCACATTGTAAACGCATCTCGTCACAAGCAAGCAGTTTATCAGGATATCAAGCAGATTGTTTTGAAACATGTCAAATAATATGAAAAAAAAATATCTACAGATTGTAGATCCAATACATGGATTCATCAATGTTTACAGGCATGAGATTGATGTTATCGACAATCCAGTCTTTCAAAGACTCCGCAGGATAAGGCAACTTGCAGGTGCACATCTGGTTTACCCGGGAGCGCAGCACTCTAGATTTGAGCACTCGCTTGGTACCATGCATATAGCAAACCAGGCAGCATCAATACTAGAAGAAAAAGGCCACCTTACACCTGACAACATGAAAAACCTCCGACTGGCCGCACTCCTGCATGACATAGGTCACGGGCCATTCTCACACCTATTTGAGGAGGTACTTCAAAAAAAGAAAAAAATTTCTCATGAAAAAATAGGCAAGAATCTCATCCTAAAGTCAGAAGTTGGTGATCTCATATCAAAAAATGGTTTTGACAAGATATTTCTTAGCAAATTGGCATTTGGAAATTCAAAATATCAATTCATGAACGAGATCATCTCTGGAGGCCTGAGTGCTGACATGATGGATTACCTCCTCCGTGACAGCTATTTTACAGGAGCAGAACATGCAAGAATCGACTTTAAGAGAATCATAAATTCGTTTGATGTTCATAAAAGAAAACTTTCCCTTAACAAATCTGCCCTTCATTCGTTTGAGTCAATGATGATTTCTAGATACCAAATGTTCAGAGCTGTCTATTTTCACAAAACCGTGAGAGCAGCAGAGGTAATGTTACTTGAGTCAATGCTACTTGCAGACAGTGAGCTTGGACTTGCTACCGATGACTTGGAAAAATACGTACAATTCACTGATGAATTTATCATTTCAAAACTAATTTCATTGCCAAAGACAAATTCCGAGCTTAAAAGAGCAAGCCAGCTGGCACTAGATTACCAAGAGCGCAGGCTGCTAAAGTGTGTCTATGAAAAAATTTTCATGAAACCAAGAATGGGCAACGTCAACTCATCAGAACTCCAGCATGATATTGCAAGAAGAGCCAAGGTCAACGAGGCTGAAGTTTTTGTTGATATATCAAAGACACCATCAATTCCGCTTACTCCTTCGAAAAAAGAATCCCAATCAATAATTCTTACATCAACTAGGGGAACAGGTCCAAAGGAAGCATACGAGCTTCCAATCTCCGAGATTCCATTGGTGTCAGCCATCTCAGGATTCATGGATATTCTACGAATCTATGCACGACAACAATTTAGAAAAAAGGTTGAAATGGCAGCACAAGTCATCCTTGGTGAAAACAGGTAATGAAAACTAATCAACCAATAGAACGTCGGAAAAGAATTGTCATAAAACTATCAGGTAGCCTATTTGGTCTTGAAGACACAAAGACATTGAAGCAGTTTGCCGAGTTTTTTGTCAAGTCAAGCAAGGTCTGCCAGCCAATCATAATTGCAGGCGGAGGCAAAATAGCACGACATTACATCTCACATGCAAGGTCATCAGGTGCAGACGAATCAACGCTTGACGAGCTAGGCATTGAGGTATCGCGACTCAATGCAAGATTGCTAATTTTTGCACTACAGGAAAAGGCATATCCTCATCCTCCTACTAATTTGAAGGAAGTGGCCAATGCAGCAGACAGCGGTTTGATAGTAGTTACGGGAGGACTGCATCCAGGACAGAGTACAAATGCCACTGCAGCGCTAATTGCAGAAAAGGTAAGGGCAAACACATTTCTTAATGCAACCGACGTGGATGGTGTCTACGATTCAGATCCGCGCAAAAACGTGCATGCAAAAAAATTCAAAAAGATTCCACTAAAAAGTCTCCGAAGCATGCTTGTGCACCAAGATTCTGTTGCAGGTGGATATGACTTGATGGATATAGTAGCCCTGAAGGTAATTGAGCGCTCCAAGATCAAAACAAGAATTCTCAAAGCTGATGTCAAGACACTGGAAAAAGCCATCAAAGGAAGTCCAGAAGGTACCGAGATTACACTAGTTTAACAGCACCAGTATATTCCAGAATTCCAGCAGTAACTGCTTTTTGCAAAATCTCTCTTGCTTGTTCTTCAGACAAGGCCTTTGACTGTGCCTTTGCATACCCCTCTTCGTCTACAATGATTGCAACCCAGCCCTCTGGTTTTTGAGCAATGCACACAAATTCTTTTTCTCCTACTGGTACAAATGTACCTTGGGATTTTTTTACTGTAAGAGTAAGCATTGCAAAACCCGCATGTTCAAACAAAATCATCTGTGATTTTCTTGCTCTGTCCTGACCAATTCTTACTGCTTGGTGATATTGCACAAATTTAGATCCTCAAACTTTTACTATAAGGGTTTTCAACTCAAAGGTTTAATTGAAGACTGGATCGATTGTATATCGTACTTGGATGCAAAAATCTTACTTTATGTAGCAGTTGCAGTAGTCATTGTGGTTATTGCCGCATTTGCTGTTCTGCCAGGTTCAGGCATGATGAAAAATCTTGTACCGCAGGGCTCAAATGTTCCTAGCTCACTTACAGCAGTCTCAGCTCAGATCAAACCTCTTTCTATAAGCTATAACGGAACCTCGATTGTCTCAACTAGTGATAGAACTGCAACATTGCAAACCAACTTTTACGTTACAAATCCAAATACCACTACGGTAATTCTTGAATACATAACTTACAGTATCTATGATGGTGGAACAGTGATTGGATATGGTCAGATAGGACAATCATATGACGAGAACTGGGAAGGTTCCAATTACTATCCGCTTGTAGCAGGAACGTCTTCAAACATGGGTAATAGTGCAGTAATTGAAAACACTGGAAACTATCCAAATATCTGGTCTGATCTAGAAAAAGGAACAGCAAAGATTACAGTTTCAGGAACAGCCTACTATGCAGTAAAGACTGCGTTCAGTGGTAGTGACTATACACAAAATTTCAACTTTACAAACTAGCTTATTGTAATGCAGGGTTGTATCTGGATCGCATGAATTTAATCAAGTAGACAAAGCCAAGAATTATCCATGTCAGTATCATTAGCCCCCAAACAAACACAACAAGCTGCGCTACGCTGAGGCCATACTGCCCCATGATTGTGGTAACCTGCGATGGTAGTACCATCTTTAACTGGTATAGCGGAAAGAGATACATGTTGATATTTTGATTACTGCCAAGTGTGCTATATCCAAGTAGTCGTGCTATTGCATGCCATCCAAAGAAAAATGTAACAAAAAAGAAAACTGCCTTTCTGCCAATTGCCTTTTTGTATCCTCGCCTTTCATATCTTTCAAGCCTTTGTTTTACTCGCGTAAGTTCTGTTTTTAGTTCTTCAACAGACTGTTGGCGTACAACTTTTCTTTTAGATGGTTCTATGTACATAGAGATCAATGATTCAAGGTATTTTCTGTCAGAGATGTACAATGGCCTGTCTTCTTGAAGCATATTGAGAATGTAGGTCAATCTACCATTGTCTCCTTTTTTTGCATCAATCAAGTGCAATACATGCTCAATTAACTCATCGTCCATCGTAATTACCTATGCCTCAATACAAATTAAATTGTCATGTTCAGTTTTAGATAACCTTATCAACATTATCAAGCTCCTTTGGAAAAGGATTTTGATTATTCGTGAGACTAGCCTACTTTCTTTAGAAAGTTCATGATGGGTTCCTTGTCTGTGTCTGACAGTGATGAGAAACCCTCCAATAGCTCGCGTTGAATCATTAATGATTCATCTAGTGCCTTCTTTACACTATCGCTATCAAACGGAATCAGTTTGTCTATCTTTCCCTCGCTGTATGACTCGACGTATCTTCTTAGCAGCAAGGAAACAAAATTTGGAGCAATATCAAGCAATGTAAGAACCGACTTTTTTAGATCCTTGTCTTTTGAATTGGAATTTTTCTCAAAAAATTCATTGATAATTCCCAGTCGTTCTGCTCCAATCTCTGATAAAGATGCAGCAACCAACAAACCTCCTTCCGTTAATTTGTAATATGGCACTCCTTGCTCTTGAAGCGCCTTGGGTCCTCGTTTTATCGGAAGTCTGCCAGATTCTTCAACAATGCCCAATGGTAAAAGGATCTCATCCAGATCCCTGAAGATCCCAGAATAAATATTCTGCCAGGTAGTTCCATTTCTTTCTGCAAGTTTATGTGCTATGGCAGTTCTGGTTTTTTTTGTTGGCAGAGTCTCTGCTACAAGATGCATGATTATTCCGCGTTGACGCATGGCCTCACCTGTAAACTCTTTATTTTTCGTCTTGAATGTTTGATAAACAGATAACCTTGGAGCGGCAGTCCCTGACTTTGTCATCTGCTAAATCAATTTCCATTAATTTTGTATGATACGTTAAATTTAGAATTAATACATTTGTGATTTAAGATTCTCATTTTGTGATAATATCATACTTTACATAGATATAAGAATTTACGATTTTGAAAGAATTGTAACAAATTATGACTTTTCCAGTTATAATACATAATTTGATGACATAGAAATTTCAAGAAATATGATAAATTTTTCACATGGTTCTCTGTTCTGCCCGTATCAATTGATACAAGATGGTACTGAAATGAATTTAGATTGGGTAATGTAAGAATTTCCATGTTAAAGTCTCCAGAAAAACTTGTAAAAATGATACAAAAATCCAACTTGATTCTAGTTGATTGTAGATCTTACAAAGAATATTCAGAGGGGCATATTCCTGGTGCAGTTAATATCGATCTATTCTACTATCACTGGCTTGATACGACACAGGACGGCATAAAGTCATTTGAGAAACAGATGAAAACTCTACTTTCATTCATGGGTGTAACAAAGCAAAAGACTGTAGTGTTTTACGATGATGTTGCAGGTATGAGTGCAGCTCGGGGCGTCTGGCTCTTGATGTATTTTTCACATCCCCATGTATTCATGCTAAATGGCGGATTTAAGAAATGGCAGAGTCTTGGATTGCCGATTGAAACCAAGACCAATGGCTTCAGACCAGCCAAGTTCTCTGGCAAAACTAACAAGAAAATTCTAGCAGGTTTTGAATACATCCAGAAGAATCTTGACAAGGCAAAACTAATTGATGCAAGAACAAAAGAAGAATACGAAGGCAAAGTCATGCGTGCGGCAAGAAAGGGCCACATACCAAATTCAGTTAGCATTGATTGGACATTGAACATCAACAAAGATGGTACCATGAAATCGCTAAAAGAACTTGCAAAGTTATATCGATTCTCAAAAAATGACAAGATCATAACTTATTGTCAAGGAGGCTATAGGGCAGCAAACTCATTTGTAGCACTAAAAATGCTTGGCTTCAAAAATGTAAAGGTGTATCTTGGCTCTTGGGGTGAATGGGGAAACAAGTTAGATCTTCCTGTTGAAGATTAGCTGATTCTAGATATTACAATACAGCAAATACAATGTACGATGATCGCACCCATGATTTCCTATTTTTTGAAAAAATAAAGTGTGGCTTTATAAGAATTAGATTAATATATCCACGGCTAATGAGCCATAAATGATGATGCTAAACAAGCGTTCCAAATTATCGTTTATTATCATAACGGCTGGACTGGCAATCGGATTATCGACCTTCTTTACAACTCATTCTGCATTTGCTGCAGGCACTAGCACAAGTAGTGGTTTAACTCAGCCATTGCTTGCTATTGCTGCAGCTATTGCGATTGCAGGTGGTTTGATAGGTACAGGTAATGCACAACAAGGTATTGGTGCTGCCGGCATGGGTATCATTGCAGAAAAACCAGAGAAGTTTGGTCAAGTACTATTCTTCTTCGTCATTCCCGAGACGTTATGGATTATCGGATTCGTATTGGGAATAATATTACTGCTAGGTATCCTGTAGTGGTTTCAGTAATGAGCATAGAGACTTTCCTCCTTGAGATAGAGAATAGAAAGAAAAAGGAGATTGGCAGTCTCGACAAGGACCTAATAGAAAAAAAATCTAAACTTCAGACAGAATTGAATATCACCATTAAAGAGATTCAAGAAAAATTCGCAAATGAAGCAAAGCTCAAGTCAGAAAGAGAATATGCTAGAATAATTGAGGCAGGCAAACTCCACGCAAAAAAGATCATGTTTGATGTCATCAATGCTAACATGCAGTCAGCATTTGATGTAATACGAAAGGAAGTCGAAAATTATGTCAAGAGTCCTCAATACAAAAAAGCTCTTGAAACTATGGTGAACAGCTCAAAGAAAAAACTCGGACAAAATATTGTTGTTCACTGCCGCGATGAGGATAAATCCATATTAAAAGACATGGGTGTGACAGTAGGCAAGTCCATTAAAACTCTAGGTGGCATAGTTACAGAAAACAAGGAAGGAACAAAAGAACTCGACCTTACTTTTGAAGAATTATTGCGAACCAACGAAGACAAAATCAAAAGTTTTCTTTTGGAGAGAATGTAATTGCCAACATCACAATATGCATCATCCTTTGGTCGATTACAAGCATTTTCCATAAACCTTCTCTCAAAAGACACAATACAAAATCTGATGAAAGCAAAAGATGAAGGGGAAATGGTAAAGATTCTCGAATCAACCTGGTATGGACCAGAAATTGAAAAAGCGGCAACTTTATTCAAAGACACAGATCTTTTAGAGGTTGCACTGAATCGGCATCTGGTCCTTGTAAACAAGATCGCGCTAGAGGCAACACCATTTAATGGCAAGTCCGCAGTACGGGCATATCTCTCAAAGTGGGATATTTACAATATCGAACTAATCTTGTCTTCAAAAAGCATGGGCAGACCAGTCACTGAGGTAGAATCATTTCTGGTATCAAGCAGAAACGTTCCAGCAGGAATCTCAGCAGGAAACATCCCTCATGATGATATGAAGGTCATACTTTCACAGAACAACGTAGATGGAGTTGTAAATCAACTAGTCAAGTACAACTATGGTACCATCCTGATGCAGCATCTTGAGACCTATCAAAAGACAGGAAACCAAGGACCAATGATGTCTGCACTACAGACTCAATACTATCAGAATCTGCTGGAATCACTCAAGTTCTTCCAAGGTGACGAGGGTATGATTCGCGATCTCTTTAGAACAGAGATAGACAAAAAGAATGTCCTGATCCTTCTAAAGGCAAAAGAATCTAATCTTGACAAAGACATACTAGGCAAGCACATTGTAGATGGAGGAAAGATCTCAAAAAATGAACTCTTGGAGATCTATAATGCAAAGGATGTGTCAGAAATAGTAGGCAGAATCGAGAGTCGCTTTATGTTAGTTAACGCATTGGCTCTATACAAGAAATCAAAAAGTCTAATTGATTTTGAAGTTGCTTTGGATAAATTCATAAATTCTGAATATGTGAACAAATTGAAAAATATTGCATTATCAATTGGAACCATATTCTACTTTATTCTTAAAATGGAACAAGAACGTGAAAATATTAAAAGAATTGCATATGGTAAACGCTACAAACTTTCAACCGAGCACATCAACTCGTTATTACTAATAGAGTGAGATAATGTCTACACAAAAAACCCAATCAAGTGGCAAGATCGCGGTGGCAGGAGAGCGTGAACTTGTGATAGGATATAGACTTCTTGGAATCGAAGATACATTTGTAGTAAGTGGTGAAGAAGCTAGTAAGATTATCCAAGACTTGTATCACTCAGGAAAGTTTAGTCTTATTATTGCAAGTGATTCTGTAAGAAATACCCTCCCAGCAATCTTTAGAAAAAAGATCGAGGCATCAATAGAGCCTCTGGTCTTGTTCATGCCAGCACTGGAAGGAAACATTCAAGAAGAGTCAATTGCGGCACTGGCAAAGAGAGTGTTAGGAATAAGTATCCCTACAAGTTGATGATAATAAATGGCTGATGGAATAATTTCAAGAATTTCAGGTCCGGTAGTTATCGCTAGTGGACTTGAGGGAGCTCAAATGTTCGATGTCGTCCGTATAGGTGAGATGGGGCTAGTCGGTGAAATAATTAGATTAGAAGGAAATAAGGCTACAATACAGGTCTATGAAGATACTACGGGTCTGCGTCCAGGCGAGAAGGTAACCAACACAAAAAGACCGCTTTCAATGCAGCTTGGTCCAGGTCTGCTTACTTCAATTTATGATGGAATTCAAAGACCACTTGATGTTCTAAGAGAGCAAAGCGGGGACTTTATCAGCAGAGGAAAAGTGATCCCTGCTCTTGATCAAACCAAAAAATGGGACTTTGTTCCACTGAAGAAAAAAGGAGATAATATATCGCCTGGTGAAATAATTGGTCAAGTTCAAGAAACTCCGCTCATCATGCACAAAATTATGGTACCATACAATGTTGAGGGCCAATTGTCAGAAATTTCCGAGGGCAAGTTTACAGTTAATGATATTGTTGCAACTGTACAAAACAGTACCAAAACAGATATCGGTCTTTCAAGCTGGTGGACCGTAAGAACTCCAAGACCAGTTCTTCGAAAACTGCCACCAGAAGAACCATTGCTGACAGGTCAAAGAGTACTTGATACATTCTTCCCAGTTGCGAAGGGTGGAACAGCTGCAATTCCGGGTCCATTTGGAAGCGGAAAGACAGTAACTCAACAGCAGCTTGCAAAGTGGGCAGACAGCAATGTTATCGTGTATGTAGGTTGTGGTGAGAGAGGGAATGAAATGACTGAAGTTCTTTCAACTTTTCCAAAACTTGAAGACCCAAAATCAAAAAGACCATTGATGGAGCGTACCATTCTTGTAGCTAATACTTCTAACATGCCAGTCGCAGCAAGAGAAGCAAGCATCTACACCGGAATTACAATGGGTGAATACTATCGTGACATGGGTTATGGTGTTGCTTTGATGGCAGACAGTACTTCAAGATGGGCAGAGGCACTAAGAGAAATCTCAGGTAGATTGGAAGAGATGCCAGGTGAAGAAGGATATCCAGCTTATCTTGGTAGAAGACTTGCAGAATTTTATGAAAGAGGAGGAAAGGCAATTGTTATATCTCCAGAAGAGCGTGTCGGCTCTCTTACTCTTGTAGGTGCAGTATCACCTCCTGGTGGAGACTTTTCAGAGCCTGTCTCTCAGAACACACTTAGAGTAACTCGAGTTTTCTGGGCACTTGATGCAAGCTTGGCATCAAGAAGACATTTTCCATCAATTAACTGGCTTACAAGTTATTCATTATATGCAGATGACATGGGCAATTGGTACCAGAAGAATGTTGCAGCTGAATGGACAGCACTAAGAAAGGAAGCCCTTGAAATCCTGCAGAAAGAATCAGAGTTGCAAGAAATAGTTCAACTTGTCGGTTATGATGCATTACCAGAACCAGAAAAGGGAGTTCTTGATACAGCACGAACAATTAGAGAAGACTATCTACAACAAAGTGCATACGACGATGTGGATACATACACATCAATTAGGAAACAATTCCTGATGCTAGCTGCAATCATAGAATTTGGCAAAATGGAAGCAGATGCAATCAAGAAAGGAGTTCCATCTACAAAGATAGGAACATTAGAATCAAGAAAGATGATATCAAAAATAAAATGGACAAAAGAAGATCAGGTTGAACAACTAGTCAAGGACTTTAAGAATAAAATGCAACAAGAATTTGACAGTCTCTTAGTGGAGGTTACACGCTAGATGTCTACCATATCATACAAGACAATTGACAAGATTGCAGGTCCGCTGATGTTTGTACAAGGAGTAGATAATGCATCTTATGGTGAAATGGTAGAAATAAAACTTGCAAATGGAGAAAGAAGACAAGGACAGGTTCTTGATACAAGTCAGGGACTTGCAGTAGTTCAGGTATTTGGCTCAACTATGGGATTGAACACCACTGGAACTTCAGTCAAATTCCTTGGAGAGACTGCACAGATTTCAGTATCTGATGACATGCTTGGCAGAGTCTTTGATGGACTAGGAAATCCAAAAGACAATGGCCCAAAGATTATCTCAAAACACAAAGTCGACTTGGTCGGTTCTGGTATCAATCCGTATTCAAGAGAAGAACCATCCGAGTTCATTCAAACCGGCATGTCCAACATAGATGCAATGAATACCCTTGTAAGAGGACAGAAGCTTCCAGTTTTCTCTGGTGCTGGTCTTCCTCACAACCTACTTGCATCACAAATTGCAAGACAGGCCAAAGTTCTTAGTGCTTCTGAGAATTTCTCAGTAGTCTTTGCAGCAATGGGAATTACAAGTGAAGAAGCAAACTTTTTTGTAAAACAATTTGAAGAAAGCGGTGCACTTGGTAGAACCTCACTTTTCCTAAACTTGTCATCAGATCCATCAATGGAGCGTTTGCTTACTCCACGACTTGCGTTAACTACAGCAGAATATCTTGCATATGAAAGAAACATGCATGTGCTGGTCATAATGACTGACATGACAAACTATTGCGAAGCGTTAAGAGAAATTTCAGCTGCAAGAGAAGAAGTTCCTGGTAGAAGAGGATATCCAGGTTACATGTATACTGACTTGGCCTCTCTCTATGAAAGAGCAGGCAAGATTAAGGGCAGAAACGGCTCTGTTACACAGATTCCAATTCTAACCATGCCAGCTGATGATATCACTCATCCAATTCCAGATCTTACTGGTTACATTACTGAGGGACAGATAGTCATGAGCAGAGACCTTCATAGAGGCGACATCCACCCTCCGGTCGATGTCTTGACCAGCCTTTCACGTTTGATGAATCAGGGAATTGGAAAGGGAAGGACAAGAGAAGATCATCGAAGTCTTGCAGACCAACTCTATTCTACTTATGCACAAGGTAAGGATGCAAGATCACTTGCAGCTATTGTTGGTGAAGAAGCATTAAGTGATCTTGACAGAAAATTCCTAAAGGTAGCTAACAGCTTTGAAAGAAAGTTTGTCAATCAGGGAATGGATGAAAATCGTTCCATTGAGCAGACTTTGGATATTGGCTGGGAATTACTTGACGAACTTTCAGACTCTGAATTGAACCGTATCAAGCCTGAGTTTATCGAGAAATACAGAAAGAGGACTAGTCCAGGTGGAAAGTAGGGTTGCCATCAGTAACTAACATTCGACCCACTCGTCTTGAATACATTCGCACAAAAAGAAGAATAAAGATAGCACAAAAGGGCCTAAAGTTACTAAAACTAAAAAGACAGGCTCTAATTTTAGAATTTTTCAATACCAGTAAAACTGCAGCCTCTTTGAGAACTGCCTTGCAAGCAGAACTCATCAAGGGCTACCAGAGCATAATGATGGCAGAGATGTTGGCCGGTTCCATGAGGCTGGAAAATGAGGCAATGAAGATTCCCCAGCTTAGTAAATTACAAATCACTTCAAAAAATGTAATGGGTGTTAAAATTCCAAAGATTGGCGGGGGACAGAGTGGCCAGTCTCTTACAGAACATTTGTTAGAATTGCCGCCATCGATTAACGAAGCAATAAAGGCTTTCCAAAATGTCCACAAGATGGTACTTGAGGTGGCAGAAAAGGAAACAGCACTACGTAAACTTTTGCTAGAAATAGAAAAAACAAAGCGTAAATCAAACGCAATCGAGAATTTATTCATACCTAGATTGCAAACTGCTGTCAAGTTCATCATTTTTAGATTAGATGAGATGGAACGTGATACTTTCATAATGCTAAAGACAGTCAAGCGAAAGATGGGAGAAAGGGAAGAGAAAGCCCGACTCAAAAAGGAGACAGAGATAGTTGCCTAGCTTTAAGAATGCGCAACAGAGAAAGTTATACTTTATAATGAGAGCTTTCAAGTTCGGAAACATCTTTGGAACAGTTGCTCTGGTATTATATGCAGGAAGGCATTTTCTAGGAGTTTAAAATGTCAACTGCAGAAAAATACGTCCATTCACTCAAGCAGATAAAAGAAGCAGAAGATAGGACACAAGCACAAATAGACGAGCACAAGAAAAAAATTTCAGAAGAGTTTAGAAATTTTGAAAGTTATGTATCTAAAACAATCACTACTGTAAAGATTGATGGTGAAAAACTAGTAGAATCAAATGTCGAACAATCAAGAAAAAAGGCCACAACCGAAACAGAAAAGATAATCGACGATGCAACTAACAAATCAAAAACAGTATCCACTAGAATTGACACGCAAACTGTACAGGAAATAATCAATATTTTGTTAAAAGAGGTATAGATTTGGTTCTAAAACCTATACCAATGGCACGCATTGCCGTGCTTGGATTAAGAAAAGATAGACAGACTGTAGTCTCAATTCTTCATGATCTAAATGCAGTTCAACTCGAACCACTCTCAAAAGATGTTGGAGCGCTGTTGAGATATGAACGCGATGATGACACATACAGGCAAGTTTCAGACCAGCTTTTAAGAATGAAGGCCCTGAAGGCTCTCCTGCCTCCAATGTCGGCCACACAATGCCAGAGATTTGGCTCTATAGGCCAGCTTTTGGAGGAAACAAAATCTATTGATATAGACGACAAGGTCGCATCCTTGGAGCGAGAAAAGGAAACCCTTCTGACCCAACTCAAAGAAAATGAAAACAACATAAAGCTGGTTGAAGAGTTTTCATTTTTCCCTGAAGACTTTAATGTGTTGCAACTTTCATCTGCTCATTCTTATTTTGGTAGAGTGGATCAAAAAAACACTGCTGGTTTTAAGCAAGCATTACAAATACACGGCCAAGATGTCTTCCTGTATTCAAAGGAAGAAAAAGACACAACACGAATTATTCTAGTCACTTTTCCAAACTTTCCTGCACACGCATTAGCTACTGTAGTCCAAGGGTATAATGTCAAACTTGAGGCCGTGCCCAAACTAAAAGGAAAGACAGCAGAGCTGAACCAGAGTCTAAAGAACAAACAAAATGAAATTACTCAAAAAATAAATGAAATTGATAAACAACTGGCAGAAATATCAAAGGGCCATTATGTAAATATCACATGCCTCGAAGAACAACTAGAAATTGAGAATAAGAAACTCGAGGTAGTCGATAACCTTGGCGTTACTTCCGACTCCTTTGCTCTGGAAGGATGGATACCAAAGTCAAAGGTAAACCAACTAAAGAATAGTTTTGATCAACATTCAAAGGGAACACTACTTTTTGAGCTAGAAACTGACGAGAACCCGCCTACCTTATTTGATAATCCAAAGAGATTCAAACTGTTTGAGGCCTTTATCCGATTCTATTCGTTACCGTCAGGAAAAGAATTCGATCCCACTCTAATCTTTGGAACTCTCTTTCCAATATTCTATGGACTGATGATAGGCGACTTTGGTTACGGCCTTGTCATACTGCTTGTCTGCAGGTGGGTAATTCGAAGAGTAGAGGGAGGAAAGAGAAACTTTAACATCATGCCCACTCCATTGCGCAAGTTTGCGTTAACCATACTCAAACCGCGGCAAATGGTAAAGCTGGCAAAGGCCATGACACCTGGCGCAATTATTGCAATGGGATTAGGATTTGTGTTTGATTTGTACTTTGGATTCCATCCTAACGTATACCTGTTCAGCTATCTCAATACTGCACTTGGGATGCACTTGCCTGCAAGTGGCGCATTCTTTGATCCTATTACTGGACTGCGAAAACTATTGCTCATAGCTGGATACATAGGACTAGGCATGGTTACGTTTGGGTTAATCCTTGGCATCCTTAACACCTTAAGAGAAGGCGAGAAGAAACACGCAATAGGCAAGGTAGGCTGGCTGCTCTTTGGATGGGGTGTAGTCCTCACTGGATTGGCACTATTGCACCACCAGCATGTCAATCCAATTCATCACATAGAAGGAGTTGGCTATGTTGGCCTGATGCTTGCTGGAATTGGCCTCATGTTCTATGGCGAGGGTGTAAGGGCAATCATGGAGCTGCCGTCCATAGTGAGCCACATTCTGTCATATACTAGGCTTGTTGGAATTTTGCTTGCATCTGTAATTCTTGCTGATGTGATCGACTTTATCTTCATCAAGACCCTGCATCACTCTATACCTTTCATTATACTTGGAGTCATTATCATTTTCATTGGACACATATTCAATATCATCATAGGTGTCTTTGAGCCTGGTATACAGGGGGCAAGATTGGTCTATGTGGAATTTTTCTCCAAATTTTATCACGGTAACGGAAGACCATTTAGACCATTTGGAACAACCAGAAAGTATACCTATAATCAGTACGAGCTAAAGTCCAAAGGATAGTTCTGAAATTAATAGTATTTTAGTTCGTTAACATCCAATATTCTAGTACAGAACCTGCATCTTAGAACAAGTCCGGTCTTGTCCACCACATCCATCACAGGCTCAATATCCTCATCACTATTTGAGATACAATCAGGGTTTGAACACTTGAAAATTCGCTCTATCTCATTTGGCAACGTCACGCGCCTCTTCTCGACCAATTTGTATTCCTTGATTATGTTTACCGTTGCCTTTGGTGCTATGAGTGCAAGCTTGTTAGTATCAGAATCTTGCAGGAATCTGTTCTCCACCTTTATGATATCTTTTTTTGCAACCTTTGAGCTTGGGACGTTGAGTGCTATTGTAATTACGTGGCCGTCCTTTCCATCTATTCCAAGTGCATTGAGTACCTTGAGACCCTTTCCAGATTCAATATGATCAATCACAGTACCGTTTTTGATTTTTCGAACGATTAGGTCTGATTCTGACATTGGAATAGTTTTTGTACTACTCATATATAACAGTGAACTACGATGAGCAATACTTTTTTCCAAAAAGATATTGTCTCGGTACGTGATTTTGATAAACAAAAATTCGAGGAAGTTTTCCAAGCTACAGATAAAATAATTGAGATGAATCCAAACGAGAGAAGAGAACTTGCACGAGGAAAAACTCTTGGATATCTTTTCTTTGAACCAAGTACCAGAACCCGACTGAGCTTCGAGTCTGCAATGGCATCCTTGGGGGGTACCTCTCTTGGAATAGCTGACGCTTCATCCTCTTCTGCAAAAAAAGGCGAAAGCCTCGCTGATACAGTCAGAATAATGTCGTTATATTCTGATGTAGTTATTTTACGGCACCAACTTGACGGATCCAGTAGATTTGCCGCCGAAGTATCAGAAAAACCACTTATCAATGCTGGCAGTGGAACCGAAGAACATCCGACGCAGGCAATACTTGACCTCTATACAATTAGAAAGGAAACGAAACGAATTGACGGTCTCAAGATTGGAATAGTTGGAGACCTAAAATATGGAAGAACAGTATACTCGCTTTTGTATGCTCTGAGCAACTACAAGGTAGATGTTCGATTGATATCTCCACCAGCCTTGAAGATACGATCAGATTCTACATATGAGATAAGAAAAAGACTTTCGTATACGGAAACAACAGACTTGGAAGAAAATCTCGATGATCTAGACGTTGTATACGTAACAAGGATCCAAAAGGAAAGGTTTGCTGATATGGAAGAGTATGTCAAAGTAAAGGGCAGCTACAAGATTGGACTGGAGCTACTAAAGAAAATGAAACAAGATGCCATCATAATGCACCCATTGCCACGCCTAGACGAGATCTCACACAAGCTTGATTCCGCAAGTAATGCAAAATATTTCAAACAGGCTCAATATGGCAAGGATACGCGGGCTGCTCTGCTTGCACTAATTCTCAACGAGAAAGGAATTTAGCTATTTCGCTATACCTGATTGCTTTAGATATTTTATTTCGCTGACAACGTCATCTACTGGAACATTATTGTATATCATGTAATTGACCGTATTTTTCACCCATGGTGGAACATAGTTACCATGGATTCCAAGTACGTCTAGCAGTTTAGAATCCGATATGGTAAACGTTGAAAAACCAGCCCAGGCTATTAGAGCAGATTTTGCATCAAGATAAAAGTATTCATCAGTGTTTGGAACATAATTTGGATCAAAGCCTGAAATCACCACTTTGTGTTGTCCATAGTTTACATTGAATGCAACATGCCAGTTTTGTGTATCATTATCTTTACTAATCAAGGAATCCACCTTGTTACCATCTATGGATACCGTAAAGTCTCCGGTGCTTGACCCGTTAGGAAACATGAAATTAGCATAAAATGGTATCTGCCAAGGATTGGCCGCATCAAAAGATATTGAATCGCCATTTTCATCAAAGTTTTGATTAGTAAAATAAACAATTGAGAGTACGCTAAAATAGAATGTCTTACCTTTTAACGGAGCTGATACTTCTATGGAACTGTCAGTTCCTGGAATGAAACAACTGTAATAATATACCTGTTTTGCAACAGCTGGATCAGGATACATAACAAACTCTGTCTTGTTTCCAGGATTCAGGCTTGGTATGGTCCAAGTGTTTTCCACCTCATCAAGATAATTGTTGTTCTTGTCGTGAACTAGTGCATAGATATCAATGTTGTTTACCGTATTATTTCCGGTATTTGTGATAAAGCCTGTCAGGTGACCATCAGGATATTTTACAAGAGTTCTGTCATAGTTTACTTCTATGTTCAGGGGGTTGCTATTGGTAAGAATAAATGAAATTTGGGGTTTTTGTAAAAGAGGCTCTCCGCTAGTTATCTGCGGAAATTTGAATTTGAAGGGCATGTCCTTTAATGGATAGATCGCAGGAAGGATGCGAGATTCTGAAAACGTAGCATCTCCATTGTTTACTGTAATCTGGACCTTTGCAAGGACAGTCTGGTTGTCAGTATTTTTCACTGAACCATACACAACATAGATTCCATCATGATCAAAATATCCCGCATATTCATTATCAGGTATGTATACTTCTGCGCTTGCAACATGAAACAAGATACCAAGCAACACAAAGACAGGTATCATGTAAAAGATTTTCATCTTAACATCAAATTCCTATGAAACATCACTTGCAATAAACTTTCAAAGATTGGGGAACTGTACTTATCAAAACAAAGTCCAAATCATTACAACACTGAGGATTAAATTTCTAAATAAAGATCAGGCCGTTATCAATTTTACATGTTCCATTTCATCACTTGCTTGGAATTTTTGTGTCATTTCATGGACCTTAGATGCCTTACCATTGAGCACGAATAGCTCCAGGCATTTATTGTTTCTTACCTTGCAATGTAGATGTGTCTGTATTATATCTTCAAATCTATGCTTTATTTCAGTGACAGATGTCTCGCCATCTTCTTCATGTGTGACTGTGAGCACGCATCCTATGTCTCCTGTTTGCTTTTCCTTTTCCATCTTGTCTGTTAAAAGCATCCTTATTCCAGCCCTTATCAATTCAGATCTGCCCGTAAAACCAAATTCTTTTTGGAGCTGATCCATTTCTTTTAAGATATTATCATTTAGTGATATGCTAACAATTCCCATGCTGTTTTTCGATTATTAATTGTATATAAAGTTAATATGATTAAATTATTAATTTCCAATAATTTCCAGCATTGATTTTAATAACATAAGTATATATTCTTATTAATATAATCTGCATGAGGTGAATAAGAGAAACCAAATTGTTATTGCAGTTGTAATTGCAGTAGCAATAGGTATAGTTTCAGCAGGTCTGGTTTACAATAATCCTGAAAAGAATCAAAACAACAGTACACCTATCAGTTCCAGTTCAATATCTGGTACAAGTTCAACGTCGACGATACAAATAGTTGCAGCTGAAAATTTTTGGGGCAGTTTAATATCTCAGCTTGGAGGAACGCATGTCCAAGTGTTGAGCGTTGTTTCAGATCCTAATGCGGATCCCCATGAATACGAAAGCAACACTGTTGATGCCCAAGCAATTGCAAATGCTAATTTTGTTATTGTCAACGGAGCTGGATATGATGATTGGGCTCTAAAAATTATTGCAGCAAGCAATAATCCAGATCAAAAAATTTTGAACGTGGCAGATCTTCTCGGAAAAAAAGACGGTGACAATCCCCATTTTTGGTATAACCCTGTTTATGTGAATGAAACTGTGAACAAGATGTATTCAGACCTTGTTTCCATCGATCCCTCTAATGCTGCATATTATACGCAGCAATACGCTAGCTTGAATGCATCACTTGGCCAATACAACAGTCGAATCGACGAGATCAAGCAGCAGTTCCATGGTGCACGAGTAGCAGCTACTGAGAGTATCTTTGTGTATCTGGCAAATGCCACAGGTCTTGACCTTATCTCTCCTCCTGAATTTATGGAAGCTGTTGCAGAAGGAAACGATCCGCCGGCACAGAGCGTTGTGCAATTTCAGCAGCAGCTTCAGGGCCAGGACGGGAATGTAACCATGCTGGTTTACAATGAACAAACGGTAACGCCGCTCACACAAAGTATGAAGGCACTAGCAGCTAAACAAGGTATTCCGATTGTTGGTGTAACAGAAACTATACAACCACCTGATGTTTCGTTCCAAGATTGGATGAATGGGGAATTGCTCGCTCTTCAAAACGCACTTAATGCACAAGCCCTCGGACAATGACAAATGACCACATTACATTCTAAAATAATCACAGCTGAAAACTTGGTAGCAGGCTACGAAGGTAACATCGTCTGGCACGATGCCAGTTTTTCCATTGATCAAGGCGAGTTTGTGGCAATTATTGGTCCTAACGGAGCAGGCAAGACAACACTACTTCGGTTGCTTCTTGGATTGCAGCAACCAATTAGCGGCACTATCAAGATATTTGATGCTCCACCTAAGCGTGGCAATCCGCAAATTGGATACGTACCTCAGCGTCACATAATTGACAATGAAACTACTATTGAATCTCTTGAATTAGTACGACTTGGATTTTCCGGCAAGCGGTGGGGTTTTAGCCTATTTTCCCAAAACGACAACAAAGCCGCTTTTGATGCCTTGGAAGCTATTGGAGCAACAGAGTTGGCACATCATTCCCTCAACGCATTGTCAGGCGGAGAACTGCAGAGGGTATTTCTAGCTGAGGCATTGGTAAGTAATCCCAATATATTGTTACTTGATGAACCATTGTCAAATCTTGACATGAGGCGCGAGAAAGACTTATTGCAGCTTGTCAATAACGTGGTTCGATCGCGTAACGTAACGGCATTGTTGATAGCTCATAACATTAACCCTCTTCTACCGTTTCTTGATAAAGTGATCTATATAGCCAACGGCAAGGTGGCAACCGGAAATCCAAAAGAGGTCCTGACGTCAGAGAGTCTTACAGCTTTGTACGGAGTTCCCATAGAGGTTCTGCATGATTCCAAGGGTAATATTGCGATTATAGGTATTGAGGACACCCACGGTCATGAATAGTACCGCTTTCAGCATTAATTTACTGATAGACCTGCAACAGATATTTCATTATCAGTTTATGCAACATGCATTTGAGGCAGGAACGGTAATCGCAATTGTTGCAGGCATTGTCGGCTACTTTGTGGTGTTGCGTCGTTCAGCGTTTGCAGCACACGCCCTTGCCCATATTGGTTTTGCTGGAGCAGCAGGCTCTGTGCTTTTTGGAATCAGCCCTGTTATTGGTCTTCTGGTGTCTACAAACATCAGCGGCTTTACGATGGCCATACTTGGTACCCGCGCAGCACATCGCGATACCCAGATTGGTATAGTTCTTGCATTCATGCTAGGCATGGGCGTATTATTCATTAGTCTCTACACGGGATATGCAACCGAAGCATACTCTATCTTGTTTGGAGAAATACTGGGAATTAGTAGTAATGATGTTCTTCTGACACTTGTTGCTGGCTTGATAATTTTAGCTGCAGTCGCGATTGTATATAGACCACTTTTATTTGCATCAATTGATGAAGATGTATCTGAAGCAAAGGGGATGCCTGTACTTTCGCTAGGCATAATTTTCATGCTTTTGGTTGCAGTTGCAACATCTATTGCTGTACAAGTAGTCGGGGTTCTTCTTATTTTCTCACTGATGGTCACACCAGCTGCAACCGCTCAACGATTAGCAAAGCGACCGCAGCGAGTCATGATAATTGCTATTCTTATTTCACTAATGGCAACATGGTTGGGACTCTTTATTTCATTTTATGAACCGTATCCGGTAAGTTTTTTCATAACAAGTATAGTGTTTAGCTTTTACTTGTTTGTCAGGTTCGTTTATCAAAGAATCAAGCCCATGGAATCTTTTAGCAGACAAGCTAGAAAAGTAAAAACATTTGATAAATAAATAAAGTTACAACCTAGATCACATCAAAATACGAACAATATCTGGCATAGTATGATATTCACGTAGTCTGCATCATCGTGATGCATAGATATGTTTGGTGTCAATGTATGTTGGAGCCTTGTTGATAAGGCGGTCAGGTCTATTTTCAAAGAAAACAGTGTTGCAAGAAATTCCACTCTGAAAAATCTATTTTTATTATTTCTTCAATCAGGGGGCAAATTCTGGCCTTACCGTACTGAGTGATATTGCATGATCATCAATTAATACGCCTACCCCAACATTGACACTTGCTATTCTTACCACAACCTTTGACAGATCATCACTGGTAAGATTGTACTGGTTGGCAAGAATTTCCTTCACTCTATCTTCTGTATTGGATAGTTGGTTGAGGGTTGAGGGAACAGAAATGTCAAGCGTCTGTCTAATCATGTTTGTTGGAATTTTGCCTGTACCATCTTGTATTATGTAAAACACAATCTTGTCTACAACTACCTCGTGAGGTAATGTGTCTAGATCATTTGCAGTGTAGAAAACCTGTACCTCTAAAGGATCAGTATTATAGTTTTCATTCGATATTACGGCACCTTTTGAAGGCTGTAAGACTGAATCAAATGGTACATTAATTATAATGAATCCTTCTAGAAAATTGTCATTATAGTTATCAAGAATTCTTCTTACGTCTTGGCATGTGATACCAGTAGCATTTTCTGAACCCAAATTTACTAACACTGCATTAGAACTAGGTCCATCATTTACTACAACATTCCAAAACATGGTTGATTCAGATCCACCTTTATTGAAAATGCTTACATCTGTATCATAATGGCCTGGTCTGAGAGGCCCCTCGCCAGCAAAGATAGAGCCACACTCAAATTTTGCAGTATACATTATTCCAGTTGGGTTTTCAGTTGAATTGGTTTCTCCAGAGTTTGATGTATACATGGATAAAGTAGAATTGGTTGTTGGAATAGTTCCCAATAATTTGTTTGTATTTGATCTGGCAGGTTGACCCTGAGCCAAGACAGGGTGCTCTTGGGCCAGAAAACTAATGGCAATAAAAGAAATGATTACTGCAGCAACCAGAGCCATGGAAGATCTTTGCCACCTTTTCACAAACTCAATTAAATTCTTCTAATAATATATGTTAGTGAGAATAGAGCTAACATTAAATATGAAGCTGGCTACATCGTGAATCGGGTACTGTTAATTGCAAAAAACTTTCAAGTTTTTACTGTTTGCATTCTTGCTCGTTTCTGTGGTATTATCTTCACTGCCACGTAACGCTTTTGGCGACGGCTTTGCCATGGAAAATCTCCCGCCTGCCTCAGTTGGAAACAGGCAAGTACAGCTCTTCATCAAACTTAATCCTACAATACTCTATTCAGGCTCTGGCGTGCAACCAACTATATTTTTCAGGTGGTTTGACGCAAACACTAACGAGACACTGCAACACATATCGTTTTTCCTCACCATTACAAAACATAACCAGCTTTTGTTTAGGGAACTTCTCCACACCCATACTGGCATACTCAACATGGATATCACCCCAACTAATGACACTAATTGGACAGTTTATGCAGACAAGGAACCAATTTTGGGCGGATGGGTGCCTGACAATGATGATGATCCAATTGATGTGATAGGTCCAATTTTCAATGAGGGTGGATTGTATCACTTTAACATGCAAATGTTTTCAATTGATTATGACAATAACATATTTGATACAACTGACAACCCTGCAAGTGTACCAAACTTTGATGCGTATCTTAGTGTTGGAGATGTTTCCGGTCATGATATGGTATACAATGGAAACACTTACAATTCTACCATAATTTCTTATTATGATAAAATCAATGACGACTTTAACTTTGACCCATCAAAATTACAGATTTCATATTCGATGCCCTTTGACTGGAACATGACAAGAATAGCTAGCCAGCCAATCTTTGTGCACGAAGAAATTCATATTCCAAAAGCTTTCAAGGAATTTACAAATACACCAACATACTCTGCAACTATGAACGGCTATCAAATTACGGGCCGTAGACTTATTGTGGATCCGTATACATCAGGAAGCAGTGTTATTGCTCACATATTGCTAAACAAGATAGACATACAGGACATGTCAAAGCAAATGCCCAATGGAACTGATACAATGAACTTTACTCTTGCGCCGGCAGCACCCAATGTACAAACATCAAACAGCGCCCTTACTGACTTTGGCGGCTGGGGAGTCAAATTGGGATGGAATCCGACTCAAATCACACCAAACTCAGTAAATAATTTGCAACTTTCCTTCTTTGACGCATTTACTGAACAGCCAGTTAATGGGGACGTAAATTATGATCTAAAACTATTGGACAGCGCTGGTGACACTATTCTTTCCAAGGCAGGTTTGACTGCAAAGAACTCCACAGATACACAAGCCCTAAACCTGCCAGGTAATGGAATATATCATCTCCTACTGAACATCACGTCTATAGTAGGTCCAACAGGACTGCCTGACACATCAAGACTTGGTGTGGCAAGAGCTGACTTGGTTATTCCATCCACAGTGGGTACGGATCAAGGGGTTGTAGCCATTCAGGGAAACCAATCTGGAAATATGGGTGTGCAATCTAGTAACCAAACTACAACTGGCAACCAAATCATTACAACTAACAATCAAACAACTACAACTGGTAACCAAACAACCACTAGCCAAATTTCAATTCCAGCATGGGTCAAAACAAATGCAGGTTGGTGGTCTAGCGGACAGATAGACGATTCCACTTTTGCTTCTGGAATTCAATATTTGATAAAACAAGGAATAATTCAGATACCCGCAACAACTCAGGGTCAAGCTTCTCCAGGTGTTCAAATACCTCAATGGGTCAAAACAAATGCAGGTTGGTGGGCCAATGGACAGATTGATGACCAAACATTTGTGGCTGGAATTCAATATCTTGTCAAAATTGGAATAATTACAGTCTAATCAGCAAAATACTCTAAAGGTAAAAGAGATACCTAGAGCTTCAAGTCCAAAACAGTACCTAACAATTCCCAAGAAATAAATCTCATAAATTTAACAAAAACAACATGCCACTGATAACCATCTCTATGTATCCTGGCAGAACTGAAAAACAAAAAGAGGAATTTGCAAAAGCAATCACAAAATCTGCAGTAGAAATTCTCAAAACCAAGGAGAATCATGTAATTGTAGTTTTCGAAGAGAATCCAAAAGAAAACTGGTACATGGCCGGAAATCCTCTTTAAACACATTTTTATTTTATACAAAATTACAAAATCTGTGACAAAAATTGCAGTAGTACAGATGAGGGCTGATACCAAGAAGGAAAAGAATCTTAAAAAAATTCTTGGCTATATTGCACAGGCAGCAAAAAGAAATTCAGTACTGTGTGCATTTCCAGAATTTATGATGTTTTACACTCCGTCTTACCAATCTGCGTCAGAACTTGCAAGCTTGGCAGAAAAAGTGACTGGAGAGTTTGTTACTTCAATATCTGAAGTGGCAAGAAAATATTCAGTCCAAGTTGTAGGAACATTTTACGAAAAAAGTTCAAAAGCAAACAGAGTTTATGACACTTCATTTCTAACTGACCGAAATGGAAGAATAGTATCAAAATATAGGAAAATTCATCTCTATGATGCACTTGGTTTCAAGGAATCCGCAAAACTTTATCCGGGTTCTTCAGTTGCAAGGCCCACTAAAACAAGTGTTGGCAAGATTGGCATGATGATTTGTTATGATTTGAGATTTCCTGAGATTTCGCGCATGCTTGCATCTTCTGGTTCTGAGATTCTTGTTGCTCCTTCTGCATGGGTACAAGGAAAAATGAAGGAAGAACACTGGATAACCATTAACAAGACAAGAGCAATAGAGAACGGATGTTATGTTGTTGCACCAGACCAAGTGGGAAACATTTACTGTGGAAGAAGCTTGATAATAGATCCGTTTGGAAAAATTCTTCTAGACATGAAAAAAAGGGAGGGTATTGGTATAGCTGATGTCTCGCTAGATCAAGTAAAACAAGTACGCAAAAAATTACCTCTTTTGAAAAACCGACGAACTGACATATACACTAACTTTAAGATTTGATGATTCTGCTTGAGCATCGTATGTTACAGCATTGTCTTGTCCATTTTTGTTTCACTGAATATCTAAACACAATCATGGGCCAAAGGCAAATCTTACATGGAATCTTTGTTGCATACATCATTCCTTTCTGGATTAGCGGAGAAGAGGCTCTACATCCATTGTAATAGTTAGAGCATCCAATGAAGCGCTTTCTGGTCTGCCTAGAGCGTATGACCAAAAGCTTCCCAATCTTACACTCTGGGCACTCAACCAATCCATTTGCAGGAGTATTTGTGCCTAGAATGACGTATTTTCCCTTCCTCTCTGACCAGGAAAGATAGCCATTCTTGTCGTAGTATTGGCGTATCTCTTCTCTCATCCTTCCAACTTTTTTATCAGTAATTCGAACAGAATTTCTTGCACCTGATCTTTTTTTGAGCACAATGATCTGGGAAATATTTTCTTTCATTGATATCATCTGATCTGACTAATTAAAGAATAGTAATGAAGAATTTTTATATGGAATCTAGTCAGCGAGATTTGTGGAAAAGGTCTGTGTTATTGGTGCTGGCAGCACAAAATATGGCAAGCTGCAAGACAGTATTACCGACATTGCACTTCAAGCATCTGTAGAAGCAATAGAGAGTGCCGGGATAGGACCAAAGCAAATCCAGGCTGGATACATATCAAATGTATTTGGTATCGCAGACAAGCAAGTTCACTTGGGTCCAGTAATAATGAGCAACCTCGGCATCCCAGAAGTTCCATCACTATCAATCGAGTCTGCATGTGGAAGCGGTTCAGTATCATTCCGAGAAGCATATGCAAATGTAGCTGCAGGATTTTATGATGTAGTTTTAGCAACCGGTATTGAAAAAGTAACTCACACTGGTACTGAATGGACTACTACATACTTTTCTTATTGTTCTGATTTCTTTTATGAAGGAGGTGACGGCGCATCATTTCCGGGATTGTTTGCATCTATGGCAAGAGCATATCTTGCAGAGTTCAAAGCAACTGAAGAAGATCTTGCAATGGTTGCAGTAAAAAACCATGATAATGGTTTACTCAATCCAAAAGCACATCTTCGCAAAAAAATTACTATCGATGATGTATTGAAATCTGCAGTAGTCGCAAGCCCGCTGAAGCTATATGACTGCTGTCCATTTTCCGATGGAGCAAGTGCAGTAATTTTATGTAGTGAAAAATTTGCAAAGACTCATTCAAAAAATTACATTGAAGTAATTGGATCAGGAAGGGGTGGCTCACCTGCTGCACTGCAAGGAAGAGAGCATATTACCACAATTCCAAGTACCAAGATTGCAGCTCAAGCTGCATACAAGATGGCTGGAATTACTCCAAAAGATGTAGATTTTGCTGAAGTCCATGATTGTTTCACAATTGCCGAACTAGTTGACATTGAAGATCTCGGATTCTTCGAAAAGGGACAGGCTGCACAAGCAGTACGAGAAGGAAGAACAAAACTCAATGCAGATATTTCTATAAATCCATCAGGTGGTCTAAAGTCAAAGGGACATCCAATAGGGGCAACCGGAATAGGACAGGTAGCTGAAGTCTTTGATCAATTAACAGGAAAGGCAGGAGAAAGAACTGTCAAAGATGCAAAAATCGGGCTAACACACAACTTTGGTGCAACTGGCGCAAGCTGCGCAGTTCATATTTTCAAAAGTGTATAATTTTGCTATCTAAAGAGGAATTTATCAATAACGCAAAGATAGGAAAGATACTAGCGAGAAAATGCACCAAATGTGGACATCCTCATCTGGTCACTACATATTTTTGCCAAAATTGTGGAAACAAGGGATTTGAGAATATAGTAATTGATGGTGAGGGCACAGTAGCTACCTATACCATAATAACTGTCCCACCAGAAGGTTTTGAGAAGGCTGTTCCATATGCCTGGGTTGTTATGAATGTGAATAATTTTGAATTGCGAATTTCCGGCTTTATGGCAAACATCAAATCTCCAGCAGATCTGCCTTTGAGTACAAAAGTAAAGATCACCGGATATGATGAACACGGAATGATCATTGAAAAACAGTAAATCAATTTTACCGAGTTAATTAAAAAAAACTAGGACATTTCTTTTATAACATTATCTGAGATCTCTTTTTAATGTCAGTCGATGTTGTATGTGACAAATGTGGATCTAAAATAGCTAACATGAGGATGTTAAAATCGATCAAAGATGTAATGCGACCATACAACAGCAAATGCCCATCCTGCGGTCAAACGCTGTCATCGTCAGAATTTACTGTAGACGTACAAAAGAACTGATCTAAAAAGTTTGCGTATCGATCAAACTGTCACAAATCTTATTTACCGACATCAAGTAGACTTTGGTATGGAACTGAGTGAAGACTTTGGTGATCAAAAGCGAGGAGGCATTTTACAGTCTGCATCTAAGCGAGTAAGAATGATCTTTTCTGTCATGGCAAGTCCTAACAGAATAGATATTTTAAGAATCTTAAACTCAAAAGGCCCACTCACATATTCCGAACTAAAGTCGCTTGCTGGATTCAAATCAAAGAAAGAAAGCGGCAAGTTTGCATATCATCTTCGAAAATTATTACGCCAGTCTCTTGTGGCCTTGAACAAGTCTGAGAGACGATATACCATTACAAATTTGGGCAAATTAGTACTAAGTCTTGCCAGGCAGATCGAGGAACGCTCAATTATTGAGAGCGGCAAGATGTACGTACGTACATCGCATGAATCTATAGAGGAATTCAACTCTCATAAAATAATCCAGTCTCTTGTTCGAGAAGGAAGTCTGCCTCTTGAACTTGCACAAAAGATAACAGAAGAGGTTGAAAACCGCATATACAAATTCCAGACATCCTATCTTACCTCTTCATTAATACGTGAAATGGTCAATTCTGTGCTTTTGGAGCAAGGCCATGAGGACTATAGGCACAAACTGACACGATTTGGTCTTCCTGGATATGATATACATGAATTGTTGACTAATGTGGACGGTATCCATAACGGGGTAGAAGGTATGCTATTTAAAACAGGTCAAACTGTTTTCGGGGAATATCTGGTATTGAACACACTGCCCAAGGATGTTGCTGATTCTCATCTTTCAGGCGATATTCATATTACAAACGCTGGTTTGTGGTCACTTCTTCCTGATACCATATTTGTAAACATCAAGGAGTTGATAGAAGACGGCATTGACCTACGAGGCAAATTCTTGGGAGTAACAAGAACGTCTGCTCCAACCTCTCTTGATGATCTGTCTACTTCTCTTTCAATTATAACGTCACTTCTTATCAAAGAGGCCTCTCAGGAAGTTGTTATTGACGGACTGGTAGGATTATTACAAAAATATTCAAAAAATATATCAGAAATTGAAGAAAAAATTGCAAATTCTTTTGCCAAAATATCAACTGCGCCTAAATATGGAAAGAATGAAGCACTCGCATCGTTCAGAATTTCAATAGGCACAGAACCAAAGCTTATTGACTCTATTCTTGCTGCCTATAAAAAATATGTAAAATCTACACCTTTGCCATCAATAGGCATCATAATAGATTATGAAAAAGGAAAGATTAACGAGTTTTCCGATATTCTGTCTGACATTATTGCACTAGGAGGGCGTGTAATGTTCTCAAAGGGATTGACATCAAGCAAAGGTCTCTTTAAGGGAGATACAAAGAACACTTCGGTTACCTCAATTAACTTACAATCTTTGTCGATCAATATGCCGCGACTTGCATTTGAATCAAACAAAGATGAAACCTATTTTAGGGCAAGGCTGGCATTGTTAATGAAACCTGCTCTAGCAGCAATGTCTATACGAAAAAAGGAGATATCAGATCTTACTCGTAGAGGACTCAACCCGATCCTTGCAAATAATACGCAGTATATGCAAAAGGGTTCAGTTACATTAGTTGTTAATTTGCTAGGACTCAAGGAAGCAGTTTATGGAATACTCGGTTATGAAAATAACAAGGCTGGACAGGAAATCTTGGCAAAAGTTATAGCTACTGCTATTGAAGTGGCAGCCAAGAAAGGAAAAGAAATGGGTGACAATGTTACAATTTCTATAACTGAAAGTGATGCATCTGCTCGATTTTCTTCATTGGATGGTGAAAAGTACGGTAAAATGTCGATTCATCCTCACGTAGAAGGTGAATCCTATTCAGAAGGAATTACTATTAACGCCTCCGAAATTGATGGAATGACTCCTAAGAGTGAAAAGATAGTCGAATCTAACCATCTTTCAAAGATGCTTAACGGCGGAGTACTAGTCCAACTCAAGATTCCAGACGCAATGGATTCCTCAGGAATCAAGAGGGCTATAGAAAAAGCTGGAGAGCTATTAGGTTCGTTTAGGCCGATCAAGAAGGTGCCTATTTGTAGCAATTGCGGACTCAAAGAAGAAACGATTGCAGAAAAATGCCCTGTCTGCAAGTCGCCTTACATCCTAGCGTAGCAGACACTTCCCAGAATAAAAAAATTAGAAAATATTATTGAATTTGTTCACAAATTTTCACAGAATTCTTTTACGATTATATTGACGTATGGCGATCTATTACTATGAAAATCATAATGGTGTCAACAAAATTGATGCAAAGCTCAGCAATGAGAAAAAAAATTTTGCCGCAGACTTTATTTAACTCTCGTTTGATACTGGTACGGGGAGTGTAAAATGACAGATTTTTCACAAATAGAGAATTCGATCATCGATGTAAAGAAACGTGATGGTCGCGTATCTTCATTCCAGAAGGATAAAATTTCAAACGCAATCTATAAAGCACTGGTAGCTTGTGGTAGGCCAGATCATGGATCAGCCGATAAACTAGCAAATCGTGTTATGGAAAAACTTGTGACTCATGGTTATTCATCTTCAGCATTACCAAGCGTAGAAGATGTTCAAGATATGGTAGAATCAACCTTAATTGATGAAGGATTAGGGGAGATCGCTAAAGCGTACATATTGTATAGACATGAACGCAGAAAAGTACGTGAAGAGAAATCAAAGGTACTTGAATCCACTACTCTTGATTCTGTTGCCAAGAAATTTGATCTTAATTGCCTTAGAGTCCTTGCCTCTAGATATCTACTCAGAAACAACAAGGGCCAGATAATTGAGAGCCCCGGCGAGATGTTTGAAAGAGTTGCAACACTTGTTGGAATCTCAGATGTTCTAAAAGATCCATCTGTCTTTAGTGTGGAGAAAGGTAATACGCAGAATACAGAGGAAGCAGCAAAATATCTAGACAAGCTGGATGACTTTAACTGCAAATTCAAAATAGGAAAATACTATCTCAACAAATATCACTTTAGGTCACTAATACATCATTACATTGACCTTGCCAAACGGGGCCAGATGAAGGTTAACATCAAAGAATTTCTTACAATGCTGGCAGCAAACAAGTTTGAACAACATGCGGAAAGAATCGACGAATACTGTGAAATGATGGCTTCTCAAGACTTTCTGCCAAATTCTCCTACGATGATGAATGCAGGAGCACGACTTGGACAACTTTCTGCCTGTTTTGTGCTTGGAATGCCTGATGATATGGAAAAGATAATGAAATCATCTTCTGACGCCGCTTTGATATTCAAATCAGGCGGTGGTGTTGGTATCAATTATTCTGACTTGAGGCCAGAAGGAGACATGGTTGCATCAACATCGGGAGTTGCATCAGGCCCAGTCTCTTTCATGAATATAATTAACACTGTTACAGAAGTGGTCAAGCAGGGAGGAAAACGAAGGGGTGCAAACATGGGAATAATAGAGTCATGGCATCCAGATATTGAGAAATTCATTACTGCTAAAACAAAACCAGGCGTACTAGAGAACTTTAATGTAAGTGTAGGAGTCTGGGAAGACTTTTGGGAAGCATTGATAAATTCACAAGATGGCAAATACACACTACGAAGTCCTCTGGACATGTCGCCAGTCAGAGAAGTAAACGCACATCATATTATTGATCTGATAGCACTATCTGCATGGAAGAGTGCGGAACCTGGATTGATCTTCTTTGATATAATCAACAAGTACAACGTATTTGCAAAGGCTCGCGGCGCACCGCTACGTGCAACAAATCCTTGTGGGGAACAAAGCTTGTATCCTTACGAATCCTGTAATCTGGGATCAATTAATCTGGCTAACTTTGTGAAGAGAAAGGCAGATGGACAATACGAATTTGACTGGCAAAGATATGAAGAAGCAATTAGAAAAACAACCAGATTCCTAGACAATATAATTGATGTCAACAACTATCCAATTCCAGAAATAGATCAGGCATCTAAGGACTCTAGAAGAATAGGGCTTGGAGTAATGGGAGTTGCCGACCTGTTATTCAAACTAAGGATCCCATACAATTCACAAGAAGGATATGAATTCCAGGAAAAACTAGCAGAGGCATTAACCTACTATTCCACAGAAGAAAGCATCGCACTTGCAAAAACACGAGGACCATTTCCACTGTGTTCAAAAACAGAATATCCAGAAGGGAAGATTCCAGTGGCAGGTTATTATGAAAAACCCAAGAATACTCGTACCTATGACTGGGATGCCTTAATAGCAAAGATCCAAAAGAATGGAATCAGAAATGTTCTCACTACTACAGTGGCACCCACTGGAACCTTGTCCATGATTGCAGATTGCTCCAACGGAATGGAACCAATGTTTGCACTTGTATTTGAGAAGCGAGTAACCGTAGGAAGATTCTTCTATACAAACAAGATATTTGAAGCAGTTCTCAAGGAACATGGTCTATACAGTGATCAGTTACTGGAAAAGATTGCAAATAACTATGGCTCAGTAAAAGGAATCCCAGAGATTCCAGAATGGATGCAGAAAATCTTTGTTACAGCAATGGACATTCACTGGACAGATCATCTGATGGCACAGGGTGTATGGCAAAGATGGATAGGAAATGCCATAGCAAAGACAATCAATATGCCAAACGATGTATCATCTGATGATGTAAAGGCGGCATATCTGTTAGCACATGAACTAGGACTAAAGGGAATTACTGTATATCGAGATGGCTCAAGACATGAACAGGTACTTCACATTACAGGCGATGATGTACAAAAGACATTCCAAGTTACTCCAAGCACGTATGTAACTGATTACATTTCAAAGAATATCACAAACGCTTATCTGAGAGTCCAAGTGGAGCGAGCACTTCAGATCAAGATTCCAGAAAATGGAATTATGCAATTGCCACCAAAACTTACGGCTGAACAAATTGAAGAGATGTTATGTCCAACATGTAAAAATGCACTTGTGTTCGCAGAAGGTTGCAACATATGCATTGAATGTGGATATAGCGGATGCACATCTGGATAGATCCACTGCTCTCCAATCAAAACTCTTTTAGTATCATTATTTACTGGAAATAGCGTTGAAGAAAAAAGCTACTAGTGATTCTGCAGATGCTCCAAGTAAAGAGAGCAAACAAACCACTAGCGTCAAGTCAAAGAAAAAAATACTTGGTATTACCGTAGGTGGAGCAGCTGTTGCAGTTGCTGTCGTAGTATTCTTTCTTGTTATGCAGCCTCAAGTGCAACCACAATCTCAGGCTCAAGTTACACCAAATCCAAAACTTGGCCTAGTCATCATGCCGCCAACTGAAAGGCCGACCTTTGATGAAGTACATAATGCATACATCCAGGCTGCATCTACTGGCATAGGTCGAAGCAATGTCTACATGTTGTGGCCAATCATAGAACCGCAACAGGGAACTTTCAATTGGCAAACCTATGATATTCTCATGGGCCTAAATAGGGAACAACATCTCAACGTCACACTCTACTTTTCTGTAATAAACAACGAACAGCTTGGACCATTTCCAAATTGGTTGGGACAACCAAATCTTGATGCAAATTTAGCAAACCAGACAGCAAGTGCGCTTGACGCAATTCTATCAAGATACTACATTGTGGATTATGTAATTATAGGCGGAGATGTCGACATTTATTTTAGAGATCATCCAAATGACATTTCAAAATATGTGGACTTTTTCAATTCCATTTATGCCAATCTTAAGGCAAAACACCCCAATGTCAAGTTTGGAAACTGGTTTTCATTAAATGACCTGATAAACCACTCTGATTCTGATATAGTAAAAAAACTCAATCAAGGTGATTTTGTAGCATATTCTTATGCTCCAGTTGATCTGGAATTTTATCAAACCCAGAGTCCTGACGAAGAGGGACAAAATCTTCAGAAAATGATAGATTATGCAGGCGGGAAGAACATTGCATTAATGGAGATTGGGTGGAGCACGGATAAAGCAGTTAACGGAACAGAGGCAGATCAGGCACAATTTGTAAAGACTGCGTTTGACTTTTACAGGAAAAATGAATCACAATTTGAGTTTATGACATGGTACAGGCAATATGACAGACCGTTTGATACTTGTTATAGTGGCCTGAACACAAACGTACAAACTTCATTTAGTAACAGTATTCTCTTGAATAATACAGCGGCATATCTTTGTAGTACGGGGCTGATTGATGATAACAATAACACAAAGCCGGCATGGGATGAATTTAAGAATCAAATACAGCAGAGTCCTAATTCTTAATTGCAAAAAAGTGAATTTTCTAGTTTGAAAAATCTATGTCTGGCAATTACTGCTCTGCTTTTTACAAGTTTTGTCTCAGTATACGCAACTTATGAGCCTCCAACAATCCAAGAGCAAACTCTTTTCAATCAATTGCTTGCTCAACTTGAAAAGACTACTGTTCCTAAGACTGATGTAACAGACGTAATTCAGACATTTGAAAGACCACTGATCATAAGTTTTTCATGCAATGCTAATGATACAAATAATTTTGTAGTATCTGTAATCACTACTAAATTAGCTAAATTTGATGAAAATAATTCCCATCAGGATGTAGTTACAGGAGGGACCTATACATGGAACTGTCTTGTTACAACAGAAGCAGGCAAGGTCACGCTTCAATGTAACAACGAGCTAAGACTTAATCCGGAAATTTTGTTAAATGAAACAGATGTGAACCCCACAGTTCATCAGGTGGAAAACCAAGTAATCCTATATCATGAACTGCTTCATGGCCAATTAATGATTGATGCAATCAAGTATCCTGGTACTTGGAGGCATGAGATTTGTAACAAGACTCCACAGCAACCAGTAGACTATTCGTATACTGATCCTGATCATAAAATAATCAATCCTCTACAAACTCAGTTTGCTTCTGAGCTAATGGAGGCACAGGGAGGAGAGGTAATCACTAAAAATGTGCTGCCAAATGATACCGAAAATGGAAGATTTGCAATCAGAGTTTTCAATATTTACGATTATCCACAGTTTACAACTAGAGGTGAGGTGACTCTTAGGGCAGTTAACATGGATGATACTAAATTTGGCTCTTTTAACAATACAGTTCTTTTGGAAGGAACTCTTATCAATAAAACAGAACCGGGCATAGCGTGGTTTTATCTTTTTGATAATCAAACTAGCAAAGAATCTACTCACAATTCCACTAGTGTCATGTGGGCAAAAAGAGTGGTAGGTCTGTGGGCAAATGGAAAAGCAAGTGATTCTGATTTTTATAATGTGATACAATATATGACTCAACAAAACACTACAGCATCAAATAATGAGGAATCCACTGGAAATGTAGTTCCTTATTGGCTAAAAAATACTGCTAATTGGTGGTTTGAGGGAAAGATAGACGATGCAACGTTTCTAAACTCAATTCAATATCTCATATCTAATAAAATAATTTCATAAAAGTAGAACTATGCGGTCGCCGGGATTTGAACCCGGGTAACGGGCTTGGAAGGCCAGTGTACTAACCAAACTATACTACGACCGCTCACACTGCCAATCTTATACCTACATAATAATTCTTTTTTCGCACTCGTATAGTATGCGAGAAATAATTATGTGAGCTTCAAGAGGATTCCTGTCAACTGATAGCATCTTATCAAAATGATTCTTGATATCATCAGAAAACTGTCCCTTCGCAAAACCTCCAACCACAATGCATGTGTCTTTGTCTGCTTCTTCTGCAAGATGTTGATAAGAAGATGAGATTCCTTTGCTTGAGAGCCCAATCACCTGCTTGGGATTAATTTTTTTGATCAGGTCATCAAAATTCATTTTTTTTATTTCAAGCAGCTTTTTGCCGTCTTCTTCAATCTCGCCTTTCAAATATAACTTCTCTATGAGGCCTGCAAACCGGTGATAGGACTTGGGTAATCTTACTGATTGGTCAAAGAATATGACCCTATCATCAATCGTATGTACAAAGACTTGGAGTCTATTTTCAAAATATATGGGTATACTGCAAGCCTCAAGAAGGCAAAAATGTACCAAATCTGGCCTACCTCTTTTTATCTCATTTTTTATCTTCTTCATAGCAGCAAAGTGCCATGATACATCAAGGAGAATTTCAGATGGTTTTTTGTTAAATTTCCTCGCTGATGCAAGAACAGAATTATGATTTTGAAGCTCTTTAGGTACTAGCCCCAATGCTGATTCTGCTATTACTAGTGAAAGCAAGATTGTATTTTAAGGGTAGGCATTATTTAATCAACATGAAGGATAGATTGCGGGATCTTATCATAGAGAGAATGCAAATCTTGCTTCAAAATGCAATATCAAACGCAAGGTGCGATCCAGAGATAGCTCAAAGGCAAGCAAGTCTAGCAAAGAGGCTTAGTACAAAATATCGTGTCAGAATGCCTTATGAGATGAGAATGAACTTTTGCAAAAAGTGCAAGAAATTTATCGTTCCGGGACTCACAGCAAGAATTCGGCTAGGAAGATCTGACGTGAAATCAATACGCATAACCTGTAAATTTTGTAATCACACGTACAGAAAAATAATAAAAAAATAAGCTACCAAAGGTCAATGATTTATAAGACGAACTTTGAATTTTGGATTTTATGGCAAAGGCATATGATGTACCGGCAGATTTACTGATTACCAGATTATCGGAGATTTTAAAGACTGAAGACATAACCACACCTAGTTGGATTCCATTTGTCAAGACGGGTGCTCATGCAGTTAAACCTCCTCAACAAAATGACTGGTATTATACAAGGTGTGCTTCACTTTTGAGAAAGATTTACTTGCACGGCCCAATTGGCGTACAAGATCTAAGAACAATGTATGGTGGAACAAAACCTGTTGGATATGGTGGGGCACACCACAGAGATGCTGGTGGTGCAATAATTAGAACTGCCATACACAACCTGGAAAAGCTAGGTTATCTTGATAAGGTTGAAGGAAAAGGAAGGACAATCTCTCACGAGGGAATGAAAAAAGTTGATCGAGTTTCAACTGAATTGCTAAACGAACTGGTTGCAAAAAATCCAAATCTAAAAAAATACTCCTAGTGATCTTATGAGTAACCAAGATCCACACGATGAGAAAAATCCCACTGACGCAGAAGTTACAGCCATGAAAGAACAAGCTATGAGAACCCTCCTTGCGCCAGAAGCAAGATTGAGATTAAATAATGTACGGCTGGTTAAACCTGAGCTTGCAGCCATGGTAGAGAATTATCTTCTAGGTATGGCATCTCAGGGAAAACTGCATAACCAGATATCAGATGACCAGCTAAAGCAGATCCTGCTTTCAATCCAGCAACCAAAGCGCGATTTTAAGATAAACAGAAGATAAACTCCTAGCGAAAATATATTAGGGGTAAATTAGTCGAAACAATCTATGAAGGCAGTCGTTTATGAAAAATATGCCCCAAACGATGATTACAAATCAATCTTACAAGTCAAAGAAGTTCCAGATCCAAAACCAAAACCAAACGAAGTTGTATTTAGTGTAAAGGCAGCAGCATTAAATTATAATGATATTTGGGGAATGAGGGGCCAGCCAGTTCCTGTTCCATTACCACACATCTCTGGTTCCGATGCTGCAGGAGATGTAATCGCTGTTGGCGAGGATGTCACAGGTTTCAAAGTTGGCGACAAAGTTGTTTCTCATTCAAACATGTCCTGCAGGGTATGTCAAGCATGCACTGACGGACGTGAATATGATTGCCTGAAAAGAACCATCTGGGGATTCCAAACAGGACCTCTGTGGGGTGCATTTTCTGAGATTACTCATTTACCTGAAGTTAATGTAGCAAAAATTCCTGACGGTGTAAGCTATGACGAGGCAGCAGCAGCTTCGATGACACTGCTTACTTCTTGGCATATGTTAGTAGGCAGAGCAAGAATTCGACCAGGTCAAGTAGTCCTTATTATGGGAGGAGGTTCTGGTGTAGGAAGTTTTGGAATTCAAATTGCAAAACTGTACAATTGTACAGTAATCTCAACCGCAAGTGGTGATAAACTAGACAAGCTAAAACAGCTTGGTGCAGATTATGCAGTAGATCACAGAAAAGAAGACTGGAGCAAACAAGTAAGAGACATAGCAAAACCATATGGTGGCATCGATATCTCATTTGACCACATTGGTCAAACACACTGGAATGCTCAACTCACATTGCTAAAGTATGGTGGAACACTTGTTTCATGTGGAGCAACAACTGGGTATGATGCAAAGACTGACTTGAGACACATCTTCTTCAAAGGAACAAACATCTTGGGTTCAACACAAGGAACAAAGGCTGAGCTAGAGCAGGGTCTGTTCTGGATGGGCAAGAAGAAGTTAAAGTCAATAATTGATTCTTCATATAACTTTGATAATGCCGCAGAAGCACACACAAAAATGTTAACTGGTAAGGGACTCTTCGGCAAAATCTTATTGAAGCCATAGTCCAACCAACTTTATGGCAAGACTCTTACGCAGTCTTCTATTTGTACCAGGTAATAACCAACGTTTCTTAGAAAAAGCCAAGACACTTTCTGCTGATGTTGTTTGCCTTGATCTTGAAGATTCTGTGCCGCTTGAAGAAAAAAGATCTGCTAGAAATGCCATCAAAAGAGCGCTAGAAAAGCGCACATACTATCAAGCTGAAATCTATGTTCGAACAAACTCTCCAGTGTCGGGATTAATTGGAGAGGATCTTGCCGCAATTGTTCAGAAGGGAATTGACGGCATAGTTATACCCAAAGTCAATAATGCAAGTGAGATAAAAAAAATAGAAAAAACACTGGCAAATTTAGAAAAAAAGCGAAAATTAAAACCAATAGAGCTTATGGCATCCATAGAATCAACTGAAGGAGTAGTGAATGCATATTCAATCGCATCTTCAAGCAAACGCATATCTTCTCTGATATTTGGCGTCTTTGACCTGCTCAATGATTTGGGAGTAGAATATACAAAACAAGCAGAGGGAGCAAAATACGCAAGGGCAAAGATTCCAATAGATGCAAGAGCTGCAGGAAAATATGCGCTGGACGCAATCTGGCAGGACCTAAACGATGAAGCTGGCCTTGAACAAGACTGTATCACGGCAAAGGATTTGGGGTACACAGGAAAAACTATTATTCACCCAGGTCAGATTCAAACCACTCATGGGATATTTCGTCCAACAAGCTCTGAGATTGAATGGGCAAAAAAAGTGATTGACGCATATGCATCAGCAAAGAAAAAGAAGAAAGGCGCAACAAAGGTAGACGGAAAAATGATAGATGAGGTGCACTTTAAGAGAGCACAAACATTGCTCCAGTCTGTTAACTCTGCATGACTGTATAATGTACAACGGACATCTTCAGCGATGAACATAAATCATGTTTAGTCCATAAAATCGTTTGATGTTTACCGGAATTATTGAAGGACTGGGTACAATAATGAGATTTGACAAGAATACAAAAACCCGCAGCGAAGCAAAGATGATGATAAATCTTGGCAAACTTGCAAAGGGACTGCGAGTTGGAGACAGTGTTGCAATAAACGGCGTATGTCTAACGGCAATACATATTGCAAAAGGAATAGCAAGATTTGAAATGGTTGGAGAGACAATAAAGAAAACTAACCTCGGCTCTTTAGAAAATGGCGATAGGGTAAATATTGAACGCAGTCTCAAGATGGGTGATAGACTAGAAGGACATTTTGTACTAGGACATGTTGACGGGCCTGGAATAATTTCAAAAATAAATGAACAACCCAATCAAGTCCAAATCTGGATAGAATTGCCAAAACAATTATCAAAATATGTAGCTAAAAAAGGATCTATAACAGTGGATGGTATTAGTTTGACTATAGTTGATAAAATAAAAAACAAATTCTCAGTTTCTATAATTCCACATACTATGAAAGTAACAAATCTTGGACTGAAGAAAATTGGAGATAAAGTTAATATTGAAACTGACGTTCTTGGAAAGTACATTTTATCAAAAGATTAACTATTTACCACTTTTGTGGTAATAACCAATTTTGTAGTAAGATTTATAATTATAATTCCAAGCTGATCATATCATGTCCTTGGAAGAAACCATAACTTCACTGAAAAGAGGAGATTTTGTCTTACTTCATGATGGAAATACGCGAGAAAATGAGATAGATATGGTAATTGCTGCTGATTTTGTTACCCCTGAACATATTGCAAGAATGCGACAGGATGCTGGCGGGCTCATATGCTTGTCCGTGAACTACGCTTTTGCAAAAAATCTGGGCCTAAACTATATGCATGATATACTTTCTAATTCTCAAAATATCGATGCAGAATCCAAAAGGATGATTATTGGAAAAGCACCGTATGGAGACAGACCGTCATTTTCAATCTCAATTAATCATCAAAGTACCTATACTGGAGTTACAGACAGAGATAGGGCACTGACAATGTCAGAAATAGCCCGTCTATATAAAAGCCCAAATAAAAACAAGAAGGAAATCTTCAATTCAAGTTTTAAAACACCCGGTCATGTTTCCGTTCTTATTGCATCAGAAGGACTATTATCTAGTAGATTGGGACATACGGAGATGTCAGTTTATTTGGCCACTCTTGCAGGTCTGTCGCCTATTACTGTTATTTGTGAAATGTTAGATTCCGAAACATATGGGGCACTTTCTACTGAAAAGGCAAAAAAATATGCAAAGCAAAATGCCATACCATATTTTGACGGTAGCAAACTTGTAGAATACGCCAAGGAGCATTAATTTTGAATATTGCAGTTGTTGTAGCAGAATTCAACGATGAAGTAACCTCAAAAATGCTCGAGGTAGCACTTGAAAAGGCGAGATCTCTCAAAATGACTATAAGTCATACCTGCAAGGTTCCCGGCGTATTTGATATGCCTCTTGTAGTAGACGTCCTATTGAAAAAGAAAGAGGTTGATGCAGTAATAACACTTGGTGCAGTAATAAAAGGTCAAACAAAACATGATGAGCTTATTGCAAATGTTGTGGCAAAGGCACTAACTGAGCTGTCATTAAAGTATCAAAAACCGATTTCCCTTGGAATAACAGGTCCTGGCATGAGTGATAGACAGGCTCACCAGCGAATAAGGCCAGTTGCAGAAAGGGCCGTGGAGGCTGCACAAAAAATATTTGATGAATTAAAAAAGATTTGAAATGATTCAACTTACTATACTGAAAATAACAGGATACGGCCCGTGGACTCTTACTTTGGGAAGCGACAGGGAACACAGGCTTCAGATGCTCCAATCATCGCTATACAAGGAGATTCAAAATCTGTTTTCAGAGAAGAACTGTCTTGCCTTTCCTAACCGATTCGATGAGATTTTTGTCATTACAAATGGACTCACAGTAAGGGATCACGTAGAAATTCAAGAAAAGTTGTCAAAACTCTTCGATCTGGGACTATCGATGACAATAGGACAAGGAAAGACTCCCTTTGAAGCAAACTCAAATGCAGATGATGCACGAAGGACAAATCTTGTTTTGGACAAGGAACACAATATTTTCGGCCAATTCCTGCAAAATGGAGAGGATCTAGTACAGGTAATACACATGGACGTAGATGGTTCTACATCCATTTCAGCCAAGAAATCCCCCTATGAGGTTTCATCACTTATACTCAAACTGTACTCAGAGATGTCTGAATTTTTTCTAAAAAAGAACTCTCTTACATTCTTTATGGGTGGAGATAATTTTATGATAGTTAGTTCATCTGTTGAACAAAAAACCATATCTGAATTTCTTCAATTGATAAAAGAGCGTCATGGCATATCGTTTAATTGCGGTATAGGAACTGCAAGGACAGGACGAGACGCCGCAAAACTAGCAACCAAATCGCTTGACAAAATACGAGAGCTTCGCGATTCTGGCAAAAATGAACAGAGAATTCTTGAGCTTACATGTTAATACGAAATGTTAGTCTTTTTTATGGCAAAGACTTGAATTATATTGTTAAAACAAACGTAAGAATTTCTAAAAAATATGTTGAATCAATAGGAGGAGGTCTAGTCCCTCACAGTAAAGAAAAAGTCATTGACTGCGAAGGCCTCTTGATGATGCCAGGTTTTGTTAATTCACACATCCACATAGGAGATTCTATAGGAAAAGATGTAGGAATCAATTCAGATGTGGAATCAAAGATTCATCCTGTAAATGGATTCAAACAAAGAATTCTAAAAAATTCAGAGATTTCTCATCTTACAAATTTTATTAGAAATTCTTGCATCTCCATGATTCGAAAAGGAATAACCACCTTTATTGATTTTAGAGAGGGTGGTCTCGAAGGAGTCAACATACTGAAAAACGCATCATCTGGAATTCCGATAAGACCAATAGTTTTGGGCAGAATAAATTATTACCAAGATTCTAAATTAATCAAGAAAAATCATTCTCTGCCAGAATCAAAAAAGATAGATCTTAAAAGTCTTGTAAAAAATTGCAATGGTTTAGGAATCAGTGGACCAAATGAATTCAGTGATTCTGTCCTGAAATATTTTTCAAAACAGAAAATCATGCGTGCAATTCACTCTGCAGAGACAGAGGAAAGCAATAGAATATCGAAAAAAACAACACAAAAAACAGAAACCCAGAGGGCCCTGCTTGCAAAACCCAATCTGCTCATTCATATGACATATGCCTCAAAAAGCGACCTCCTGCTTGCTGCCAGAAATAAAGCGGGCGTTGTAGTATGTCCACGCGCAAATGGTGCCCTTGCCGAGGGCATACCAGATGTTAATCTGATGATGAAAGCAGGGTGTAATCTTACGATTGGTACTGATAATGTAATGATAAATTCTCCTGACATGTTTCGTGAGATGGACTATCTCTGGAAAGTTTCAATGGGCATGAACAAAACTAGAATATCTCCAAAATCTATACTAAAAATGGCAACGGCTAACGCTACAAATACACTTGGAAATAAAATTGGAACTATTCAAAGAAATAGCTTTGCAGATTGTATATTCATAGAAAAACACGCAATTGATCTGGAACCCATGCATAATCCTTATGCAGCTGTTGTACATCGTGCATCAGAGAATACCATTAGAGCAGTAATGTTTGAGGGAGAAATAGTACATGGCAAATTCTAAACCATATGTCATCCTGAGTGCCGCCATGAGCGTAGATGGAAAGATAGCTACCCGTAAGGGCAAATCAAAATTTTCTTCAAACAAAGATCTTGCTCGAGTTCATAGACTTCGTGGTAGCGTAGATGCCATACTAGTTGGAAGAAATACGGTATCTGTAGATAACCCCTCTCTTACGGTAAGACATGCAAAAGGCAGAAATCCAATTAGGATAATTCTTGATCCTAAAGCAACAATTTCTTCCAGCTCAAAAATTGTAAAAACCTCCAAGAAGATACCATCTATGGCAATAGTATCAGAAATTGCACCCGCGAGGCGCACGTCTCTTCTTGTAAAAAAAGGATTGGAAGTGATCAGGTGTGGTAAAATCAAAATTGATCTCAAAAAACTGTTATCAATCTTAGCAAGGCGAGGTATCAGAAAGATACTCATTGAGGGTGGAGGAACAACTAACTGGTATTTCTTAAAAGAAAAACTAGTTGATGAAATTATTATAACTATAACTCCATACGTGGTTGGTGGCAAAGAAGCTATCTCCCTAGTAGAAGGGCATGGATTTGAAAATATATCATATCCCTTAAAACTAAAGCAAGTCAAAAAGGTAGGCAACGAGATAGTTTTACACTATATCATTTAGTGTTTCAAGTCATCACGTAACTGATCAATTTTCATTTGCATTGCTTTTTTCAGCTTGTCATTTTTTGAAAGGTTAACAAGTTTTCCACAGGTAGGACACTTGAAGGACAGGTCTAAAGCTTTTTCAAACGTTAATTTTTGACAGTCCATGTTACCACAATGATAGAAATCTGCAGAATTCTCATAATCGAGTCTTTGTTGTAGTCTCTCGACAATCTTTTTCTTCTGATTTCCTATGAAATTGTCTACTTCGTCCCTTCTGGCTCTCCATCTGTAAACAAACCATCCTTTCTTTTCGTCCTTTACCCTTATTCCAGTTATCAAGGCTTTTCCAAAAAGATCATATAGTACCTTTCTGACAATGTTGATTCTAAGACCTGTAGAGCTTGCAATCTCTTCGTCTGTTGCATCCTCTGTATTTAGTAGAGAACGGGCTACTTTTAGATACTCATCGCCGCCAATCAGGGCAGCTATTTTAACAAAAGGATCTTCATGCTCCACATTCATATCAAAATCTTTCTCTTCTCTCCATATTTAATCAATGGTTTTATTCATTACTCTTTTCCCCTTTTTTGTAGGAATTATTTCACGCTGCGCATTGCCAAGTTTCTTTTGCAATTGTTTTCCATCTAGTATTCTATCAAGCAGGATGGCCAGTGCTGATATCTCTGAATGGGGTTGGTTTCCTATTGCTATGTTGTAATCTGCAATATCATAAACCTCTCTTGGTACCTTTTCTGCCCCCACCACAACCAAGATCTTGTCTTCTTTTTTCAGTTCAGTTTCTATCGTATTGATGTTTTCCCCATACATTGTTAGATGAACAATTTTGTATAGATCAGATTTCTTAGATCTGAGAGCTTTCTTCCAATCCTCTATGATTTCCACTTGAAAATCACTCCCCCACATTTTGTTTACTTTGGAAACAGTATCTTTTATCTCTGGATTGGCGTCATACATCAATATCTTTGATGCACCAAATGCTCTTGACACAAGGGCAACATGAGTGGTTACTCTATCATCCCTTACCAGCCTCTGGCCTATTCGTAAAACTTCAATCTTCATGGTTGATTTTTATTTCTTGTTTTGCTATTTCATTTTTCTCATTCAATAAGGGGTGGTTTTCTAGTATGTTGTAAATGAGATTCTCAAGTACAAGAATATTTTTACCCGTTGCCGCTGATACAGGTATGCATTTTTTATTTTCTTTCAAGCCCAGTTGATCTGCTTTTTCAATAATCTCTTCTTTTGAAACCAAGTCTGACTTGTTTAGAGCAAAAATTATCTTATCTTGATTTACGCCTATTTCATCAAGTGTAGACACGCAACTTCTGAACTTCTTCCTTAATTCTGGGAAGGGATCGCTTGAATCTATTACCACTATTACAATATCTGTATAAACTAATTCTTCAAGTGTAGACTTGAACGCATCAATCATGTATGCTGGAAGCTTGCTTATGAAACCAACCGTGTCAGATAGCAATATCTCAGTACCGCGCAACACTATTTTTCTCGTGGTTGTTGAAAGAGTAGTGAAGAGCTTCGGACTCTCTTCTTTTTGCTCTCCAGTCAATGTGTTAAATAATGTAGTTTTTCCAGCTGACGTGTATCCAGCAAGAGAAATGGTTTTAAATCCAATTCTTTTTCTTGCTTGTCTGTGAAGTTCGCGCTGTTTTGATGACTTGACTAGCTTAGACTTGGTGTTATTCATTCTATTTTTGATATCATTGTGGTATACGTCTACCTCAAATTTTCCTATGCCCATAAAGCCCGGCTGTTCTCCCATCTTTGCAAGTCTTACTCGTTCCTTGGCTCTTGACATCTCGTATCTTAGATGGGCCAACTTGACTTGAAGCATTGATTCCGAACTTTTGGCTCTGCGTTGAAAAATTTCCAATATCAACATTTCCCTGTCTAAAATTTTGGTTTTGAGAGTAGATGCAAGATTGTAATTCTGGCTGGGCCTTAGTATTTCATCATATATTATGACATCTGGCCTCAAGGAACCGATAAACTCCTTGAGTTCCTCTACTTTTCCCTCCCCTAGCCCAAATTTAGATCTGTTAAGGAATTTTTGTCGTATTGTTTTTTTTATCTCATAGCCTGCGGCATCACAGAGAGCAATGGCCTCCTTGACAACGTCCTCTTTATCGTATGTTATTAGGATGGCAGAATCTCTCAATATGTACAGTCCTTTTCTTCATATATCATTATCTTCGCAGACTCTTTTCTATGGTCATATTCATTACGATTTCAGCAATATCACTGGCGTATTCTGCTATCCTACGTATGTTTTCATTCATTCGCCTAACGCGGTATATCTCCTCGTCATCTCTGAGTGATTTGATGCTGTCTAGGATTTTTTTTTCATACTTGGAAATTTCAGAGCTCTTTTCTACTGTACGTTCTGCCTGATTGAAATCCCTCTTGAAAAGGGATAGGCAGGCTTCGTCAAGCACAGTTAGTGCAAATGTATTCAATTCCTGAATTGGTTCAAGCACTGATTTTTTGATAGGTTTTTTAAATTCTAGAAGATCCTTGGCTAATTCTGTGGCATGGTCTCCAACGCGTTCTATGTTTTTAACAATTAGTCTATAGCCAAGACAATGATGTGGGCTCTCAATTCCCATTTCCTTTAACATATGCTCATTTTGAATTGCAATTTTTAGCTGTCGTATTATGTAGAAACTAAATCTATCGACTTCATCGTCGCTATCTATAACTTCCTCTGACAAGTCATAGTTGGCTTCTTCTAAAGCAAGTAATGCATCATTTTGCATGGATTTTGCAATTATCAACATTCTTTTTAACGCACCATCTACTGAAAGCTCAAAGAGATTTATCAGAACCTGAATAGTAAGTCCCTCTGTTGAATCTGCAATGATTTCAGTACCCATTAAGATTCCCTTTACTGCCTCCTTGACGGCATTTCTTTGAGACGGTTTTAGCCTTCCAATTTTTGGTTTAACGTTTATGATGTTAAAGCCAAGCAAGTACAATGAAATAAGCTTCCTGATAATTACCGCACCTTCGTCCTCTGGTTTTATCTCAATAGATGCATCTTCTGTAACCACAGGTTTGTTGTGATGTTTTAGTGGAACAATCTGTAATGTAGAAATTCCCTGCCGAACTACGGCCACTTGATCTCCCTGCCTTAATCCCATATCGGCGACCCATTGTTTTGGAAGTGAAACAATATAGGAAGACTTGCCGGTGAACTGTATTTTTCTCATCTCTTCAGTATTTCCCATATAGTATTGCATTATGGCCTGTTCTATATAGTTCTTCAGTTTTACTATATAGTATGGTGTTCATTATAAAAATAATTATGGGGCTTTGTAAATGACAAGCTAGAGATGGACTCCATTTTGAAGATCAAGTATACTATTGATGCTCTTTTTGGTATTGGTGTATCAAAATACCTGCCAAAAGATGTCAGATTCACTTATTCAAAAAAAACTGGTAGAATCCAACATGTGTATCAAAATGATATGTTATTGTGTACATTACGAATAGATGGTGGACTTGCAATCACTCCAAATTTTGCTCAGATGCTAATGAAAAGCAAGAAATTTCGAGAAAACTGTGTGGAAATAGACGATGATTCAAAGCCATTTATTGAAAGTGGTAACTCGGTCTTTTGCGGTCATATTACACGGTGTGGCAAGAATATCCTAATTGGTTCTGATGTTCCTGTTTTACACGGGAATAAAGTCATTGCTGTCGGTAAAGCCATTCTTTCGTCAAAAATGATGAGTTCTTTGAAGAGAGGGGTTGCTGTGAAGATCAGAGATAGTTTAAAAAGTCTAGATTGAGGAATATGAGTAGAAAATGATGCGTGGCGGAAACCGAGAAATGCGTAGGATGTTAGACAGGATGGGTCTAGAAATGAAGGAGCTCAATAATGTTCAGGAGGTTATAATCAAGACTGATACAAAGGAGATCATAATTGCCAAGCCAGCCGTTACTGAAATGAAGGCAAAAGACAACTCTATCTTTCAGGTAATTGCTGAAAGTTATGAAGAAAGAGAACTAGAAGTACCGGTCTTTAGCCAAGATGACATAATGCTTGTAGCACAACAAGCCAATGTTTCACCAGAAGAAGCAACCAAAGCACTAACTGAAGCAAAGGGTGATCTAGCAAGAGCAATACTCTTGTTGACAACTAAATAAGCTCCACTGATCAATAATAGAATACAAAAAAACTTTAAATTTTCAAAGAAAACAAACTAGGCATAGCGTATCAAACACAAAGTAACATTGTGGTTGCGACTGTATATGGTAGGTCTTATTTTAAATTCGTAAATACGCTAAAAAATCTAAAATTAGATTATGATTCTGTCCTGCCAGAAGAAATTACAAATTCTGATAGGAGACTAATCCTTACGACAGTTAGAGAATCATCTAAAATACCAAGCAACTTTGTTCTATTTGATGATGAATTTGATTATGATCCTACAATAGTACGGGGCAGAATAGCGCAAAAACTAGAATCCGGAATTCACCATAGTTCATTAATAATAGGAATTGATCCTGGTAACAGAATAGGGCTTTCTGTGTTTTATTATGAGAAGGAGATAGAGAGTTCTATTTATACATCAGTCGACGACCTGATCTCTCATATAGTAAAAGTTCTTGTTGGACTGAATGCGGAACGAAAAGTAGTCAAGGTAGGAAATGGAAATATGCAAATTGCAAAACAGATAGCTAATTTGCTAAATCTTCGCTTTTGTTCCCATTTTGAATTAGAATTTGTTGATGAACGCAGAACATCACTTAGGGTTAAGAACTATAACAAGCGAGGGATACGTGACAAGTTATCTGCAAGATATATTACTCAAAGAGAGGGATATCGTCATCTTGTACTACCCCTTTCAAGAATAGGATAACAAAATCAAAAAGCGATCAAGAATCTTTAAATATCTGCCCAAAAGAGTTGTTCAAAATTCGGAGGATCTTTGATCTTTAAAATAACATACATATTTATAGAACATTTCTTCGTTTTTTCTGAAAACTGTTGCCTTGATCTTGGAAGATACATATAATTTCTATAAAAAATAGTGTTCTAAACTATAAAAATTTCTGATCCATGCTTAAATCATACTATTACTATATGAAATTACACAAGGTAAAAAGTGACTATAAAATGACATGTAAAGGAATATGCACAAGATACAAGGCACAGAAGCCAGTAGGTACGGGACGTTACGCATCAGGACAAAAAAGATGTCAAATCTGCGAGATCTTCATAAAATGGGAAGGTCTTTGGTGTCCTTGCTGCGGATACAGACTCAGAACTAAACCACGAAACCTCAAGTACAAAGCAAAACTACGAGCAAGAGTCGAAGCTGATCAATTAGAAGCTGTTGCTGTAAAGGCTATGGAAGTAGTAGAAGAGATAGCACCAGTTGTAGTAAAATCTACAAGAAAGGCAAAGACGACTAAGGCTAAGGCTATAAAGAAAGTAGCAATAGAACCTGTAGCAGTATAGGCGTAGTTAGCTGTTGATATCACAAGTCGGGTATAAGAAAAAAACCGTCAGCGTGAATCAACGAGAATTTTTGGTTCAAATAGTTCCCTTCGATAATGGAGATTTTATTTCTATAACTGAAGGAAAGGAAAAGATTGGAACGCTTGTTGTTTCAATAGGTTCTGCTGGACGTACTACAAGTACTGCCACAGTAATACCGTCTAAATCCGAAACAATTTTTCTCAAGATGGTAGCTGAACGCGTAGCTTCAACTATTAATGGCATTTGTATTTTTTCATTAAATATTCAAAAAGAATTGGAACTTGACAGTATGAAGGTTCTAATGAATGAAGTGATGGAGATTATACAACAATGACTGCAGACTTGCGAGCGTATCTAAGCCAGGTTTCTAAGGCAAAAGAGTTGACAATTGTAAAAAAGCATGTCTCTACAAAATATGAGATTGCAGCTGTAACAGCAAAACTTGATGGCTCAAAAGCTATCTTGTTTGAAAATATTAAAGAAAGCAAATTTCGTGTAGTAGCAAATCTTGTTGGTACAAAGAAAAGATTTGCACTTGCAGTAGGAGCTACAGAAGACAAGATTCACGACAAAGTAATCCATGCGATAAACCATGCATCAAGGCCTAAGATAATAAGAAAAGGCAGATTCATGGAAAATCATTCACAAGACCTCTACGATCTGCCTATAATAACACATTTTGAAAAGGAGCCAGGCGCCTTTATCACATCTTCCATAATTTATACAAAAAATCAGGAAACTCAAACCCAAAACTCGTCTTTTCATAGGCTTCTCAGGCTTGACAAGAATCACTTTTCAGTAAGAATGGTCGAAGGAAGACATCTGCACAGATCCTACATGTATGCCAAAGAGCATGGTGAAGACCTGCGTGTAGCCATTACTGTAGGAGTACATCCTGCTGTATCAATAGCAGGTGCCTATCAGGCTGAATGGGGCAAAGATGAGCTTGAGATAGCAAACGAGCTGTTAACCCGAAAACTGACACTGGCAGCGTGTTCTTACTCTGGCATGCTGGTGCCATCAGAATCTGAGATAGTTTTGGAGGGACGTATACTCAAGGATAAGACTCACAAGGAGTGGATGGTGGAGATGCTTCGCACGTATGACTTTAAGAGAGAGCAACCAGTCTTTGAGCTTGACAGGATGTATTTTAGAAATAATCCAATCTTTCATGATATTCTGTCAGGATACGCAGAACACAGGTTACTCATGGGAATGCCAATTGAAGCAAAACTAAACAAAAATCTCAAGCAGATATTGCCCCAGATAAAAAATGTAGTACTAAGTGATGGGGGATGCAATTGGCTTCATGCCATAGTGCAAATTTCAAAGAAGAAAGAATCCGATCCAAAGAAGGCAATCAATGCAACCTTTGGTGCTCACAGATCGCTCAAACATGTAACTGTAGTAGATGATGATATTGATCCGTCCAATCCGGTGGAGGTTGAATATGCCATAGCAACAAGATTTCAGGCAGACAAAAATCTTATAATAATACCAAAGGTGAGAGGCTCAAGCCTTGATCCGTCAAGTGATCAAAAAAATTTACTTACAACAAAGATGGGAATAGATGCAACCAAATCTTTCTCAAAACGTCCGGAAGGATTTGAGATTGCAAAGATTCCACGATCAGAAAAAGTCTCTCTGAAAAATTATCTCAAGTAAACTATCTCAGAGCAGAGTCTACCATGAGTGCAATAAACAAGATTGCAAGATATGGACTAGAGAACTTGAACAGTGTCCAAGATGCCCTCTCAGAAGGTTTCACAAGAAGCCATATGCTCAATACTATCATTATTGCGCCTGATGCTATTGCGCTGTAAAGATAGGTTGCATGGAACAAATGTTTTCCGGAAGCATCTATCATGAAAAATGGTAACACGCTGAACAACACCATCATCAAAGTGGTGCCAGCTATTACTCGAACCGATGTCTTTTCAGATTCAACTGCAGTAAGCATTGGGACTTTGACTTTGTTATAATCATCCTTGACATGCAATGTGAGACTCCAGATGTGCATTGGAATCCAGACAAAGACCAATCCCGCCATGACCAATCCAAGATCCCACATGCCAGTTGTTGTTACTGCCACATAACCAATCATTGCAGGAGCACCTCCTGAGAATCCGCCCAAAACAATATTTGTCCTGCTTCTTCGCTTTAGAAATTTACTATAAACTAGAATGTTGTCTGCAAGACCAAATGCCATGAAGATGCCAGCCCATATGTTAATTGCAAATGCACAAACTAGTGATATGCCTGCAAGAATTAATCCAAAATACAACGCCTTCTTTGCTGGATATATTCTTCTGCTTGGAATGGGTCTTTCCTTTGTCCTTTCCATTATGGCATCAATGTCTCTGTCATTGTAGTTTGTCAGGGTATTAGCTGCAGCAGAGCCTGCTATGACACCAAAGGTTACAAGTGCCCAAGTCAGGGCAGATACTGGAATATGATATAGATTAGAAACGGTATATGTTGCACCCATTGCGGTAAAGACCAAAAGGTACCATATCTTAGGCTTGGTTACTTCATAGTACGTCTTAATTCTGGAACTAGCTTTTGTTGTTAGCACACTCTCTGCCCTTTTTGGAGACTTTTTGTTATTTATAGGTTGAAAATATTGGATTATTTAGTAGTCTTGTAGGGCATTGGCTTTGTAGTCCTTTTCATCTCAATGAAGCTCTCAGAGCGCTGAACTCCTTGTATTCGTCCAACCCTCTCTGATATGAGCCTGTGCATCTCATCTAGATTCTTAGCATACATTGTAACGATGATATCAAACCTGCCTGTTACTTCTGAGATCTCCCTTACTTCAGCTATCTTTAACAGCTCCTCAATTACGTGGTCTCTCATCTTAGAGTCCATGTTTATGCCAGTTAGGGCTTTTACAGTATAACCAAGCTCCCTGTCATTTACTACGATGGTAAAACGCTCAATCAACTTTCTTTTGATGAGCCTCTTGATTCTGCTGTAAACAACGGACGAGTTTACGTTTATCTTCTTTGAGATTCGAGGAACTGAAATGTTTGCGTCCTGTGATAACTCTGATAAAATTATCATATCTAAATCATCAACTTTTGCCATTCAAAACACCATTTATTGTGAATAAATGGATCTTAATAAACTTGTTATTATAATTTTTTTATAATTCGTAGTAGACTAGATGTATCCTTTCTTGTATAGCATTTCAGCTAACAAGACAGCTCCCTTGGCAGAACCCATCTTCTCATTATGTGAGAATAACACATACTTTATACCGTTATCAAAAACTGTATCCTCTCTGATTCTGCCAACCACTGTTGTCATGCCGTCATTAATCTCACGATCTAGTCTTGGTTGCGGTCTTGTCGGATCTTCATGAACTAAGAGATATTCTTTCGGGGCAGATGGAAGACCAGTGACACTTATCTTGCTTGAAAACTCTTGCATGGTCTTCCTTACGCTCTCTGGATCAGTATGAGACCCCATTTCAACAAAAACAGTTTCTGTATGCCCATCAATTACAGGAACTCTTGTGCATGTACAGCTAACTTTCATTTTGGCCGGGTCTATCTTACCATCTACTAATTTGCCGAGAATTTTTCCTGTTTCAAGTCTAACCTTGTCTTCTTCTTTTGGAATGTATGGAATTATGTTATCTGTAATATCCAACGCCGAAACACCAGGAGACCTTCCGGCTCCAGACATTGCTTGCATTGAGGTCATGATTATTTTTTGTGCGCCAAACTTGTCCAAGAGTGGCTTCATTGTAATCGCAAGACCAGTAGTGGTACAATTTGGCAGCGGTGCTACAAATCCCTTCCACCCTCTGTTTTTTCTCTGCTGATCTAAGAGTGCAACATGATCGTCATTTATTCCTGGAATCAAAATTGGTACATCTGCTTCATATCTATACGCTGCAGAGGTGCTAATGACAGGTATGTCTTGTGCAAATTTTGACTCTATGTCTCTTGCAGCCTCGCTTTCAACGGAGCTGAAAACCAGATCGAGATTTTCTGGTTTGATATCATCAACTGATTCAATCATCATGTCTTTGACATATTCAGGAATAGGTTCTCTGAGATGCCATCTCAGTATGCCGCTATTTGGGTCTCTTATGGCCTCGACAAATTTTTTCTTTGCAGACCTTTCTGATGCAGCTATCTGCTTTACCTCAAACCATGGATGGTTGTTTAGGGCCAACACAAACTCCTGCCCCACTGCTCCAGTAACGCCTATGACAGCCACCCGTTTCTTCATACGAAAAAATTCTACTCATACAATTAATATTCCTTTAGCAGTGGATCCAAAACACAACTAAATACCCTTGAGATATCATGAGGGTGTGAGACTCCGAGTAGAACCTCATGTAGCCAATCACAAAACCGTAACCCATGGAGGAGTTTATTCTGCAGGACTTGAATTTGATCCAAAAATACTAGACTTTAGCTCTAACGTCAATCCATTGGGATTTCCGCCTGCAATAAGAAATGATCTGAAAAAAAATTCTGGCTTGTTTTCCGTATATCCTGATTCCAATTCAACTAGGCTAAAGGATCATTTGGAAAAATATACTGGAATCTCAAAAAATCAGATAATAATAGGTAATGGGGCTACCGAAATAATTTACAACTTTAGCAAGGCATTTTTGAACAAGCGTAATGTATCAATTCCAATACCAACATTTGGAGAATACGAGTCGGCTGCAAAACTGAATGGCGCTAGAGTTTCTTATTTTAAGACCATGAACCTAAATCAAGACATTGATAATTTTCTAAAAACAATCTCAAAAAATCACTGCATCTTTGTTTGCAATCCAAACAATCCTACTGGTGTTCTCACTAGCCAAAAAAACATGCTCAAGATCTTAGATCTCTCACATGACAAATCTGCCCTGGTCTTTGTAGATGAGTGTTTTATAGAACTTGCTTCAAACCCAAAAGAAAGCATAGTGTCTAAACTGCATGAATTTGATAACCTCTTCATATTGAGGTCTATGACAAAATCCTTTGGGCTTGCAGGACTGCGAGTAGGATATGGACTTGGAAGCAAGAAGATGATTGGAATTTTAAACAAGATCAAGATTCCCTGGAATGTTAGCGGCATTGCTCAAAACATTGCGATAAGGGCGTTATCTAGCAGGTCGCATCTAGAAAAGACAAGAAAATTAATTGAAAAAGAACGCAAGTTTCTGAATAGATCAATATCCAAGATTAACGGATTTCTATGCTATGACTCTGGCGCAAATTTTATTTTGATAAAATCAAAAATAAACTCAAAGCAACTGCAGAAAAAACTGTTAAGAAAAAATATCTTGATAAGAGATTGTAGCTCTTTTAGAGGGCTAGACAGCAAGTTCATTCGGATTGCAGTACGAACTCATGGTGAAAATCAAAGACTTGTCAAAGAGTTTGGAAAACCATGACAAAAACATTAATGATTCAAGGAACATCTTCTGGCGCAGGCAAGACAACTCTTGTCACTGCACTGTGTAGAATCTTTGCAGATGAAGGTTACAGGGTAGCCCCATTCAAGTCACAAAACATGTCATCATATTCTTATCGAAGAGATGATTTTGAGATCTCAAGGGCTCAGGCAATTCAGGCCATTGCAGCAAGAGCAGATATCTCTGCGCACATGAATCCTATTCTATTAAAACCGCTTGGAGATTACAAGAGTGAAGTCTTTGTCAAGGGAAAATTCTACAAAAAAATGCATGCTGATGAATATTACAAAAAGTTCTCTCTTCCAAGGGGGCTTGACATAGCAAAGGAATCTCTTGATCATCTAAGGGGAAGATATGATCTTGTTATTCTAGAAGGAGCAGGCTCTCCTGCAGAGATAAACATGCAAAAGTATGATATTGCTAACATGAAAATGGCGAAGTATTGTTCATCACCAGTAATTTTGATATCTGATATAGATAAGGGGGGAACATTTGCTAGTATAGTAGGAACACTGGAACTGCTTGAGGGAGAATACAAGAGATTTGTCAAGGGATATGTGATAAACAAGTTCAGAGGCGACATTGAGATTTTACGTCCAGGCTTTATGATGTTAAAGAAGAAAACTGGCAGGTCAGTATTTGGAACAATTCCGCTCTTAAAATTTGATATCCCAGATGAGGACTCGTTGCATGCAAATCCAAAACAAGTATCATTTACTACAAAATATATTAAATCCCTTGACAAGGAGATAGAGAATTTAAGTCGCGTTGTGAGATCAAGTCTAAATATGAAAGCAATACGTGGTCTTTTGAAATGATGCTGGTATTTGTTCTCTCGGTTGTACTTGCTATGGGGCTTGATCTTGCCCTTGGCGATCCAAAAAACAGGTATCATCCAACAGTTTGGATTGGAACCTTGATTGGAAAGTTTACCATATTGGTAAGATCAAACAATCAAGTGTCGGAAAAATTAGGGGGACTGATTCTTGTTGTTTCTGTAGCAACGCTTGTTGCTGTTTTAGTGTTTTACATTGATCAAACCCTTGCGTATCTTAACCATCTTGATTTGATTGAAGTCTCAAAGGTTCTAGTCCTGATAACTTCTGTATTTGTAATTGGATTGTTGTTAAAGACTACGATTGCAGTCAAGGGAATGCAAAGACATGCATCGCAAATCATGGACTCTCTGTCAAGAAATGATCTAGATGATGCAAGGGCAAAACTATCAATGATTGTGAAGAGAAACACAAAAAATCTGGACAAACAACATGTCATCTCTGCTACACTTGAGAGCATAAGTGAGAATACTGTGGATGGAATCACAGGTCCTCTGTTTTACTTTGCATTTTTTGGACTTGTGGGAGCCTTTGTTTATAGAACCATAAACACTATAGATTCAATGATTGGATACAAAACTGACCTTTTTAGAAACTTGGGATGGTTTGGGGCAAATTGTGATAAGGTGCTAAACTTTGTACCTTCCAGGTTGACAAGTCTGATTATGATACTTGCAAGCATAATTGTAGGATGTAACTGGAAACACTCGCTTGAAGTAATGAAACGAGACGGTCCAAAGACTGAGAGCCCAAACGCTGGATATCCAATGGCAACAATGGCTGGTGCGCTGGGAGTTAAATTTGAAAAACTAGATCACTATGTCTTGGGTGATGGAAGCACAGAGTTTACAGAGGAACATTTCAAGACTGCCATTTCTATAATGAAAGTTACAACCATTCTGTTTGCTATGTTGTTTACAATTCCCATGATTGTAATCTTGTCTTACTTGGGATGGTGGAGTCTTGTTTAAAGGAATCACCTCGGTAATTTCATTTCTAACAATTATTCCGTCAAAAAGTGCTGAACTTGACACTGTTGCAAAAAACATGTATCTTTTCCCAATTGCAGGTGCATTAATTGGACTGATGATTGGTGGTGCGGGTTACGGACTATCTTTGTATGTTCAACCGCTAATTGTGGGTCTTGTTCTAACAGGGTCACTTGTAATCATTACAGGAATACATCATACAGACGCTCTCTGCGATTTTGCTGATGGTATGATGGCAAAGGGAACAAAGGAAAAGAAATTCAAAGCAATGAGGGATCCGGCAGTAGGCTCTGCAGGTGTAGTCACTGTAGTTCTTTATGCTGCTGGAATGATAATGTCAATTTCCATGATGAAAGGTCTTGTTCTCTTTGAGGCAATACTAGTTAGCGAGCTTATGGCAAAGTTTGCCATGGTTCTACAAGCAAATCGAGGATCTTCTGCATGGCAAGGGCTCAGCTCTCCATTCACACAATCCATGAAAAGTCCGGCCAAATTGGTTGCGGCAGCTACATTGGCAATAGTGCCTACCATTATCCTAGGCGGTATTACTGGAATCATAGTAACAGGTGTTACTGTTGGGATGTCGTTCTTGCTTCTTGCTGTGGCAAACAGGAGCTTTGGGGGAGTTTCAGGGGATGTCTTTGGAGCAAGCAATGAACTTGTAAGGCTTGCATCACTGATAATTTTTGCATCAAGATGATTGGTCTTGTAATGTGTGGTGGTAAGGGTACAAGGATGGAGTCAGTCCAAGAAAAACTCCTCCTCAAATACAGAAAACCTATTATCCAACATGTTATTTCTGCACTGGAAGAATCTGGATGTTTCTCAAAAATAATTTGTGCTACAAGTTGTAATGCTCCAAAAACATCCAAGTTTGTAAAGGATCTTGGTATATCAACAGTTGAAACAAGGGGAAAAGGATATGTGGAGGATCTAAATGAGGCACTGAAAAGTTTTGATGATAATGTCTTTGTAGTGTCCGGTGATCTTGCATTGCTGGATTCCGAAATCATACAAAAAATTGTAAATGATTCTGAAAACAGACAATTATGGACAAGTGTTCTTGTAAGCAAGAAATTCTTGGACTTGATTGGAATAAAACCAGAGTATCTTGTAAATTACAACGGAAATGAATGTGCGTTTACAGGCATATCGATTGTAAACCCAAAAGCTATTGTGGGAATGGAGCATGTACGAGAATCCTATGTTGTAATTGATGACAAGCGTATTGCGATAAATCTTAACACAAAAAGTGATTACGATCTACTCGGCGCTGCCTAAAACTTTACCGTTAATCTCTGCGATAGAACCTGTTGGTTCAGCCAATGTATTGCCACAAGCCTTGCATGCAACTGTGGTAGAAACATGTGAATAAACAACACTTTCCTCTCCACATTCTTTACACTGGACTCGCTGGAATCTACTTCCTGGTTTTGGGATGAGGATTTGGGCCTTTTTCATTATGCAACCAACTCCAACTTTCTCAGTCTTATTCCTGGCACATTCCATTTCTTTTTACATTCAGGACACGCGAAAATGGGTGTCATCTTCTTTGTAGTCTTTGCAGGCTTGGCCAACTTGGGGAATTTCTGACCGCCATATCCTTTCTTGTCTTCGGCGTGTCTTCTTTCACCTATTGCAGAGCCTCGTCTTTTTCCTGCCTTGTACAAGGAGACCTTCTGTAGTGTGTGTTTCTTACACTTGCGACAGTATCGTCTGATCTCCTTTGGCATGTTCATAAAAGAAGACGATGGCTGACCGTAATTTAAACATCGCTTTAATAATGTATTTGTCCAAAGTCACTTTGTGAAGGCCAGCTCTCTTGCATCGATGATTGG
>JASHNR010000060.1 GCA_030041535.1 Nitrosopumilaceae archaeon | reverse complement strand
TTACAGCTGGGACATGGTTTACTCAAAAGTTCCTGTATTTTTGGAATCACCTTTGGCCTCTCTAGGATTTCTGACTGTACATGTTGGCATCTCTTACATGTAATGTCAATCTTGCGTAAGTTTGTATCATCAGTTATCAGTATCATGTCCACCACATTTCTTTTGAGCAGGTCTATTACCTCATTTAACCCATAAGTAGCAAGACCTTTTGTATTATGTATGGCATAGAATAACTTCTCTACCAACCGCTTCTCTTCAACCATCCTAAAATCGGTAAGTACATCCTGTGCCCTCGAAAAAGCCTCCCTGACACCTTCGGCACCAGCGTATGAAGTGTCCAAAGTGGCAGTGATCATATTCTGAAGTCTGTATTCTAAATATTCTTCTTTTATGAAATTTTCTTTAGTGGGGCCAGGTCCTGAGATGATAAGGCCCTTTATTGGGTAGATATCGATGAAATATTCCTTTGTTGTGTGCGCAATTCTGTTATAGTAATCATTAAGCTCCATCTCTCTTAGTCTCTCAAATCTTCTTGCCGACTGGCCGCCTTGTCTATGTTTGCCTGCAACCCCTGAGGATGTCTCAGACAAAACATCAAGTCTGTCTCCGCGTAAAAGGCCCCATCCTGCATCTTTTGCATCAATTGCAAGAAATCCTATCATGTTTTCTTCTCTGAGCATATCCTTTAGAATGTCAACATGAAAATGATCATCGCATCTGTAAAGAAATGTCTGGAGTTCTTTTGGTGGTTCTATTTCATACATTTTTATCACTTCGCTTCCAATTGGGCCACCACCTTCTGGTGGTAACGCCCCACAGAACATAACAAGCCCATTGTCTGGAGTTTTTTTGTATAGCTTCAACCGCTGAATTACTCTTGACAATGCATCAACAACATGGGTACGCGTGAGATCTGACTTTATGTTGTCTGCGGTTCCCTGCTCTTCTCTTAGTCCATTTATGATTTCATGAAGCGCTTTTTTTGGTGGGGCATAAAGCGTAATTAGCTCAGTCCCGTGTCCGCTTTTATCAGACAATTCTTCTAATATCTTTCGCAGACGATATAATTTTACAGAATCTTGTTTTTCGATTTTTGGTTTGACCATTATATTACTTCCTAGATTAGGTTAGATGTTATCAAGCACTTGCTGAAAAACAGAGAAGGGTTGCGCCCCTACTATTTTTGTGATTGTTTTGTCATTGAATATAATAAATGACGGCGTTCCGTCAATGCCGATCTCTTGACCAAATTGTTGGTTCGCAAGTACCTTGTTTTCATATTTTTTATCATTCACACATTTGTCAAACTGATTCAAATCAAGGCCGACATTTGTTGCAAACTGATCAAGATTTTTTTGGTTGACCCATCCTGTTCTTTCCCCGCCCCAATTGTTGTATAGTTCATCATGATACTGCCAGTACTTGCCTTGGTCTCCAGAACAATATGCTGCTTCTGCAGCTAGTATTGAATCCGGTCCATTTAATGGAAAATCTCGAAACACAAAATTCACTTTTCCAGTGTTGACATATTCCTGAATTAACTGATCTTTGGTGTTTTGATGAAATAAGTGACAATAAGTACACTGGTAATCGCCCCACTCCACAATGGTAATCTTTGCATTAGGATCTCCTAGCATAGGAGAACCGTTTTCAACCAATGTCTGAACTGATAACGTATTGGATGAATTTGATTGTTGCTGGATTGACTGATTTCCAATTAATGTCTGAGATGATGTATTGAAAGCATTTTCATGTGGATAAAATAGATATGCAGATACCGCAACAATTACCATCGCTGCTAGGATGGCAATATAGTATTTTTTCACACTTTCGCTGGGTTTTATGCCAATATTAGGATTTGTCAGAATTTGTCTGACTGCTATTTTGCTTTCTAATACTAGGTGCAAATGTATCTAATTACAATACATAATCTCGGTGGTATGCTCAAATATTTTTTGAAGAATATGTTATTTCATATGAACAAAAAATCTTTATGCGTCTTGATTTGGAGTCAGGGAAATTGCTGGCTCTGGTTTTTTAATGCTAATCTCTGCTTTGCTAATTCGACTCTTGTACACTTTGAATCTTTTTCCACCATCTGACATTTCCCATTTTTCAACCCTAACAAGAGCGATCTCTTCCAAATCTGTGATTTTCTTGTACACTGAGCTTAGCGGAATTCGGTATTTTTCAGATAGTTCAGTTGCGGTCTTCCCTTCTTTTATGATTGAAAATAATATTGTCCTAGATTGTGCATCAGCTAAAGCTTCCAAAACTTTTTGATTTACGTCATATTTTCTCAATTGCGAAAATGATATTTTTTTCTTCAATATTTTTTGGATTAGGTTGGCCTAACTATTTAAACCAAATGTAATGTATTCTAGGTTCTTAGAACAAGTCCTCTGTTTAAATAAGTTATTTTGATCATCAATACTTCATAATTAATTCAGTTTATTGATTCGAATCATTACAATATTCCAATTTAAAACACAAAATGCACATAAAGATGATTTTATTTTTATATACCGGACAAATTCACGTTTTATATGAAATTTCAACGATTTGACTTTGTATCAAATTTTAGGCAGATTTCTTCACTGCTTTTAATTTTAATTCTTATGTCAAGCATTGTCTTTTTACCATCTACAATAAATCCTGCAAAAGCAATGGACGGACTGCTTCCGCAATACGAACCGGTACAACATGTATCATCTAATCCTAATCTGTACGTATCTGCCGAAAATCCTTTAACGACAAATTATTTTGCAGGGCCCATGGTAATTGAGGTCATAGTGTCTGATCCAAACATAAACCAATTGAATCAAGCATATGGTGAACCAGTAGTGACTGTCAACGATAAAAGGCTAAGAATGGAACAGGGTACAGATGGTAACTGGTATGGCTACTTTGCTGATAGAAATCAAGCAATTGCCGCTGCTAACACAGCTGTACTTACCGGTAAAGGATTAAATTTTGGCGGTTTTTGTGGACCGAATAGCTCTTTCTCACCCAAATCTGGTCTTGACTACTCGGAGACTGTAGGATTCACGATTGCCAGGGGAGGATTTGGCTCAATCAATGATACTAACAATGGCGGTACTAAAATTAGTCCATCAAATCTTCCGGCATGTACAAACGTACAAGGAGTACTTACCACAAACCAAATGGAACATGTGATAAGAGAAAATGAAACTCTTAACACAAATATAGCTGGTTTTGCAGCTAATGTCGTAGAGGAAAATATCTGGCCGGTAATTCAACTATATGATTTTTCAGCATTTCCAACTCCAGTAACAGTTGATTATCAAAATGCAGGAGGAGATCAAATAGTCAACTTGACTTTTGACAGAATTCCGTCTAGCATGATTCGCGTATTTGCCGATAGGACTGGTTTTCCTCCTAACGCACAAGTTCAGGGAGACTTGCTTGATCCACAGCTTAACATTGATCCCACCTCAGAAGACTCGTGGACATGGGGGACCTCTCCAACAAATAACACGTTATATTACATGGCCTTTGACAGAACTGGCAAGCCAGATGCTGATGGCACGCCTGCAATGCAAAATCTTATTGGAAATTTGACTACTTTCATGTTCAATCATAATGGCGCGCTAACACAGAATGTAGCTCCCCAAGGAGTAGTTGTTGCAAAGCTACAGAGTAATGGAATTCAAACATTATTTGAGGATAATAATGGGTTCATGCGTACACAATCAATTAGCGGATTTTCAGTTCCACTCACGCTGTGCGAACTTACTCCAAATTCAGGTATCTTTAGTGATTACGATGATGGGGGCATAGCTGATATCGTTATATTGAATAATGCTCCAAGAGACAAGTCATTTACAATTATATACAATGACCAATCGTACAGTGTTGTAGTAAAATATTATGATGGAAAGTTGACAATGGGTTAACTTATCTCTTCGTCTAATACTGCTAAATTTGATTGAAAAATTTGATGAAAATCACATGCACTGAAAATTATCAAGTCACTATTTTGGATAACTCGCCTTTTTCTTTTCCAATCCTGATCTCACGCGCTATTCTCCGTCCCATGCTCATTGGTTCGTTATAGATAAATGCAGAATAAGGAGAACCATCTACATACAGATTTGTACCTGCTACTATTCTTGCAGAAAACTCAAAGGAGGTAAATTGACCATTTTCATCATAAACTCCCTCCAAACAAAATGGTCCATTCATACCAGGCGGAGCGAGACGGTTTGCTGCTTCAACAAATCTCTCGCCCATAGTATAAACTTCATCCAAAAGTGATTCCCTTAAAACCAATGGACTATTTCCAATCACGTTAAACGAAGATATTTTATCAACGCTCATTTGTTGTTGTGCAGGAATTCGCCCAAGCCCGTCTATATCAGATTCATATCGTCTATCAACTCCAAAGAATTCTAAATTCTTGTTTATTGGAGAATAAAAATACTGTAGATATGCTGATACCCCAAATGCATATTCTTGCAAGTATAAATCATCATCACCCTTGATAAGTCCTTGTGCAATAAGCTTGTCTCTTTCTTTTTTGTATCCCTCTGCACTTGAAGTTAAGAAATATCCTTTACCGCCAGCTGCCCCATGCCTTTTGGCAATGACTAAGCCATTAATCTCCTTATAGCTTGACACTGATTTTGGCATAGGCAGTTTTGATTCTAGCATCATCTTCTCTTTCATATTTCTGTTAGATTCCCATCTTAGGATCCACTTATTTCCAAAAATTGGTACTTTGATTGATTCTATTTCGGATGATGACATTTGAGAAATTAATGTCCCGTGTGGTATGACAATTGATTCTTGCTCTTTCAGTTTTGCAATGCAGTGTTGTTCCAAAATCTCATTAAAAGAGTTGACAAGTATCAACTCGTCGATGAATGCAAAACGACGATAAAGTTTTTCACGTTTTTTTTCACAAATTAAAAGAGTTTTGAATCCTTCATCCTTTGCGCCTTTTAATACTTGTAACGCACAATGGGAACCGAGTGTAACTATTGATGTCATGTTTGTATCTTCTATGTGATTAGAGGGTCTTATGAAAGTTCCATGTTGTTATTTGAAACAAATGCAAAGACCGCATCTATTAAATCGATAGTTAACTCTGATTTATACTGCTCAGGTATATTTTTTAATATGAAATCAATTACTGATTGATGTTCTGGAATTTTATTTTCTTGCAATCTAGTAGAATAGAGAGTTATTGCTTGCGAGATCAAAATTCCTATTTTCTCTCTATTCGTTAAAGACATGTTGTACAAACTCATGTTTTCAATTTGAGTTTTGTGTTAAATGGATCACTTTCAAATCCCAGCCTCGTTTTGTTTTGCAGGGATTCTATTACTTTACGATTAAGAATTCGTTCTATATTCCATTAAATTGACCACTGATCTTTTAAGATATTCTAGTTATCTCTAACTCTTGCAATATTATAGCCTAAAATGGAGAATACATACGGTTACTGTCACTATCTAGGTAACATATAAGTAATAGTACACGCTTAGTGACTAAGTGGTAAAGCAGGAGTCATCATACGCTAAATCACATGAAGATTCTTTTGGTTTGGGTAGACTTTTGCATGTTGAAAAAGAGCCTAAACTTGCAACTAATCTAGTTAATGTTCTATCAATTCTCTCTAAAGAAGATGCGTTGACCATTTTTTTGACCGCAAAGAATGGATTAGCATCAGAACTTGATACCCCTCAAAAAATAGGATTAACAAAGAAGCAATATTATACAAGACTGAAACAACTGGTAGAATTTGGATTATTGGACAAACGTGAAAATAAATATGAACATACTGCCTTAGGAAACATAATTCATGAAAGACATCTTTTGGGCCTTTTGAATAGTATGAAGATTTCAAAGGAGCTGGAAATGATTGATCTTTTAAAGAAAACCTCAAAATTCAAACCTGAAGAAATTTCGAATTTTGTTTCAAAAATAAATCCTGGATCAAACATATATGGAAATCTCGATACCAGTGGAAATCGCTTTGAATTAACGTCTACTTATGATTCTATGATAAGAAAGGTTTTAGAGCTAGTTGACTTTGCAGAAACTGATATATTTTTAGCAAGTAGATTTCAAGACGAACTTATTATTAACGCAATATTGAAAAAAGCTGTGGTGGGTATTGGCGTCAAAGTTATTTCTGATATGAATTTGGTTGCCGATTATTTTGAATCTGAGAAAGATAAGATGAAAATTAATGACAAAAACAAGAAAGAACGAATTAATGTCGTGGCAAATCCCTTTTATCCTTCAAAAATAGAACGAAGATATATGAAGGTGCCATACTGTATGCTCATAATTGACAGGAAATATGTAGGATTGGAAATCATAAATAAATATGAACCAGAAAAATTCAAAATGGCACTATTCGGAATGGATGAAAAATTCTCGACACGACTAAAAGATGAGTTTGATAAAATGTGGGTAGGCGCCTCAGTTACGCCGCCAAAAGTACAGAGCATTCAGTAATTGTTTCTAAATTATAGAAATTTTACGAATAAACAAGGCTAAGAGTTAGATTAATTTTCTCAAAGAGCCCCTATGAGCAAGGATGCTTGTAAACCATAGTATAGTAATAATGATTTTTTGTGTCTTGACTTGATGTATTTGTAATCATTTAGATGAGAAAGCATGGGTCGAAGTATTAAGAATGATGTCATTGCCAATACTGTCATAGCAATTGGGGCTTTTATACTAAATCCTAAGTTAGGAAAGAAAAACCAAAAGAACATCATCATAAAAAATGGTATTGCTATAGATGTGACAATTGTTTTTTTCTTACCAATTACTATTGGTATGGTTCTTCGACCACATTCTTTGTCACCTATGTAATCTCCTAGATCATTTATTGGGGATGTTACAAAAAGTAACATCATGAATGATATCGCAGAAACAAAATCTTTCCCATCAAGCGTTCCATTGACACTAGCTCCTATCAACGTAGTAGTAAAACCGCCAATTGCAATGGAGAGAGTTTTGAGAACAAATCTATCTTTCAACGCTATCTTTGGCGATGAATATAATATCCCTATTATCAGATAACTAGTGGTGAATAATAGAGTGATAGTGTTAACAGAATAAGATAATCCTAGTGCTACTAGTGATAGTAAAGTAAGAAAAACTATTGCTTCAGACTTGTTAACCATTCCTCCAGCAAGAGGTCTGTTGGCTGCATTGATCTTGTCAAGCTTTATGTCTGTTATGTCATTCATCCAATATACTGCCAAAGTTGCAAACAATGTTATCAGAGGTACAGTAAAAAGTTGAATTAATTGAGGATGAAAGTTAGTTGTAATAAGTAATCCTGTGATTGTACTAGTAGTAAACACAAAACCTATTCTAATTCGATACTTTAGAAGCAAGAACAGCGAACTAATTCTCTTTTTTGAGGTTAGCCAAAGATCTTTTTTAGCATGATCTGCAAAACAACGTATTTTCTGTTCTTTATCAATTTCCGTATCGGGTGGTACTGTCATTATTTACCAACCCCGGGATTACCCGTGATGGTACATTGTAGACGCTCAAAAACTAAATACATATTATCCATATTTAGAGAATATTACGTTATATTATAACTTTTAGGTGAATAGTCTCTTTTTATGGAAATAATTGTATCATTTGTTTTAAATTTTATGAAAATTTGCATATATTGTTATTATATGATACGAATGATCATGCGCCCGCTTTAAGAAACGCATAGCGTTTTCAATTTTTAATTTAAATCACAATTCAGTTCGGTTTGATTTTATTCATTTGTGTATGCTCAAATTTAATAAAACTTGGAAATCTCTCATGTACGATACATAAATTAACACTAACGAGAGCACATCTGATGAAAAGGATGATTGATACAGAACTGGGAGATTGGAGAAGGACTGCTTATTCTAATGATATTGATCCATCTCTTGACGGAAAAGGTGTAACAGTTATGGGATGGGTCTCAAGTGTACGAGACCATGGAAACCTGATATTTGTTATGCTAAATGATAAGGAAGGAGAGATGCAAATTACGGCAAAGGCTGGTGTGTGTCCAGACGAGATAAGAGGCGCACTTGTGAAAATAAAAGAGCAGTCAACAATTGCAGTCAGGGGAATAATAAAACCTTCAAACAAAGCACCACATGGAGCTGAAATAATTCCTTCTGAAATGAAGATCTTTTCCCATGTTGAAAAGATTGCTCCATTTACTTGGCAGACAAAGACTGTCGCAAATATCGATACAAGACTTGAGATTCGTGCAATAGACTTGAGACGAAGTGTTTTGCAACACGTGTTCAAAATGAGGAACCTTGTTCTCAAATCCATCAGGAACTATCTC
>JASHNR010000059.1 GCA_030041535.1 Nitrosopumilaceae archaeon | reverse complement strand
ATGGATACAACAGGTCCAAACTCTGGAGTTGTAGCACTGGAGACACCCATATGTGAAGAAGAACTGCCACTGGACTTGTGTGAAGTAAAGTTTCCAGCCATACCTTGACCTCCACTGGACTTGTGTGAAGTAAAGTTTCCAGCCATACCTTGACCTCCACTGGACTTGTGTGAAGTAAAGTTTCCAGCCATACCTTGGCCGCCGTGGCCAGACCCCGACATATTCATACCGCCCATGCCGCCACCTGCTGATGTGGTCTGTGCATATATCACAGACAGATTTGGAACAGAAAATAGCAAGATTCCAGATATTACAACAAATAGTTTTTGATTTTCTATTTTCATGACATCAACTAGATAGGATCATAACATTTTCTTAAAACTTGTGACACCTTGTTAACTAACATTGTTAATGAAGAATTAATCGAAAAACTAACTATGAATGATTTGACATACTATGAATGATTTGATCTTATTATAAATCCAACGTAAAAGTCCAGCAATATATTTGCAAGTTAAATGTTTGCTCTGTAAAACCTAGTAAAGTTTCTACTTTTTTGTTTTATAAAATACAATCATAGCAAGAAAACTAATCACTAGTATTGGTGTTGCAAATGGAAATTCGGGCACGGTTGACGATTTCTGCGTAGCGCACGAGGTATTGTTAACCGGATTTCCCGCGAAATCTCCATTACTGGTAAATGTTCCACCACACATGTTTTTCATGATGCCAGAGTTAGTGACCGTGCCTCCTGCGTCACTGAGTATGGTGGCATAGTTAATGATGATGCCTCCGTTGTTGATAATGGCACTTAATTCATTGTTATGTATGGTACCAGAGTTGTTGACAACACCTCCCAAGTTGTTGATAAGTTTAGCCAAGTTTGTAATGGTACCGCCATTCAGGACAATGATGGTACCAGAATTGTTTATCGGACCTGAGTTATCGATTGTTCCGTTACTGGTAATGGTACCTCCTTTGTTGTTGATAATGAGGCCATTATTCTGGATTGTACCACCGATGCATTGGCCAGTACAATGGTTAATGATTGAACCATTATTGTTAAAGATACCAGAGTTGTCGATTATAATGCTACCAGAATTGTTGATCATACCACCGTTATTGATAGTATTAGTAATTGTCAGATAAATGTCGGCAAAAACTGAATTATCCACAGTAAAAGAATCACCAGAATTCAAAAAGAGGTTTGATAATGTACATGTCGAATTAGAAGGACTCCATGTACCGTGGATGGATTGACATGATGCTTGATCTTTCAAGTCATATGTGGATGCATACGTATAGTGAATTGGAAATAACAAAAAAGACGTCAAAACAAGTGCTGATAAGATGAGGTAATTTTTCAAGCGATCTATCCTTTAATTGTAAATTATTAGGTTTTGTTTATCTTTAAAAGATTTTCTGTAAATTTGTGTGTTTACAGGTTTCGGTTTTTGATACGTTGGCATAATTTTTCAAGATTACTTGATGATTCAGATAACTCATTTTCCTACCAGATAGTATATTTTGATTAGAAAATTGGAGATTTTTGGAAATTTGTCCAAGACCCTGTTTTAGAATCAGCGGGTCTAGTGGGATTCACAACCATAAAGTTCATTCTAGGTTCCAAACAACCTCCTGTGCAGAGCGAGTCGTGTCTATAAAATTACGCGGTCTGCAACTGTGTAATGCGTAAATTTATGCCCGATTTCTTATTTAAATCACAAATACCAATAATAAGAAGTTAGTAGTAGTTAACATATGCAGTCTTCTACAAAGAAACAAAAAGAAATGCCTGAACTTGCCTCTGAAATTGAGGAGAAGATCAAGGCCATCGAGTCCGGTAGAATTACCGGTAAAAAGTACACACCAGAAGAATACATAAAACACGTCGATAAAGTATTAGAAGATTAAATCTTGTGGTCTGTTCAACCTACTGATGACACAATAGATAAGAAGCTTAAGAAATTCAAAAGTAATCAACCATTAATCAAGAATTACAAGTTGTTTGTTGAGGAATTAAGAACTACTAACGATCCACGATTGTTGGGTGAACTTAAGCATGGCAGATTTCAAAATTGTTTTGGAAAGCATCTTACCAAATCTCATAGTTTAATCTATTACGTACATGCCGAAGAACAAACGGTCTTTCTAATTGACCTGGATGATCACAAGAATCTCTATGGTAGAGATAATAGAAGTTAGAATCTAATACAAGAATTTCAACATCCAAATTGCACACCACAAATGCAGATCATGATTTTTTGATTCTTGACTTTCTTCATAACAGATAAGGCAGGCCTAGTGGGATTTGCAACTATATAGTTCGTCTCAGGTTCCACAAACCAGACTAGTCCTGCTCTTTATTCCCATCATACCTTTTATCCATTATTACTCACAAAATTTGGTCTCTTATGTATAAAACTACTAATACACCTGCAAGAAGATTAGGCTCGAATGTTCTCAAGGATTAAAGAGATCATGCTTCTCACAGCTGTCTTCGTTGTAACAATAATTTTTCATCTATATGATTTTCATCTACCTCCTCTTTGGGCTGATGAAACTTCTAATTTCATTATGGGTCTATCCTTGATAGAAAACCATAATTCAGACCTTTATCATTATTCAGTACTTTGGGGAGCTCATATAGGAAACCTCCCCATAGCTTGGCAACATTACAACAGTAACGCTTTAGCAAGCTACCTAGCTGTACCCTTTCTGTATTTTATCGGAGTAAATGGTGATGCGGTTAGAGCATATGACCTTGTGGTAACAATACTGGTTTTGTTTCTTACATATTATTTTGCAAAGGAACTGTACTCCATAAGAATTGGAATGATTTCGGTCTCTCTTTTGTCTATTCTGCCGTCGTTTGTCTTTTATTCACGACAGTCCACTCTTTATGACTGGTTAGATTTATGCATAGCTCTGCTTGCGATTATTTGTGGACTCAGATATGTGAGGTCTTTAAAACCATCTTATCTGTTTGTTTCACTTTTTCTTCTTGGCATAGGCACATACGAATATCTCTGGTTTGGTTGGATTTTGTTTGGGTTAATTCTTTCAACACCACTATGGATAAAAAAAATTCATTTTAACCTAAAGTTTATTCTTACATCAATAATTGCAATTTCTGCCGGATTCAGCTATCTCCTTATCGAATACATCGTTATTCCAAGCCAATCACTGGTTCCTTTTATCATCTCAACAATATATGGCAATAATCCAGATTACACACATCCAAACAATGAAAATTTCATAGGGAATTTTTTGATGCGCCTTGGTGATCTTTCTGGATTTCTTTCAAAACCTGCAATAGCATTTGAATTTTTTAACTCAAATCATACTTTCAATGACGTAAACTATGTTTTCCTCATTTTATTCATTATAACAACCATTACCTGTTTAATTTTGGTATTTAAAAAAAGAGATACGCCTAGAAAGATAAGTTCACTTTTAGTCCTGGTTTTAGGAATAGTTCTTGCTAGTGTTTTTACAATTTCTGAACTTTTACCCATTCAAATCAGTATCATTCTTCCCTTCGTCATGATAATAATAGCAAAAGGAATTGACCTCTTAATGTCGCACTTTGTCAAGTCTTCGGTACCTGTAGATCGTATTATGTTAATAACAATAATTGGACTCTCCTTAACACAAATTCCTACATTGATTGATGGATATGACTCGATGGCACGTAGCTCTACCTCAGAAACTGAAAACGTATATCACAGGATTAATTCTTATGTCTTAGAGAATAACCTCAAACCTGTTTCGCTAGATTTCTTCACAGCAAAAATAATACCATTTTATTCTAACGGTACAATTGTACCAGTTGTCATGCAGTGGACTCTTCCACAAACCAACGAATTAAACAAGTTTAGAGAACCAATGTCTACAATAGACTCTATGGATCTTAAACTGAATTATATCTTCTTGTATTATTCTTATCCTAATTACCCAAATTGTTCGAATCCTAGTTTTGAACAAAAACCAGTGTGTGATGACATAGAATTCATCGAGAATTATGCAAAGAAAAATCACAGATCAATACAAAAAGTTGAATTTAGTTTTATAGATGGAACCCCGTTTGTAAGTGGATTGGTTCTAAGATGACAGCTGATTTGAAAATTTTCCTTATTGCTGAATTACAGTAAATCCAATTGATGAGCTGAGATGGTTTCTACCCACAATACATATGGTCTAGTGGGATTCGCAACCATATAGTTCATTTCAGGTTCCAAAATTGGATGTTCTATGGGTTATAGATATCATGAAGAGAGATAGTTTGGATTGTCACAAAATATCTGTAATATATTAATATATTCTAGTTATGCCATAACATAGTGTAGTATGCAACGAGCAGAAAAACCTAAGAAAACAAGTCCTTCAAAAAAGATTGTGAGAAAGCAGCCGAAAAGTGAATTAAGTCCACAGTTAGATAGAACTGTTAAGAGAATCTTGGAAGGTAAGGAAAAACTTTCTAGATATACTTTTGATGAATATATAGAACATGTAAATAAGGTTCTTGAAGAATAAACTTGCGTTTTGTTGATGTATCAGAAAAAACAAAGAAGAAGCTAAAAAAATTCAAATCCGATAAGACCATAATAGGAGGTTTTTCGCGAGCATTAAAAGAGTTGAAAGCTGTACCAGACCCTACGATGATAGGAGAACGCAAACATGGATTGTATGCTAACTGTTATGGCATACATCTAACAAAAAACCATAGTTTAGTTTACATGTATATTCCAAAAGAAGATATTGTCATATTGATAGACTTGGACGATCACAAGAATCTCTATGGCAGAGATAACAGAAGTTAATTAATTACAGCTGGAATTAGAAATTCAAAAATCAGCGGGTCTAGCGGGATTCGCAACCATAAAGTTCATTCTAGGTTCCGCGAGACATTTTTCAAGGATAAAGTACCAGAATTCATATTTATAGCTAGAATACTAATAATAAGAAGTTAGTACTAGTTAGTGCATGCAGAAGGCAGAAAAGAAAAGACCTGTAATTGATGCAAATGGATACGAGCTTTCGAAAAAGGTTATCAAAAGACTGCCAAAATCACCCATACGCAATGAATTGAAAAAGATAAGGGAAGAAAATCCGCGTTTATTTAAGGCATTATCCCTTGACAAATTCGATTAATAGTTTGTTACGTTTTTGAATAGATACTTCTCTATCTCGTCAATGATTGTAGGATCACCATCAAATTTGAATACGGTTTTTACAAGAAGATCAAAAAGTTCTTTCTCGTCTTCTAGCGTGCGGATTGGTAAATCAAGTCCATTCCTGCGTAAGAATAGTTTCGCTACAGATAATGCAATTTCTTTATTCCCCTCACTGAACGGCTGCTGCCAAGCGAGCATTGCCAAAATATGAGATGATTTCTTTATAGTTCGATTTCTTTTGTTGGTAATGTCATTAAAGGAGTTTAATCGAGAAAATACCTCTAATAGTTTCTCTTTGTTTACACCAAAAGGTTCACCTCTTCCTTCAACAAGATCTTTGTTTTCTTGTATTATCTCCTCGATATCTACATCAGTGAATTCTTCTGACATTACAAGTCACTCCATATCATACGAGACTAGTAATTTTAAATCAGCGGGTCTAGTGGGATTTGAACCCACGACATAGGGATGTCTCCGAAAAGATCATAAGAGTCCCTCGCTCTACCTGGCTGAGCCATAGACCCGCAAAATAGCAAACGCTAATATCGTTATTTAAACTTGAGTTGAAAAATAAAGTATTTTAGTTTTTGACTGTCTCGATTTGAGAATATTTTTCCAGTATTTTTGTCAATACTGTAGAAACTGGAGCATTGTTCATTTTTTCCTTTTCTTCCAAGAGTTTTCTGTATGCATCAAGTGTGATGTATACTGGAATTGAACCATTGCCTTCCAATAGTCCACGAACTCTGTACAACGCAGTCTCCATTCCCTTCTCGGCAACTTTTGCAAACTTGATCTTGTTGAGAATTCCACCCAGAGGACCAAATGGCATTTCATAGTTTACTGTCATGGTAACACGGGTTGATTTCTCGCCCAATTCCTTGAACTCGACTGAAATATTCCATGCTTTGAATGGCCCTTTGATCATTTTAGCGGCAATCTTTTGTTCTGGTATAAACTCAGTTGTTTCACAGTCCCATTCTAGTCTCTTACCATCAAAGTCACCTATCACTCTAAAGGTTGTACCTACCCCCATTCCTGCCTTTACATCCATAGGAACTACAGTCATTCCTACTCTCTCTTCGAACTGGTCAGAAATGTGTTCTGGCCTTGCAAAGTACGTAAAAACGTTCAAGGTCTTCTCTTTAATGTCAATTGATTTACTGACAGATGTCATATACAGTGGGCAATCTTTTCCAACTTGATTTAAAGCTTTTGCTAATTTCCAGCGATCGTAAGACTTGAAGGGATAGTTGAGGTATTTCCAATGGTTCTGATTTGCGTTTTATGGTATTGAGGATCTAACAATATATTAAAGAAAAAGGCCAGTAAAAAGAGATGATTAACTTTCGATTTCTAGTTGCCATGTTTGCTTTAATGTTGGTTCTCTCTCCCATGATACAATACGCAAGTGCC
>JASHNR010000058.1 GCA_030041535.1 Nitrosopumilaceae archaeon | reverse complement strand
CCAACTATGAGCAGATCGACATGTTTTAGTTTTGCAAGATCTACAACCTGACTATAATTCCTCGAAGTACACAATATTTTGTGATTTTTACCTAATTTTTGTGCCATTGGACCAAAAAATAGCAACTGTTTTGGCGTAAGGATATCAAACCAGATTTTCAAACATTTTTGATAGAATTTGAGGGTGGAAAAAGTTTTTCTTAGCCTATACTCCTAATTCGAATGAATTGGTAGCCACAAAGATCGTTGTTTACGGGCTTAGTACTGAGGGGTATTCAATCGCATGTCAAATGGCAATAAAAGGAGCAGATGTCTTCATTGTAGATGAGTCTGCACATATGGCGATTTCCCTCAAAGCAGAAATAGCTAAAACATATCCAAATGTTACATCCCTGAAAGAAGATGAACCTTTGCTTGGTGTAGAACCAATTGATGTAGCTATATCTCACGCTGAATATCTTTTCTTTGCTCCAAGAATCAGAAAAACTGGACAAGAGGCAAAAATGGAGATTCACTCAAAATTCAAAGATTCTACATCCCCTATGAAAAAAGGTGGATCAGTCATCTATAATCTTCCGACAGGAATAGGTGGCAATAACGAAACCATATCGCTTTTGGAACACATCACTGGACTTGAAATGGGAAAGGGAATATCATATTTTTATTATCCTCTCTCAAAAGGATATGTTCCAGAAATAATCGGCTCCTTTAATGGAAAGGCTGACGATAAGCTAGGTAAATTGCTAGAGGTAGAAAAAAAGACAAAAAAGTTTGTATCTATACCTTCTGCTGAAATTATTCATGCGATAAAGGTCTTGACACAATTTTCAAGCTTGGCAAGTATCCTTGAGGTTTGTAAATTTGCGCAAGATTCATCTACAAGAAATGATCTTGTATTCACTGACTACAAGGATCTGTTTTTGGATGACATTACTAATGGACTGTATGATCTGAGATCGCTTGGCACATCTGTTGAAGGAGCAGGTACTATGATGTATCTAGTAAATGGAAGTATAAAGGGAATTGAGGGATATGTTAAAAGACTTATTGACGAGATCAGGTCTACTCTGAAGAAGAATGAACTTAAAGCAAGTAGAACTAGAGTGGTTCTAGTCTGGACACAAGATTCCTATGAGATGAGAGGAGACAAAGTAGACATGTTAAATTCTCTTGTTACCAAACTGCGTGATTACATAGGGGATGTAGAGGTGCAGGAAGGTCCAAGACTTGATCTTTTCCATAATGATAAAACTACCATTATAGTAGCATGTTCAAAACCTGATTATGATAAAATTGTTAAGAATGGTAAAGACTCTGACGTGATAATAATAAAAACCAACCCCTTATGTGAGATATTATAATAAAGGTAATAGTATGCAAAATAATGGAATAGACTTGACCAGTAATACTGATGAAATCGATGATCTGCTAAATGAAGTCACTGGAAATAGTACGGAAGGAAAGGAGCAAGAAACTGAAAATATTGAGGAACTAAAAAACCAACTGGAAGAGGAAAAAGAGAAAGTGATATCACAAGAAAAAAAAATCCAATACTTGTTAGCAGATTTTGAAAATCTAGAGAAAAGAACAGAGTCAGATGTTCAAAACAAGGTAAATTCCATAATTGATGATCTAATTTTGAAATTTTTATCAATCTATGATGACTTTATTCGTGCTAGAGATGCCTTGTCTAAACAAAATGTAAATGTGAATGGTTTGGATGCCATTTTAAAAAATATGAATTCCTTTCTGTCTGAATACGGAATAAAACCTATTGAGGCATTGGGTGAAGTTTTTGATCCACGGCTACATGAAGCTATATCAATAAGATCTGATTCTTCTCTTGATGATGATACAATTACGGCAGAATTGCGTAAGGGATATATTCTGAAGGACAGAGTTATTAGACCTAGTTTAGTAGAAATATCGAAAAAACATAAAGAGATGAAAAACTAACATGGCTAAAATTATTGGTATTGATTTAGGAACAAGTAACTCTGCGGCGGCTGCTATGGTGGGTGGAAAACCAACCCTTGTTCCTGCAGCTGAGGGTACTACTATTGGAGGCAAAGCCTTTCCATCTGTGGTGGCATTTACAAAGGATGGGCAGCTTATAGTGGGAGAACCTGCAAGGAGGCAAGCGGTAACAAATCCTGCGGGAACTGTGGTGGCAGCAAAAAGGAAAATGGGAACTGATCATGCCTTTAAGATTAATGACAAAGAGTACAAACCGCAGCAAATATCTGCCTTCATTTTACAGAAAATAAAAAAAGATGCTGAAGCATTTCTTGGTGAGAAAATAGATAAAGCAGTGATAACAGTTCCTGCCTATTTTAACGATAATCAAAGGCAGGCTACTAAGGATGCTGGACAAATAGCAGGACTAGAGGTAGTTAGAATAATTAATGAGCCTACTGCTGCCGCACTTGCCTTTGGTCTTGATAAATCTAAGCAAGATATGAAAATAATGGTATTTGACCTGGGTGGTGGAACTCTAGATGTAACAATAATGGAAATGGGAGGAGGCGTCTTTGAGGTGATGAGTACCTCTGGAGATACGCAACTGGGTGGGACAGATATGGATAAGGTCCTAATTGATTACATCGTTGACAATTTTAGAAAATCATCTGGAATAGATCTTAGCAAAGATAATACCGCAATGGTAAGAATAAGGGAAGCAGCAGAAAAAGCAAAGATTGAACTATCATCGGTATTTGAAACCGATGTTAACCTCCCTTTCATATCACACGATCCATCTTCTGGACCGAAAAATCTGGAACTGAAAATAACAAGAGCAAAATTTGAGGAGCTCATAAATCCAATAGTAGAAAGATGCAGACCGTCTATGACAAAGTCATTAGAAGATGCAAAACTGTCACCGTCAGATGTAAGTAAAATCATACTTGTTGGCGGTCCAACGAGAATGCCTCTCATTAGAAAATTCGTAGCAAACGTAATGGGAAAGGACCCAGAATCTGGAGTGGACCCAATGGAAGCTGTGGCATTAGGTGCTGCTATACAAGCAGGCATCATAGCAGGTGAAGTAACAAGTGATATTGTACTCTTGGACGTCACACCATTAACACTTGGAGTGGAGGTACTAGGAGGTTTGCGAGAACCTATTATAGAAAGAAATACTACGATTCCATCTTCTAAAAGTAAAGTTTTCACAACTGCAGCTGATAACCAAACTGCTGTAACTATCCATATTGTGCAGGGTGAAAGACCTATGGCCTCAGATAATGTCTCACTTGGAAGTTTTAACTTGTCTGGTATTCCTCCAGCTCCAAGAGGTGTGCCACAAATCGAGGTAAAATTTGACATAGATGCAAACGGAATTCTCAATGTTACAGCAAAAGATCTTGCAACTCAAAAAGAAGCCAAAATTACAATCACAGCAAGCACCAAACTTTCAAAAGATGATATTGAGAAAATGAAAAAGAATGCTGAAATCTTTTCTGAACAGGATAAAAAGAAGAAAGAAGAGGTAGAGGTAAAAAATGAAGCTCAACAATATATCTATACCACTGAAAAACTGATAAATCAAGATCTTAAAGATAAGATATCCCAAGATCAGGGAATAAAGGTAAGCGAAGCAATAAAAGAACTTAAAGATGTTCTCGACAAGGAGGTTACTGAAATAAAACCAAAACTTGATGCCTTGAAGAAACTAGTTAATGACATTAGTACTGAACTTTACAAAAATGCAACTCCACCTCCCGAGGCAGGTGCACAAGGAACTACCGAAGGTTCGGGTCAGGCTGCTGGAGAAAAAACAAACTGATGCTTATACCAGAGAGTAAATAACGCTATTTTACAATCATGAGCACAAAACGCGATTATTATGAAGTCTTGGGTATTCAAAAGAATGCTTCTCAAGATGAGATAAAATCTCAGTATCGGAAACTGGCTCTCAAGTTTCATCCAGACAGAAACAAATCGCCTGATGCGGCTGAACATTTCAAAGAAATATCCGAAGCATATGCAGTTTTGTCAGATTCTGAGAAGCGTAAGATCTATGATACTCATGGCCACGCCGGAGTTGATGGAAGATATAGCACCGAAGACATATTCCAAGGATCTAAAGTCAATTTCGAAGATGTTTTTGGTTCTAATTTTGAATCAATTTTTCAAAATCTCTTTGGTAGAGGGGGAGGCTTTGGATTTGGTAGTGGTTTTGATTTTGGATTCGGTAGGGAAAGAGGGGCAGATCTTGTATACGATACAGAAATAACGCTCGAAGATGTACTTAGGGGAAAACAAGAAGAGATCGAGCTTCCAAGAGACATTGAATGTAGTGATTGCAAGGGATCAGGTGCTGCTCCTGGAACATCCATGAGAACCTGTTCTGTTTGTAACGGTCATGGTCAGGTAAGGACATCTCGTAGTAGCGGATTTTCTACGTTCGTTACTGTTCAACCATGTAATACTTGTAGGGGCCAAGGCAAAATAATAGAGAGACCGTGTTCTAGATGTAAAGGGACTGGTAAACAAAAAGGGAAACACCATTTCTCGTTTGAAATCCCTCCAGGTATTGAAAGCGGCGAATATAGAATTAAAGGAGAAGGCGAGTCAATGTCAAACGGAATAAGCGGCGATCTTATTGTTAGAATCAAAGTAAAGTCTCATGACAAATTCAAGCGAGATGGTGCAGACATATTTTATGATGAAAACATATCTATCACTGATGCAATACTGGGCAAGAAATTAACAGTACCTGCCTTGGAAGGAACTGAAAAAATCGAAGTTGAGGCAGGAAGTCAACCAAATACGATAATAAAGATAAAAGGAAAAGGTTTACCTCATCAAGGATCTAGAGGAAGAGGAGATCAATATGTCCGGCTTGTTATCAATATTCCAAAGAAAATAGATAAACATCAACGCGAATTGCTCGAAGAGCTACATGATAGCTTTAATCGAGAGGAATAGGAATTTTGAAGATTGCACTAGATGTAGACGGAGTTCTTGCAGATGTCATACATTCTTGGATATTGCATAATAATAAAATCCGAACCCCTATCTTGAAGTCAGACATATCAGAATGGGACTTTTGGAAAAAATACAACATAGATAAATTTGATTTCTATGAAGAACTTTCAATGTGCTGGAAATCATGGAAAACTATTCCTGCAACTGAAAATAACATTTCCTCTGCATCAAAGGAACTTTCAAAGGTGGGAACTGTAGATATAGTGACTGCACGAGAGAACTCTACTCATAATGATGTAAAAAATTGGCTCAAAATGCATGATGTGACCTTCAAGAACTATGTGGGCGTGATGGAAGGGACAGAAAAGGCAAAACTTGATTACGATATCTTCATTGATGACTCGCCCCTGAATGCGAAAAGCATGCTTGCTGCAGGAAAATCAGTAATACTCTACAACCAGCCATGGAATCTTGACTTTCCTGATACTAGAGCAAAAAGGATCCATGAACTAAAGAACGCGGTTTCTGTTATCAATGAAATTAGTCGTAATCGCTCTTCTTTGTCATAAAAAAGACACTTATGCTGGAGTTTTAATTTTCACGTTGCGGGGGTCGCCTAGCCTGGTCAACGGCGTAAGGCTCAGAACCTTATCTCTTAGGAGTTCGTGGGTTCAAATCCCACCTCCCGCATTACAAAATTTTAGCACTACTTAATGAAAAATTTATAATCTATTGACTAATTGTTGGCTTTCATGAAGAGGGTAGAGGCTGTAATATTACATGATAAGCTTGATGCCGTAATTGAGGCATTAAAGAAGGTTGGTGTTGGTGGTGTTACTGTGTTTGATGCTAAAGGATTGGGAAGATCAAGTAAACTCATACGTGATGCTAAGAAGACCCCAGGCTCATACACAAAACTCAATGTAAAAAGTTATGTCCTTACAGTAGTGGATGATTCAATTGTTGATAAAGTAATCAGTACTATTCTTGACACTGCAAGTACTGGCTCTGTAGGCGACGGAAAGATTTTTGTTGATAACATAGACACCGCAGTAGACATAGGAAGCCGTCAAAAGGGAATTCATGCAATATGATGTTACTTTCCTTTTGAGATTGTGTCAATTCGTGACTTTATTTTTTCTTCTAGCAACTGATTTATTTTCTGTCCGTCAACTTTTCCGCGAAGGTTTTTCATTGCAAGCCCCATCAATGGTCCAATAGATCTTAATCCTTGTTGCTCGATTATTTTGATATTAGATAATACCAATTCATCTAATATGCTATTCAGATCGCTATCTTCTACTGAGCTAATTGCATTTTTTTGAATCGCATCTTCTATAGAACTAGCTGTTTTATTCATCATGCTCTCAAAGATGATCTCAAGTGATTCCTTTGCAATTTTTCCTTCTGTCAAAAACCCAAATGCTTTTGAAATGTCAGAATTCTTCAATAACTTCGAGTCTAGACCGCGCCTCTCAAGATTAGTAATGGTTCCACTGAGGACCGATGATACAAAATTGGGAGAAATTCTTTTATCTTTGCATATGGATTCAAATAAATCTAGATATTCAGAATCAAATATCTGTAAAGCAAGCTGAGGATTCAACTCATATTGTTTCTGAAGTTCTAATATGCTCTCTTCCCAAGATTTTGGTATCTTTTTTTTGGCCTCCTCTAATTCATTATTGGTTACTATGATTGGTGGTATGTCAGTCTCTGGATACATTCTGGAGGCTCCTGGTCTGGGTCTGAGATAGACTGTTTCACCCGTGACTGTGGCCACTCTTGTTTCTGCTGGTACACCAATTTTTGCATCTTCTATTCTTTTAATTATAGATTCAATTACTATGTCTAGTTTTTTTGGCTCACCAGCAAGAATCAAGAAACCATCGTTTTGTTGGCTTTCTAGAATTTTTTTTACTTGCTGTATTTCTGCCTCTTCAATTCCATAGTCTGGAAGCTCGTCTGAATGAAAAATTCCTCCCAGACCAAAGAATCTCACTAATTCTCCTAATTGCTTACCGAGTCTAATTCCAGAATATGGTTCAAAACCGAATATGCCTGAAAAATTCTTAACTCTGATTGCTTTTACAACCGCACCGTCAACTAACGCTTTCTGAATAGTCTTTGATTTACAATTTCTAAAAGCATCTGTTACATCTTTTACGTCTCTTTCCTTTGCGATATGTTCCGTATCTAAAACTTTTAGTTTATCAGATATTATCTTAAGGCCATGTTGTCTTTTGGCTTCATATTCAACTACTTTTTCAAGCTGATCCAGTTTTTGCACTCCTTTTACTTCCACAATTCCACCCCCTTCTATAGAGACATTGACATCTTGTCTTATTGAACCAAGTCCTCTCTGAACCCTCTTGGTTGCTCGCAGTAAACGCCCAAGAGTTAATGCGATTTTTTTGATTTCTTCTGGTGTTCCACTTACCGGTTCAAGTGCAATCTCTACTAACGGTATTCCTAACCTGTCCAAAGTGTACTCTCTAAAGTCAACTGAATCATTCAGAAGTTTTGCAGCATCTTCTTCTAAACAGATACTCTGTACACCAACATTTTTACCATCCACTTCAAGGCCCCCGCCAAGTCCAATTAGCATGGTTCTCTGAAAACCAGATGTGTTTGAACCATCTATGACCAATTTCCTCATAACATAAATCTCATTGAAGATGTTTGTTTTTAACGCAGAAGCCATTATCAAGGCAGTCTCTTTTGAGTTGGGACTGAGATCATGGGGAGGCTCTTCATCCTGTTCAACAAGGCAACTGCTCTCAGGATTGGCATAGTATAGTATAGTTTTCTGTTTACTAGATTCAAATAACGCACTAGGGTCCAATTCTCCAAGTTCACTTTTTGCTATTCTTAACTTCCGAACAAATTTCAGTGGATAATCAGTTGACTCGACCGAGGAACAATTACAGAATAATTTTGTGCCTGTTGCAAGCTGTTGATGTACCTCAAGGCCTACTTTCAGACCTATTTTGTCTATCTGAATATCAGCCACTTCTGGTTTTATCGTCATACTCGTTTTAAATCTTAGTCTGAAATTTCAAAGACAATGTTCTCTTGCATAATCTTTTCCATTTCGTTGATGTCTTTAGTATTGCCCAATGCCCACATAGCTTTAACAAGGGCAGTTTCCGGAATAATATTTCCAAGTGGAACTACACCTAGATTCATCAAGTCTCTACCACTGTCATATACCGTCATACGAACAATTCCGTCTATACACTGTGATGTCATTCCAATGAATAATCCCTTTCTTTTTGCACGCACAATTGATTCATACATTATCTTACCTACATGGCCAAGACCTGTTCCTTCAAAAATAATTGCCTTGTAACCTGAATCAATTGCATAATCTATCAACTTTGGATCAAGGCCTGGATAATATTTTACTAGCAAGACTTGATTATCGAAATTGATCCTAGGACTGTATGTTTTCTTTAAAGGGTTAAACAATGGATTCTTCTCAATGGTGTCTTTCTTTACAATGAAAACAGGAGATCCTCCTATTGTCTGAAATGCATTTCTCTTACTGGTGTGATTCTTTCTAACCCTTGTACCCCAATGACATGCCACATCATCATCGCTTATTGAATTGTGCATAACAACAAAAATCCCATTAGTATCAGTTTCAACTAGAAGTCTAGCTGCTGAAATGAGATTTAGTGCAGCGTCTGAAGAAGGTCGGTCTGAAGATCTCTGGGAACCTACCAAAGCTACAGGTTTTGGAAATCCTAACAATGAAAATGAGAGTGCTGCTGCTGTATATTGCATAGTGTCTGTACCGTGAGCTACTATGATGCCTTTGTATTCAGACCTAGAATATGAATTCAGTTTTTCTGCAATTTTTATCCAATGTTCTGGCAGGAGATTTTCAGAATATTCCGAGAACAAAACTTCTGTGTCAATGTTAGCTATTTTGGATAGTTCTGATACGCTTGCATTGAGTTCTGCAGCTGTAAGAGCTGGATACACTCCTCCAGTTCTATAATCAATCTTGCTTGCAATGGTACCTCCGGTTGATATCAGTAAGATCTTGGGCAATTTAGGATCTGTTTGCGGCTGTGCCCTGTTCTCCTTCTTCGTGGAAGGATGTAATTCTGCTTCTATCCTGATAATTTTTTCAATTTGTAATCCTATATTGTAACCATTTTTCAGTTTGAGAACAATGTGACCATCGTCACTGTGTTCGTATCTAGGCATCAAAATCCCTGAATAGGTCGAATCTGTCTGAACTTTCACTAGATCTCCTATCTCTATCTTATTTTTAGTTAGGAATTCAAGGCCCTTTCCACGGTATCCACTATGTGACATTTGCTTGGATTAGAATTGTTATTTAATTAAAATTACCTGTAGTAGGGCACTGCCACCTTTTCGCCTATCTTGAGTTCCTTCTGGGTTCTTACCTTTCTTACAGCTTCTTCAAAGTGTCTCATAGTTACTTTGGCGTCAGCAGCTTGTTTTTCTGCCTCTTTTTGATCGGGATACTTGGCAAGAAACTCGTGTATGACAAGGGATACTGCTGTGTTGGCTATGGATGCCACATCTGCACCACTCATTCCGTCACTTGACTCTGCAATCTTGTCCAAATCTACATAGTCTGGATTCTTTGCACTGTCTATCATTGGCTCTCTTACAACTGGAATATCCTTTGCGTTGATTTCTAATATCTTCTTTCTTCCTTCTTTGTCAGGTAGAGGCACCAAAATGATTTTGTCAAATCTACCGGGTCTTAGCAGTGCCGTGTCGATCATGTCTGCTCTGTTGGTGGCAGCTAATACGACTACGCCGCGCAGGCTCTCTATTCCGTCAAGTTCGGTTAGCAACTGGCTAACTACTCTTTCGGTCACAGCTGTTTCTCCTCCAATTCCTCTGACAGGTGCTATTGAATCGATTTCATCAAAAAATATTACACAAGGTGATGCTTGTCTTGCTCTTCTGAATATCTCTCTTATTCCACGTTCCGACTCTCCTACCCATTTTGATAATAACTCTGGACCTCTTACTGATATGAAGTTGGCCTCACTTTCAGTAGCAACGGCCTTTGCAAGCAAAGTTTTTCCAGTTCCACTTGAGCCATGCAACAGTATTCCTCTTGGCATTCTGTGTCCTAGCTTTGAATACAGCGTTGGGTATTTCATAGGCCATTCTACCGCCTCCTGTAATTCCCGCTTGACAGTTTCCAGTCCTCCAACTTCATCCCAACTGACATCTGGATTTTCAATAAAGACTTCGCGCATTCCAGAAGGTGTTACCTCTTTGAGCGCATTCTGATAATCCTCATCATTTACAATTAACTTGTCAAGAGTCTCAGGAGGAAGCTTCTCATCCTCTAAGTTGAGTTCAGGTAGCAGTCTTCGTAAGCATTTCATTGCTGCTTCTTTGCACAAGTATTCCAAGTCTGCACCAACATACCCATGGCTTATTGCGGCAATCTTGTCCAAATTCACATCGTCACTAAGAGGCATGTTTCTTGTATGAATCATGAGAATGTCTTTTCTACCTTTCTTGTCTGGCACCTTTATCTCAATTTCTCTATCAAATCTGCCAGGTCTTCTAAGTGCAGGATCTATTGCGTTAGGTCTGTTTGTGGCAGAAATTACTATAACTTTACCTCTTGCCTCAAGACCATCCATAAGCGATAACAATTGAGATACAACTCTTCTTTCTACTTCTCCTGTCACTTCTTCTCTCTTTGGCGCTATTGAATCAATTTCATCTATGAATATTATTGACGGTGATTTTTCCTTGGCTTCTTTGAAAATTTCTCTAAGTCTAGCTTCGCTTTCACCATAGAACTTGCTCATGATCTCTGGACCTGAAATGCTGATGAAGTGAGCATTACTTTCATTTGCAACAGCCTTTGCAAGAAGTGTCTTTCCAGTTCCTGGGGGTCCATACAAAAGCACACCCTTTGGAGCTTCAATACCTAGTTTCTCAAATATCTCAGGATGTCTTAGTGGAAGCTCAATCATTTCACGAACTTTCTTAATTTCATCAGTTAGACCGCCAATATCTTCATAGGTTACCTGTGGAACGCCGCGCAAAGTCTCTCCTTTCTCTGCGATATGAAATACAGTTTTCTGAGTTACAAGCACTGCATCTGCTGCTGGCGTGACACCTATTACTTGGAAAGTAAGTCTTCCACCAAAATATGGAACCATCACGTTGTCTCCTTTTATTAGAGGAACACTTTCTAACGCATCTGCAAGATATCTCTCATCAATTGGAGGTATTGCTTCAAGTGGTGCAACTACTACCTTTTCTGCAGCAACCGCCTTGATCTTGCGTACCGCAACAGTATCTCCTATTGCAATACCTGCGTTATTTCTTACTAGTCCATCTACTCTGATTATTCCTTTACCCTCATCAGATGGATAAAGTGGAAGACATTTGGCTACTGTTCTTCTCTTGCCTTTTATCTCAATAACGTCTCCAGTAGATGCACCAAGTGAATCCATGGAATCATAATCAATACGAGCCACCCCTCTTCCCACATCACGCGTATATGCCTCAAGTACCTTAAGGGAGAGCATGTTCTGACTCATAGTTTAAACAGCCTCAAACTAATTTTTATACCTTTGTTGTCTTTGATCCAGAACAAATAGACCAGAAGATTAAAATTTACAAGAAAGGGCACATTCGATGCTTTGGGTAAAAGACCACTAGTGAGAAGGCGGGGTAGAGGCGGAAAACAATTTCGTGCAGCGTATACTGGTAAGTTATCTCCAGCAAAATACCCAAGATTTACCCTATCTGAACAACATGAGGCTGAGGTAGTTGATATAGTTCATGAGACTGGCCGTGATGCGCCTCTTGCCAGAGTAAGATTTGAGAATGGAACTTGGTCTCTTGTTCCGTCAGTTTTAGGTACTAAGATAGGTTCAAAATTCCAATTTGGATTAAAATCAGGTATTTCTTCTGGAAACGTCATTAGTATACAAAACATTCCTGACGGGACGCTTGTATGTAATGTGGAAAGACATTTTGGAGACGGAGGATCTCTAGTAAAATCTGCAGGTTCTTATGCTACTGTCTTTTCTCACGGCAATGAAGGTGTAACGTTAAAACTGCCATCAGGCAAGTTTACCACCCTTCACCCACAGAACCGAGCCATGATTGGTGTTCTTGCAGGGGGCGGAGCAGGTGATAGACCTTTCATGAGGGCAGGTGTGGCATGGCGTAAAATGCGTTCTAGGGGTAGAAAGTATCCAATAGTAAGAGGTGTTGCTCAGGCAGTGTATGTACACCCACATGGTGGTGGAAGACATCAACATGTTGGTAGAAGTTCAACCGTTTCAAGAAATGCTCCTCCGGGACGTAAAGTTGGTAGCATCGCAGCAAGAAAGACAGGAAGATCCAGAGTCAAAGAAAGAGTGTAATCTACTAAAGCTAATTAATAGTCAAGGTAAAACCGGATTTATGACATCAAAAAGAGTTCATCTTTACGTTAGTGGAAAGGTTCAAGGAGTTTATTTTCGGCAAGGGATGAAGGAAACTGCAGAAAAAAATAATGTGAAAGGCTGGGTTAGAAATCTTCCTGATAAAAGTGTTGAAGCAGTCTTGGAAGGTGAAGAATCTAATGTGGATGCTGTGATAGATTGGAGCAATTTCGGTCCTCCTGGAGCAATAGTGGAGGGACTCAAAGTTATAATCGAAGATAATGTTGAAGAACTCGCAGATTTTGAAATTCTTTCCTAGTGTATGTTTGAATAAGCATCAGAGAGCATATTCTTGACTTCATCAAGGTTTTGATCTGCTCTTATCTCGATTTCTTTTACTGGCTCTTTTCTATCTCTTCTAATTTTTGCAATAACAGATTCTCTCTGTGGTTCAATATCAACAAAGTATCTAAAGGTCATAGATTTACAAAATACTATCCTATGCATTCGTACATCTTCTAATACGTTATTGCCTAATGAAAAGCAATAATTTCGCAGTTCTTCAAATAACGGTTTTATCTGAGGCGTTAACTGTTTCTTGAAGTCATCATATGTTCTCGTATGTCCAGAAATTAGACCATCCATGTTTTGTCATTTTATAATGGAATATTTAGGTAGTAGCTCTGCTAGTTCCAGTCTAGGCAAATGGCCTCATCTCAAGTCAGGCAAGATCCGCCACGTAGACGACGCAGCGTGAATGCTCTACCTTAGGATTGCTCCCTCCCGGACCTCATCCCTTTCGGCAGTTAGAACTTGAGATCTATCCCTTCGGACAGTCTCAGTCCTGCATCCACCCGCTTCGGCGTGATTTCATCTCCGCAAGTCAAGCGAGTATCATCCATCTAGAGATTTACCTAGCAGTTACTGACCTCTGCAATGCCGGTTTCAGAGACAGGGAACGGCAAGCGCCCCAGTCCTACCTACTACCAAAATATCGTTATGATAAGATCTTTATGTGCATTAGGGTTGATTTAGTCCTAGATTCAATAGTGTATTGCATACGGAACACACATCTCCCGTGCACTCTGCTCCACATTTTGAGCAATTTTTCCATATCTTGCCCGGTTCATCTCTAAGTACTGAGGAAACTTTCAAAATTGATTTGTACATGTTGTTCTTGATTCCGATATGATTCTTTTCCAATGAATTGAGGAAATTGCGTATCTCTGTTCTTATACCCTCATTCATGTGAGGGCATTCTTCTGATTGAAATGGAATATCATTTGTAAAAGCATAGAAGACAATCTCGTTTTCATAAATTTCACAAAATGGCTTTATCTTTCTTGTTTTGTTATTTGATAGTTCTAGGTCCATCCAACCTATCTTATTTGTATCCCCTGAAAGAAGATTAATGATAAAAGTCTGGATAAAATCATCCATGTTATGGCCCGTTGCAACTGTGTCTACTCCCAAGTCTTTTGCGCCAAAATCAATAGCACGTCTTCTTAATATGCCACATATGGAACAAGATGAGATCTTTTTCTTTTCTCTTAGCTCAAGTGATTGTTCCAAGGTCGCACCAAAAAGCTCCTTGTATGAATAAACATCATGTTCAACCTGAATCTTGTCGCAAAAATTTCTTACTATCTCCAATGCCTCATCCCTATATCCGGGAATTCCCTCATCAATTGTAATCGCCCTGAGCGTAAAGTCATGATTCAATGAAATTTGCTTCAATACATGCAAGAGCGACAGTGAATCTTTTCCACCAGAAACAGCAACACCGACTACATCTCCACCATTGATCATCTTGTATTTTGAGATAGTTTTTGCAGTCTTTCGCACAATTGACTTTGAAAAGCAATCTGAACAAAGATTTTCCCCAGAATATTTCCTAGAATAAACCGTTGTATTTTCACACCAATCGCATTTCATGACCACGTCTTCTTATTCCTTAATTTAACTATATTTTGTTTTGAGTTTCTTAAATTGTAATAAAACCAGATTTGAGTGCTGATAATGCTATGTTTAACGCAAATAAAATAAAAGTAAAGGTGTACAGAGATAACATAGTTCCTTTCAATGCTTTTTCAGACATTCTCTTTTCAATTATGCTATGGACAAATTTACCGCCATCAAGTATAGGCAAAGGTAGCATGTTGAATATTCCGATGAAAAATGATAGCATCCACAACCACAACAAAAACATGAATACCTCTGGACTCCAGTGTATGTAATAAGGTACTACTGGCTGATAGGAAGGTAACGCAGCTCTCATGATTCCAAGCATACCCTTCTGAGGATCATCTTTTGATGGAGTAACTATCACCGGAATCTGAAGAGTTTGTCCTGATCTGGTAAGGGTCACAGTTGCAGTATCTCCAGGCTTTAGCTGAACTTTTGCAAAGTCTTGTGGAAGAGCTATGTGAACTCCGTTAATCTCAGTTATGATGTCATCTTTTTGCAATCCTGCCTTTTCAGCTCCTGATCCGGGTTCGACAGAAATTATTGGAACGCCTAAAGGTTCACTATAGAGTACATTTCGTATACCGTCTGGCATGATTAGGGCAAAGGATGGATTGAACAAAAGAAGACCGGCAATTACGAAAGAGAATATGACATTTGATGTTGCACCTGCACCTATTACTCTGAGTCGTGATATTTTTTTGGCTTTTGCAAATTCTTCCTCATCTGGCTCTACAAAGCCTGCAAATAGTGCAATGAATACCGCAAAACCTCCTGTCTTGATCTTTATCTTTTCAAGGGTTGCTACTATTCCATGTGCACCTTCGTGCATTACTAGCACAATTGGCACGGCAAGAAGAAAATATGCTATGTTGGCACTTGATTGAATTGTAACTCCTGGTATGAGTACCGTCATCTCTGCAAATGCTTCTGGCTTTACAAAGAAGTTGGAAAGATTAGAAATGAGATACCAAAAACCAGCACCCATCATTATAAATCCCAATACGACACTTGCGTTTGAGAAAATTCTTGTTGCATGTTCAGTCCTGCCCAAAAGTCTGGTCAAAAGTAACTGAACGTTTTGATTTTTGTAGGTTATACTGTATGGTTTTACCTCAAAGCCACGTTTGTCCAGTTTTGAGACCTTTGCTATTGCAAATACGATACACCATGCAATCAGAACATAGATTATAGAATTCTGCTGCAAAAATCCAAATGCCAAATTAATTGATACTCTTTTTAGTCAGGGCAAATTTATCAGTTGCTATATGGGAATTGTGATAGTTTCAACATATCCAAACAAAAAATCCATATCTAAAATCGCAAATATGATAGTAAATAAGGGATTAGCGGCATGTGTTAATTATACAAAAATAAACTCTGTATATGCATGGAAAAAAAAGACAGAAAACGCTGAGGAGTTTTTGGCACTTTTCAAGACTACGGCAAAAACAAAAGAATTGCTCAAAAAGGAGATTGCAAAAACACATCCATACAAAGTTCCCGAAATTGTGGAGCTAAAAGTGGACTCGGTAAATACATCCTATCAGATTTGGCTCATGAATTCAACTCGTAAGGCTAAACCTAAGAAGAGAAACAATGCCTCCAAGAGATGAGATCCTAAGGCCAACGTCTGTTGTTGAATCTACTGCGTATACTTCTACTCCCTTTCCCTCGGCTTGATTTAGAAATGAAATAATCTTGTCTTCATCATGATTTTCAAATATCTTGTCAGAGAAGACTAGTGATTGTACAGCTCCTGCTTCGTTTGCTCTCGATGTTTCTTCAAAACCCATTGTAAACTTGTTAATTTTTTTATTTACCATTAGCATTATATCATCTAAAATAGAAGATACCTTTGCAATCTTACTTTTGGTGAGCGCCTGCCTCATTGTTTCTGACTTGATAAATGTGTAGATGCCATCTTCTCCACTTGAATCAATTCCATCGATTACACGAATTGTGTGTCCCTTAATGGATGGTAATTCAAAAAGAAAATTTCCTAACCTTTTTTTTGTTTCTCCGGGGCCAAATATTATGATCTCATCTCTTTCCCTTATTGTAGATGATACTGCACCTTGAACCTCTTTGAAAAAATCTTCTATATTGAATTTAGATTTATATCTTTTGCCACTTGCGCCAGAGTATAGGTTAGGTATAATCTTGAGATGAGTACCAGTTAACCTTCCTATGCCACAATCCGTAGTGTCTATCGCAATAAGTAAGAAGCTACCTGTGTCTTTCTTTCCAAAAAGCAATTTATTTTCAATGTCATTCCAATTTTTCTTAATCAGAGTTATTGGTTCACTAATTCTCAGAGTTATGGAATGATGTGAACCCTTGCTAACGGATTCATTGTCTGATTCTGTTATGATTCCATGAATTTTTAATCTATCAACAACGTCATCTATAGAGATTTTTTCTACATCTAATGCAACACGAATTTTGATCCTTTCTCCTCTATCAGGTCTTGCAAAGTCTTTATCTTGTTTTACAACACGGGTAGTATCTCCTATTATTCTGTCTTGATTACGTATGACTCTTCGTAATGTAAAAAGATCATCAGACTCTTCAGGTATTAATGCAACTGAATTATCATCGATTTTCTTTGTAATCAACTTTGTATCCTATAAGAACATGCAACAATAAAAAAGAGTGATCTAATTCGTTAATTCATCAGGCTTGACCTGTTTCTCTTCTGCCTTTTTCCTCAGATAATTTTGAACCCATTCCTGTGTTATTACTCCAGCTTCAGTCAAGTTCACCAGTGTATTAGTTGATGCCTCGCCAGTTACCTTTCCTGTGGTGCGCCTGATTTGTCTCCATTTTAGATTTGTATTGCCACTTTTTGACGAATAAATTATGCCAAGAACCTCTTTTGCGTTGACAAAAATCATATCACGAATCTTTTTGAGAGTTACCTTGTCTGCTGCCTCTACATAGATTAGACCAGGCGAAGTCTCACGTTCAGGAAACACTTCATAGTCATCCAAGTAGCTTTCTGGAACAAACGAATTACATGTACTTAGGACTACGAATTTCCTAAAACTTTCAAGTGAACAGGTAGCATCGATTGTTACCATTTGTCTAGATTTCGTAACCGCCTTTTATCAAGCTTCTTGAAAGACTCAATTAGGAACGAGAAAAATTACTTGCTGCAGGCGTTGATGACCAAATCCCTTTGATTTGATGAGAAGGATCTTGAGTTCTGAGCCTGCACTTGATTTTTATGAAATGAGAAATTCTATCATACCATGAAATCACTCACTGAATATCTGATATTTAATGTTCAATCACGAACAGGATTTGTGAATATCACATCTGATGTACAAAAAATAATTCAGAAGAGCGGAATCAAAGAGGGCATCTGCCTAGTTAATGCGATGCATATTACGGCTAGTGTATTTATCAACGATGATGAAAATGGTCTTCATAAAGACTATGAGCGATGGCTAGAAGACTTGGCGCCTCATGAACCAATATCAAAATATGAACACAATAAAACAGGAGAAGACAATGCAGACGCACATCTTAAGAGACAAATCATGGGAAGAGAAGTTGTAGTTGCGATAACAAATGGTCAACTTGATTTTGGACCATGGGAACAGATATTCTATGGTGAGTTTGATGGGCGAAGATCAAAACGTGTGCTTGTAAAGATTATTGGCGAATAACTAACTCAAAGAACCACGTTTCTGACTTCCTTCTATAACCGGTGTGTTCTTAAAACTCTCTTCGTGGTTCTGGGGGCCATGACTGCATTTGACGCAACCAACTTTGAAGCCGTTAGAATCCTTCACATATGTCTCGCAACCGCAGAAACAAGTCATACTTATTTCAAAACCTAATCCATGATATAACTTATTTCAAAACTAAACCTTACAACACTTTCCACGCGGGATATCATGTTCATGGGGACATTTTCTTGGATGCTTTAACATTGTACATAGGGCGTCCGTGAACTGTTCATTCATGTGATGCTCTATTCCGCAAACCATTTCTTCATCAATGTCAACCTTAAGGGCACTATCCATCAAGACTTCAAGCAGTCTGCTATTTCGCATCATATTGGAACCAATTTGTTCTCCATTCTTAGTTAGGGAAACTCCACCTTTGTTGTAGTTTACAAGTTTGGTATCGTCCAGCTTTTTTAACATCTGTACCACGCTTGGCTGTCTTACGTTTAGCATCTTTGCTATGGTGCTTATCTTTACGGGATCTCCACTTTCCTTTATGTGCCATATTGCCTTTAAGTACATCTCAACATGTTCGGCCTCTGCAGTTCCAACAAACAGGACTTCTTGATCTTTCATAATATTTTGCATACCATACCTTACTTTACGTCTTTTGATTCTCTCAATAAATATTCAAAGTATTCGCGTGCAAAGCCGGCAAGACCTGAATGATCAGCCCATATGGCAACAGCTTCTTTTGAACCAGAGGTACCAAGTTCCTCTCCAAGTAGCAAAACCACATATCTCTTATCTGAGATGATGCCGCCTCCAAATAGCCCTTTTTTTAATTTAACCTTGGATACCCGTGATAGCGACTTTAATGTGTCAGTATCAACATCTTCAGATACTAGAATGGTGATATCTACTCCTCTATCGTGCAATAACCTAAGCTTTGGCAGCGCTTCCTTTGCCACGCCCTCGGCGACTTTGGGTATGGCAATAAGTACCTCATTTCTACAAGAGTCAACCATTTCAAGAATCTTGGTTGCTATGTTTATGACTCCAGAAATGATCCAAATGTCAGGCCTCTCGCTTGTTCCACTTTGTTCGTAAAGTGGCGTAAGTTCCTTCAGTATCACACTCTCATTATTTCTAAAATCTGCCTCAGTTTGCTGTCTTGATGTCTGTACAGCTGTAGCCGGAGATTTTGCAAAATACTGTGTGGGACGTGAATCATCAGAGCCTATCCAGCCCTTATCTTCTAGGGTACCTAGAACCTCGTATATCTTGGAATAGGGTACTCCAGACTTTTGACTCAGGTCAGAGGCCGTTATTGGGCCAGTCTTAAGAAGGGAAGCATACGTCTTTATCTCATAACTTGTAAGCCCCATCTTCTCAAGGGCCTTCCTAGTCTTGTCAGAAAGACTCATGTGATATCAATCGAAGGATCCATGATATATATACCTAGAATTAGGAGCTTGATCGCAAACCAGCAGGCGCGAGTTCTAACCTATTCATCTGGTGTCTTGTTGGAAATGGGTTAAATACTCTTTTCAAAGATATGGCAATAACGACATGGAACTAATTCAGATATCTAATCTTAAGACTCCTACTATAGGTAAAAAATCTACCATCAGGTTTACTCAAAGTATATGCCCAGACTGCAATATGATACTTGATGCCGAGGTCTTTGAAAGAGACAGCAAAGTATTCATGACAAAGACGTGCCCCACGCATGGTGAATGTGAGGAGCTTTACTTTGGTTCATACGAGATGTATAGGAAGTTTAGCACCTATTGGATGGATGGAAAGGGCGCTCATGCCCCTAACGTGATGATTGACAAATGTTCTTGTCCAAACAACTGTGGATTGTGTTCTAACCATCTCTCACACAGTGGACTAGCAAACATGATAGTAACTAACAGATGCGATTTGACTTGCTGGTATTGCTTCTTTTATGTAAAGAAAGGTCTTGAAGGCGCATACATGTATGAACCTACACAAGATCAGGTAAGAGCAATGATGAAGACCCTAAAGGCAGAGAGACCAATTCCTGGTAACTCTATGCAAATTACTGGCGGTGAACCAATGTTACGAGAAGATATTGCTGATGTTATCAAAATAATGAAAGAAGAAGGCGTAGACCATATTCAGATGAACACAAACGGAATCAGGTTTGCTCTAGATCCGGAAGCACTGCGAGAAGTCAGACTTGCAGGTGTAAATAATCTATATCTTAGCTTTGACGGCGTAACTCCAAGAACAAATCCAAAGAATCATTGGGAGATTCCCTATGCATTAGAAAGTGCAAGAAAGACAGGAACCACTGTTGTCTTTGTACCTACAGTTATCAAGTCAATTAATGATCATGAGCTAGGCGGCATTATCCGATATGCACAAAAGAATCTTGATGTTGTACATGCAGTTAACTTCCAGCCAGTCTCGCTGACAGGAAGAATGGGCAAGAAAGAACGTGAGAAATACAGAATCACAATTCCAGACTGTATACAAAGAATTGAAGAGCAAACTGGTGCTGAAGTAACAGTAGATGACTGGTTCCCAGTTCCAAGCTGTATGCCGCTGACAAATGTTATTGAGGCATTTTCAAGTAAACCAAAATATGAATTATCAATTCACTTTGCATGCGGTGCAGGAACATACATCTTTGAAGATCAGGACACCAAAAAGTTTGTCCCATTAACAAAATTTGCAGATATTCAAGGAATGTTAGAGCTCTTTGAAGACAAGGCAGAAGAAATTCGTTCTGGTAAAAACAAGTATTTCACAATGCTAGAAGTTGTAAGAAAACTTTCAAGCTTTGTAGATAGAAAGAAGCAGCCAGCAGGCCTTGACTTGGCAAAGATGTTTGGCAACATCTTGATGAAGAGATCATTTGATTCAGTTGGTTCATGGCATGTAAAGGGACTCTTCTTAGGCATGATGCACTTCCAAGACAAGTATAATGAAGACTTGGAAAGACTGCAAAGATGCGATATTCACTATGTGACACCAGATCTTAGAATAATTCCATTCTGTGCATTCAACGTAATTCCAGAATGGTACAGAGACAGAATCCAAAAGAAATATTCTACAACAGTAGAAGAATGGGAGCAAAGAGTTGGAGCAAAGCTAGAAGATGGTCTCTACAGGGGTATAATGAGAAGAGGTTCAGGTGACGAGCTTGCAGCAGGATGTGCAAAAAGCCAGATGTTCCACGAAGCATCTCAAGCTTTAATGTAATTTTCTCAAATCTTTACATTTTACATTTTAAATTCTAAAGATTAATTGTAAGGTATTGTATCACAATTCTAATTGAAAATAGGAATCATTCACGGATTTGTAGGTGGTGGAGGAGGGACAGAAACAACTCTACTTACTCTAATTGATGCTTTGGTAGAGCACAAACATACTGTGAACCTATACACAGTTTCAAAACCCACAATTCAATTGCCAAAAATCAAAGTACAATCTGTCTTTCCTTTTCACTTGCCAGCTTTTGGTTTGTATCAGAGATATCTTGAATCAAAACTAACCGAAAAGGCACAAAACGATGATCTGATCATACAGGTGTCTGGAGGTCTAGCAATACCAAATAGAAAAGGCCAAAAAATTATAATTTATTGCCATCATGATTTCAGAAACGAAACGGAAAAAGATATCACAAAATACAAGGGCGTATGGTCAGCATATTACAAGCCATACTACACTCTAAGCCAAAAATTTGTCAGCCAGATAGGAGATGAAAATATTATACTTGTAGCAAATTCGAGACTCATACAAGATTCTCTTAAGGATAGATTTGGGAAAGATTCTATTGTAATTTATCCGCCAGTTGACGTTGATATGTTTAAGAATGACATGAATAAGGAACCACGAGTGCTTACCATATCGAGATATTCTCAAGAAAAGAACCTGGAATTTGCAATAGATGCATTAAATGAGATAGATACGCAGTATACCATTATTGGCAATACAAAAACTAGAGTAAATGAGCTATATTATGAGAGTCTTTCCACAAAAATAAAGAATGGAAAATCAACTGGGAAAACACTGCTAAAAAACATAGAACGCAGCAAAGTAATAGATAATCTGAAGAGATCGAAAGTGTATTTTCACGCATCGCCTGAAACATTTGGAATTTCTGTTGTTGAAAGCATAGCAGCTGGTTGTATTCCAATAGTGCCAAACAACTCTGCTCATGTGGAAACGGTTCCATTTGATGTCTTACGATATGAACCCAATGACAAAAGAGATGCTAAAGAAAAAATCAAGAAGGCACTCTCAGGGGAATATGATAATTTGTTAACTCAACTTAGAAATTCCATTGGCGCTTATGGAAAGGACACTTTTAAGAAATCTATGACAAACTTCATTGAAAATATAGGAAGCTAAATGATTACTGTGGGTCTGATATGCGATATTTTTTCCATCGTTCTGTATCTAGACTCATATCCATTGTCAATCTTGGGCCCGTATAATCGTTGATTGTCATAGGTTGAATTTCCGGAGTGGTTAATTTAGCCAATTCAAACATTGAAATCCTTTTGTCTCCTACAATGTGCACATAACCATACAAATTTTCCTTCTGCACATCCATTATTCCCTTGGATACATCTTGGGCAAAAAGATACGTTCCAAATCTGTCTACAAACGCACGTGGATAGGGCCATTTTTTCTTTGCCACAAAATTGGTTCTTATAATCAAATATTCAGGAAGTCTGTTTACTTCGTATTCTCCTATCAATTTTGTCAAAGCATAGAAATTCTCAGGATATGGAATGGAATTTTCTTTATACATTCCAGTATGCCCGTCGAAAACACAAGCAGTACTTATGTAGATGAATTTAATGTCTTTTTTCTTGTCAAGAACTGCATCCACCAAGTTTTTTGTGCCTTCCACGTTTGTATTCCATGCAAGTGGTCTGTTCTCTTCACATGGTCTTATGTGAGTCAAAGCAGCAGCGTGTATTATGGTGTCAAAGTCATGATTTCTTATATAATCAATAACATTTTTCTTGTTAGTTATATCAAGTTCTTGGTGTGACGGTGTTAGCGCACTTGGAAAAATCTTCTTTAATTCGGTACCAAGGGATCCATTTCCACCTGTGATTAAAACACTCAACTTTCTTCTGATGCTTAAGTAAACTGTGTTGTAAACCTTTCCCAAAAATCTAGTACTGCAGCCTGTCCATTTTTCCACCCAATATGTTAGCAACTCTCAAGGCAGTCTTACCATCGCCTAGAGATTTATCCCACTCTAGATCATTTTCATGTGAGGTAATAACTCTGACTGCAGTTTCTACATTTTTTGGATCTAATCCTGCAAGTATGTTAGAACCTTCTTCTATGTACTCAGGTCTCTCAGTACTCTCACGTATTGTAACACAAGGTTTCTTAAAGTATAGTGCCTCTTCTGGGACTGTACCAGAATCTGTAATGAGACAAAATGCATTCTTCTCTAATTTGGAAAAATCAAAAAAGCCAAGAGGCTTTATCAACTCTAGATTGTTCAGGATCTTTCTTTTCTTGATCTTGCTTAGAGTTCTTGGGTGTATTGGATAAATCACTCTCTTTTTGAATTTCTTACCTATTGCTTGCAGGGAAGAAAAGATTTTTTCCAAGGCCTCTGGGGAATCAACGTTTTCACTACGATGTGCTGTAACCAAAAAGTAACTACTTGGTTCCAAATTCATTTTTTCCATGATGTTGCTAGACTCTATCTTGGGTGAAAAGTAGTCTATGACATCAATTATTGGATTTCCTACAACGTATATTTTGCCTGGATGAATGTTTTCTCGAATCAAGTTTTCTCTGGAATATGTTGTATATGGCAACAAAAGAGAAGAGAGATGATCAATTATGACTCGATTTTTTTCTTCAGGCATACGAAAGTCATAACTACGCATACCAGCCTCGAGATGAGCTATCTTTATCCTATGGTGAGCAGCAGGAATTGCTGCAAGGCCACTATTTGTATCGCCTAAAATTAGTAACACATCAGGTTTTTCCTTCAATAATATCTCTTCTGATTTTGTTATGATATCTGAAACCTCTGGCCCGTACTTGCCTGTTCTTATTTTCAGGTCATAGTCAGGTTTGCGAATGTCAAGTTCGTCAAAAAAGACCGAATTTAACTCGTATGTGTAATTCTGGCTCGTGTTGATCATCACATGATCAAAATTTGCGTCTAGTAGGGAGAAAATCCTACTTAATCTGATTATCTCGGGTCTTGTCCCAAAAATGGACATTATTTTCATATGATATGGCATGATGTTATTGCCAAATTTAAAAGGTTTTCAGATGATTGTAAAATTAATTTCAAGGTTTGCACTATTGAGCAATTAAGACTTATTAACTCAGCGTCAATCATTGCATTTGAGTTGGATTACTCATCGGTCATAAATGGCCAAAATATTCTGATAACAGGTGGCACAGGAAGCTTTGGTCACCAAATGATAAAAGAATTAATGATATACAAACCAAGAGTTATCAGAATCTTTAGCAGAGATGAAGATAAACAGCATCTTATGAGACAAGAATTTGCAAATGATCCTATAATTAAGAAAATGCAGTTTGCCATAGGAGATGTTAGAGACTATGATAGGCTTTACACTGTAACAAAAGATATTGATATAATATTTCATGCTGCAGCGTTGAAACAAGTTCCAACTGTGGAATCTCATCCTTTTGAGGCAGTAAAGACAAACATCATCGGGGCATACAACATAGTCAAAGCATCTGTTGCCAGAAAAGTATCTCAAGTAGTTGCGATAAGTACTGACAAGGCAGTAAAACCAGTAAATGCCATGGGCATGACAAAAGCACTGCAAGAAAAAATAATTCTCTCTGATGATTTGTCAAAAGATGACACCATATTTTCCTGTGTTAGGTATGGCAATGTTCTTGGGAGCAGAGGAAGTGTCATGCCATTATGGGATTTGAAGATAGCAAAAAAGGAACCACTTCCTATAACTCATCCTGATATGACTCGATTCATGTTAACGTTGAGCCAGGCTATAGATCTTGTTTTTTATTCAATAAAAAATGGAAAAGGAGGGGAAATATTTGTCAAGAAAGCACCTGCTGCCAAAATAGTTGATCTTGCAAAAGCATATGCTCAATTGAAGACAAACCACAAAAACTATCCTATAAAATACATAGGTATACGGGCAGGAGAAAAAATTGATGAAATTCTAGTATCGGAAGAAGAGATGCGGCGAGTTGAAGAAAGAAAGGATCATTTTGTGATAAAACATGAAGAAGAATTTGATATGCAATCATTGAAAAAATCTGTCAAAATAAAGGAGTATGGTTCTGCCACTGTCAAACATCTAAACAAAAATGAGCTAATGGAACTTATGAAGAAACTTAAATGGATTACTTGATTTTTATATGTATTTTGTAAACACGTAATTTTTTCATATTATGTTTTTTCTTTCATGTTCATGTATGACTTTAATATTGAACCTGAAACAGATTTTGGTAATACTTTGAACATGACATCTCTTAGCATATGACGGCCCCTTGAGATCAATGGTTTGGTCTTTTGGTATTCTTTTATGGCTTTTTCGTATTTTGTTAGCTCTTCTGGGGGGAGCTTATCTAGTATAAATTCTCGTATCTTATTGGTTTGAGCTAAAGATATGGTTACTTTTTCCTTTGTAAGTTGTTTTTGGTGTACTCTGTATTTTGCTAATGTTTTTGGTATTAGATGCAGTCTACACTTGTGTAAAATACAATATCTTAACCAAAATTCATAGTCTTCCTTGTAGCCAATTGTTTCATTGAAAGCGCCATATCTCTGAATCGCCGATCTGTGGATCAAACTAGTCGTTCCATTTCCAAAATAATGATCAAGTAAAATTACACCTTGTTGAAAAATTTCTATTTGGTTGTAGTTTGGTTCTATGAATTTTTCAACCACGTCTCCATCTGAATTTATGATATCATAATTTGAATAAAATATCGTGCTTTCCTTGTTTTCTACCTTTGAAGACTCTAAGATCATTTCTTCTAAAGCATTGGGGTATAGTACATCGTCTGCACTTAACCACTTGAACCAGGTACCAGTCATGGCATTGATTCCATAATTTAATGCCGATGCGGTTCCGCCATTTTTCTTTGTAATTATCATTATTTTGTCTGAATATCTTTTTAGGATTTCAGATGAATTATCTGTAGATCCGTCATCTACAGCAATGATTTCTATATTGCTATATGTTTGGTTTAGAGCTGAGTTGATACATTCTTCTAAGAATCCTTGTGCATTATACACAGGAATAACTATTGAAATTTTATCGTGCTGTTGATTCAATAAATATCTTTTATCTAGGGGTTATTTTTGGTTAATTGTTAATTGATATACCGGTGAGAGATAGAAAAGTCATGGTCAAAAGAATTGCATTTCGAGCTTGGTTCTATTTCAGGCAGGGTTGGGCTCAATATTTTGCATTTCTATTTGCAGCCGTGAACACTATGACTGTAACATACTATCTGGCAATCAAGGACGTTCCAGTTCTGAAAGATATATTTTTTGCATTTTGGGTATACCTTGTTTTCGTATCAGGAGTTGGTATTCCCATATTAGTCGGCGTCGGATATTTTCACTATAAAAAAAGTCGAGCGTATCATGCAGAAGCAGACATAACCACAGAATCCAATCCATATTATTACAAACTTCCTCCAGGTTATTGGAGAGAAGTAATTATGCCAACATATTTGATTGTCACAACTCTTCTCATGAAGATAACAAAAAACGAAAAATTAACGGAAGAGGAATTAAAAAAAATACGAGACATGCAAGAAAAAATGGATGCTCTGATAAAAGGAGGACTGATAGGTACAGAGAATACTAAATTTTTGTCAGATAAGAAAGATCAATAGCATATAGTCTATGACACAATATTTCTTCCAATAGAGCTAAAATCTCTATGAGTTAAATTCTCAATAATTGACAATACCTTAAAAATTATCTTATACTTCAATTTTGCACGATGGGGTTTTTTCTTCGCTGTCTCCTCAAAGACTTCTTTCCATTGTTGAATCGTTTTTTTGTTGTCAAATACTTTTTTTACCCATGCATTTTGTGTCAAAGCTAGTTGTTCTCTAAATTCTTTATCTAAAACTATTTTGTCTATGTATGCAGCTATTTCTTTAGGATCGCTACTTCCCTTGTAAAAAGGATCACTCTCAGAAAAATTTTCTGGCGGGTAACAAAATATCGGCTTACCGCACAAGGCAGCCTCTCTTTCAATAGATGAACAGCCCGTCATTGATACCTGTCCAAGTGTTGCATCAGTAGACATAAAGTATGATGGCATGTCTTCACGCTTGATTTTGGGAATTATTTCTATCTTAGATGGCTTTACTTTTAAAATCTTATTGTAATAATCTCCTGATCCCCAATTAGTTTGTAAAGCTACAAAATCAGATTTGGTCAGTTCAACTGCTTTCCATAAAATATGTTGTCCCTTATCAGGTTCGATTCTTTGAGGGCTAAGAAAAACAAACTTGTCTTTTTTAAGTTCTATCTTTTTTACATTGGGATTAAACATTTCATTATCAATTAGCTGAAATATTGTTTTTGCATCTTGCCTATATTTCTGTAAAATTTTTACATCATGCGGTAATGCGCCAACGACTGTCGGGGCATATTCCAAAGCATCTTTATATAAATTATCTAGAAGAATTTTCTTTAATAATGATACATTTTTTCTAATCCTGTGTTCTGGATCAATATACGCATCCACGAAATACATGACGTATTTTACTTCTGCCAGATAACAAATAGAAGCAGCCAACCAGCCAAAACATAGTAAAACATCATATTCTTTTGATAGTTTTTTTATTTGTTGTATCTGAGCGTAAAAGCCTTTTCCTTTTGTAAAAAATTTTGGATTCTTTACTTGTGATATTACTACATGTTCCGAAAAATATATTGCAGTAACTTCTCCGGGAAAATAACGTTGTAAAATAAAAGCAAAACTAGATGATTCATGTACTACTAAAACTTTCATATATATCATTCTTCTTTATTCCCCATTTTAACTATATCATAATTTGATAATGTATATTCTTCAAAGGATGTTTCGGCATAAGATCAATTGCTCTTTTCATTGATATTATAATGTTAAGCTCCTTCCATGTATATTTTGATTACATATCTTCACATTAGTGATAGATGACGTTTCTTGTACGTGAGACAACTTAGTAAAACAGATTCATTGTTTTTAAAAATATATTCAATATTGGAAAGTATATGACATTAATCACTAGTCATCATTTTGGGAATGGTTTGATTCAACCAATCTGCTAGATTTACTTTTGGCTTCCATCCAAACAACTTAGTTACTAATTCGATATCAGCTTGGCTTGTTTTAACATCCCCTTCCAATGATGGCGCAAAAATTGGATGTAGTTTTAGGCCTGATGAGCGAATAATCATGTCTGTCAAGTCTAAGATGGTAGTAGCTTTTCCTGTTCCAACATTAAGAAAAAGATTTTTTTGCGCATGCTTCATTGCAAGCAAGTTAGCCTCAGCAACATCTTGAACTGAAATAAAATCTCTCACTTGAGTTCCATCTCCGTTTATTATTGGAGGTTTACGCATTTTGATATTTTTTAAAAATTTTGTTATTACCCCTGCGTAAGCATCATTCTGCCCCAAACCATACACATTGAAATATCTCAGACCGATTATTTCAACCCCCATTTTTGAATATCTCTCTGCCAGATACTCATCTTCTAATTTAGTAAGACCGTAAGGATTGAGAGGTTTCCTGTCAGCATCTTCAGATATAGGAATTTTTTTTGGGTTTCCGTATACACTTGAACTGCTAGCAAAAACTACCTTAATTCCAAACTCTTTTGCAAGTTTTAAGATGTTTTCAGTTCCTATGACATTAACATCATAGTATTCCTTCTCTTTCACATAGGATTCTTGTACAACGGTTAGGGCTGCCTGATGAAATATGCCATCTACGCCTTTCACTAAATTTTTCAATGCAGAAAAATTCCTAATGTCTATTTCAAAAAAATCAATTTTATCTTTAACTGTATCTAAATTTTTTATTTTACCACTATGGAGATTGTCCACTATTATTACATCGTGATTTTGTTTTATCAGATATTCAACCAGATGGCTTCCAATAAATCCGGCTCCTCCGGTCACAACAAACTTCATAAGGATACGATTATACTACCTTCTTTAAGTTTTAACAAAAAGAAATATTGGTTTATAAAGTAATAAAAAAGGAGTAACTAATGGCAAGAAAGAGTCTTCAAAGATGAACAACAACAAAATCAGAAACATTCTAACTTTAGAGGAGAAAGATCTGAAGGAACTCGTAAGAACTGGAAATATATCGGTGTGTGTAGTCGGAGTAGGGCGTATTGGTCTTCCTACTGCAATATCCTTTGCTAATTCAGGATTTTCAACTATTGGTTATGACATTAATGCCAATCTAGTACATATGATCAATTCTGACGATTATCCACTGAAGGATGAACCAGACTTTGATGAAATGTTTCACAAGGCAGTACAGAATAAAAAGCTGCATGCAACAATTGATGATAAAGACGCAATTACAAATTCTGATGTGATCATATTATCATTACCCACTCCAATGGATAAGAATAACATACCGGATTATTCTGCGATTATTTCGGTAGGAAAAAAACTAAACCAATTATTGGAACAAAACTCTTTGGTAATAGTAGAGAGCACGGTAGAACCGGGTTTTATAGAAAATGAGCTGATTCCATTAATAGAAGGAAATGGAGAGAGATTAAAAGTAGGAAGGAATTTAGGGGTTGCGGCATGTCCGGAAACTGCTAATCCGGGACAAATTTTAAGAGATTTTAGTGTGGTTCCAAGATTAGTAGGTGCAATAGACAAAAGAACTCTCAAGATAGTAGAAGAGGTCTATAGGCATGTGTTCAAAGCTGAAATTATCTCTCTACCGGATTGTAAAACTGCAAATGCTTCCAAATTAACCGCAAATGTCTTTCGCGATGTAAACATAGCTTTTGTTAATGAACTTGCCATTTTGTTCGAAAAATTAGGTATAGACATACTTACTGTACTCAAAGCCTGTGATCAGAAATACAATTTTGAGGTTCATTATCCTGGAGCAGGAGTAGGAGGGCCTTGCCTTCCTGTGAATTCATATCAATTACTCAACTCTGGAAAATTCCTCAACGGTAAATTGAAACTCGTAAAGGCTGCAAGAGAGATAAATGAGCATATGCCTCATCATGTAATTGAGCTTCTTGTTGACGCTCTAAACGAGGCCAAAAAATCAGTAAATGATAGCACCATTGCGATTCTTGGCATCTCCTACAAACCGAATGTAAAAGACTCACAATTATCACCAGCTGAGTACATTGTAAAGGAGCTACTAGATCTAAAAGCCAGAGTGAAAATTTACGATCCATTCTTCAAGGGAGAAGAAGCATATTCTCTCAAGACAGAAAACTCTCTTATTGATGCTATATCTGGATCTGACGGAGCAATACTTGTCACTGCCCATAAAGAGTTTTGCGATATACCGCCATCGCTATTAGTGGAAAAGATGAGAACTCCAGTAATGGTAGATTCAAGAGGAGTCGTAGACACTGCGTGGGCCAAAAAGGCAGGACTGGTACTTAGAGGGGTTGGACGTGAAGTTATTCGGAAATGAAAATCAGCACTGCTGCAATAGGCGGCATCTTGACATTAAGATACAATCCTGCCAATAGGCCTCTAATTCCTAAGCTTACTTGGAAAGATTTTACTCAAAAACCATCAGAGAATCAAGCTGAGTATATTGAAAAACGTCTTACAAGAACCATTAGTGAATATCTCAAAAAATCACGGCAAAAGAAGGTTTCAATAGCTCTAAGCGGCGGTATGGATTCAGCCCTTGTACTTTTAATGTTAAGACAATCTGCTCCAGATATAGATATAGAAGCAATTTCGGTAAAATTTGCTGATAGTTTTGACGAATCAGTAATTGCAGAAAAAATTGCTAGAAAAGTGGACGCAGATCATAACGTAGTATACATAGAAAATTATCTTGAGGAATTACCTAAAGCAATAAGCATCATAAAAGAGCCTTTCTGGGATATTCATTGGTACCATGTTGCAAAAAAAGCAAAATCGATCTCAAAGGTTCTAGTATCAGGAGATGGCGGAGATGAACTATTTGGAGGCTATACCTTTCGTTATAGAAAATTTTTATCTACAGTGAGATCAAACTTTTCTCCAACAGAGAAAGTCAAATTATACTTAGAGTGCCATGAAAGAGATTGGGTTCCAGATCAGGAAAAGATTTTTGGCAGCAGAGTGAAATTCTCTTGGAATAACATATATAATCTTCTCAAAGCATATTTTGACAATCCATTACAGCCTATTGCCCAAGTTTTTTTAGCCGACTTTAACGGAAAGCTACTGTACAATTGGATTCCACTCTACTCAAAAATCCACAAATATTTTGGAATTAATTCACTGTCTCCCATTTTGTCCAAGGAAATGATATCCCACTCCACCCATCTAGCCTATAAATTAAAATATAATTATAAAAACGATCAGGGAAAGATACTTTTTAGAAAAATTCTTTCAAAATATAAGATGAGCCCATTAGTTTCTAATGAAAAACGGGGATTTTCCATAAACACTTTGAATCTATGGAGGTCTCATGGTTACCGTTTGTGCGACTATTATTTATCAGATGCTAGAATTGTAAAAGAGAATTTGATAAATAGGGATTGGATACGAGTACATATTTCTAAACGCTATGAGCTGGACGTAAGATACGTAAACAAATTCCTGGGATTACTTGCGTTAGAAATTTGGTTTAGATTATTTGTTACAAAGGAAATAAAGCCAAATACGCTATTAAATTGAGCGCTACTTTATCAATTTTAATAGTTTTTATTATCTATGAATAGGCGAATAGGACAGGTTTGAAACAGAATCTATTAGAACACATAATATGTCCTGCTTGCGGAAATGATTTTACACTAAAGATCTTCAAGGAACTGCACAAGGAAGTTCTTGAGGGTACCTTGCTTTGTTCGAAAGGCCACAAGTTTGCTATCAGCAAAGGTATTCCAAGACTAGTTTTTGATAAATCAAAGGATTTTGTCAAGACAGAAGATGCTTTTTCGTCCAAATGGAGAGAATTCAACAAGTCATATCATTCAGAGAAATGGTACGAGACACAAAAAAGGTGGTTTTTGGAAAGATTTGGCTGGGAGACACTTTCAAATTTTAAGAGTTTTTTAAAAAGCAGACATAAAATTCTTGATGCAGGAACAGGAATAGGCAATAGTGCAAAATTATTCTCATCCAGCAGTAACGCACAAGTTTTTGCGATAGATGCAAGTGATAGTATAGAATTTGCCTACAAAAAATTCGGTACTGTTCCAAATATCCATTTTTTACAATCAGATTTAAGAAATCTTCCCTTCAAGGAGTGTTTTTTTGACTTCATATGCTCGGATCAGGTATTACACCATACAGACAACACAGAAAAATCTTTTAAGTATCTTACCAAATATTTAGCCAAAAATGGTGCCATATCGATATATATCTACAACAAGAAGAGCCCAATGCGCGAATTTGCAGATGATTTTATCAGAGAAAGAACCACTAAAATGTCTCAAAAAGAATGCATGGAATTTTCAAAAGACATGACATATTTGGGTAGAAGCTTGTCGAGATTAAATAAAAAGATAACAGTCCCAAGGGACATACCAACCCTAAAAATAAAAGCCGGTACTTATGATGTGCAGAGGTTCGTCTACTGGAATTTTCTAAAATGTTTTTGGGCAGAAGACGGGGATTTTGATAGAAGTGTTGGAGTAAATTTTGACTGGTATTTTCCAAAATATGCTTATAGACATACGCCTGATGAGGTACGAAAATGGTTCAAAGATGTAAAGATCAAGGTTAACCATTTCAAGGAGATAGAAAGTGGCATAAGCGTTAGCGGGAAAAAACTATAGTGCCGAGGTTTCTTTTTTCTGGCTTGTCTTGTTTGTAGCTTTATCTAAGACTTATTAATTTCAATCACAGTTTGTAACTTTACGCCATTGATATCATGACTTCCTTCGTTTGCTCTGATAACAAACTCGTCTTCCTGCAACCCTAATGTCAAAAGCAACTTTCTAACTTGGATCACAGAAATGTCATTATAATAACAACCATCATTATCGTTCTAATTCATTTTGTGTTTTAGCAACTCTGGGAAATATCCACGATATGAATTGATGTAAGCGTATTTTAAGCAATTTTTTACTATTTTTTCAATGAATGCATCAATATCATATACGTGATCTACCACTGCATGAGAATATATCAGATCATATTTCTGAGGCAGTTCCATTTTTATGAAATCACCTTGGATGAAGTTAAAACTGGAATTCTTTTTACAGAATTCTATTGCATCTTTTGAAATATCTGTACCTGTATAATACATTTCATCGAACAAATTCTTGTATTTTATGGGATAGACACACCTGTTCTGCAACCTACTTCAAGTACGGTTTTAACATCTTTTTTATGCCTAGAAAGTCTTGAAAATCTTTATGTAACAGATCATTCGAATCATGAATTGTAAATACCAGTTATCGTCTGCTACATCCCAACATTTTCCATATCTAGATTTTCCAATAATGCTGCTCTTAATTTGTCTACGAATTGTACCGCATATTGCTTTGATACCTATTACTTCTCGGCTCCTTGTTTGAAACGTCTTTCATTGTTCTGGTTGTAGGATTCCATAATTGTAATAAATTTCTTTGTTACCTTATCCCAACTAAAGTTATCTTTAACAAAATCACGTCCAGATGCACCCATTTGTTTCGCTTTTTCGTCATCATTAATTAAAATAGATAATTTCTGTATCCATCCAACATGATCCCCCTTCTCAACAAGAAATCCCGTCTCATTATTTTTCATTAATTCTGGTATGCCTCCAACATTTGTTGCAACGACAGGTTTTTCCATAAGTTGTGCCTCTTGTAGTGTAAGCGGCGACATGTCGATTCCACTAACAAGAGCATAGACATCTATTTCAGTAAGATATTCCCTGACCCTATCGGGATATTGTATTGCTCCTAACCATTTGAAATTTTCATACTTGTTTAATGTTGAAAGAATTTTGTCTTTGTAAGGTCCATCTCCTGCCCAATAAAATGTCACACTAGGCATTGCTTCTAATACTTTTGTCAAGGTTAACATTTCTTTTGATTTTCCCCAAATCTGTGCTCCTTGTAATAATCCAACACAGGGATGTTTTAGATCCATTCCGTTGACACGATACCAACGAGAAACGTCTATGCCTCCGTGTAACACATGAGTGGGTTTGTTTGGATAATGTTCCTTTACCACATCTTCAAGATATTCACAAATTGGAATGATTGCCGTAGCACCACTAAAACATTTTTTGGCTATTTGATCTTTCCATCTAAGTCCTATGCGTTGCACAGGAGATTTATGTAACGTCTCATTTACCCATTTCATTTCTGACCAGTAATCTCCTCTAAGAAGTATAAACAGTGGAATACGGGATTTTATTGCGGCTAATCCAAAATGTGTTGGACTATCTACAAAAACTGCATCTGGTCTGAACTCTCTAACGAGTTTATCAAATTTTTTCGTGCCCTCGAACCAGCGTTTGATGGTTCTGCTCCTAAAACCTATCTCGCCTAACCCTACAACCACATCCGTGTCTTGTACTAATTTATATTCGACACCTAATTTTGTAAGGGCTTCACCGAATTCTTTTAGATGAAATAACTTTGAGCTTGCTCCCCCTATTAACAATCTCATGCTTTATCAATTTCCTTTTTTACATAGTTATAAGAAGTTATAATCAGTTTAAAATAATTTTCCGCTTCATTTATGTTTTCGTTACTTAAGCCATCTTCGTCAGTAAAGTAAAAAGTTTCATCTTCTACATATTTCTTTATTCTTTTGATACGTCCGCCCGTCATTGCTTCTACATCAGATATCCTAGAATTATTTTCCATGGCTCTGAATATTTCTTGTATGCTTCCATTTTGTTTCTTCTAATATCAAGTGTGATATCAGGGGTATGTAGAAAATAAGTAGCAAAGTATTCTTTAATAATCAAGTAACACTTGTAACCGCAACATATCCCAAATTCATTGATGTCATATGCCAAATAAACTTCCATAACATGCCAAAGAATTAGAATTCTTCCAATCTTAACCATAGGTTTAGGTTTCAAATGTGTTTTTTCATTAATGTGAATACTAAATCCATCCGCAAGTACCACTGTTTTCACTAAATTCCTTAAATTATCAATCTTTTAAGCTTTGTATACTTTTCCAACTGTTATATGGCGAAGAAGAGAGCCAATCTGACTAGACCATATCCTGGATGCGATACGAAACTATCTATCGTGTCCATTCTGTAATTTAGACCCACTGCGTAACTTTATCAGTATAGAATAAAAAATGGGGTGCTCTTTACTTCATACAACTTGTACTTGTTTTTAGTTGCCTGCCTTGGCACAGAAAAGCTCAGATAGGCATGAGTATGTGGGAAATTATTGATCTTGCTTTTCTAACACACGATCTCTCAACACCGTGGCACTGCTTGATTCAACGATGATATACCTAATTGGTCATATCATGTTTTTCAAGCTCTTCTCTTCTTGTTACTTCATTGACAAGACTGTTTGTTGCTCACTAAGCATCTTCAGTGCCTTAAGACTGGTGTTGTAAAAGGCGCGTAAATGTCATGATTGGTGTAGACCTTTAGGCTAACTTGTAAAATCCAGTATGTAACTCTTGACTGATTAAAGAGATTTGATCTGGGGTGATTGACAATTCTTAACACTTAGTTAATTTAGGGCATACTCAAAATCTCTGATGTTTGAAAAAAGATGTTGTATGTGGTCTTGGAGAAATTGGTATGCCAATTTTGGAATTAATTTCCAAAAGTGCAGAAGCAGTAGGATATGATATTAATCCGCGCTTATCAAATGAGAAAAAGCTTGCAGATCTAGATTCAATTCATACGGAATTACTGCATGTTTGTATTCCTTACTCTGAAAAATTCGAAAGGAATGTTTTGAGCCTAGTATCAAAGTTCAAACCTGATGCTATTGTTATCCATAGTACAATAAAACCTGGTACAACAGAAAAATTACAAAAAAAACTTACTATTCCGGTTATTTATAGCGCAACAAGAGGAATTCATAAACGGATGATAGATGATCTCAAAAGATATCAAAAATTTTATTCCGTATATAATTGGGTTCAGAAATCAGATTGGGCAAAAAAAATTTTTGTAAACAGGATGAAAAAAGCTGGTGTGAAAACAAAAATAATGTCAAATCCACTCGCTCTTGAACTTGCCAAGATCATAGTTGATACATCATACTATGGATGGCTGATTAATTATGCACAGCTTAGCAATATGATTGCAATTAAACATAAAGTGGATTATGATGAAATGTGGTCATATGCAGATGAGATTCACAAATATCTTGGAAACAGGCCAAAAATGTTCCCCGGTTTCATAGGTGGGCACTGTGTAATCCCAAATCTTGATTTGATGGATGGTGATGCTCTCAAGATAATAAGAGAAATTAATTTAGACTATGCCAAGATCTTAAAGAAAAGGAGATCGCTTGGAAAAAAATACTAAGTACATTACTATTTCTTTATTTGAATAGTATATAGTATAGTCAGAAGAAATGAAAATCATGGACACTAGAATTCATTCCAGCCTTAGAACCGTGGAATGGAAAGATAACATGGTTGTAATGATTGATCAAACTAGGCTACCAAATGAATTGGTCTACGTAAAATATGCCGATTACAAAGATGTTGCTGATGCCATAAGAAATCTAGTAGTGCGAGGTGCTCCTGCCATAGGAGTTTCCGGTGCTTTTGGGCTGGCTTTGGCTGCATTGCAAAGTAAGGCAACAGACAAAGACGGCCTTATCAAAGATATAGAACAAGCAAAAAAAATTCTTTTTGAAACAAGACCCACTGCAATTAACCTGTCATGGGGGCTAGAAAGGATAATAGATGTTGCAAGATCAGGAAGTAATGTCTCAGAAATCAGAAACAATATTGTAGAGGAAGCAAAAAAAATGGCAGAAGAAGATATTGAAACAAATATGCGTATGGGAAAACATGGTTCACAGTTATTTCATGACAATGATACTATAATGACTCACTGTAATGCTGGTGCCCTAGCTACAGTTGCATATGGAACAGCACTTGGAGTAATACGGGCCACAAAAGAAAGTGGAAAAAAGATCAAAGTGATTGCAACAGAAACTAGACCTGTAATGCAAGGCTCAAGACTTACAGCATTTGAGCTAAAACATGATGGAATAGATGTCATCTTGATTCCTGATACCGCAGTAGGATATTCAATGGCAAATGGTCTTGTCTCCAAAGTAATTGTAGGGGCTGATCGAGTACTACGTACTGGGCATGTATACAATAAGATTGGGACCTATCAGGTAGCCATGATGGCAAAACAACACAACATACCATTCTATGTCGCAGCGCCTCTTTCCACATTTGATATGAAAAGCGCTCCAAGCGATGTTATTATAGAACAACGAAAAGCAAGTGAGGTCACTGGAATGGCAGGCAAAAAGACTGCACCTGACGACATTAATGTAATAAATCCTGCCTTTGACATGACGCCGCCAGAACTCATAACCGGAATAATAACCGAAGCCGGTGTTGCAAAACCTCCTTTTGAGGGGTCAATCAAAAAATTGTTTGAATCAAAGCTGTAAAGTATTTATTTCAAGGCTTATTCATGTCATTTCATGATATCTGTTACCGCTCAACAAGTATTGGAATCATTAAAACAATGTATGGATCCAGAAATTCCAATTAATGTTGTAGATATGGGACTCATTTATGGAGTAAATGTATCTGATGACAACAAAGTAGATGTCAAAATGACAATGACTACACGTGGTTGCCCCCTGCATGATACGCTTGTAAATGATGTAAAACGATATGTAAACAAAGTTTCAGGAGTATCTTCTGTTAATGTAGAAATAGTCTGGGATCCGCCGTGGACACCGGAAAAAATGTCAGAGGAGGGCAAGAAACTGATCAACTATGGTAAACAGAAGACAATAACTCCAATAAACTATGAAACAGCCATGCCGCAAGGAATCGGGTCAGTTGTAAAGCAAGAAGATGGCTCATTACTCTTGATGGACGAGAACCAACAAGGATTCATGGTTAATCAGGCAATAGTTGAATTCTGGCAAATGTGCAACGGTAAAAGGAAAATAACCGAGCTGGTAGACATGTTTTCTGAAAAAATTGGTTTACAAAGAAATCAAGTAGAAAAAGAGGTGCTTCAACTAGTGCAACAACTACGAGACGGTGGCTTGTTAATAATACCAGAACCTCAAGTCTCAAACGTTCAATTCAGAAAGTAGATATTAAATTTCTTTAATCTCTGTTATCGTACCTTGGACAGAATCCATCTTTACAATAGCTCTTTTCTCGCCAAATCCTAAAGCAACATACCAATCTCCACCATCATAGTCATATTTGGTTTCAAGAGTTTTGACCGAATCTGCACTTACACCATATTTTTGAATTATTCCAGATATTGCTAATGGTATTGCCTCTTTCTCAGTAGGGAGTCTTCTTTTCATCAAGCCAATTCCGGGACTCATGAGTTGACTAGATTGTAGAAGTATAATAATTGTTAGTCTCATGGAAATCCTATTTTCAATAACAGGTCAAGAATTTTGCAAGATCTATGAAGAGTTTTAGCTTTATCTGTCTAATACAAGCCCCAAAGTCATTGAAAATACATAATCTGGTATTTATGAGAATAAAAGATGTTACTCCAACCAAAAACCAAAAGCCAAAGGTTGGCAAACAAAATTCTATATATCACAATTAAAGGTATTTTTCAACATGTACCCATCAAACAGGTTCCGTGTGTTATCTCTATTAAGAGCTAGAAAGATCACACAAATGTCATCTTTTCTAGCTACATGCGGTACGATAATAGTACTGTTAGGTGGAATCTGGGATTCAGCATCGCATGAACTCAAAATTCCAGAGACGTTCTGGACGGTTCAACACGCAACCATCTATTCTGGTGCATCTTTGATAGCTTGTTCTGCTATTGCTGCAATGTTAGTTTTGAATCATTGTGAAGATAAATTCATGAAAAAAGGGATAATAGTGATCTTATTGGGTGCCATGTTACAAGTAATTGGTGGTTATGCTGATTACAATTTTCATGTAATTTATGGAATCGATGGTCTTGTCACTCCATCCCATCTTACCGTGGAAACTGGCTTGTTGCTTAGTGCAATTGGAGGTTTCATTACACTGTCCAAGTCTCAAAGCAGCATCCTTTTAAAAATAACACCAATATCCATAATGGCAATACTCCTGTCTGCAGCATGGATAGGATTTAACCTGATTCTATTGTTTAGTGCCGTTGTACTATGCGTCCCAGTGTTTCAATTATTTTATTCAGGCTGTGCAGTTATGTAGCTTTTTAATCTTCTATATCCTGTAAACATCAACAAACAGGCCCCAATGAAAATCATTAAAGATGGAATAAGAAATTCTTGGTATCTAGTATCACCAAATTCAACTGTTAATTGTACCGGATTCGAAGAAAGATTTGTCAATTCAAGAGTAAATTCGCCTGTATGCTCAAAGACAAAGTAATTGACCGTTTCTTTGTTGGTTATGGTTTTCAGATCAAGATAATTACCATTTGAATCCAGTATCTTTACAAGAATAGAATTATTGTATTGATTGGAAGATATCTCATAGAAACCTATTCCATCTCCATAAAGTAAAAGTGGCATACTAACTGAATCTAGCTTGTCTACATTGAAATTTTTCAAATCCTTTATGGTATATGAGAAAACTATGCCTATCCAAACTGAACCAATTACTATAGCAATTAGAGCCACTCTGAACATGGTTAATCCTTTATACACAATTATTGCCAGTAAGCAACATTATCTATCTATTTCTAGGGCCCGGAGGGATTCGAACCCTCGACCTGGTGGTCCGAAGCCACCCGCACTATCCTGGCTATGCAACGGGTCCAATCAATTAAGAATTTAACGGGGCTAAATATCTGTCTAGGTGATTGAAAATATCACAAAGAGTAGCAGGTATTGAATATGCCATTAGAGATATTGCACTTGAAGCACGAAAGCTGCAAAAACAGGGTAAACAGATTACGTATCTTAACATTGGAGACCCACTGCAGCATGGTTTTCAGCCACCTGAAAATGTCAAAGAAGCGCTGATAAAGGCAGTAAAAGACGGCCAAAATTATTATGCTGTTTCAGAAGGATTACCAGAATTACGTGAAGAGATAGCAAAAAAAGAGAGAAAAAAAGGTCTTGGAGTTTCTGAAGATGACATTCTTGTAACAAATGGTGTTTCAGAAGGTCTTGAAATGATTACTGCATCAATAGTAGAATCAGGAGATGAAGTCCTCATACCGGGACCATATTATCCTCCATATGCTTCCTATGTGAGATTATTTGGGGGAAAACCAATTGAATTTGCTGTTGATTTACACAACTCCACGCCAGACTTGGATGATATCCGAAGAAAAATTTCTTCAAAGACAGTGGCTATATGTCTGATAAGCCCGAACAATCCTACAGGTGCAGTCTTCAGCGAAAAATCACTAAAAGATTTGATTGATATTGCTAATGAACACAATCTCTACATCATATGTGATGAGATATACGATCAGATAGTATTTGATGAAAATTTTGTTGGAATAGGAAAAGTTAGTGCAGATTCTCCGGTGATACTACTAAATGGATTTTCTAAAGTTCATCTCATGTCAGGCTGGCGGGCTGGTTACATTGCTTTTAATCAATCAAAAAAATTAGAATCTCTGCGAGAGAATGTACCTAAACTTGCTCGAGTTAGAATTGCTACAAACTTGCCTGTTCAATACGCTGCCTTGGAATCTCTCAAAGGACCGCAAAACTATATCCAAAAATTTGTCTTAGAACTGAAAAAAAGAAGAGATTATACAATTAAGAGATTGAACGGAATGAATAATCTTAGCTGCTCAAATCCAAAAGGTGCCTTCTATGTATTCCCAAAGATTGAGAATAACAAATATGGATCAGATAAGGAGTTTGTTCTAGATCTTCTTAAATCAAAAGGAATTCTTACAGTGCACGGTTCAGGTTTTGGAACTCAATATGGTAGCGGACATTTTAGAATGGTGTTCCTTCCAGAGATTCCAGTTCTAGAGAAAGCGCTTGACAAAATAGAAGAATTTGTTGGTTAAAATTTCCAAGTCGCAATCTTTTTTGGCATTATTTCAATAATACAATCAGTATCTTTCAAGAGCTGCTGGGCAGATTTGTTTTTCAAGCTTTTGAAATATCTCAAGAGAATTTTTTTAGTAACCTGCTTTACATAATTATCTTCTAAAATCAACTTTGCCTTTCCTATTCCCATTACACCAAAAATCTCCGGAGAATTGATTCCTATATCTATACAGAACGAAACTTTTGGATTTTGTTTAACATTTTTTGCTTTTATTGTTCTGGTATTAGTGCCAATATAGAATTTATCGTTTTCATAATTATACCAAACAGGAACTATGTGTGGATTGCCTCTAGAGTCTATTGTGGCAATTCTCAAAATTTTCTGTGTTTTTATGAAATCCCTAGCCTTCATAATTTTCGCCTCTAAGACCTAGAATGATCAAAAATCCGCCAATTCCAAACACTGCTGTACACACTTTCTCACTTGTTAGATCCGGGGAAGTGAAAAAATCCGATACAAAGTCAGGACCCCAGATCAGCAAATCTCTGATAATGGGAATTACTGCAACAACTATGAATAAAATACCCATAGCAGTAAACCAATTTTTCTTTGGACTGTCTCCCATCTTTTATTTCTATAAACACTGATTAAATTATCTTTATGCCTGGATTTTTCATTTTGTTCTTTATCATTGCGTTAATAAGAATTGGTGTTGTGGCTTCGGCAAGATATGAGAGAGATCCAGGTCCTAGTAAAATGGGTCTTAGGTTAGTTATTTCTTTGATTAAACCATTTACAACATTTATCGTATCATTATCATCTCCGCATACAAATATGTCCGAATCTAAGACAAGCTTTGTATCGATAAGCTTCTTTTCAGAAATAGTGTGAAATGCAGCTACTAGATGCGACTTGTTTTTCATATATTTCTGTACCAACTCAAAAGCAGAGGGCTTGTTTTCCCTAAACGAAATTAATTCAAAGCCTGCATCGGTTTTAATGAGAGGCACTATCGGAGATATAACAATACAGCTGTCCTTAACATTTGGAAGAATCTGAGAACATGTCGCATCTATATTCTCATATGGGATAGAAAGTACTAATACGTCACTCTCTTTTGCAGCAGAGATATTGTCTATCCCTGTTATCTTGCCCTTTGTAGATCCATGCTCTTTAACTGCACTGGCAAAATATTCACGAGCTACTTCATCAGCCTTTGAAGAATCTCTTGAACCTATTATGATATCATGATTAACACACCATCGCAAAGCGAATCCTTTTCCCATTCCACCTGTGCCGCCAATTATTCCGATCTTCATTACATGGTTGACTCTGATAATCTTATTATTATCTCTATTCAACAAGTCGTCTCAGAATAAACATTGTTTCTTTTTCTACGTCACGGACAGGCCAAAAATAATGTAGAACAAATCCTTGCAGGACGAGCGATAGGATATCCTCTAACAGATCAAGGCATTAAACAAGCTAAAAAGATAGCTGATTTTCTCAAACCATTTAACATATCTGCTATCTATTCAAGTCCAATAGAAAGAGCAGAACAAACTACAAGTATAGTGGCAAAAAAATTGGGGCTAGGATACAGCATAGACGACAGACTAACAGAAATAGATATGGGATCTCTATCTGGAATGACTTTTGACAACATGTTTTCAAAATATGGAAATATTTTTCTCAAGTTTTATGAGGGAGATCCAATAATAGAGAAAAATGGAATCGAACCTTTTGCAAGTATTAAAAAAAGAGTTCTTGACTTGGTCGAACATTGTTCTAAAAAATATCATGATGAAAACATATTATTTGTAACTCATATGGATCCAATTAAATCCATGCTTTCTACTGTCATGCAATTAACACCTGAATCTTTATACGAATTAATAATTAGAAATGCATCTTTGACTATGTTTAAAAAAGAACAACAATCTAACCTTTCTATAATATCAATTAATTCCATGTCTCCAGAACGTTACCAGAAAGAGTGAATGTAAAATAGAGAATTATTTTTCAACACTGATAATATCTAAGATGTTTTAACAAACTAACATATTCTTTCTAACAGAACCAATATCTATGGGTGGACGTCATCATGAATAGATTGAAACTACTGATGGCGGGGCTCTTGTTTTTTGTTATCATGAGCAGCTTTCTAACTCAAGCTTATGCTGCATTAGAACCATTAGAACTGTATACTGATTCTCAGGTATATTCAGAAGGTCAACCTCTTCTTGTATATGGTAAGGCTTTGTCAAACGAGACTGTAATTCTTAGATTGTTTGCTCCGGATGGAACAATAAAACAATTCGATCAGATTACAGCTGATAGCAATGGAGACTTTAACCAAGTATTGATGCAATGGCCTAACGCAACAACGAATTATCCGTATGGAACATACTCTGTAGAAGCAATTGCTACTAAAGAACAGGGATTCTCGCAAAACGTTGATGTAGCATTTGCATCATCTTCATCGTTGATACATACTCAAATAAAGAGAACTGTATTAGTATCGGTTTATGCTCCACAAACTGCAGCTGTTAACCAAACATTTCGAGTTTTTGTTCAAGTGACTAGTGATGGTCTACTGGTAGCAGGCGATCCAACAAAACTACTTGCTAATTCCCACGTTCATCTTCCAAATGGAGACGTAACTGATCTTACCAATTCCTTTACTACTCTTCACCAAGGACTTTACTATGTTGATTTTACCCCTCCTCAGGAAGGCACCTATGTCTTTCATATCATTGCTCTCAGTCAAGGTACTGAATCCAATGGAGTAGCTGCTACACTAGTACTCAAGCAAAGCATAGAAGGAATTTCGAACCAAATCATAAGATTAAACTCTGTACTAAATACTACATCAAGTGAACTTGATAAGATAAAAACAGAAGTTCAAGGTTTTGGATATGTATTGAACACAAGTCAGAATTCAATATCACAGGCAAACGAAAATATGAACAAGAGTGTAACTTCAATGTCACAAACTGTACAAAATATTGAGGCAGCTTCGGGTCAATTTAATTCGCTTTTTCTACCAGTCGTTGCTTTGATTGCTGTAATCATTGCATTACAAATAACTATTCTTGCTAGGCGAAGATAACAGTAATGGTAAACAAAAAATCACGTAGGACAATGTCAAAAGTAGCATTTTTTTTGATATGCATTCTTCTAATATCTCTAATTCCAAAACAGATTAACGCATATTATGATGTGGATATTCCAAATCAAATGCAAACTTCTGTTCCAGAACAAACATCTGGTCTAATAACTTTTCAACCTGTTTCAGTAGAAAATTCTGAAAAGAGATACATAATTTTTGGTTCAGGATCGATTTCGGATATAGCACAAAGCGCAGATAATATAATTTATGGATTAAATTCTGGTCATGGATCATTTGCAGTAGGTATTTTTAATCCAAACGAAATTGCAAATCTAAAACTTGATGGTTATAACGTAATTGAAGATCTTCCATTGGAATTTGATTCTGCACAAATCAATTCTCCTACGCCTAGTGATGTCTCTAGGGTAGGAGATATACTTGGTTCAAATAAGGTAATTCAACAATACAACTACACAGGCAATGGTATCAAGGTGGGAATAGTTGATACCGGGACAGACTTTTCGAACCTTGATGTGAGATCTTCTCTTGCCAGAGATGAAAACAATATTCCTATCATGATCGATGCAGATGGTCAAGGATTGGTGTTGACAAATGCAACGTTCATTGCAAATATTGGTAATAATGGCGTTATTCAAAACTACACACAGCCAATTCCAAAAAATATCACCTCTTCTGTCTATGTAAATTCAAACGGAGTTTTTCTTGATCTAAACAGGGAAGGGAAAGGGACGAACATACCTGTATATAATTCGCAATATCCTAAAGGTGGTACGCCTGTAGTAAACGGGACAGTTTCTAATGATTATAAAATAGGCAAAGACGCAAGGCATTTTATTGTGTCAAAAAGTGGGATGTATCATTTTGGGATGATATATGAAAGTGTTTCACAGGGTCAGTTTTCAATACTACAATTAGTCCCTGTTCTTGTGGTTGATTCCACGACACCAGGTGTGTACGATACCATAATTCCAGACATGTATGATTCATACGAGGATTTTTTGAGACTTGAGAACGTTTTATCTCCAAAATATGATTTTGATTTCACTACACAAACACCAATTACATTAGGAAGTGGAAAAGAATTTTTAGTATATGATAAAAATCACGATGGAAATCCGATATACAGTGCTGGTACCGTTGGTGCACGAGTTCTTGATTTATACGGCGTAATTGCAAAATCACCTAAAATCGATAAAAAAATCGGAGCAATAAATGGAACATTGCTTCCTCCTCTTGATCCACATGGCAATTTTTTTGGTGTAATGTATGATTATGGTGGACATGGAACTGCTACTGCAGCATCTATCACATCTCAAGGAAAACAGCAGTATGATATCTATGGAAATTCCACAAAATATGTAATTCAAGGTATTGCCCCTGGAGCTAAGATAGTTCCAATAAAGGCATTATGGATTGGTGATGCAATATATGGATGGTTGTGGGCGGCAGGATTTGATCAGAATGACAACCATTGGAAATTCTCAGGAAATACTAGAGTAGATATTTTATCTAACAGTTGGGGGATTTCCACTTTTCCTGCACTAGGATCAGTACCAGGTCTTGACATCCAGTCACTTTTACTTAGCGCACTTAATGTCCCAGGTTCACTGGATGAAAAATATCCTGGAATATTGACTGTAAGTAGTTCAGGTAATGCTGGACCTGGATACGGGACAATAGGAAGTCCTGACGCTGCACCTTTTGGTCTTACGGTGGGGGCTGCAACTGATAACGTCTTTGTTGGTTATGGTCCTTTTAAGGGCCAACCAAGATTTGGAAATAGTACTGTTTACTATGGTGACATATCAGGTTTCTCAAGTAAGGGACCATCATTAATAGGAGATCCAAAACCTGACATAATGGCAGTAGGAGAATACAGCTTTACACCAACTTCTGTTACAAAATACAGCAAAAATTCAACAGGATCGTTTTCTCTATTTGGAGGAACAAGCCTTGCAGCTCCTCTTGTAGCAGGTTCAGCTGCAATCGTAATGCAAGCCTTACGCGACAAGGGGATTTCTTACAACCCATTTATGGTACGAAACATACTAATGTCCACTGCAACAGATCTGGGAAATGATCCTTTTACACAAGGATCTGGGCTAGTTAACGTAACAAGCGCAGTTAACTATGTGTTAGGAAATGATGACACGTTTGCAGTTTACAACAACGCGACATATTCTAATGTGCAGAAAATACTGGAACCAGCTATTAGCTCAATGAACTCTTCTGCGTTTGGATTGAAGATGTTTCAGCTAGGAAACACATCATTTCCAGAAACACCTTGGTTTGCTGGAAGATTGTACCCAGGGGATAGATCTACTGCAACCTTTACCATTGAAAATCCGACCGATAATAATATCGAAATAACAATAGAGCCTCAAAAACTCGATCTGATGAAAATTTCTCAATATAATGGAACAACAGAACCTCGCTTACAGGATTCTCTAATTAAAAAACAAGGGGTTTACAGGCCTGACTATGTACCACTTGCTCAAATAACAAACCATACAAACCTGCTGTCCTTTTTCCAAAAACAAAGTCCAATTCCGTATGATGCATCTTTGATGGTACTTGACCTTACATTCCCATTCTCCGAGTTTATGAATTCTTCTGCCAAAACCTACGCAGACGACATGAAAATATCGTCTCTTTATGTCTATGACTGGAACAATAAACACAATGATACTCAACCTACATCACAAGAACTTTCGCTTGTCAATAGGGGAGGCTCTTGGGGAACAGTTCAAGAGGTAAGAATTTCTGATCCAAATTCAAAATTTGAGCATATACCTCTAGTTGGTGTATACCCTGTACCTACAAGATACTCGTACTGGTCTGGAGATACAAAGCAAAATTCTACTTCGATTGATTATACCCTTACTGCTAGCTATTACAAAAAAACACAATGGAATGAGGTATGGCTTGATTCAAACAACATGGAAATAAAACCTCATAGCCAAGCTGTCATGTCTGCTACTCTTATTGTTCCATCTGATAAAAAAGCAGGAGTATACCAAGGATTTATCTCATTTCAAGATGAATCTCACACAGTTAACGTACCTGTGTCATACGTTGTGTTAAAAAAATTACAACCAAAAGATCTACCAACTGTTATTCAGGGTTCAAATGGAAATCCTCTTTTTGGAAACGGCTATGTGGGAGGGGGATTTGACATGTCTAACCGTTATAATGCAGGTGATTGGAGGGAATATTACTTTGATATTGCTGACAAAACCATAAACACAGCTACAATGATTTTTTCTTGGAAAGATCCTGACACCAATTTATCAGTATTTGTCATTGATCCGCAAGGAAGGATAATTCAAACAAATGTTCCACCTGGAGTATTGGGGCAATTTCAGGGATGGCCAAGTGGAGACTGGCTAGGTCCAAGCACGACATTTAGCGAAGGAGGAGGATTTTATCCAGTAAAAAATAAAGATGCAACATCAACCGAAGTTTATGCGCCAATTAATCAAACAGGGGTATATTCTGTGCTGATTCATACCACACTGTTTGGAGGAGAATCGGTTGTAGAACCAATAACAATGGCATCCAAGTTTTCAACCATTTTACCAAGCGAGAATTCACCACAGATAAATCTAGAAATTCCACAATTCATCAACAACACTTACAAGATCACACCAACAATAATTGGCCAAAATATACAAGATGAGAAATATTATCTAGATTCATCGGAACCGAAGATACTTAATGAAACTACATTTTCAACTATTATTGAAAATCTCTCAGAAGGATCACACGATCTTAAAATTGTTGTATCAGATACAGTCGGGCATGTTGTTTCAAAGGATTTCAAATTTGTAGTAGATAATACTCCACCAATAATTATTTTCAAGTCGCCAGCAAATGGTTCTACCGTTTCAGGGATAATCAATGTTAATCTAAGTATCAATGAAACCAATCCCTTGGAAAAGGACTGGCTTGCAGTAAATCTTCCGGGCCAGACAGTTTTTGATAATGATACAATACAATATGACACTAGAGCACTTCAGAATGGACCGTACTATATCACGGCTGTTGCTAAAGATAAAGCAGGAAACGTTGCTAGCGAAAAGATCGCAATTAACGTAAATAATTCTATTCAAAATACTAGCATTGTTTCGGGTAAAAGCGATCAGAATTTTACAACTTTGATTGAAATATTGGTTGGAATTGCAATAGCATCTTTGATATTCATTATTACTTTTAAAAAATTGGGATTTTTCAGAAGAACCTAGACAAGATTTATATGCGATTTTTTAATCACGAAGCTTTGGATGGCTGAGCAAGATACTAGGGGTACAGTCACTAGGCGAGACTTTCTTAAACTTCTAGGCGCTGCGGGTGTTGCGACTACTTTTGCACCCTTTGTTCCATGGGGTCAATTCATGCCAAACCCTTCAAATATAGTACCATCAAGAGTTCAGGTAATACTGCCAGACGGAACAGTGGCCAACGTTAAGACTTTTCCAAAGAATAGTTCTGAAGTTATAACATATCCAAAAAGTGGAGATCCAGTTCTTGATCAAGAAGCATTTAAACAGTGGCAGTTTGTTCGACTACCTTCTGAGTTAGGCGGTGACGCAGAGGATGTTAGCGCTTTTCGTGTTTATAGTATGGTATGTTTGCATTTGTGGTGTTTGTGGAAATACTGGCCTCAGGATGGTAGGAAAAGAGGAGAATGTCCCTGTCACGGAAGCATGTATAATATGATAAATGGAAAAGCATTTGCAGGTCCTGCATCTCTTCAAGCTCCTCCGTCAAATGTACTGGCAACACTTTATCTTGAAGCTGATGACACTGGAGATCTATGGATACTACCAGCAGTATGGAATGTCAACGAAAATGGAATAGTGGGATATGGTCGTTTCCTTAAAACGTAGAAGCGGATTTGCAGATTTCTGCTACTGGATATGGGACGGGTTAGAGAGAACTGTATTCATTGGTACAAAATTCTCATTTCCAGCTAGATTTGTGAGCCCATTTGGATTCCTTGGAATGTTGACATTTGTCATGTTCATAATACTAGGAGTCACTGGTGCATTGCTGATGTTCTATTATGAACCGATATTGGATAGAGCGTGGGACAGTGTAGCTAAAATCAATAATACCGTTCCATATGGATTCATGATCAGAAATATTCATTATCATGCATCAAACGCAATGGTTCTTCTCGCAGTTCTTCACATGTATTATCAGTATTTTAGTGGAAGATACAAGATAAGAAATGAGATTATCTGGGTAACAGGCGTTGTACTGGGCACAGTAACAATTCTAGAGGCCTTTACTGGCTACGATATCATCTTCAGTGAACGTGCAGAGCTTGCAATTAGCATTGCAGCTTCGCTTACTAATTCCATGCCTGTAGTTGGACCAACCATACGAGATGCAATGTTTGGTTCTGGCTTTGCAGACTTCATATTGAGATTCTATACGTTACATGTCTTTGTTTTGCCAGTAGTAATGCTTGGATTGATGGCAGTACACCTGCCTAGATTCATGGTATTTGACGTACCAATGGTGATGGCAATTTCTGGTGCAGTGTTAATAACAGGTGGAGTGTTTCCAGTTGACCTGGGCTCAAAATTCCAGCCCACCGTACCGCCAGGTATCACTGTACCTGAATGGTATCTTACGGGAATCTACGCTTTCCTTAGAACTGAATATGACAAATTTGTAACTGGAGTTCTGTGGCCAGGTGTATTCATTGTAGCGCTAGCTATGACGCCTTTCATTGACAGGTACAAGAAATTCTCTTGGAAAGAAAGACCACTAGTTACAGCCTTTGGAATAACTGGTATAACCCAAGTCATGGTAACCACTTATTGGGGATTTTACATCTCGCCAGATGTCACAAAGCCACTAGTTGCAAGGCTTGTGATAGATCCAGTATTCTTCTACGTGATAATGCTACTTCTTGTACCTATTGGTTTTGGATTTTCATACATGATGATATCACTTGCCAAGGAAGCAGAAAGAAAGGCAAAATTAGCAGCTTCAAAAGGACCTCATAAAACAGCCCAGATAAATTTCTCAGGTAAATGGATAAACTGGCTCATTGTAGCCCTCTTGATATTTCAAGTGTACATAAACATCGCTGCCTACAACGCCGTATTGGCAGGGATGAAAAACTTTTCGCTATTCTTGGTAGGACTAGGTCTTATGGTGTTTGCTGGTTTGTTCCATCTCTATAGATATGGTCTAAACGAGGCAAAGAAGGCACCTGCACCTCCTCCACAACCACAAGCCGAATCTCCAAAGTCCTTAGAAGGACCTGAACTAGCAGGAAAAGTGCCACCGCCAAAGGAAGAGTCTGTAAAACCGCCTCAACCTCAACCGTCTGTGATTGCACCTGAAATAAAAGCTGCAAACCTAGAGAATTTGAAAGATCCTGTAATAGGCAAATCTGACCTCAAAAATCCATAGGCATCCAGTAGAGCATATAAATTTATAAGACTTAAAAAAGATCAACGACTAGTTGAGCGTTCCAACATCAAGCCACGCATATGGAATAGCATTGATTGCAGTTATAGTGGGAGCAGCAGTTGGCATTTCATACTATCAAGAATATTATATTCCAGAATTTAATGCCAAACCAATCATTCCAGAAAAAATTCTAAAACCTGGTGAAACCATGCAAATATCAATTGTTACTGGTTCCTCAAACCAAGACCAGCAACAGAACTTTGTTCCAAAGAAGCAAGATGCTCAGCTTGGTGTAAATAATCTTGTAGCATGGACAAATCAGGATTCTGTCGCACATTATGTTACTCCTGATACACCATTCAAGGATGCATATAGTGGCAATTTCGGTTCTGATGCAATAATGCCTGGAAAACAGTACACCTTCTTGTTTACGCAACAAACTGCTCTTCAATATTATTGTGAGGTTCATCCATGGATGAAAGGAGAAATTGACATAGTTCCAGGGGCACTAACATCTTAGTAAAATTGTAAAAAACCCGAATCTATAGCTTAGAGAATTAATTTTGCAAACAAAATATCGCTTTCTATTTCCTTATGTTCCTGTATTATTGAAGCTCTAAACTTTACCTCATGAGGCTCCTTTGGTTCAAACTCAACTGAAGCTGTAAATTCAACAGAATTTTGTAGCATATCGTTTCTATTGATAAATAGTCGTGAGACATTCTGTGATATTGTCTTGTTATTGTATGATTTGTATACTATGAGTTGATTAGAATTTAATATCTGTGTATTTACGACTATGCCATCATACCTGCCAGGATAATTTACCTGTACTCTGCCTTTGATTATTTCGTGAGACTTTATGTTCAAATTTTCCAATTTTAGCTCTATGTCTTTCATAATATGATTCCAAAGTTGAAGATAATAAATTATGGTAATGTTATATTTTTTTAAAAATAATATTCAAGACTCTAAAAGCGGGCCCGAAGGGCTTCGATCCCTTGACCACTGGATTAGAAGTCCAGCACTCTATCCAAGCTGAGCTACAGGCCCAAATATCGGGCAATTAGTAGCCGTATTAAGGGTTTTTACAACCATTTCTTTTTGTTGAGATCCCTTTCCATTTTGAAAAGAAATTGTTGTGAATACCCTGCATAGGGTCCAAAATGTTCTACAATTTTTTCATGTAGACTATTGTGTTTTTTTTCTGTTAAAGATTTTCCATGTATTCCGTCAAATACACTTGGATAATATTTTTGTAAAATTCTCTGTGTCCATCTATCTATGGGAAAAGATTCCAACTTGTCAAGCGAAAATAAAAGTATACAATCTGCAATTTTGTTGCCAATGCCTCGTACCGTCTTGAGGGTCTCTAGCGCTGTTTTGTAGTCTGTTTTCCTTAGTGACTCAAATTCTATCTTTCCCAAATTTACCGCCTTGACTGCTTCTCTTACGTATTTTGCTCTGAATCCAAGGCCGCATGAGAGTAAATCTTTGGTAGTAGCATTTATCAGCATTTCTGCACTAGGAAAAGTAGAAAACTGTCGGTTTTCAAATTCTACTTTATTACCAAATTTTTGGCAGAGTCTCATTAACATATTTTTGATGTTTTGTATAGATGAGTTGGATGAGCATATAAATGAAATATAACACTGAAAAGGATCCTGTCTTATCAATCTCAAACCAGAAAACTGTTTTACTGTAGTACCAACAAGTCTGTCTCTGCTAATATCTGATAATATCTTCTTCAGATTGTCGTCCTGTCTAAAAAAACGGTGAACACTTTTAGAAGCTGAACTTATTTGGAAAGGTTCTGTTATAACTAAAAGCTCGTCACCGTTAATGCCAAACCATCTGTCCTCAATCTTGTTCCAAAGAAACACTTGGCCGCTATTGATTGTAAAATTTAGATCTAATATAGAATTGTTCTGCATTTTATATAGTGATTATTTCTCCTGCATCAGGTGCATGGGCATCAAAGCCAAATTTTTGGCGTATCTCTTCAGCAAATTTTGTACATGACTCATTATCGCCATGAATGGTGAGAACCTTTGGATTTCCCTCAATTTTTTTTATAAAATCAAAAAGAGCTGTTCTGTCAGCATGACCGGAAAATTCAAACTGTCTTACCTCTGATTCTACCTTGAAATCCTTACCTCTGATGCTAACACGACCTGTTTCCAAAAGTTTTCTTCCAGGAGTTCTTTCTCCCTGATAAGAGACTAACGCTATACCGTTTTTCTTGTCAAGAGCTAGATTTTGTAAATAAAACACGGCAGACCCTCCAACTAACATACCAGCAGGAGAGATTATTACTGCCGGTTCATCTAACATACTTTTTCTTTCTCTTTCTCCTCTTACCCAAACTGCATGATTAACAGAATCAGCAAAAACCTTTGCATCGCGTAGATATTCTGGATATCTTAACATTATTTCATTTACCTTTACAGCCATGCCATCCATGATGACTTTGTGTTTAAATTTAGCATTTTTTAATACCACAGCTATTTCTTGTGATCTTTCAACAGAAAAAGCAGGTACAAAGAGTATCCCCTTTCTATCCAAAACCTCATACGCAAATTCAATGAATTTTTCTTCTGCCTCAAGACGTGGCATCTGATCTGTCTGTGAGTAAGTGCTTTCAGTGATTAACAAATCAATCTCGCCTAGATCAAGATCTGCCTCCCTTAACATACGTGATCCTTTGGGGTTGATATCTCCCGTATAGAATAATCTCTTGTTTTGCGACTCTACTAGAACTGAGGCACCGCCTAACACATGACCAGATTCTAATAGCTCAAAGGAGGCATTTCCGCGAATCACCTTTTCTCTATATCCAATTTCTTTTGAATGCATCATCATTTTGGACACATCGGACAGGTCAAAAGGAAGCTTACTTTTTTCAAGTCTTATCATATCCTCTATCAATAATCTTGAAAGATCAAAAGTTGGGGGAGTTGCATAGACATCCGTGCTACCCTGCACAAAAAGCGAAGGCACGTTGCCTGAGTGATCCAGGTGGGCATGGGTTATGATGGCCGCATTAATTTCATGTGGGCTTATTTGCAGTGGATAAGACGATTCCTTTCCTAACTCTACTCCATAATCTAACAAGAAACTTACTCCATCACAATTAACTTGAAAGGCGGATCTACCTACTTCTTTTGCCGCACCTAGGACTTTAACCTGCAAGAATTGAAAATCTTTTCAGAGTACCTTTAAACGTTTAGCGTTTGGAAGAACTAACGTCGTTATATTACTTGTATAATTTACAAAAGACTTAATTATATGAATCCAAATTGATCTGAATATGGGTAGAACCTTTGAACAATGGTGGAGTACCATTCCAAAAGATCTTCGAGACAAAGTTCGAAGAGGCGATGAGGGTAACAAACCATTATTAAACCAGATAAATTGGATTTGGGTTCATAACATGATGAATCAAAAAGGCGATCTAAATCCTACATCTGCAGAATTGCTCGACTGGGTAACATCAGGCCAGATTGAGGCAATGCGCCAAATAAAGAAGTAAAAATTTCAATTATATTTTCTTTTTGTTTTTATTTATTCTGTAATAGTAAAATGATTCTATAACTCCGTTATGAATTTTGCAGATAGTTTAAATAGCAAACGATAGATGATCAAAATCAGAATGCCAATAGCAATCATTCCAGACATCGATGAACAGAGATGTATAGGCTGTGCGCTTTGCGTAGAGATATGTACTTCTCTTGGCCCGGACGTTCTTCGTGTAAAGCCTGTTGAAGGCTGGAAGAGAGGTAAAGCATTTGTGTTCTATCCAGAGAGATGTATCTCAGACGGTGCATGCATAGGTGTATGCCCAACAAAAGCAATCTTCTGGATGAGACCAATGACTTACACACCTGGTCAACCAGTTCCTCTCCACAAGAATGGTATATTCGTAAAAGGCTGGGCAGAAGACGCTGCACTATAAACGAAACCGTTCTTCCATTTTTTCTTATTTTTTAAAATTGAAAAATTTGATCTTCTTTTTTGTTAGTTTTGCATGATACTTTAGAAAGTCATCATTTGCAGCATAGATTGTTTTGAATTTGTTTTGTTTAAGGAATATGTTCCAGGTCTTGGCAAATTCCGAAAACTCATCTTTGTTGTCTTGAGAATCAGACATTACATAATGTGCTGCAGGATAAATGTCAGAAAGTTCTAGAGGTATTATTCCTAGATATGGGTTGTACTGACAGAACTGAGCGTGTTCTGCAATACTTGCAAACCTCTTTTTCAATTTGTTATATTCTATTGATAAGTAAAATGGTCTCATGGTACCGTCTGGAATAATTACAAGATTTTTCTTACTGGTCTTAAATTTCCTCACCATGCTATGAAATCTAGATACCTCCGGTCTAAATTGATCCTCCCTTGAAAACAAGAATATTGCATTTTCTTTGAATCTGGGCGTGTTTCTGATAAGAAATGGGGTGTTTGAAGTGAGAACTGATATGATTTCAAAGAGTTTTGGGTGTGCACGTGCTTTCTTTAATATATATTCCCATAATCGTCCTTCATGGATGCATTCCTTAACCCTGTCAACCTCAGCCTTTATAGAATAAAGATTGTGTAAAGCAACACTGTTTATTTTTTCATCTCTAGGAAGAGATTGGATCTCCTTTGGCTTGTATTTGCTACATATTTCACAAGTACAAGAAAAGTATGATATCTCGTTAAGATGGGCAGTACCGTCTTCCATGATATACCTATCATGTTTTGCATATAGCATATAGGAGGCAGAATCAAAGGTATCACAACCAAGAGCCACGGCTAGCGGGATTGTAAGGGGGTGGCCTGCGCCAAAGAGATGAAGCGGAATGGAATCAGGCATCTCTTTTTTTGCAGTAATTATCATTTTTGCCAAAAGTTTGTATTCGTATGACTCCATGAATTCTACTGGACTTCCTAGTGCCAGCATTTGAAAACCATATTTTACCAAAGCCTTAGTTGATTCTTTAACTAGATCAGAATACTCGCTTCCCTGTATTGGTCCCATCCATATCTGTCCATTGTCATCTCTTGTCTCAAGAGTTTCTTTTGATACCTTTAGTGTGTGATTGACATATTCTCTTGCCTTCTTCTTTGATAATCCAAAACCTGTTGGTTTATCTAGTGGAATAGCAAAATCTGTTGCAATTCCTTTTTCAAATGCTGCCATGGTCTTGTAATTTGTATCTATGTTACCATATTCTAGAACTTGATATCCACCAGAATCTGTCATCACTGCACCGTCATAGTCAATTATTTTGTGGATTCCTTTTTCTATGGCTTCATCACCGCGCTGTTTTAGTGCGATAAACGCATTTGTTATAACAAGATCAAAACCCATTTCTCGTATTTTTTTTGTGGATATTGACTGTCGTACTGGGTGAATTACTGGCACATATGCTGGAGTCTCAATCTTACCGTGATTAGTATGCAGTATTCCTATTCTTCCTGCTAGATCAGATTTTTTTATCTCAAACATTTCATATCTTGATTTAACACAACGTAATTTGAATCTAGTACGGGAAAAATCTCTTCAGGTCCTTTTTTTCTGAAACCATTTTCAACCAATCTACATTGTCTTCCTTTGCTTTGCCTTTTACAAAAAGAGACTCGATTTTCTTTACTATACTGGATACTGATTTGTTAGTAGTATCAAATTGAAAAGTTTTCTTGCGCCCTATATTTTTTATTGTATCATAGTACGTAATTCCTATTATCTCACTACCCAAATTTTCAAGCATTTTTTTCTTATCATATCTTCTTTTTTTGTAAACGTCCTCCAAGTTGTATGGATTACGCCTCAATACGACGGCAATCTCTATCTTACTTTTTGAAATAATGTAGGGAGCTAAATGCCCTACAAGCAATGCATTCTTTGGTATTTTTTTGTCTAAAACTCTCTTTAGTTTTCGAACATCTACCTCTAATACACGACCATTTCTTTCAGTCATGCCTTCATGCATTGACATTTCATTTACATCGATTAGTTCCAACCCTATATTTCTTGCAAGTATTCTAGCTACTGTGTGTTTTCCCGTTCCAGGATTTCCTGTTATTATTTTCAACGAATAAGTTGAAGGATGAATTCAATTAAACACTTCTGCAATACTAATAAGAGCAGACCTTGAACTAATTTTCATGCAGATCGGGTTATTGGGCAAAACTAATGTCGGAAAATCAACATTCTTCTCAGCTGCAACTCAAACCACCGCACAGATTGGAAATTACCCCTTTACTACAATTGAGCCCAACGTTGGTATTGCTTATGTTAAAACTGAATGTGCATGCAAACATTTTGGGATAAATCATGTTCATCAGCTATGTGTAAAAGGAACCAGATTTATTCCCGTGAAACTAATTGATGTAGCAGGTCTTGTTCCTGGTGCTCATGAGGGAAAAGGGCTAGGAAATAAATTTCTAGATGATGCAAGACAGGCAGAAGTATTGATCCATGTGGTGGATGCATCAGGATCAACAGATATTCAAGGTCAACCTGTTCCAGCTGGCACTCATGATCCACTCGAAGATGTGAAGTTTGTAGAAGAAGAATTTGATCAATGGATGAAGCAAATACTTCAGAGAGAATGGCATAAGTTGACGCGAGAGCTAGAAAGCAAAAGTGGCAAAGTCATTCATGCTATTACTCAAAGATTCAGCGGCCTTGGAATTGTGGAGTATGATGTGGAAGTTATCTTACATCATTTGAATTTACAAATAAAAAAACCTCTGGATTGGGATGAAAATGATATTCTCTCGTTTGTAAAAGAATTGAGGAAGAGGACCAAACCGATTATAATTGCTGCCAACAAATCTGATCTCTGCCATGATCTTGGCATATTGGATGAATTAAAAAAAATACATAATACAATAGCATGTAGTGCAGAGACTGAACTATTGTTAAGAAAAGCTGCAAAAGGAGGTCTTGTGGATTATCTCTCAGGAGAAAAAGACTTTAAAATAAAAGGAACAAGTCTGAGCCCACAACAACAAAAAGCATTAGACTTGGCTCAAAAAGTACTGTCTAAGATTGGAGGTACAGGAATTCAACAAATACTAGATTCTGCTTGTTTTGATCTTTTAAAATTGATTACAGTTTTTCCAGTAGAAGATGAATCAAAACTATCAAACAAGAATGGGGAAATCTTACCAGATGCGAGATTACTTCCAGCAGGATCCACTGCAAGAGATCTTGCTAGGATTGTACATGAAGATCTAGCAAAAGGATTCCTTTATGCAGTAGACGCCAAGACAAAACAACGAGTAGGTGCAGAGCATCAATTAAAAAATGGAGATGTGTTGAAAATAATGTCAACTCTAAGTCGAGGATAATATGTTCTGTCTGGGAATAGAAAGTACAGCTCATACCTTTTCGTGTGCCATTATTGAGAAAAGAGGCAAAAGTGGAAGGATTTTGTCAGATGTCCGAAAAATATACCGACCGCCTGAAGGTGAAGGAATACATCCACGAGAAGCATCTCGTCATCATGCTGAAAACTCTCCTCAAGTACTATCAGAATGTCTGGAAAAAGCTGATGTAAAAATCACTGAACTTGATCTAGTCTCATATGCTGCAGGTCCAGGTCTTGGTCCCTGTCTTAGAATTGGTGCAGTCGTAGCAAGATCTCTTTCTTCATATTACGATATACCAGTATATCCGGTAAATCACGCCCTTGGTCATATTGAATTGGGCAAGATGCTTACTGGAGCAAAAGATCCTCTAGTTTTACTTGTATCAGGGGGACATACTATGATTCTTGCATTTCTAGGTAAGAGATGGCGGGTATTTGGTGAAACACTAGACATAACGTTAGGGCAATTGTTAGATCAAATTGGAAGACATGCTGGATTTGCGTCACCTTGCGGTACAAAAATCGAGGAACTTGCATCCAAGTCGTCTAATTATGAACCTCTGCCATATGTAGTCAAGGGAAACGACGTATCTTTTTCGGGTCTTTTTTCTGCCACAAAACGAATAATTCCAAAAGGACTCGAGACTGCATGCTTTTCATTGCAAGAAACAGCATTTTCAATGATAGGTGAAGCTGTAGAGAGAGCCTTATCATTTACAGGAAAGAAAGAATTTCTAGTAGTGGGCGGCGTAGCAGCCAACAAGAGGCTATCAGAAATTCTTCAAAGCATATGTAAGAGGCACGATTGTAAATTCTTTGTATCTCCAAAAGAATATTCTGGAGACTGTGGCTCTCAGATCTCTTGGGTAGGCTTATTAGAATCATCAAAAAAGGCTGGTGCAAAGTTAGAAAATACATTTGTAAGACAATCGTGGAGACTAGATACTGTAGAGATACTTTATTGATCCTTGTAGTTAGAAATAGTGTCTTGTACTGTCTTTTCCCATTTTCCATTGTTAAAGACACCAAATTTGTACGTTTTTTCTCCTTCGTTAGTTTTGATTTTAATTAGAAGTTTTTTGACAAGTCTTCCTTCTTTTGCCACTTCCACTATGTCGTTGAGTTTAGCTTCTATCACAGTCTCGCCAAACTTTTTAGAAAAATCCATAATTCGACCTTCTGTTTTGTCAAAAGCTATTCTCATGTTAGTGAGAGTAAGTATGCCTATGCCTATTGTATCTTCTGAACAGTCCTCTTGCATGATTTTTTTTTCGTTTGGTTCCATGAAATCTTTTTTTAATCGTATGTTATAACTGTATATCACATAGTCATTAATTTAGAGAGTTGTTAATATCAAGTTTGTATTTATTATCGGTATTACTGCATGGGTAAAACACTGGCAATGTAATTCTTCTGATATGATTGTAACTTAAATTATGTGATATGACACTTGATGATATTGAGATTAATGAAAAAGGGAGCAGAGGCTGATATTTATCTAACAACATGGAATGGCAGAAAATCCATTCTCAAAATTAGAAAAAGAAAAGAATACCGTAATGAAATTCTTGATAATAGAATTCGTACACTGAGAACTATTCGGGAAGCAAAGATGATTTCAGAAGTAAAATCATTTGGAGTCACTGCCCCGCTTGTCTATTTTGTGGATCAAAATAAATTCGAAATATACTTGCAGTTTGTATCAGGAGAATTGGTGAGAGATTTGTCAAATAAAGTGATAATAAAAACATGTGAAAAAATTGGAAAAATAATAGGCATTTTGCACAAGAATGGTATAATGCATGGAGATGTCACCACGTCGAATTTCATACTAACATCTGACAAATTGATAATCTTAGATTTTGGACTTGCCCAGAGAACAGAAAAAGTAGAGGATCATGCCATTGATCTTAGGTTGTTCAAAGAGGTACTAAATAGCGCCCATGTTGCAATCGTAAACTCTGCATGGTCGTCATTTTTGAAGGGATATGGCAAAATTGTAGGCAGTTCGAGAAAGGAGAAAGTCATCTCACAGGTATTGAATATAGAGAAAAGGGGCAGGTATGCAAATGTCATCTAGCGTCCTTTTTGCTTCATCCAACGAAAACAAGTTCAAGGAAGCCCGTGCCATTTTGTCAGGATTTGGTATATCGCTAGAATTTTTCAAGTGTAAACTTCAGGAAATACAAACAAATAGTCTTGAAGAAATAGCACAACACAAAGCTAGACAAGCATTTTCATTCTGCTCAAAACCAGTAATAATAGAAGATGATGGATTGTTCATTTCATCACTGAAAGGCTTTCCTGGGCCGTATTCATCATTTGTATTTGATACTATTGGAAATAAGGGTATTCTAAGATTGCTGGCAAAACAAAGAAATGCCACATTTAGATCTATTATTGCATACTGTGAAACAGAGAAATATGTTATGTTCTTTGATGCTAATGTGTGTGGAAAAATATCTAGAAAAATACAAGGTAGAAAGTGGGGGTTTGATCCAATATTTGTTCCAGAGGGGCAAACTTTGACATATTCACAACTAAAGAATAAAAATATTATTTCACACAGGTATTTGGCATTAAAAAAATTTGCTAATTGGTATCTACGTAAGAAGAAATCCAGCGGTCAATAAATCGCTTCTGATTTTGCAGTACCACAATTCTTGAAATTTCGCTTTCGTCCATCACTGAATATATCTCACCTTGTCTTATCAATGCATTAGCAAAGTGTCTTACTTCTGGCATGTCCAACATATCGGAGCGTTCTAGTCTGTTAGTTGAGCGACCTATATGCATGTAAGACTTTATCTCTATAAAGTGGACATTTCCATGATCGAATATTCTGGCATACTCTGGAATTAATTGGTCGCTATCATTGTAGCCTCTGATTAAAGTAACACGAAGTACAGTTCTGGTATTTATCTCTGAAAGTATCTCAAGGCTGGTATTCCACCTTTCCCAAGCGTCTTTGTATTTTGGTCTGTTGACAAGTTGGAAAACCTCTTCATTAGGAGCATTTGTAGATAAATACAACTGGGTTGGCAGCGCATCTTCCTCTTGTAATTTTTTTAACATCTCAGGTTCCTGCCCATTAGTAACCAAAAACACAGATTTTGTTGCAGGAATCTGTTTGAGATATTTTATCAATTCAGGCAGTCTAGGGTACATTGTCGGTTCTCCTGAGAGTGATATTGCATAATGGCTTGGAAGAAGTGATTCGTCAATTTTTTTCTTATCACTTTTAACGTCTCCATAATGTCCCATTATCAGCCTCTCTCGCTCTTCCATCAAGCTTGAAAGTATGGTCTCAGGTGGAGCAACTTTCTCAGGCTGCATTTTCATTGCACTATAAAATTCCATTGGGCGCCAACAATATACACACCTATTCTCACAAAACATTCCAGCAGGTGAGAATTCCATACACCTGTGAGTTGAGATGCCATAAAACTTGTGTTTGTAACAATCACCTTCGTTCCTAAACGACTTTTTTGTCCAATGACACAGCTCTACTGTACTATGATCAGACACTCCATACTTTGCCTTTTTGAGTTGATTTAAAATTACAGGTTTTATCTGGATAAACTCGTTGTTTGCCTCCACGGTTTCACCAGAGCAGCTCATGTCAAATATCTTACTTGGTTTTAATTAAATCTACGTAGAGCTTAGCATTGAGACACATGGTGCATTTTCCATAGGAACACAGAGTACATGTCCTAAATAGATCATGCTATAGAAGATCACTGCTGCAGTGATTCCCATTGCGACATACCACATTCTAAACTTCATATTTGCGAATATTTTTTCTGTTAGTAATAAACTTACGGGTGATTGTCAGGCTAGAGGAAAGCTTCATAGTTTTAAAAAGGGTACACAATAGAATCATCAAAAGCTCTTTTTCAATTATGAAATGAATTGAAAATTTTGGTCATGTTTGGTAATATTATCTATAGGCATAAGAATCACAAAAACTATCTTATATGACATATTAGTAAACCGAACCATGCAGGCAGCAAGAATTGTCAAAATAAAAGAACCGCTTGAAATTCAAAATCTTGAAACTCCAAAACCTAAGGGATCTCAAGTATTGATTAGAGTAGAATCTGCAGGAGTGTGTCACAGTGATATTCACCTTTGGGATGGAGGTTATGAAGGCCCAGGGGGTCAAATCTTGAAGACGACTGATCGAGGCGTAAAGTATCCTCTAACCCCAGGTCATGAAGTTGCTGGTGTGGTAGAAAGTATGGGGGAAGAGGTGGAAGGATTTGCAAAAAATGAGAAAGTTCTTGTATTTCCATGGATTGGTGAAGGACTATGTCCAGCTTGCAGAATAGGCGAAGAAAATCTATGTGACAAACCTAGATCTTTGGGAGTTTATAACGACGGTGGATACGCAGAATATGTTTTGGTTCCAAGTTACAAATATCTTGCAAAAATTCATGATTTGGATACTGATATTAGTGCCCCATTATCGTGTTCGGCCCTAACTGCATATGGCGCAGTTAAGAATGCACAGTTAAAACCCAACGATAATGTTGTGATAGTAGGAGCAGGAGGACTTGGATTGATGGGAATACAATTGGCAAAGGCAATTTCTGGTGCAAGAGTAATAGCGATGGATCTTGATGATAATAAATTGAAGGTAGCAAAAGAGAATGGTGCAGATGTTGTTGTCAATTCTAAAAATGAAGATCCTGTAAAAGCCATTATGGAGTTAACGGCAAATTTGGGGGCTGATGCAGTGGTAGATTTTGTTAACGCAAGCAAGACCGTAGAAACGGACATGCAAATACTCAGACGAAGAGCACGTGTAGTTCTTGTTGGATTATTTGGAGGAGCGTTGCAACTAAATCTAGTGTCCATGCCTACAAGAGCATACAGGTTAATTGGCTCATACACTGGTTCTATGCCTGACATGTTAGAACTGGTATCTCTGGCACAACGAAACATCATAAAACCCGTAATCTCAAACAGATTCAAACTAAATCAAGCCACAGAGGCACTAACAATGTTAAAACAGGGACAGATTGTTGGTAGAGGAATCATAAATCCATAACTCTTCATGTTGTGAACTATAATCAAATCTCATCCAAAAACAAGCTAAATTACCAAGAACAAAATCAGTTAAGATTAATACTGGATTGAAAAGGACTTCATTTTATGTGGCCCTTGTAGTACAGTGGCGAGTATAGGGGACTGTGGATCCCCGGACAGGGGTTCGATTCCCCTCAAGGGCCTTTATCTTAATTTTATTAGTGTGTACAAATAAAATCAGAAGTAAAAAATACAAAAAAAGCTTTTACATGTTAAAATATACCGTACTTGCTAGATTCCATCTCTTCTTTTATGGCAAGTTTTACCTTTGTATTTTTTTGAATAACTTTCTGTTCGAGCCATTTCAAAAATTTGTGTTCCAAGGTCTTTCCCTTTATTTTTTCAAAATCTGGGCCTAATTGATCAGATAGTTTTCTTACAAGTGATTTGTTAATGCATACTACATAAAAATGCCACCCAAATGCAAATTCTGAATCAGTCACAATAAAGTCTTTTTCTCCATGGACCATTTGTTCAAGATTGCTTAATGTAGATATGATTGCCTTGCTAGTAGATTCATAGTCAGTTGCAGAAACATTGATGTTTATTCTTTCTTCCATTACATTACTCATACAAGGTTTACAAATAAAAACATGACTGCCTATGAGGTATCTTTGTTCAGCAAATGTTCTACTTCGATATTAAAATATGTCTTTAGTATACCCATATAGCTCTTTATCGGTGGTGGGATCTCATCCCCACATGCTATTCCCAAATTCTTTGCATTTATCCAAATCACAAGAGTCTGAAGGATTGTTAGAAATCTGGCATTTTCTATATCTTTGGATGATGATATTGTCCTTGAATATCGTTCTGCAAATTCCCATGCGGTAACAAAATCTATGCAATCAGTCCCAAATATGGCAATAACTTGTTCTTTCAGATCATCTGATTTTTTGAATGGAGTTACATTGAGAATGTAAGGAAATTCTACCTTATCAGGTAGACAACCAGGTAATGGACCCCATATGGTTATGATTCTGCAATCTTTCTTCAATGTAGAAAATTTTTGTGTCATTCTTTCTACAATAGTTTCATCTGAAAACCAAAATAAAATCACAGTTGCCTCGCTGATATCTGATTCTAAAACATCCTCACACTTTAAAATCCAATTGGAAAGATTTTTGTCTTCAAGTGCTTTCTTGGCAGATGTGATTTTTTCATTATTGTTATCCACCCCAATTGCTTTTTTTACTCCAAATTCTTCTAATGCTATAGCTAAACTGCGTTCATTACTACATCCTAAATGATAAAAGACATCATTTTTGCTCAAGGAGACAAACTCAAGAATTTCTCTGAGTATATCATCTTGCAATTCAACATTCTCGCCTGTCATAATTGATGCAGGAAGAGTGCTTAGATATTCCTCGATTTTCACACTAAAAGAAGTCACTAGACTAAATTTATTCCCTTATTCTCTCTAGGGTAGATACAGCCTGCCATAGCGTTACTCTCACGTATGATGGCATGTTTGGATCTTGTGTTATTTCGTCAAGTACGCTTATTGCATTTGAAGCTCTTACAGAAACGGAATATTCCTGTTTTTTTAGTTCAATTACTAGATCCGAGAGATTTTTCTTTATATTTTTTGGAGTTGAAGGATTTGTGGTTATATCTTCAAGCGTAATGATTGCAGCACTGAGAGTTTCATCATTTGGATTTTTCTTTTCTGTCATCATAGATCACGCTAAACTAATTGTACTTATTTTATAAAGTTTGCATCATGCTTCCAAAAAGATGTTTCCTGATTCTACTGTTACCTTGTATGACTGTAAATCCTTTATTTTAGCCGGAAAAGCTGAAAGATTTCCTGTTTTACAATCGAATTTTGCTCCATGCCAACCACATGTCACTATATGTCCATCCAAACTTCCTTCAGAAAGACTAGCTCCAGCGTGAGTACAAGTATCATTCATCGCATAAAAGTTGCCATCTATGTTGATCACCAGTACCTCTTTTCCGTCAGCTACTACTTTTTGCATTTTGCCCGGCAGAATATCGGTAGTCTTGCCAACAATTATTTTTCCCATGAGTGACTTTTCTTTGTGACTCTTAATAATTTTAATGTTATATGTGAGTTAGCATGAAAACTCTAGACAAACTTTATCGTATTTTTCAATTTTCCAAGACTTTCTATTTCCATCTCTATCTTATCACCGTTTTTCAAAAATACGGCATCAGGCTTGTTTAGCATGACTCCTGCGGGAGTGCCAGTTGATATGATGTCACCTTTTTCTAATGTCATTACCCTGCTTAGGATTGAAACTATCGAAGCTACTTTGAGATGCATGTTTGAGGTGGATGAATTTTGTCTAATGGAGCCATTTACCTTAGTTATCATCTTGAGATTATGTGGATCAGATATCTCATCAGAAGTAGTTATCCAAGGTCCACACGGCGCAAATGTGTCAAATCCTTTTGCACGAGTGAATTGTTTATCCTTAGCTTGAATGTCTCGAGCTGAAGCATCGTTTAATATCATGTAACCAAATATGATTTTTTTTGCTTCTTCCTCAGAAATGTTTTTACAGTCTTTTCCGATTATCAAAGCAAGTTCTATTTCATAATCAAGCTTTGACACAAATGATGGACAAATTATGTCAGAAGTTGCTCCGTTGAGTGTTGATCTTGGTTTTATTATTATGGCCGGTTCATCAGGAGGGATTAGGTTTTGTTCTTTTGCATGATCCTTGTAGTTAAATGCCAGACAAATTATTTTTGATGGATTTGGAATAGGTGGAAGAAGTTTAAAATCTGATATTTTGCCATCATAGATAAGTTGAGAAGCTTTTTGTTTTATTTCATTATACCAACCATCGAACAAAAAATCCTTGATGTTCTGTGGTATTGGAATTCCTGTCTGTGTAGCAATGCTCTCTCTTGTAAGGACTTTGTCTTCATTAACAAATCCATATGTTTCCATGTTTTCTTTTAGTAATCTAGCAATCTTCATTTTATTCACTTATGTGTGTATATCACTTGATTTGCAGAGTCTTTTCTACAATATCCGTATCTTACGAACTGAATTTCTGTACCCACATTTAATTCTAAGTAGTGTGGCTCAGTAAACGCTTGTTTAATTTCCAAGCTGTTTTCATTGAATTGTTCGTTTACAAAAAGAATTTTTGGAATTAAAACCTCTATTTTTACAACATTTTGTCTAGGAACCCACTGAATCTTTGGAATTTGAGGCTTGAAATTATTGTCGGTCATATCTGCCTCTATATCTATCCCAACTTTGGTTATCCTGATATTGTATAATTCTAACAGTCTTACCTCGTCTCCAACTTTCAGGAATTTTGCATCATCCCCTGATATGTAAAAAGATCCATCGATCTGGATTTTCCTTTTACCCATGTCTTTTTGTGGGTGATTTGGAACATCTATGTCTGTCAGGTTGTTGTTTTTTACTATTAGTTTTGCAGGATCAGTGGTAATGAATAACCTAATGCTTGTCGGGTCTACTATTTTTCTATTAAATGACTCTAAAGTTTCAAAAGGTGCAAGAGTATCTGATTTTGTGAAACTCAATGAAAGCACAAACTTTCTAATTGCTTCAGGAACAATCCCGCGTCTTCGCATTGCTTCAAGAGTTGGCAATCTTGGATCGTCATAACCGGAAACTTTCCCCTCCTCTACGAGTGGCTTCAATACTCTCTTAGACACAGGCATTCCGTCAAACTCTAACCTTGCAAATTCAAGAACTTTTGGTTTTCTCATTTTGAGCTTATCGAGAATTGCATAATAAAGCTCATTTCGGAGCTCATATTCTTTTGTTCTAAATGCATGTGTTATACCGTCAATACTGTCTTCTATAGCTACTGCAAAATCATAATTTGGCCATATTCTGTATTTATCTTTGTGAATTGGATGAGGCTCATCTATTATTCTTAGTAATGTGGGATCGCGCATAGCTGTATTTTCAGAATGCATGTCTCCACGAAATCTTACAATTGCTTCTCCGGGTTTATATTTTTTAAACATGTCATTCCAACGTTTTGTGTTTTGTGAAAGATCTCCTGAACTACATTTACATGATAACATTTCACGTCTGTTTTTACTTATTGTTTCCTTATTGCAAGTACATACATATGCATTTCCAGATTGAATTATTTCTTCTGCCTTTTTGTAAATTAATTCCATGTCATCTGAAGTATTCTTTACGTGATCATACTTTACTCCAAGCCAATCTAATCCCACTTTTATTGCGGCGTAATATTCTAATCGTTCCTTCTCTGGATTTGTATCATCAAACCTAAAGATGAGTTTGCCTCCGTACATTCGTGCATATTCCTCATCTATTATTGCGGCTTTGGCATGACCTATGTGTGGATATCCATTAGGCTCTGGAGGAAATCTGGTAACTATTTTTCCTTGTTCCACTCCGTCAAGGGGTGGTAGACCTTCTCTATCCTGTTTTGGTTTAGCTATGAGCAGCTCTGGAAATTTACTCTCAAGCTCCAATTTTTGCAGTGGTAGTGAAAGCGTATTTACTTCATTTACTATTTCAGAAATGATGGGAATTACCTCTTTTGTTTTTTCTCTAAGTTCCGGTCTAGATCCCAGCACTTTTGAAATTACTGCATCGTTTCTGGTTTTTCCATTATGTTCAGAGGCATTTAACAGTGCAATCCCACGTATTATTTTCCTTACTTCGTCATCCAATTATAGACTCCTCTCTACTACAAAATCTAACAAGGAAAGTAGATCTCTCCTTGCAGGATTATCATATCTAGAAATGGATTTTCTTGCAGTATCTAGATGGTAAGAAGCCTTTTTTCGTACTGTTTTTTCAATCCCAAGAGAAGATATTACTTCCACGGCCTTTTCCACTTCGGTTTTTGATATTGATATATTCCCGAAGGCATTGAGAATGATTTTTTTCTCTTTTCCCTCTGCAAGTTTTATGGCTAGAAGAATAGGTAAGGACTTTTTCCCTTCTCTTATGTCATTTCCTACTGGCTTTTTTGTAATTCTGGGGTTTCCTATGATTCCAATCAAATCGTCAACTATTTGGAAAGCTATGCCTAGATTTTTGCCGTAAATAGCAAGTCTTTCCACATCTGACTTTGTAGTATTTGCAGAAAGAGCACCCATAGCACAAGCTGCCACAAATAGAGACGACGTCTTTTTTTCTATCATCTTTATGTATTGTGGTTCCGTGGGGATGATCTTTGACTGGGCCATGCTTATGTCTAACACTTGTCCTTCACACACATCACTACATGCTCTTGAAAGTGTAGATATGAGTGCAAGATTTACTTCTTTTGGAATGTGTGTAGCAGAATCTGAAATAATCTCAAATGCTTTTGAAAAAAGTAGATCACCAGCTAGAATTCCAACTGGAATGCCAAATTTCATATGTACAGTAGGAACTCCATGTCTTACTTCGTCCTTATCCATTATGTCATCATGAACTAATGTGAAGTTGTGTACCATCTCAATTGAAGCAGCTGCTGGAATTGCTTGTTTTATGGATCCACCTACAAGCTCACAGCTCTTTATGACTAAATATGGTCTTAGGCGTTTTCCACCGTGCTCAATTAGATAACTTGCAGCCTTGTATAGATCCGAGGGCTCACCTTTCAGCCTTGATAAAAGAAATGAATCAATTCTACTTGCTATTTTAACAACATTATTCAATTGCATTCCTCTTTCAACTCCCATTGATGATCTGGAAAATGATATTTCAAGGATGGCTCTAAACGATTTTTGAGATCGTCTCTATTCCAAATTTTAAGAATTTTCTTATGATCTTCTGTCACATTATTCTTTGACTCGGAAAGAAAATACAATGCAACTAGCATCCAAGGACAAAAGATCTGTGGAGATTTCTCGATTTCAAATAAAAGTTCATCAAATGTCACTAATCTGATTGCAGAGATTTCTTCTTCTACAAGTCTTATTTTCTTGGAATCATCTACTATGCCTATGAGAGTGCCACAGACTTCATTTTCAGAACCCATGTCTTTGTATGGGACATGGTATTCGAATTTGAACAAGTAATCCAATTTGCAAGTTATTCCAAGCTCTTCTGGAAGTCTTCTTTCTGCTGAAGACACATATGTTTCAGATTGTCTGGGATGACTTGCGACTGTCCCATCCCAATCGCCAGGCCAAAGCATTTTATTCATGCTTCGTTGTGTCAACAAGAGTTTTCCGTCCTTGGTGAATAATAAAATTGTAAATGCCCTGTGCAATTTTCCATCAAGCAGGTGACATTTTATTTTCTCTTCAGTTCCTATCTGATTATCATTACTGTCTACCAGAATTAAATACTCCATCTTCGTTTATCCTCTAAATATCGTCCCTTCAAATTCTTTGCCATTTATTGCATTCACTATTCTTTGAGGTGTTTTTCCATTAACAAAGAAGACGTTCGTTCCACTCTTGGACATATTCATAGCCTCCTTTATTTTACGACTCATCCCACCGGTAACGTCCATTTTTACATCTGTAATTGTAGGTTTTTCTGTAGTTATTTCATAAATTAATTTTTTAGCCTTGATGTTAGAATATACGCCATCCACATTTGTTACGAAAATTGCAAGACGAGGTTTCAAGATTCTAGTTAGCATTCCCATTATTTTGTCTCCAGATAATATATAGAATTTATTTTTGCCAAACCACATGACATCTCCATAAGAGATAGGAATCAATCCGGCATCGGCAATTTTTGAAATCTCTTTAACTTTTTTTATTATTGCTCTGTTTCCAAAAATAAAATCAGTCGGAGGTAAGCAATATGGATTAAGTTTTGATTGAAGAAATGATTGAAGAACAAGTTTATTTAATTCTACCATGGAATTCTTGACAACTGAAACACCTTTGATACTATATCTGTCAGGTTTTGTATGCATGTCATATTTTATAGACCAGTAGTGTCCAAAAGAACCTCCGCCATGAACTATCATATATTGCTCTTTTACCTTTCTCAAGTGAGAGGCAATTTGTTTAATTGCGGGTACATTGGCTGTTAGTGGTTTTTCTTTGTTTGTAATTATTGATCCGCCCAGTTTGATCAAAATCATGATTTTTAACAATGATATGATCGGTTTTAAAAAGTATCTCTCATATTTCTGCTTGTGCTCACTATGTAGTAATTCCTACTTGGATTGTAAATATCTTAATCCATCAAAGTCTATTTTTGCAATAAAACAGTCACTAATTTTTTTTAAATTCTCTAGTGTGGTAGTTGCATTAGATTCGTCTACTAGAGAAATTACGCAACCACCTCCGCCGGCCCCCGTTATTTTAGCTCCATACGATGTCTTGGATGCTTCTTTTATTAGAAAATCAAGCTTATCTGTTGATACGTTTATTTTCTTTAATAATTTTTGATTTTCTGATATTAGAGAACCTAGTTTGTTTAGATCGTTTTCTTTCAATCTCAACAATGCCTCTCTTACTAATTCTTTCTCCTGTTTACACATATCTGCAAACATCTTTTCATTCTTGTTTTTAAATTCCCTTACCTTCAAAACAATTTCTCTTGTGTCGTGAACCTGATTTGAGTTTGCAATTATCAAACTAAGATTATTTTTAGAATAAATTTTTTCAAATCCATTTTTATCATATGCCATCAATCCGCCAAAAGTAGAGACAGATGAATCCGCGCCTGATACATCTTCAAATATAATACGTTCGGATTCTATGGATTTTTTTAGAACTTGCTCCTTTGATTTTTTATCAAATAGTCCAACAACTGATGCTGTTACGGCAACACATGCAGCTGAGGATGATCCAAGACCTATTCCTGCAGGAATATCTGATTTTAGAACTACCTCTACACCTTTTTTTTCATTAAATTCTCTCAAGGTTTCTTTTACAATGTAGAAAAAAGGCTTCATAAATCTAGTTGATATTGAATTCAGATCCAACGGTGTATCTACATCCATCTCTGCATTTCCCAGCTCTGACTTTATGCGTATTTTTGGTTCATCCAAAAACTGAGTAGTCGCTGTAATTCTCTTGTCAATGGCACAAAGTATTGCCTTGACGCCATATACCACAAAATGTTCTCCAAAAAGAATTACTTTACCTGGAGCTGATGCTATTGATTTCATAAAAAAATAATCGATGCATATCCTACCACTGGATCTCTTTTGCCTGTGACATCTCCGCTGGTGGCATATTTTTCTAATGTACCTCTCGTCGCGCCTAATTCTTTGCAGGCTATCATGGTAGAAGCTATCGCTCCATATCCACATGCACTAATTTGATTTTTCTGTAAAATGTTATAGAATTCAGTAACATCCATTTCCAATATGGGTCCGATCAAAGATTTGTCTTGCTTGTGTGCAAATTCATTTTCTTCGTAATGTGTAAAGTCAGAAGAGCCAATTATTACAGTTTTTTTATTTTTAGCTATCTTTGATACTGATATGCCTATCTCTATGGCGGCATTGTAGCTTTGATCTATCAAAATTATTGGTAGTATCTTAAATTTATGAGAATAGATTTCTTGTAGCATTGGTATTTGTACCTCAAGACTATGATCTCTTGTATGTGAAAAAAAATCCAATTCTATATTCTTTGTTGCTTTGTTAATCTCAAGCGCTGCATCTGTATCTACCTCAACATCTCCAAGTGGTGTTCTCCATAAACCGTCTTTCATAGCAGCTATGTTGCAGCCTATTCCCCAATGATTTGGTCCTATGATTATTACAAGATCTGGTTTTAATGAAGAAATTGCGTAATAAGAGTATGCGGCAATTGGACCCGAGTACATGTACCCGGCATGAGGACAAATGACTCCGATTATGTTTTTACCATCTGGCAAGGGAGGTAATTTTCCAGGGCCAAAACTATGTAGGAAACAATCTCTAATAGCTGATCTTAATTCTTGTTGTGTTTTTGGATAGAACATTCCAGCTACAGCTGGTGTTCTTATCTGCATTGTGTTATTGCCTCTGATTTCTTGTTCTCATCGGAGGCATTCTTTCAGACTCTTCTTCTAATTCTTCTTCTGTTATCTTAGTTTCAAAGTCTTCTATTTCGTATTTCATTGACTCGTCAGTCTTGATATTTCCTTTTTGTAGTAATATTTCCCTAGCTAATAACCAATAGATTGCAGCAAGAGATTTCCTACCTCTGTTGTTTGCCGGTATGACTAGATCAACTTTGGATGTGACATTGTCTGTGTTTGCAATTGCAATGACTGGTATTCCGGCGTTTGTAGCTTCCAAAATTGCTTGTTCGTCTACTTGAGGATCTGCTACGAGAACTAATTCTGGTTCTATGTAATAAGGCAAAAGAGGATTTGTGAGAGTGCCCGGCATAAATCTGCCAAGCATAGGGGTAGCACCTATAAGTTCACAAAATTTTTCAATTGGAGTACTTGCATATTCTCTTCCTGAACAAATGAACACCTTTGAGATAGTTGCCCTATTGATGAATTTGGCAGCTGTCTGAATACGAGATAATGTTTTCTTGCTATCTATGATGTAAAGACCTTCGTTTGTAGCTTTTGTAATGAACGGTATCATGAATTTTGTCTTAACTTGAGTGCCTACTCTTATTCCTGTAGACAACACATACTTTTCCATATGTTCGAATTCTTCTTGCTTAATCATGGCGTGTTCTTAAATCTCGACCATTCCACGTATTAAATCATACTCTGAGATACGCAGTAATTCATTTAGTTTAGCTATTCTTTCTCCCCCCATGACACCTACCTTTAGCATCTTGGATTTTGTAGCAATTCCAATATGTGATATGTGTGAATCAGACGATTCTCCAGATCTATGGGATGTGATTAATTTTATGTTGTTTTTGGACGCCTCCTTTGCAAATTCAATGGCATCGTAAAGACTTCCTGCTTGGTTTACCTTTAAAATGGCGGCATTACATGCTTTTTTCTTTGCAGCATTTTTCAAAATTTCAGTATTAGTTACTAAAAGATCATCTCCAGTTATCAAGATGTTTGGAAACTTTTTCGTTAAGATGGCCATATCTTCAAAGGCCTCCTCATGAACGGCATCCTCAGCATATGCTAATTTGTATTTCTTTATTATTTCAGAAGCAAAATCGATCTGCTCTTCTGGAGTATTCTCAAAACCTGCCCTGTCATAGACGTATTTCTTTTTATTCTCGTTCCATTGTGTAGTAGAGGCAAAATCCACTCCTAATGAAACTTCTTTTCCTAGTGTAAATCCTAGTTGTTCACAGGCTCTTGCAGATACTTCCAATGCTTCTTCATTGTTGAGTTTTGGAGCCCAACCCCCCTCATCGCCTCTACCATTTGTGAATTCCGGGTCTTTTTTTGCTAGTATCTTTCCAAGTTCTCTGTGTACTGAAAAATTAACTTCGATGGAATCTCTTATGGTTTTTGAACCCGTAGCACAAACTAGTATTTCTTGAATGTCTGGAGTTCCAGGACCTGCGTGAGCCCCTCCCCCTAGAATATTGCCCAGGGGAAATGGAAATCTAAGATCAGAATCCTTGGTTAATAATTTGAACATTGGAATTTCCTCTGATTTTGCTGCAGCCTCTGTTGATGCTATAGTGAGAGAAAATGCAATCGAACCGCCAATTTTTGAATAATTAGAAGTTGAATCTATTTCTCTTAGTGTTTCATGAATAGATTTTAAATCCGAAGGATCAAGTCCGATAAATTTTCTCTTGTTTGCTTTTAAGATCTCAAGACCTTTCTCAGGACTGTTGTTTGGAAAACCAATTGCCTCATATTTCCCTACACTTGCGCCAGATGGCGCACAAACTCTCCCGACATCTCCATTGTTTGTGATTACATCTACTTCGATTGTTTTACATCCTCTGCTGTTGTAGAGTAGCCTCTCCTTTATTGACGCAACCCGTGCCATTCTACTCTAGCTCGGATTGAACTTCTTGCTCCCTTCTCCTTATTGCTTCATAAAATGGAATAACTTGGTGAATAGTTTCCACTGCTGTTAACATCATAGTTCTACAACAATATCGTTTTAATCCTAAAGAATTTAGGACCTTTGCTGGATCCTCGCCGCTTTTTACGCGATTTTGGTACTCCTTGAATTTATCTGCAATTAAATTTCCACAAGTAAAACACCTGACAGGAATTAACACATTTTAAAAAAGTAATCAAGGCTTATAAAAACCATACATGGGTATTGCATCTGCGGGAGTCGCCCAGCCTGGTCAAAGGCGCTAGCTTGAGGGGCTAGTATCTTAGGATTTCGAGGGTTCAAATCCCTTCTCCCGCACTTGATAATTGCATTGTGAAAAAATCATCTTATTTGATAAAATTATTTCACTGTATTGTAATTTGGTAAAGCCCTTATTTGACATAAATTTTTGTAACCATGTGGAAATTACAGTCAAACAAATGATGCAAATCGAAGAAAATGGTCACCAGATGGGATTTCCTCGAAAACTAATGATGGAAAATGCTGGAGCGTCAACAGCAAGATATCTCCTTGAAAAATATGAGAACTTGCAGGAAAAGAAAATCATGGTATTTGCAGGATTAGGTAACAATGGAGGTGACTCATTTGTGGTAGCAAGACATCTGGCAGGATTTGGATGCAAACCCGATGTTATCTTACTTGGAAATCCAGATAAAATAAAAACTGAAGAATCTATCTCCAATTGGAAACTTCTAGAAAAAATGAATTCCATAAATCTTATGGTCGCCTCTGATCCAACCTCGATTATAATTAATGCGGACGTAATTATTGATGGTATTCTAGGGACTGGAGTTTCAGGTAAAATAAGGGAGCCTTATGCTACTGCGATAGATTTGATAAACAAATCTCAAGCCTTCAAACTAGCTGTTGATGTACCATCTGGGTTAGATCCTGATTCTGGTTCTGTGATAGACAAGTGTGTAAAAGCAAGTGTTACAATTACATATCATAAAATGAAGATTGGAATGCCCAAAAGAATGGATATGTGTGGAAGAATAATTGTTGAAAAAATAGGGATTCCCCCAGAGGCCGAGGTAGGAGTATTATGAAAGTTCACCAGCTTGAAGTGGGAAGCATGCAAAATTTCACATACATACTTGAGGACGAACAAACAAGTGAAGCTGTAATTCTTGATCCTTCATGGGATCTTGATCTCTTAGTGGAGATAATCGAAAAGAACAGTCTACAAATAAAATACATCATAAATACTCATCATCATTTCGATCATACTATAGGTAATGATGCAATGGTAAGAAAGACTGGAGCTAAGATCTTACAGCATACATCTTCAACTCTAAAAAATGATGTAACAGTATCTGAAGGCGACAAAATCCGATTCGGAAATTCAGAACTTATTGTTGTTCATACCCCGGGACATTCAAAAGACAGTATGTGTCTTATTGGAGATGGAAAGATCTTCTCAGGTGACACACTATTTGTGGGAAACTGTGGTAGAATTGATCTTCCAGGAGGTAGTGCTAGAGAGCTTTATCACAGCTTATTTGATATCATTTCAAAAATGGATGAGAACCTGACTCTTTATCCTGGTCATAACTATGGTAACTTGCCCACGTCTACATTAGGAAAAGAAAAGAAAACCAATTTTGTACTTCAACCTAGAACAGAAAAAGAATTTCTAGAATTTATGAGTAGTGATTAATTTTTGCAAGATATAGAGATACTAGGGAACAAAAAAGAAGGCTTGGATTTTATTGATAAGACAAAGCAAAAGAAATTTGCTTTTTCCCTAGTGATATCATATACTGCAACCTCTGAAATTCAAGGAATTACAATTGCTGGCGAACATCCTGACCTGATAAAATATACTGGACCTGCAGATGCTGAGTTCATCCACTATGGACATTGCAAAAGCATATCTGTAATACCTATGACTCCTGATGGTAAACCTACGCCAGCTCTTCTGACAAAAACAGCGTTAGAAGCCGCAAGTATACCAAGCATAGTAATTAATGCCGGAAGTAAAATTTCTCCAAAACTTCCATTCATAGACATGCATTTAGAATATGGAAAAAATATCTCAAGTGAAGCTGCATTAAGTCAAGAAGAGATAAGAAAAGCAGTTGAATATGGAAGAATAATTGGTAGATTTCTCGGTGCTTCAACTGACTGTTTAGTAATTGGAGAAAGTATTCCGGGAGGAACCACAACAGCGCTTGGAGTACTTGAGGGACTTGGCCTAAAAGCACTGGTAAGCAGTAGTATGCCTGATAATCCAACACGTCTCAAGGCTGAAGTTGTAAAAAATGCACTAAAGAGAGTACAATCAAATGATCCTTTTGACATTGTTGCAGAAGTTGGCGATCCCATGATACCTACAGTTGCCGGGATACTTAGTACCTCATCTGAAATCACAAAAGTACTATTGGCAGGTGGGACACAAATGGCAGCCATCTTATGTTTTGCAAAACGTATGGGTTTTGATGGTAAAAACACTGCTATAGGTACAACTTCCTATGTTGCAGACGACAAGTCAGCAAATTTAGCTGAAACGGTTGGCCAAATATTTGACATACCAATATTAGTTGCCAAACTTAGACTTGATCAGTCCAATATTCCCGGTCTTCGTTCATATGCTGAAGGATTTGTTAAAGAAGGCGCAGGTGCAGGAGGAGCTTCTATAGCATGTATGTTAAAAACTGGGATGGACGCAGAAAAATTACTTGCTCTTACAGAAAAAGAATATCAAAAAATTACTTGACCGTCACAGATTTTGCCAAGTTTCTTGGATAATCAGGATCCGTGTCTTTTTCAACAGCTGCATAATAAGCCAAAAGTTGGACAGGTACTATTTCCACCAACGGATACATGGATTCATCCATCTGTGGTATTTCTACCCAGTAATCGTAAACATTGCTAGGTTTGTCTGAAATCCCGATGATCTTTGCACCTCTGGCTTTTATCTCACGCGCACTAGTTAACGTATCTAAATAGGTAGCATCATTTGGATTGATCATAATGACATATGTATTGGAATCCATTAACGCAAGCGGCCCATGTTTTAATTCTCCTCCGGGGAGTCCCTCTGCATGTATGTACGTGAGTTCCTTTAACTTTAGTGAAGCTTCTGACGCTATGGGGTAATGAACTCCCCTTCCAAGTATGTATATGTCAGATACATCTTTGATCTTTTTTGCTATCTCCTTGATCTTAGAATCGTCAGAAAGAATCTTTTTGATTGCTTCTGATGCTTTGACAAAGTCTATGCCGGCACTACCATTGCATAGCTTATCGGCCATTTTGTATAGTATGGCAAGTTGTGCAGTGAAACTTTTTGTGGCAGCTACTCCTATTTCAGGACCGCAACCCAGTCCTATTGATATGGAAGATAAATGAACCAGAGATGATGTCATTATATTCACAATTGAAATAATTTTTGTACCTGCTTTCTTTGCAATATTTACAGCCTCCAATACATCTGCACTCTCACCACTTTGAGATAATGCTATCAAAATGGATTGTTGCTCAAAAATATCAGGGGAAAAATGTGCCTCGCTTGATATTATTGGCTCTATCTTGATCTTTGCATATTTTGAAAAAAGGAATTTGGCTACAAGTGCAGCATTGTAGCTTGTTCCACTACCAGTTATGTAAAGTGTTTTTGCATGTCGGACAAAATCAGTTGCTAAATCAAGTTCGAGTTTTGTGTTATTTCCAGCATTTAGTATCGTTGTAGGCTGCTCTGATATTTCCTTGAGAGTAAAATGTGCATATTCTCCCTTGTATACATCGGCAAATTCCTTTGATACCTTGGTGATTTGATGTTGTACTGGATTTGTGTCAAAATCAAAAATCTGAATCCCAGATTCGTTGATAATTACAAACTCTCTATTATCCAAATAAATTACCTCGTCTGTATGCTCCACAAATCCTAGTACATCACTAGAAATGAAGTATCCTTCTTTTCCAATTCCTATTATGAGAGGTTCGTGAAATCTTGCTGCAGATAATGTTCCATCTTCAAAAACAGCGACAAAAGCATAACTTCCCTTAAGATCAGAAACAGTATGACCCATTGATTGCTTTACGTCTCTAGTTTTATCATAGTGGTATTGAAGAAGATTTGCAATTACCTCGCTGTCTGTCTGACTTTTGAATGCATAACCTTTTTGTTGAAGTTCTCTCTTTAATTCCTCGTGATTTTCTATTATTCCATTGTGAACAATAGCTATCTCCCCAGTGCTAGATGGATGAGGGTGAGCATTTGTATCGGTAACCATGCCATGTGTGGCCCATCTTGTATGTCCTATTCCGACAGTTCCTGAAAGTTCGTCAAGTTTTACTGCTTTGTTTACTTCAATTACTTTTCCTACTCCTTTTCTTACTAGGATGTGATTATTAGAAAATGTAGCAACTCCGACACTATCATAACCACGATATTCCATTCTCTTTAGGCCCTTGACTATTATCGGTGCAGCTTGATTGAGTCCTAGATATCCTATAATTGAACACATATCGCTATTTTATGTCATTTCTGTATAAATAATAATTGTGTATGTTTTACTCGGCTGGCTGTTCGGTTTTTACTTCTTCAGCGGGTTTTTGCTTGACTTTGCCCAAGTCTACCTCCGGCGATAAACCCACTTGGTTTTCTTCTTCTACCGTGACCGTATATGATGGGATGTTTATTGTCCTCTCTCCTATCATGACATGTCCATGTACAACGGCCTGTCTTGCAAGATAAGGACTTTTGATATTGGCTTTTTTCTGAATCACTGTTTGTAATCTGCGTGATAACAAATCGGTTACTTTCAGATTTAAAACATCATCTAAGGTGGAATCTTTTTTTACTAATCCTATTCGTGTCAATGATCTCATCAGAATTGGTTCTTTATTGCTTCTTACCTCTTGTGTCAAAGCCAAAAGAGATCTTGCTTGATTTCTTATTCTGGAAAGTTCTGTATGTGCTTTCCAAAGTTCTCTCTTGTTCTTCAATCCATAAGTACCAAGAACATATAGTTCTTCATTCAATAGATCATAATTTAGAGGTCGTTTTGGTTTTCTCCACATTTTGCGAGAATTCTTTGGATGATCTCCCATCTATCTCACCTATTTGGCCTTCTTTTCTGCAGCAGTTGGTTTTGCAGTAGATTTTGTATCCTTTGCAGGAGCTGCTGCACCTTTTGTAGTAGCAGGAGCTGCCGCGCCTTTCTCAGTTGTAGCAGCTGCGGGAGCTGTTGTGGCACCTGCAGCAGGAGCTGCCGCGCCTTCAACTGGTGCACCAGCTGGTAACACCTTCCCACCCTTGCGAACTCCTACTGCACCGCCTTTTCTACCAGTTGTACGAGTTCTTTGTCCTCTTACCTTTAATCCATAAGTATGACGAAATCCTCTCCAACTATTCATTCCCTTTTCTCTTTCAACATCATTTCTTACATTGAAATCTATGTCAGAAGTAATCAAATGTAGATTATTACCAGAATCCATGTCTTTTCTTCTGTTAAGGAACCATGGAGGAATATTAACTGATGATGGATTTCTCATTGCTTTTTCTATCTCTTCAACTTGAGACTCAGTGAGAAAACCTACGTTACTGTTAGGATTTATTTTTAATATGTCTAAGATAGATTTTGCAAAACTATAGCCCATTCCTTTTACTTGACTTATGCCTATTATCGTCTTTTTAGCACCAGGTATATCTTTACCTGCAATCCTGACAATGTGTCTAAATTCTTGTGAAGACAAGTATTGAAAAATCCCCTCTATCCCCGATAAAAACCATACTAAAATAATAATACTTTAAATCAGAATTCTGCTGTACCTAGCATATTGACGCAGGATCTTGAAAATCTTATTAATCAAAGTTACAATTCGACGCCAAAATACACTGAAGTAATGGCAGGCGTTCCTGAGGATTACAAACAGGTCAAGACATTAGGAGATCTCTTGCAAATCAATTACAAGATAATAGGTGCCAAAGAACAACTACGAAGAAACTTGATTTCAAAGATCAAGACAAATAGTATCAAGTATCCTAGCATAATAGGATTTGATAGTGACGTCATTCCTTCTCTTGATCGTGCCATACTGTCATGTCATGATGTAATACTAGTGGGTCAAATTGGCCAGGCAAAAACAAGGATTGCTCAAACAATTGCAGAAAACTTGCTCTCGCCAATGCCTGTGATAAGAGGAAGCATCACAAATGATTGTCCGATGGATCTACCGTCTCATGAATTACTTTGCTTACTACAAGATAAGGAAAACACCATATCAAGTCCTAGGTTTTACATGGATTCTAGTAGTATGGAAAAGATTCGTAATAATAAACTTGAAACACCAATAGAATGGTTATGGGGTAAAGACAGATTCAAATATGTTCTTGCAACGCCTGACATTTCTGTAAAAGATCTAGTGGGACAAATTGACGCAATAAAAATAATAAAAAAAGGAACCGAAATGTATGAGATTGAATCTTATTCTCCTGGACAACTAATGCAGGCAAAACATGGTCTATTTTGCATTGATGAACTTCCAGTACTTGATACCAGAAAGCAAGTTTCTCTTCTTTCAGTATTGCAAGAAGGACGATTTACTACAGGCGCTTACCCGGTAATTTTTGAACCAAAAACTGCGTTTTTTGCCACTGCAAATCCAATAGATTATACACACGCAGGTAAAATAATAGAGCCTCTCTATGACAGATTAAAGAGTCACATACACACACATTATCCAAAAACATTGAATCATGAAATGCTCATTATTGCCCAAGAATCTAAGGTACCAAAATCATTCATTCCTATTTTTATGCTCAAAGTCTTGGCAAGAGTTGCACAAAATGCACGTTCAAGTCATGAAATTAATCAGGATAAAGGCGTCAGTGTGAGAATGAGCGTTCACAGTCTTGAGCTATTGGTTAGTGAGGCTGAAAGAACAAGATCCTTATCTCATAATATATTGCCGGTACCGAGGCCAAGTGATATTTTCTGTATAGAGCAATGTGCTAAATTTGAACTTGCTGAATTGGATGACACTACAGAAAATCGCCAAAAAACATTGAAACATCTGATCGATATTGCAGTAAAGGATACCTCGCTTGAATATCTCAATAATGTTGAACAGAATATCTTTGATATGATTAAAACAGAATTTGCAGGTAAAACCTTTGTAGTTTCTCAAGCAATTTTAGGCTCTAATAGTCTAGAAACTTCTTACGAAAATCAACTCCAGAATTTTAAATCTCTATCAGTATTGGTAGATGAAATCTATCAAAAAACATTGTCTGAACAGAGTGAATTTGTGAATCAAGCCAACAAACACAACGTGTACCAAGATTCTCTAGTGTTTTCTGAATTGATGCGTCATGAGCTTAGGTCTGCAATACTGGAATTAGCTCTAGACGGGCTTTGTTACGTGGAACCTAAGATTTTGGATAAGAAAGAAGGCGCATACGTTGCAGCATAGCATAGTAAATTTTCTCTATTTTCTAAATGAAAAGAAAAATTCGAAAGGTTCTGATTCAGCTGTATCAAATGAACAACTAAGCAAAATTCTAAAGACAATGGCAAAACAAGTGATAAAAGAGAAGACACCATCTGTACAGGACTTGGAAAAAATACTTCGGGGAATAACACAGGAACAACCATCGCAATCTGAAACCGATGAAGAATCTAAAAACGAGCTGAACATTCATGGTAATGAGCCAATAACAAAATATCTTCAGAAAAAAGGTTACCTAAAAGATGACAAAAGATGGCTTACTAACAAAGGATTTTTTGAAATTGGTCAGAGAATGCTTGAGGATATAATACAAGCAATAAACGAAGGAGGGTTTGGACTTCATGAAACAAAAAACATGGGGTCTGGTAGTACTATATTGGATACTACAAAAAAACTTGAGATTGGGGATGATATCAAAAATCTAGACATACCAAAGACGATATTGAATTCTGTACAAAGATCTAGGCATAAGAGATTAAAAACAGAATTACCGATTCAATTAGAATTTGAAGACTTTGAAAAATTTGAAACAAGAGAAGAAGTAAATGTTGCAGTTGTCTACTGTATTGATTTGAGCTCTACAATGAAATACTCTCTTGGTTCTGATGAAGGAACTAGAATAGAAGCTGCAAAGAAAGCTCTATGGGCATTGTATGTTTTAAATAAGAAATTCTTTCCAAATGACTCTATCTACGTTGTAGGCTTTGGTTCGCTAGCATCAGAAATTAAACAACGTGATATACCATACCTTAAAACTTTTGACGCAAATGATAATTTTTTACATTATACAAATTACCAAGCGGCATTTCGGCTTGCTCTGAAGATTCTAAAAAAAGATGGTTCACACAATAAACGTATAGTTATGATTACAGACGGTCAACCCTCTGCATGTTTTGTAGATGACGAATCTCAAAAAAATGTAATCCTGTCAGATAAACCATATTCGCATTTTTACAAACCTGATGATGTGATTCTTGCCAAAATAAAAAATGAGCGGGAAGTAAAACTGGACATTAGAAATGAAATGGTATATCTTTGTTATAGGTACAAACAAGTCGATTCTGCTATTGATGCCAAAACATTACAGGAGGCAAAAAAATGCAAACGTGAGGGGATTGAGATTGATACAATCATGGTAAGTGAAGAGGAAGAGCTCCTAAGCTATGTTGAAAATCTAGAAAAGCACCTAAAAGGAAGAGCTTATTACATTAATCCTGAAAAAATTGATAAAATTCTAATAAGCGATTTCATCTCAAACAAGAAAAGATTACTTGGCTCAAAACATGGTTAGTAAATATGAACGAAGATTTTGATAAACGACAAATGATGGATGTACTTGTAGATCCTAACGTTTCGATAATTCTATCTGAACTAGAGGATGGTGAAAAGGATTCGATCTATCTTGTTGAAAAATTGAAAATATCAGAAAATGAGATAAAATCTAGACTATCATATGTTGCTGAACATGGATTCGTTATTGTGCGACAAGATAGAAAAAGTACAAGTTTTAGTGTAGATAGAGATAAACTCAATAAAATCATGGAAGCAGATGAAAACTTCACTAGTTTGGTTGATGGATTGACTGAGCTAGACCAATTTCTAAATTAGTATCATAATTGATTATTTCGTTTTGTATGGAATCTATTAACACCCAAAATCTCATAATGTTTAGATATTCAAATATAATTCTTCATCGGTTTGTATCTCTCTTTTGTTTTTATTCATTCTCTGCACGTCCTCTTTTGTCTTGGTTATAACTACCGCGATTTTTTATAAAATACATCATGCCTATGGCAAGGCCGCTTAGGCCCACTATTAAAATTATGATGCTTAATACATCAAACAAGGTTGCACCTTGTGGATAATACCCAATAATTCCAAGCACTTGCATATCTGTCTGGGCTGTATTCTGTATCTTCAACTCATAGATGCCTGTAGAAGAGATTGTAAAATTTTCTTGAAATGGACTTTTTACTATTGATTTTGTAGTTATAGCATTCCCGTTCGGATCAATAACACTAATACCAAGATTATCGCCATCTTCAAAATCTGATATCTGAATTGAATAAACTCCGTCTTTACTCTTTATAGGGTCCAAACTCTTACTAACATTCATCGATGAACCTGCTGACAGACTTTGCTGTGCACTAGCCAAACTATCAGTTTCAGATTCAGATTGAAGAAATGAAATCGCTATACCACTTATTACAAGAATTACGCTAATTATCAAGATAGTTTTTGGTTTTGCCATGTTTGGGCTCCAGCAGGCCTTAGTTAAAACTTAGCTGTTTCTTAATTTCGTGATTTATTTGAGGCTATTAGAATATGTATGAATTATTCGACAGGATTAATTCCAAGAATGATTTCACTATTATATTGTTGTATAAAACGTGGGCTATTGTATTAGTTACACTGCTCGTCTTTCCATCTATGTTATCATATAATGTAAAGGGATACTCAGATCAGCCAAATCTATTCGTATCTGCAGAAAATAGCGTTTTTCAAAATCATTTCTCTGGTGCAATGGTAGTTGAAGTAATAATAGAAGGGGATAATACTCAACTGAATCAAGCTCAAGGCGAACCTAATGTCAATGTAAATGGAAGACAACTTACTATGGCTCAAGGATCAGATGGTTATTGGTATGCATTTTTTGCTAATACTGATGCGGCTAAGCAGGCAGATCAAATAGCATTGGGCGGTACGCCGGGCCAAAACTTGGACTTTGGAGTTTTCTGCTCCGGATCTACTCCTCCATCTGTACTGGGGGTTGACTTTTCGCAAACTGACGGTATTGCAATTCCAGACTCTAGTGGTCTTTCAGGCACCACTCAAGGACTTGCATCGTTTAACTCATGTAGTGGTACTCCACAACCGCCATCTGTTAATCAGAATAATGTAGTTAAAAATCCTCCTTCTTTGAATACAAATCCAAATGTAAGTGTAGGCCAAATTGGAATTAATCAAAATATATGGCCAGTCATTCAACTTTTCTCACTTAGTAATGATGTTAATGTAGAATACAATGCTGCTACCGGAACACAAAGTGTTGATCTTACGTACTCTGAAATTCCAAATATTTCCGTAACCCTTGATAGGAATGCATATTCTGCAGGCTCTGACGTTTTTGCAACAATAAATGATATTCAATTAGATGAGGATCCAACTACAATAGATTCGTGGACATTTAATGTCAACAATCCTGAAGCAACTTTCTATCAAGCATTTTCAGAATCTGGCGGAAGTAATATCTCAGGGCTTGTAAATCTTGCACCCTATCTTAGTAGCTTAGGTTTTCAGAATAATGGAAAGGTGGAAATGAATCTTGGTAGTGTTGTTAACCTGAAGACAAACAACCTTCAAACCAGCTCATCTATAACCGCAAATGGAATAACTTACAACCAATTAGTAACATTTGTAGAAACTGGCCCAAACACTGGAGTTTTTGAGAGTGATTATGATGGCGTTTCTACAATTGGCATTTTGCAGAATTCTCCTAGAGGACAATCAGGTAGCATAGAATATGATCAACAATCAACATCTATCGTTGCTGGCACCACATCTACTGCTGGTCTCACTCTTGGTTCTGGTCAAGGTCAGTTTGGACCAGGACAAAAGCAAACCATTACACTCTCTGACAGTAATCAGGTTTTAAACTCAGGAATTGTTGAGATTCTAAATGACTATAGAAGCTCCGCTGTAGTTCCCACGTTAAAGATTGGAAGCCCAATAACACTGACTGGCGCTTCGGATGTGAATTTTTATCCAAATTCAAACAGTCTTTCAAACCCCATCTCTGTTTCTTCTAGTGTTCCTGACGCAAACTCTGCCAGATTAATGGTAGATACCAGATCGACACCGTCTACTAATTTTTATGAGGTTACCTTGAATCTTGGAATCACTACTGCTACTCTAAAAGATCTGTTCATAGATGTCAGTCAACCTAATTCTAACGGAACAAACTGGATTAATTATGATTTAAGATCGTTTCAACAACAGCTAGGAATTAATTCCTTCTCAGATACTAGTATGACTCTTCATTTTGGTAGTGCGTCTAGTAGTTCATCTGTTCAAATCCTATCTCCTGGTGCAATTTCTTCTGGAAATGGTCTTGTTCAAATAAGCGATACTGCAGTAGCTTCAATCGAATCTCAATCTTCATCCTCTCCAGTGTATCTAGAAATTAATTTTGGTAGTATAGGCGGTAACATTTCAGATGAAACTGATGTGCAACCAATCGTTTTCGATCTATTTTCTTTTGGCATGCAAAATGGGCAAACAGTGAATAATGCTGTGTATCGTGCTGAACTTCAAGAAACAGCTGCCGGCTCGGGTATTTTTACGGGTACAATTTCATATGTGGAAGCAAATCAATTAAATCAATTTGATCCAAATCTGATAAAAAGTCTACAGACATTTGGTAGCAATATCGTATTTTTTGTAAATGGCCAAATGGTAGGTGAAAATGGAATCAACTTTTCTATTTCAGGTTCATCGGCTGGGCAACAAACTACTGTTACCTCAAAAAACAGTCTTCCAACAACAACAGCGACAGTAACGCTTAATTCTGCAAATTATAACATTGGCTCGCCAGTGATAATAACATTATACGATCCAGATCTTGTATCTGACGACAGTACTATCCAATCGTTTACAACTGTAAGCGATCCAAATTCTCCTGCAGTGGATACGGTAGGAGATGCTAGTGGAAATATACTTCTTGAGGTATGGATAAAGGGTTTTAGATTTCATCAATGTACAATAAATGGAGTATTTTATGGGGGACTTGCCGCTACAGGTTTTACACTTACTGAAACTGCACCAGGTTCAGGAACATTCCAAGGGATATTCAAGATGCCATCTTGGATATGTAACGAAGATGGAACTGCCTTGATATCGCCTATTGGAGGATCAGTACAAGCTTGGTACCATGATTTTATGGATGCTCTCGGTAGAACCGTCATAATAGGTTCAACGGTTGCTTCGTCTTCACAAACAAATTCATCATCTACTCAGACATCCCAAACGTCACCTCAAACATATCAATCCAATGTTTCACAAGAAGGATATCTTTCAAATATTAGCCAAGCTGCGCAAATTAGTGACATAAATGGACTTCCTCTGTTACAAAGTCCTAAGGTAGGTCAGACAATAACCTTCAAGGATATTATTTCAAATGGCGATTATCAAAATGATCAGAAAATTTCATACATTGTTCAAGTAAAAGACAGTCAAGGTGAAGTTGTATACCTGAAATGGGTTAATGATACAATAAACCCATCAAATGAAGTAAATGAGCAAATTCAATGGACTCCAACTATTCCGGGAAACTATTCTGCTGAAGTATATGTATGGGATGGAATGGATTCTCCAGTTCCCCTATCTGAGAAAGATGGGTACCAATTCCAGGTCTTATCTCAATAAATCTAGAAATTATACTTGTTCTTGTAGGGGGAAACAGTACGGAGCTCTTGTACTACTTTCTTTAATACTTCTACAGTCTCGTCTATCTCTTCTTCAGTGTTAGTAGTTCCCACGGTCAAACGTAGAGAACCAGTTATCTGTTCATGTGAAAAGCCCATTGCCCTAAGTACATGTGATGCCTTCTGCACTCGTACAGAGCATGCCGAGCCTGTAGAAGCAGCAATTTTATTTTCATCAAGTTTAATGATAAGATCCTCGCCATTTACGCCAAGAAATGTAAAGTGAGTATTATTAGGAATTCTCTTTTCAATATGCCCATTAAGGTTAGTTCCTGGTATTTCTGATAGGACTCGTGTGATCAGTTGAGAAGTTAGATTCCTGAAAGAAGATGTGTTTTGGTTCATGTAATCCTTTGCTAACTTGCAAGCCATGCCAAAACCTGCTATGCTTGCAACATTTTCAGTTCCTGATCTCAATCCATTTTCTTGTCCTCCGCCTCGTATGAGAGGAGATATTGTGATTCCTTTTCTAAGATATAGTGCACCTACTCCCTTAGGACCATTTATTTTATGTGAAGAGATGGAAAGCAAATCAACTCCCAGTTCTTTAACATCAATTGGAACTTTGCCTGTTGCTTGAACAGCATCTGTGTGGAAAACTATGTTGTTGTCATGTGCTACACCGACAATTTCTTTTATTGGTTGAATGGTTCCAACCTCATTATTTGCAAACATTATTGTAATAAGGCATGTATCTTGTGAGATTTCTTTTCTAACGTCATCCACATTTACAAGACCATATCTGTCGACTGGAAGATATGATACTCTGTATCCTTCTCTTTCAAGATATTTACAAGGTTCAAGTATTGCATCATGTTCTATAGAAGATGTTATGATATGTCTACCTTTATCCTGAAAAACTATGCCATAAATTGCGGCGTTATTTGATTCAGTACCTCCTGACGTCAAAAGAATTTCTTTACTGTCTGCATTGATCAAATCAGCTATTCTCTTTCTAGCATTTTGGATGGCTACATTAGCAGTCCTGCCAAACTTATGTATGGAAGACGGATTTCCGTATTGTTCTTTAAAGTAGGGAATCATCTCATCTACTACTTTTTGATGAACAGGCGTAGATGCAGCATTATCTAGATAGATCAATCTGTTATCACATTGAGTTTACCAGGTCTATATCCTTCTCTGTCTATCAATATGGATTCAAATCCTGCCTCTTTGAGATATTCATTTAATATTGAAACCTTTTGCAAATCTAAAAGCAGATAAAGCTCACTCTTTCCAACTTCTATTCTTGCTTCTTTACCTAGATCTCGTACTCTTACCTGTTTTACTCCAAAAAGTTGTTTGACCATGTTTTCACTTTTTTCAATTCTTGTCAATTTTTCTGCAGTAACTCTATGACCCCAGGGAATGCGAGATGCAAGACATGAATTTGAAGGCTTGTCATAAACTGAAAGTCCCGCTTCTCTTGAAAAATCTCTTATCTCTGTTTTTGTAAATCCTATTTCAACAAGTGGACTTTGAATCCCATTTTCTCGCAATGCGACTATACCAGGTCGATATTCTAGGAGATCATCCAAGTTAGTGCCATCAACTATTACACCAGCTCCTTCATTCTTGGCTATTTTTGTCAAATATGTCGCTAATTGTGTCCTACAATGAAAACATCTGTCCTTATCATTTTTAACAAAATCTGAATTATCAAGCTCATTGTATTCTATTACGATGTGTCTTATTCCTATCTCAGAGCAAATTTTCTTTGCTGATTCTAATTCTTCCTGTGAGAGGGTTTTGTAATCTGCAGTAACAGCTACCGAGAGCTCTCCAAGTGATCTGTATGAAGCATAGGCTACAAGTGCACTATCAACGCCACCAGACAATGCTACCAAAATCTTTTCTTTATCCTCAAACCATTTGATTAACTGTTCTAATTTGTTCATTTTATATGAAGAGTCCGTCTCACTTCGGCAACAATCAACGCATTTGCCTCTCTGAAAGTAATGCCTAGAGATTCAGAAACTGACTTTATGTTGTCCGCCTCTACTTTGAAATGTTTTGTTACACTATCATTTTTTATTACCTTGCATTGCACTGTAAAGCTTCTCCCCAAAATTGTAATTGGAACTGAAACGATAATTCTAGGAATGATGCGACGATTTGAGGTCCTGATTCTAACTCCCAGCGCGCCAGTTTCTGAGGTAATGATACTAATTATATCGTTTAGATTTGAGGAGTCGCATATGACCGAAACAAGATTGGTTGGCCTGCTTTTTTTTGTAATAGCTGGTGCTACGGTAACATCTTTTGCTCCCATGGCAATTAATTTGTCGATCATTTGTCCTATTACCTCTCCTGAAACATCGTCTATGTTTGTTTCAATAACTTGAACCGTGTCTTGTTCAAATTGGTGTGTTAGCTCTCCTCTGACAATTTTTAAGACATTTGAGAATCCTTCAAAATCCTTACTGCCTGCACCATATCCAATCGATTTAATCTTCATAGATGGATAAAATTCAACACATTGATTTGCAAGGTTTACTAGTAAACTCGCGCCTGTAGGAGTAGTAAGCTCTTCTCTTGCACCGCCTCCAGTCATTATTATGTCCGAACCACAAAATATCTCCAGAATTGCACTTGCGGGATTTGACGTAATTCCATGTGAGAAACTTAGCGTTCCACCACCAACAGCAACTGGAGTAGAAATGATCTCGTCAGAAAAAATTTTCAAATCATCAAGAGCTATTGCAGAACCGATAATATCAATAACAGTATCTATACTTGACGCTTCATGGAGATGAACTGATCCTATTGGTTCCCCGTGGATCTTAGATTCTGCTCTGATTAAAGACTTGATACTCTCCTTTGCAAAGCCCTTGGCTCTTTCAGATAATTCTATTTTATCAGATGTTTGTAATATACAGTCTTGAATCTCAATACCCTTTCTTTCATGAGGTTCTTCCTTTATGTCTAAAACCAATCTAGTCGCCTCAATTCCGTGTTTTGTTGTCTTTTCGAAATTGATATTCTGAATCTTTGAACCCGAAAAATAACTTTCAGATGTGTATATGCCTTCAATTATTTTGGATTTGTTAGCGCCTATGTTTACAAGAGCAGAAAGTAGCATGTCACCAGAAATACCTGCCACTTGAGCATCAATTACAAGAACCATGATTTTGTAAGCAGATTAGAATGCATATAAATTATAATTCGGTACTGAGAACAAGTTCTAATTTCTACACTGATTACCGGGAATAATAGTGAAGTTTAATTAGTGAATTAAATTGACGCCTGATTATGATTACAATTGTTGGCTCAGGTAAAGTGGGAGGAGCAGCAGCGCTTTTTACTGCATTAAAAAAAGTAACAGATGAAATTCTTCTACTAGATGTTGTGCAGGGACTTCCACAAGGAGAAGCGATGGATCTTAATCATATGTTATCTGAAAAGGGAATCGATGTAAACATTCGAGGCTCAAACGATTATTCTGAAATGAAAGGATCCGATATTGTAGTAGTTGTAGCTGGATCAGGACGAAAACCAGGTATGACACGAATGGATCTATTGAAAATTAACGCATCAATTGTAAAAGGTGTAGTGGAGAACATAAAGAAATTTGCAAAAGATGCAATGATAATTCCTGTAACTAATCCTTTAGATCCTATGGCATATCTTACATACAAAGTTTCAGGATTTCAAAAAAACAGAGTATTTGGTATGGGTAACATGCTTGATCTATCTAGATTTGTTCAATTTATTCATGAATCAACAAACTATTCTCGTAATTCAATTCGTGCTTTGGTAATAGGAGAACACGGCGAAAATATGTTACCACTTACAAGATATTCGACAGTATCCGGTATTCCTCTGGCTTCTATATTGCCAAAACAAAAAGCTGATGAAATTGTACAAAGTACAAGACAAGTTGCAGCCAAAGTGATTGAACTCAAAGGTGCAACAGTTCATGCCCCAGGAAATGCAATCTCTGCCATTATTGAGGCTGTGATGAGAGATACAAAGCAAGTCATACCAGTAGCTACGTATCTTGATGGTGAGTATGGTCATTCTGATGTTTCAATCGGAGTACCAGTAGTATTAGGCAAGAATGGAGTGGAAAAAATCATAGAATTAGATCTGGATTCAAATGAAAAGGAATGGTTCAAGAAAGGGGTAGAGAGTGTCAAGACTGCCATTTCTGGTCTTGAACTCTGATTAAATTTTTTAACTCGTAACAGTTACGGATATTGTTGGAACTCATAGAAATACTGAGATCACTTGAATTGGGAAAGATTAATTCAGTCAAGGCTAAAAAACTACTTTCTCTTTATTCTATAGAAGAAATAGAAGATTTTGCTAAACTTGATGTAGGAAGAAAAATCAGAAGAGGAGTTCCAGAGGTAATATTTGCTGAAAAAAAACAACTATCAGATTTAAAAAAAATCATTCTGACTGTAATGTCCAGATCAGACTGTGTTCTGGCCTCAAGAATTAATAAGACTCATTACAAAACTATCGTTTCTTTTTCTAGAACGCATAAATTCAAGATCAAGACAGGAAAACATACCACATCGATTTTGTTTTTTAAGAAATTGTCATCTTCAGGTGGCAAAGTAGGAATATTGACTGCTGGCACATCTGATATTGGTGTTGCAGAAGAATCTAGGTTAATGTGTGAAGCAATGGGTTGTACCTGCATTACTAGCTATGATGTTGGTATAGCGGGATTACACAGGATTTTTCCAATAATTAAGAAAATGATCCATGGAGAAGTGGATACAATCATTGTAGTGGCGGGAATGGAGGGAGCACTAGCATCTGTTGTCTCATCTTTAGTGGACATTCCAGTGATTGGCGTTCCTTCATCAGTAGGATATGGATATGGAGAGAAGGGCGTTGCTGCACTTGCTTCTATGTTACAGAGTTGTACGCTAGGACTTTCAGTTGTAAATATAGATAATGGGATAGGTGCTGGAGCCTTTGCAGCAAATGTGGCAAACAGAGTTGCTATGAATAAGACTAGGCCTTGATTATTCCGATATGACCCAATTCTGAACCAATGCCATACCCTATTAATGCAATTCCGGTGCCAAGGCCGGCCATTTCCAGTCCGCCCCACACTATGTTTAGGCTAGCCATCTTGGATTTGATTGCTCCAATGATAAATGATGCAGATAAACTCGTACCTACAGCTATTAACAGTGGTACATATCCACTTGCAAAGAAATATGGAATAATTGGTAAAATACCCCCAACTAAAAATGCGCCAAACATGCGGAAAGCACTCTTCAATGGACTTCCTACTATTTCTAAATTTAATTTTAGTTCTTCCGTAAGCATTGTATCTAACCACACTTTTTTATCAGAAGTAATTTTGTTGACTATATTTTCAAGTTCGGTCCCAGTAAATCCTTTTGCTTTGTAGATTCCTTCTATCTCACCCCTTTCAGCATCTGGAACATTTTCCATCTCCCATTTTTCTCGTTCAATTTCGGATTGTAAGATCTGTCTTTGTGATCTAACTGCAAGATAATTCTGGACTGCCATTGCTTTTGCACCGGTAAACATTGCTACTATTGCAGCTAAGATGATTATGCTTGAGGTTTGATCAGCTCCACCAACCCCAGCTACTAATCCTAATGATGTGTTTATTCCGTCTCCAAAGCCAAATACGAAATCCCTTATCGAGCTAGTCTCTTTTTGATGTCTTTCAATATGTCTTGGTTCTGATATGCTCACAGTGTAGATATACAATACCGGTTTATATGTCAAAAGAGAAATTTTTCATAGGGCAATAAGGTAAACGATTTATATCGTAGTAAAAAAGATTAAGGAGAATGGCAGGCAAGAGGATAGTTCTTACCGCAGATCGTAGCTTGATGACTAATTATCGTGGTAATTTTCTTTATGGTTTCATTGCATGTGGACCTTATGAGGTTATACCAGAATGGGTTTTTGATAAAGTGTTTTGCCCTCCTGTGGAAACCAATGTGGTAACTGGTGAAGCAAAAGTTGCTCAGGTTGGATTGCGTAGAGTAGAGGCGGCACTATTACAAGGTTACAAACAAGACGAGATATTTATTGCAAATCCTGATTATCTTGAAAAATGTATAGGTCCTGATACTAAAGTTGTAGGGATAAATGTAATGGATCCACTTGGAATGGCTCCTGTTACTACTACCATGTCTCCTGAAAAACTATCATATGTTGCAATGAAATTCAAAAGAATGTGTGCTAAGATTATTCAGCTCAAGAAAAAGTACAATTTTCATGTAGCAGTTGGTGGAAACGGAGCTTGGGAGCTTGCAAAAACTGAAAGGATGAAAATTCACGGCCTTGATACTGTAGTCGTGGGAGAAGCAGATGAGCTTGCATTAGATCTATTTCACGATCTCGAAAAGGGTGATGCTCCAGAACTGATGCATTGCTTTGTAAAAAACATTCAAAACATTCCAATGATTCAAGGTCCTACCGTCAATTCGCTTATTGAAGCTATGAGGGGATGTGGAAGAGGTTGCGACTTTTGTGATGTGAACAAAAGATCAAAGAAGGATCTTCCACTTGAAAGGCTACAACAAGAAGCAAAAATAAATCTAGATTATGGATTTGATTCCATCTGGTTACATTCTGATGAAATGCTGCTTTATGGTTGTGACAATCGGGAGTTTAGACCAAACTATGATGCAATAACTGAATTATGGAAAGGGCTCAAATCTCTGGGAGCTAGGTTTGTAGGGACCACTCACATGACATTTTCTGCTGTGTGTGCAGATCCTAAACTATTCCGTGATATTTCTGCAATCAACGGCATGAGTAATGAAAAGTGGTTGGCAACAAACCTTGGTATTGAAACGGTAGCACCAAGAATGGTGAAGAAGCATCTTGGAGTCAAGACAAAACCATTTTCTACGGATGAATGGGGGTGGGTTGTCAGAGAGGGTGCAAAGATAATGAATCAGAACCATTGGTTCCCAGCAGCGACTTTGATTATTGGATGGCCGGATGAAACACCAGACGAAACACAGTATACAATCGATCTAATTGAAGACTTTAAACATACAAACATGAGAGGTATTGTTGCACCGTTGCTTTATCAAGACTTTAATGAAAAGAATTCGATGCACTTTGGTAATCTCAATGAGGCACAATTTACATTATTCTGGAAGTGCTGGGAACACAATTTGAGAGTAATTAATGATATTATTCCTATAATTCTTAGAAATAAGTCATATGGTACTTTGATGAAGCCTGTGATGTATGGCATGATTAAAGCTGGAACTTGGGCAATAATGCGTTACTTGCGAGGTTTATCCAAGGAATTGTTTAATGGCAAGCTTCCTGACGATATTATGGAAAAGTATGCCAGAAGTAGGTCAGTCAATGCTCCTGCTTATACTAAGTAGATTTCTCTAGTTCTTTAATCGCTGCATCTGCAATTGTGTTTCTTTTTGGAGTTAAAACAACAAAATAGCTTTTATCTGCTCGTTCTGCTGCATCGACTGGCCTGTATTTTTTCAGATTCATGTCAAATTCCAACATCTTTCCATCAATCTTGCCTTTTGTATAGATTACAAGGTAGGAATTGCCAGTTGCAGGACTCAAGGGGATCATTGAAAAGATGTATCCCTTATAGGAGCTTATTGGTAACATGTTTTTCATCGGCGGGGCCATGGTAGCCATGTACACAAATATGTCTTCTAGAGAATAGAATTCTTCGAACTCAAAATTCATCATTCCATCTTTCATTTAGTTGTATAATAATCTAAGTGCCTTGTCAATATTGGTAGTAAAAAAATTCAGAATTAGTACGTGACAAAAATCAAACTAAATAAAAATTTTGAAGATCATAGTTTGCAGATAAATTTGAAAGAAAATGTTTAGTATTTTGGCATCAATCTTAGTCCAGTCTTTGCAGATACTGCAATTATTGATACGATCGCAATTGCAAGTACTAGAGCTGCTATTGGGCCAAACTCTGGAACTGAAACTGTACCGACAATGTCTATTGTTGTATCTCCCTTCTGGAAGGACATGCCTAGTGTTCTGGTGGTCGTGCTTTTCACTTCAGTAAACTGCACGGTCTGCCCTCCGTCTTGAACAACGAATGATGAATCTGGCTCATCTTCTGGGTTGACTGATGTGGTTGATGTTGAGTTTACTTTTGTAGATGCAGGTGGTAGTGCTTTGGCATCTATGAGTGCTCTTGGGAGACTTACAGATAATGAGCCATTCGATGACGTGCTGATGGTAATTGCAAGCGTAGTCTGCTGTCCGAGTATCTGCATGCTCTGTATAGTTCCGCCCTCTATTGTATATGGTATACTGAATGTTCCTGCGCTAGTCTGTAATGAATAAGTGCCAGTTGTAGGTGTGGTTATGACTTCTTGTCCGTTACCACCATTATATATGAAACTAGTAGTAGTATTTAGGGTTGGACCGTATTGCGCAATGACTGTGTAATTGCCTGCCTGTGTCCATAATGGGCCAGTGGCAAGAACTTTGGTAGAAAAACTACCGTCCGAGGCAGGGACAAATTGTGCTATTGAAACCATGTTTTGTAATGAATTCATGATTCTTACAGTAACGGCAGTATCGTTTGATATAGTTTTGACTGCACCGTTGATAACTATTGTGTCACCTTGGCTGTAACTTGGAGCATTTGTCTGTACTGAGAGGGGTGGAAGGCTTGATGCTGTTAGGCTACCGTTGTATTCTTGCTGGAAATACTTATATGCGTTCATGACGCCAGCATTTGGATTTGCTACTGTTGCATTCGTTAAATTGGCATTAGCTCCTATACTTCCTGTGACTGTTACTGTGAACTGTTGAGTGTAACTAGTGCCATCCATGGAATCTACATCCACAGTACCAGTATAGTTTCCTGCTGTCTGGTATGTGTATGTTCCATTCATGACGCCAGTTGCCGTGCCGCCATCTCCAAAATTCCAAGTAGCATCTTTCATTGTACTATTGCCAGCAAATGATGCACTGTAGGAAATTTGCAATGGTGAACTACCGGTAGTTGGGGTTATAACGACATTTAGCGTATCTCCGCCTTCCACACATCCAGCTACAGGACAATTGCCAGTAGCATGTGCGGGAGTTAAGATAAAGGAAGATAATCCAAAAACCGATATAATTACGACTACTGTTGCACAAAGTGCGTTTGATGTTCTCATTTGCTAGCCAATACTCAAGGATCATGAGTATTTATGTATTGATAAAAGAAAATTTGACTTTTAGTTCTAGTATTTTGGCATCAATCTTAGTCCAGTCTTTGCAGATACTGCAATTATTGATACGATCGCAATTGCAAGTACTAGAGCTGCTATTGGGCCAAACTCTGGAACTATTTGTGTACCGATGATCTCTATATCTTGATCTCCTTGCAAGAATGGTATTGTCAATGTTCTATAGTCTCCATTTGCTGATTCGCTTTGTGGTTTGACCTCTGCACCATCTATCAAGATTATGAACGAGTCGTCTTGACCAGAACTAGTTTTTGCGTCCACTAGTGTTCGTGGTATTTGGAGTGTAATGGAACCATCACTTGTTGAATTGATAGAGACAATAAGTGATATGCTTTGTGAGTCGATTGTCATGCTGTTTACACTTCCACCAGTTATGGTATAGTTGACACTAAAGGTTTGTTGGCTGTTGGGATCTTTTACTTGAAAGATATTGCTTATAGGGGCAACTGAACTTTGAAAAGTAAATGTGGTCTGAGCAGTTACGTTTGGAGGGCCATATTGGACTTTAACTGTATATACACCATTTGATTTCCATAATGGGCCTGACGCCAAGAACGACTTTGTAAATTTTCCATCTGAAGAAACATCAATCTGGGCTATTTGGATCAAATTAGTATCAGAATCTAATATTTGCACAGTAAGCGGCGTTCCAGGTACAACTGCTTGAACTTGGCCTGAGATAACTAATGTATCTCCTGCCAGATAAGAACTCTTATCGGTACTAACTGTGACTGCAGATGCAGTAGGAGCAGTAGGTGTAAGGGTGGGAGTTGTCGATGTTTGGGCAAATGCATTGAAAGACATCACGGATAATACTAAGAGAGAAATTACTAATACTGGCATTAAATGCATATTCGATTTGTCTTTATGTCGTATATTTCCTTTACTATGGTTTGATAAAAAAATGAAAAAGTAGAGTGTTCTAGTATTTTGGCATCAATCTTAGTCCAGTCTTTGCAGATACTGCAATTATTGATACGATCGCAATTGCAAGTACTAGAGCTGCTATTGGGCCAAACTCTGGAACTATTTGTGTACCGATGATCTGTATCTGTTCTGCTCCAATGCTAAATGGTATTGTCAAAGTTCTAGTATCAGCACTTGGTGTATCTGTAAAATTATCCTTTTCTTCACCATCTACTAGTACAAAGAAGCTGCCATCATTGACACCGGATTTCGCATCTAGCACTGATCTTGGTATCTGAAGAGTTATCTGACCATTACTGGTTGCTTGTAAACTTACAGTGAGAGTTTTAGATGACATGCTAAGAGTTGCTCCAGTAGCTGTTCCTCCGCTGATGCTATAATTGATACAATACATCTCATTATTTACTGTAGCTGAGAGTTGATCTGATTGGCAACTTGATGCTCCGCCACTACCGCCAATGCTAAATTGTGTTTGTGCTGTGCGCATACCTTGCTGCTCTCCATACTGACCATATATGGTGTATGTTCCATCACTTGTCCAAAGCGGACTTGATGTATTTATTGTGGTGTTAAAATTTCCGCTGTTGTCAACAGTTAGCTGATTGACTTCTACAACATTACCTAATGAATCAGAAACTCGTAATGTTACTGGCACTCCAGGTATTACATTCTGGACATGTCCTGTGACAAGTATTACTGATTGTCGATCATACACTGTCTTGTCTGTTGTCAGACTGAATGGTAATGTGACCGGTATTATGATTGGCTGAACGGTTGTTGTATTGCTACCTGACATGCCTTGTGTGTTATTTTCCAATGAAGACATTCCTGACATACTATCTCCAAATGCAGGACCAACACCTATAATGGCTGCCGTTGCAAGAATAGCGATCAACGCATATTCTTTATGAGTACTCATCGTCTGCGATTAAGTAGAATGGGTATTTATGTATATTCAAAAAATGAAAAAATGGATGTTAGTATTTTGGCATCAATCTTAGTCCAGTCTTTGCAGATACTGCAATTATTGATACGATCGCAATTGCAAGTACTAGAGCCGCTGTTGGGCCAAACTCTGGAATAGCTGGTGTTGATGTCGGTGTCGATGTTGTTGACATTTGTCCAGTAAGTTGGAACTGAACCTGATTAGTTCTTGCTTGCTCATTGCCTTGTTGTGCATACAAGGTGTACTGTCCATTTTCTGCCATGAGTGAACTATCTGTATTTATTGTGGTGTTAAAGTCTCCGTTGCTGTCTAGTGCTAACTGAGATACAAACACGATGTTTCCTTCTGGACTAGTTAACTTCATAGCCACATCCTGACCTGGATATGGGTTTATCACATGACCGCTCACCTTTACGACTGAGGCATGATCATATGTTGTCTTGTCTGTTGTCAGCGTAAGTGGTATTATGTTTCCTGGTTGTTGAATTGCTGAAAGACTAGAGGCATTACCTGTCATCATTGCGTTAGTGTATTGGGCGGCTGGTTCACACGTTGGTGGACAGTATCCAAATGCAGGACCAACACCTACAATGGCTGCCGTTGCAAGAATAGCGATCAACGCATATTCTTTATGAGTACTCATCGTCTGCGATTAAGTAGAATGGGTATTTATGTATATTCAAAAAATGAGAAAGCACGTATTTTTCTTGTAATCATTTAGCACACAGACTGACATCTTGATCGTTTATCCTGTAATTGATTTATGGTTCTCTTAGGAGTCATATTGTATGTCATCTCAATAACCTGTATTGTATGACAAAGGGTTGCGGTAATACATCAGGCCTTGATGTATCAACATCTTTCATTTCCTATTGTATATATTGTAATGATGATTCTTGGGATCGGGAAAACTAGATGACGTTATTTGAATTCGAATCTTCGCCAATCCATAATCCGAATTGCAAATAAATCCGAGTCTTCAAAACAAATGTTAGTAGAATCGACGATAGTTTTTTACTATTTAAAGTTGAAAAAACTATTGATAAAATATAGCGCTTTTGAAATGCCATAGATTAGATATATATTAACCTCTCGGTGGAAGCAACGTAGTTTGTGGATTAATTATCTATTACAGCTAATGTTCAAAGGGGATTTTTAACGTGATAAGTAAGAAAGAGAAAATACTGATTCCAGATCATATCTATGTTCCAAAACATGCGATAATGACTAAAGAAGAAGCTGAAAAAGTATTAGAAAAATATCACACAAAGCCTACTGAAATGCCATTGATATATGTCAGTGATCCTGCGATCAGAGGCTTGGGAGTAAAACCAGGTGATATGATAAAGATAACAAGAAAAAGTCCTACAGCTGGTGAAAGCATCTACTATAGATACGTGGTGGAAGAATAATGACGCATATCTCACATAAACGATGGCCAATAGTTCAGGACATTCTAAAAAGAGAAGGAATAGCAAGACAACATCTGAATTCTTATGACGAGTTTCTTGAAAGAGGGCTTCAAAGTATTATTGATGAAGTTGGACAAATAGAGATAGAGAGTGCCGAGTATCCGTATAAAATTCAACTTGGAAAAGTAAAACTTCAACAACCTCGCATGATGGAATTAGATGGTTCAATCACACACATTGCTCCGATGGAAGCTCGATTAAGAAATGTAACTTATGCATCTCCTATAATGCTTGAAGCAAGTGTAGTAGAAGATGGAAAAATTCTAGAATCAAGATATGTTCACATAGGTGACATGCCGGTAATGGTAAGATCTAATGCCTGTATTTTGCATAACCTCTCTGAACAAAAACTCATAGAATACGGCGAGGATCCAAATGATCCAGGTGGTTATTTTATCATCAATGGCTCTGAGCGTGTCATTGTTGGATTAGAAGATCTTTCTTACAATAAAATTATAGTTGATAAGGAGACTGTTGGAGGCAATACAGTTTTCAAAGCCAAAGTATATTCATCCATTGTAGGTTATCGCGCAAAACTTGAACTTGTGATGAAAAATGACGGCCTGATAGTAGCAAAGATTCCAGGTTCTCCTGTGGATATTCCTGTAGTTACTTTGATGCGCGCATTAGGACTTGAATCTGATCGAGAAATTGCAGCAGCAGTTTCTCTAGTTGACGAAATTCAAGATGAATTAGAAGCTTCATTTGAAAAATCAGGTGATGTACCAACAGCAAAAGATGCTATAGTGTATATCAGCAAAAGGATTGCGCCAGGTATGCTAGAAGAATTCCAGATAAAAAGAGCAGAGACTTTGCTTGACTGGGGTCTCCTACCGCACTTGGGAAAACAACCTGATAATAGAAAGGAAAAGTCTCTATTTCTAGGTGAAGCAACTTGCAAATTAATTGAACTAAAGCTAGGGTGGATTACTCCTGATGATAAAGATCACTATGGAAATAAAGTCATAAAATTCGCAGGTCAAATGCTTGCTGACCTTTTCCGAACAGCCTTCAGAAATCTGGTGAGGGATATGAAATACCAGCTTGAGAGATCAGGACAAAAAAGAGGGATAAATGCAGTTGCAGCGGCAGTTAGGCCAGGCATAGTTACGGATAAACTAAACAATGCAATAGCAACAGGAAACTGGGGAAGAGGCCGTGTTGGTGTTACACAACTTTTGGATAGAACCAACTATCTGTCTACAATAAGTCATCTTAGAAGAATACAATCTCCACTTAGTAGAAGTCAACCTAACTTCGAGGCAAGAGACTTACATGCTACTCATTTCGGAAGAATATGTCCAAGCGAGACTCCTGAGGGATCTAATTGTGGCTTGGTAAAGAATTTGGCATTATCTGCTATAATATCAGTAAACGTAGCATCAGAAGATATAGTTGAAAAGCTTTACGATCTAGGTGCTACTTATGTTTCTGATGCAAAAGATGATCTGAAAAAAGAGGGAACAAGAGTTTTCGTAGATGGGAGATTAATTGGATATTACAAAGATGGACAGAAACTTGTTGATTCATTAAGAGAACTTAGAAGAAACTATAAGATTCATCCACACGTTGGCATTTTCTTGTATCAGTCTAGTGTGGAAGGTTCAACTAAGAGACTCTATGTCAACTGTAATGCGGGTAGAGTTCTACGACCCTTGATTGTAATTAAGGACAATAAATTGCTATTAACACAAGAGCTAATAGAAAAAGTCAGCAAAAAATTTTCGTCATGGACAGATCTTTTGCATATGGGTGTAATTGAGCTAGTTGACGCAAATGAAGAAGAAAACTGTTACATTGCAATTGATGAAACAGACATGAAAAAACACACCCATATGGAAATATTCCCATCTGCAATTCTCGGAGCCGGTGCATCAATCATACCATATCCAGAACACAATCAATCCCCAAGAAATACATATGAATCAGCCATGGCAAAACAAAGTCTTGGTTTCTCAACTCCGCTGATGAATGCAAGTACATACGTTAGGCAACATCTTATGCTGTACCCACAAACTCCAATTGTTACAACAAAGGCAATGGGTCTGTTAGGACTAGAAGATAGGCCCGCAGGACAAAATTGTGTTGTTGCAGTATTACCTTTTGACGGTTATAATATTGAAGATGCAATAGTATTGAGTAAATCATCTGTCGATAGAGGATTGGGTAGAACCTTCTTCTATAGAATCTATGAGGCAGAAGCCAAACAATATCCTGGAGGAATGAGAGATAATTTTGAAATTCCAACTGCAGATGGAAATATCCGTGGATTTCGTGGTGACAAAGCATATAGATTATTAGAAGAAGATGGAGTCATCGCAACCGAGTCCACTGTTCAGGGTGGAGACATACTCATTGGGAAAACAAGTCCTCCTAGATTTATGGAAGAATATAGGGAATTTGAAGTAAAGGGACCATATAGAAGAGACACATCAATAGGCGTAAGACCATCTGAAAACGGTGTTGTCGATACAGTTGTTATGACACAATCTCACGATGGTGGCAGAATGTACAAAATTAGAGTAAGAGATGTGAGAATTCCAGAGATTGGAGACAAGTTTGCATCTAGACATGGACAGAAAGGAGTTGTGGGGTTACTTGTAAACCATGAGGACTTGCCTTATACTGCTGATGGCGTTGTACCTGATGTTATGATAAATCCTCATGCTTTCCCGTCTAGAATGACAGTAGGAATGTTTCTTGAATCTGTAACAGGAAAAGCTGCCGCCTTGCGTGGTTCAAAGATGGACGGTTCTGCGTTTGTTGGCGAAAAATTAGAGGACATTAAGGGGGTTTTGGAGACTGCAGGATTCAAGTATTCAGGTAAGGAAATGATGTATGACGGTAGGACGGGTAAGGCGTTTTCAGTTGATGTTTTTGTTGGTGTTGTATACTATCAAAAATTACACCACATGGTTGCAGATAAGATACATGCAAGGGCAAGAGGTCAAGTACAAATGTTGACAAAGCAGCCAACCGAGGGTCGTGCAAGAGGTGGCGGTCTACGATTTGGTGAAATGGAAAGAGACTGTCTTATTGCATATGGGGCATCTATGATGTTAAAGGATAGGCTTCTTGAAGAATCTGACAAGGCTGAAATCTATATCTGTGAAAGATGTGGACTTGTGTCGTACTATGATATCAAACAAAGGCGATTTGTCTGTAGGGTGTGTGGAGATAAAGCAAAGGTAACATCAATCTCAGTTGCTTACGCCTTTAAACTTCTATTACAGGAAATGATGAGCCTTGACGTAGCGCCAAGACTTTTGATAAAGGAGAGAGTCTAATGGCAGTTGAAACAATCAAAGTAATTGATGGGATCAAGTTTTCGGTATGGTCTCCAACCGAAATAAGGAAATATTCTGTTGCAGAGATCACTGCCCCTGAAACTTATGATGAAGATGGAATGTCTGTCCAAGGTGGATTGATGGATGGCAGACTTGGTACTCTTGAACCAGGTCAAAAATGTCTTACATGCGGAAACACTGCAGCTAGATGTCCTGGACATTTTGGTCACATTGAACTTGCAGAGCCTGTGTTACATATTGCGTTTATTGATAATATCTACAAGCTTTTGTTGACCACCTGTAGGTCATGTGCTAGACTAAAGATACCACAAGAAGAACTTGAAGAATATCACAAGATAATCCAAAAAGAGGCCGCGTACAACGTAATCTCAATTAAACACATTCCTGATGAAATAATTGAAAGGGCAAAGAAAGAGAAAACATGTCCTCATTGTGGAAAATCGCAATACGAAATGATATTTACAAAACCCACAATTTTCATTGAACGAACAGAGCTAGGAGAAAACAGATTACTCCCAATTACCATTCGTGAAAGATTTTCCCATATGATAGATGATGACCTGAAATTACTTGGGTATGATCCAACAACTGCTAGACCCGAATGGTTTGTGCTCCAAGTCTTACCTGTGCCACCTGTCACAGTACGACCCTCAATAATATTAGAAACTGGAATTAGATCTGAAGATGACTTGACACACAAACTTGTTGATATCATCAGAGTAAATCAACGGCTAAAGGAAAGCAAGGAAGCTGGTACCCCACCCCTCATTGTGCAAGATCTTGTCGATTTGTTACAATATCACGTTACAACATATTTTGATAATGAAGTATCTGGCATCCCACAAGCTCATCACAGATCTGGCAGACCGCTCAAGACTTTGACACAAAGACTGAAAGGAAAGGAAGGTAGATTCAGAGGCTCTCTTTCTGGAAAAAGAGTAGACTTTTCCAGCAGAACTGTAATCTCACCAGATCCAAACTTGGCAATATCTGAAGTTGGAGTTCCAGAATCTGTTGCAACAAAGCTCACAATTCCTGAAGTTGTAACAGAATGGAATATTGAGAGACTGAAGAAACTTGTCATCAATGGTCCTACCAAATATCCTGGAGCTAATTACATTGTAAGACCAGACGGTGTAAAGATAAGGTTAGACTTTGTTGAGGACAGGGAGACAATTGCTAATAATATAGAGATAGGATATCTTGTTGAAAGACATCTATCTGATGGAGACATTGTGATGTTCAACAGACAGCCATCATTGCATCAAATGTCTATAATGGGTCACTACGTTAGGGTCTTGCCAAACAAGACTTTCAGATTGCATCCTTCAGTATGTCCTCCCTACAACGCAGATTTTGATGGTGACGAAATGAATCTTCATGTACCTCAAAGCGAGGAGGCAAGAGCTGAAGCCATTCTTCTAATGCGAGTACAAGATCAAATAATCTCGCCTAGATACGGAGGGCCGATAATTGGTGCATTACGTGACTTTATCACAGGAGCATACTTGCTGACAAAAGACGATACCACCCTTACTCCACAAGAATTTGCAAATTTGGCAATGCTAGCCGGGTATGCAGATACATTCCCAGAACCTCAGATCAAAGGAAAGGGCAGTCCACTATATACAGGAAAACAGCTATTCTCACTATTCTTACCAAAAGATTTCAACTATGTCATTACATCAAAATGGTCTAAAGGAACCAAGGGACCAGCAAAGGATGTTGTAATTAAAAATGGTCAACTTGTAAGTGGTGTAATAGACAAGGCATCAATAGGCGCAGAAGAGCCTGATAGTGTTCTACATAGAATAGCTAAAGATTATGGTTACGAGGAAGCAAAGAATTTTCTCAATTCTATTCTAATCATGCTAAAGCAGTTTATCACAGGATATGGATTTAGCTATGGATACGCTGACTTGGAACTGTCAGTGAAGACCAAGGATTCTATCTTGGGAGACATTCAAGAATCTTATGACAAGGTCTATGATTTCATATCACAGGCAAAGAAGGGAACATTACAGCTTAGCAGGGGATTATCAGCAGAAGAAGCTCTTGAAGCTTACATTGTAAACGAACTATCAAAAGCAAGAGATAGGGCAGGCAGTATGGCTGACAAGTCATTTGATGAAACAAACGCTGGTAGAATTATGGCAACAACTGGAGCTAGAGGTTCTTCTCTGAATATTGGTCAGATGGCAGGTGCGCTAGGTCAGCAGTCAATTCGAGGTAGAAGAATTCACAAAGGTTACAGTAACAGAGCATTACCACATTTCAAAGAAAATGATACAAATCCTGATTCAAGAGGATTTGTAAAATCAAACTATAGAGACGGTCTATCAACACTAGAGTTTTTCTTCCACGCAATGGGTGGAAGAGAGGGTCTTGTAGACACTGCAGTAAGAACTCAGCAAAGTGGATACATGCAAAGGAGATTGATAAATGCACTAGAGCATCTCAAACTAGAGTATGATCAGACAGTAAGAGATCCACATGGCCACATCATACAGTTCCTGTATGGTGAAGACGGAATTGATGTTTCAAAAAGTGATCATGGTGAGGCATTTAGAATTTCTAGATTAATCGAATCTGAGAGTATCATTGATTCTGGAAAGAAAGCAACCAAGGAAGATGCTGAAGACCTTGTAAAAAAATACACCAAAACATTCAATCCACGTTTGTCTCAAACTGTTCATGATGCTCTGGTAGAGTCGAAGCTCAGCAGAGATGGAGTAGAGAAGGTACTGAAGAAAGCATTAGAACTTTACGATACCGCCAAGGTTGAACCCGGACAAGCAGTAGGTGTTGTCACAGCACAATCAATAGGTGAACCTGGTACCCAGATGACACTTAGAACTTTCCACTTTGCAGGTATCAGGGAGAGAAACGTTACACTGGGACTTCCAAGACTTATTGAACTTGTAGATGCACGAAAGAAGCCAGTCACTCCAACCATGGACATTTACTTGGAGGAACATCACAAAAAATCAAAAGAAAAGGCGATCAAGGTAGCACGAGAAATTTTGCATACTAAGATAAGCGCATTAATTACAAGTACAGAGACTGACTATTCTACAAAAATAAAATTAAATCTAAACCAAGACAGACTAAAAGAAAGAGCTTGTACTATAGAAGATGTTGTAATGGCATTGCAGTCATCAAAGAAGAAATTTGAAATTGAGCCTAGTGGACACTCCATTACACTTACTCTTCCTGAAGAATCTGATGCTCAGACAATACTTGGTATGAGAAATAAAGTTCTTTCAGCTACAGTCAAGGGTGTAACCGATGTGGAACGTGTAACAATCGTACAGCAAGGAGATGAATGGGTTATACAAACATCAGGATCAAACATTGCTAAGGTGATGGAAGTTGATGGTATTGACAAGAAGAACATTAGAACAAACAATGTCTTTGAGATAGCAAACACACTTGGTATAGAAGCTGCTCGTAATTCATTGATAAACGAACTGAACTCAACTCTTGAAGATCAGGGTCTTGAAGTTGACGTTAGATATATCATGTTAGTGGCAGACTTGATGTGCTCTAGAGGATACCTACAACAAATTGGAAGACATGGAATTGCAGGTACAAAGACCAGCGTGTTGGCAAGAGCAGCATTTGAGATTACTGTTCCTACTATTGCAGAAGCCGCATTGGCAGGAGAGGTAGAAGAACTCAAAGGAGTCACAGAAAACGTCATTGTTGGAGCAAACATTCCAATTGGTACTGGTACTGTAGATCTTTACATGAAGGTAGTGGAAGATGGTTAAACTCTTAGAAAAAACCATCAGGGATGCAGTAGATGATGGAAAATGTTTCTTTGGAACCAAAGAAGCTTTGAGTTCTATTAAAAATTCCAAATTGATTGTACTTTCACGTTCGATTCCGCCATCGATGACACAAAAGATAGTTGAAGCTGCAAAGAGTGCCAAAGTGCCAACTCTAAATTATAATGGTTCATCCGTAGAACTAGGTAGACTGTGTGGTACACAGTTTCGAATTTCGGCAGTATCGCTAAAAACTCTAAGTGATACTAATCTCAAAGCTATTATAAAAGATGCAGAAACAGAGAAGCAAGCATAAATGTCTTGTTTTTCTCAAACCGTCTATCAAGATTTAAATGTCCCCCAAAGAGATCGAGTTTAAAAAAGGTATGACAGAGACAATCAAACTAACAACAGATCAAATAAAACTAATGTCACTTTTTCAAAATGTGACTGGTGCAACAGCAAGGGACTGCATCGAAGATGAAAAACAAGACAGAGTAATTTTTGTAGTAAATCAAGGCAAGATGGGTCTTGCAATCGGAAAAGGGGGTTCTACAATAAGAAACCTACAAAATGTAGTAAAAAGAAACGTTGAACTAGTCGAATATTCTGAAGACCCTGCAGAGTTTCTAAAAAATATGTTAAATCCAAAATTAATATCCGAAGTTAAGCTAAATAAAAGATTGGATGGCTCTCTTCAAGCAATTGTTCTTGTTGATGCAAAGAAGAAAGGTATAGTGGTAGGCAGAGAAGGTAGAAATGCTGAAAAGGCAAGATTGCTTGCAAAAAGATATTTTCAAATCTCAAGTGTATTAATACAAAGCCCTGAAAAAATAATGGAGTAATGGATAATGGCAAAATCACCCCTTGGTCTATTTGCAGGAAGAGTTCTTAGAGATAAAAGAAAGAGACAAAGATGGTCTATTGGAACTTACAAGAGAAGACAACTCGGACTGGATAAAAAGGCAAGTCCTCTTGGAGGAGCACCTCAAGCCCGCGGTATTGTACTGGAAAAAGTAGGAATTGAAGCTAAACAACCCAACTCTGCTGTAAGAAAATGTGTCCGCGTTCAACTCATAAAGAACGGCAAGACTGTAACTGCGTTTCTTCCAAAAGACGGTGCGCTAAATTTTGTTGATGAGCACGATGAGGTGCATGTAGAAGGAATGGGTGCATCTATGGGCGGAGCAATGGGAGATATTCCTGGAGTAAGATGGAAAGTATTCAAGGTAAACGGCACTTCACTTAAAGAACTAGTTTATGGTAAGAAAGAAAAACCGAGAAGATAGAAATGACTGAAACACAGAATCTTTTACTTTTTAGAAAGTGGGATACCTCCAAAATTGAGATTAAAGATCCAGGTCTGAAAAATGTCATTTCGCTAAAAAAAGAAATAATTCCAATGTCCTTTGGACGTTCCGCACTGAAGCGATTTAACAAAGCTGAGGTCAACATAACTGAGAGACTTGTAAACAAACTATCTCATTTTGGAAAAAAATATGCAAAGAACACTGGCAGAATGGGTGGAAAAAAGATTCACGCTATAAATACAGTCAAAACAGCATTTGAAATTATGCATCTCAAAACAGGAAAGAACCCTGTTGAAGTCTTGATAAGAGCCGTAGAACACTCAGCTCCCAACGAGGATACAACAAGAATAGTTTATGGTGGAACCGTATACCATGTTTCAGTAGATGTTGCTCCTCTTAGAAGAATTGATCTTGCTCTTAGGTTCATAGCAGAAGGGGTAAGGGATGCAACATTTTCAAATCCAAAGGCAATAGAGGAAAACCTTGCAGAGCACTTGATACTTGCCGCTGCAAATGACATGAACGCACCTTCTGTTAAAAAGAAGAACGAGCTAGAAAGAATTGCAATGGCCTCTAGATAGAGGAGTTTTAAAAAATAAGATAGCCCGAGGCAGATTCGAACTGCCGTCTCCAGGTGTCCTCTCATAAGATCCAGAGCCTGGAATCCCTAGCCCAAAAATTGTTTGGCCACTAGACTATCGGGCTACCAAAACGAGTGGTATAAGTTGAGAATATAATTATTAGCATTGAATCAAATATTATGTACCTAAAACCATATTTCAAATCGTATGTTACACCAGATATTGCGTAAAGAAATGAAAACTCTACATTTTTCAATAATTGTATACGGTGAAGGTTGTATGTACAAACATTGTGTGGATTGAGATTTGATTGCCAAATTATTAACAGAATACAACTTTGTCATGAACAATGTTTACCAATGCATAAATACATTAAAACCAAGTTTACGTAAATGAAAACTATTCTATTTTTAGGGTTCATAGCAATCATCTTTTTTGCAAGTGTGATATTTGCAACTCATGCTAGTGCACAGTATCAATCATCACAGTCAGGTCAGCATCAATTCCAAGGAACACGTACTCCAGTAAATGGAACAACATATACAAACGCTAACTATGGAGTCCAAGTTGCAATTCCAAGTGGATGGAGCGGCTTTGAGATAAAGCGAACTACGGGAGCTACATCTGTAACTTTAGCACCAGGAGGATTTCAGTCAACGCAAGGGGGGCAACGTCCACCGGTTACCATATCTATATCCATGATACCAAAAGGCTCTACGCCATATACTCCACATTTTATGCCACGCAATATGCAAGATGGCGAAACATGTACTAATTCTACATCAACACAGACTTTTAGCAGCTTGAACTTTAATGAAGTAATTGTAGAATGTAACGGAACTGTGGATATGAAATCCCAGTATGAGATGACCCAGACAGACTCGGCCTATATTACGTTCGGATTGAGGGCAAACCCATCATCTGGTTTTGATTCTCAAGTTACAACCTTTGATACCATGCTTGGGACATTACAGATTACAAATGCATCTCAGAACACTACTGTAACTTCATCTCAAAGTATTGTAATTCCGTCCTGGGTAAAGAAGAATGCCGGTTACTGGGCAACAGGCCAGCTAGATGATTCTGATTTTGTCTCAGGTATGCAGTATTTAGTTCAGCAGGGAATCATGAAGATACCATTATCAACATCAACATCAAATTCTTCATCTCAACAGATTCCGTCTTGGGTAAAAACAAATGCTGGTTGGTGGGCCAATGGACAGATATCTGATAGCGATTTTGTCAAGGGAATACAATATCTTGTATCAAATGGAATAATGAAAATATCATAAATCAGATCTCAAGCAAAATGATTACATTCCTTTGTGCAGACACATTTGAAAAAAGGATGCCTGTAAATTTTTTATTTTGATTAAATTTTATTGGTGTCATGTCAGAAACTAGAATATGATGTAATATTAGGAGGGTTTGAATATTATTTAGCATGTCAGGGCGTCAAAAAACATTCCAATTAACATCCAACTTACAAATTTGTCGTATTCTAAACGGTATGTGGCAAGTAGCAGGAAGTCATGGCCAAGTCAATTCAGAATCTGTCATATCTGATATGTTATTGTATCACAATTCTGGGTTTACGACCTGGGACATGGCAGACATTTACGGCCCTGCAGAAGAATACATTGGTGAATTTAGAAAAAGACTTGCAAAAAATAAAGGAGAGGCAGAACTTGATAACATGCAAGCACTAACAAAATTTGTTCCAAATCCAGGACCCATGACTAGAACCATAGTAGAGCACTACATAGACAAGTCAATTCGTAGAATGAATGTAAAGACAATCGATGTAGTACAATTTCATTGGTGGGACTATAACGATACAAGATATATCGATGCATTACATCATCTTTCAAAGATTCGCGATGAGGGAAAAATAAGACATCTCGCATTGACAAATTTTGATACGGAAAGAATTGAGATCATGGTAGAAAATGGATTCAAACTAGTATCAAACCAAGTACAATATTCTGTGCTAGACCAGAGACCTGAAGCCAAAATGACTGTATTTTGCCAAAAACATGGAATCAAACTATTGACATATGGAACTCTACTTGGTGGGTTTTTATCTGAAAAATATCTAGGCAAACCAGAACCGACCAGATCTCAGCTTGATACGCCAAGTTTGCAAAAATACAAAAATATGATTCATGCATGGGGTGGGTGGAATCTATTTCAGAATCTACTTGTTGTACTTGATGATATATCAAAGAAACATCGTGTCAGTATTGCAAATGTTGTTACAAGATACATACTGGATAAACCTACAGTAGCAGGTGTGATAATTGGAGCAAGATTGGGTATCGCAGAGCACAAATCAGATAATGTGAGAGTGTTTGAATTGCAACTAGACAAAGAGGATAACGACGCGATAAAATCAATAACATCAAGATCTAACGATCTGTTTGAAAGAATTGGAGACTGCGGTGATGAATATAGGTAAACCGTCAAACAAGAATCAGAGTGCAAACAAATCTAAGATCATTGTACATAATTTGTTATGATTGTAAATGAGTCAATAAAACCAAAATTAAGATCTACAGCTAACCCTATTTTGTACTAGCCTCACGAACAGCCATTGCATAATCGCAATCTGCTTTAAGTCTCATGTATGGAATGAGTCTGTAATGAATGGAATACAGATCTTTTTCCTTGTACAGTATTCCTTTTAGCAAAAGTGAGACAAATCCGCCAGCTATGCGAGATGATGGAATATTTAGCTCCTTGCAGACATTATCACGTTTTTCCTTGTATTGTTCTAAAGTAAAACTGACATTATTTATTTCAAGAATTAGGGGCCACATGACTTTTTCCCACACCAATCTTCTGTTTTGTGTTGCAGAAGCATATTTCCCCTTCTGGCTTAACATTAATAACGTTCAAAAGTCTATTCTCAATTTATTGGTTGATGCAGCCTAAAATCGAAGAAGCCCTAGAGATGTTGTCCAAAGACTGGAAGATTGAACCTATAATCCATGACTTTATTTTGGGTAAAAGAGTTGATGCATCAGATTTTCAGATAAAAGTAAACGATGTGATATTTCACATACCATATTTGTCCGCAGATAACGGTTATGTACTTTGGAAATGCTACTGGCCTGAATGTCATAATTGTTGTAACAGGCAGGGAAGGTTGCCCCTTACCTCAAATGACTTGATAATGATAAGCAAGAACATGAAGTACAACCGGGTTTCAGATTTTGTAAAAAATGAAACCAATGTAAACACATGGAAGGAACAAAGTCCTACTGGTAATTCAGTCATTATGACCATGATTAATCTTAAACGAAAAAATGATGAAACAGAGGCAGAAGACGGTACTCATATCAAGTGCAGGTTCCTAGATCAAAAAGGCCACTGTGGATTGCATCCATCAAGACCCGGTGTATGTTATCTTTATCCATTCTCATCATGGCTTGAAAATGAAAAAGGCAGAGCAAGAGTACATGCAACATTTCAATTTACGGGAGATTGCCCAGGATTTTACTTTGCAAAATCAATTGATGAAATGAGGGATATTCTTACAGAATATTCAAAGACCATCTATGATTATACGATGAGCTCAAACCGAACTACTCGTGAGAATCTTGGTTGTGTAAGTATGGGCTTTTAGGCTCGCGCTACCTTCATCATGTCTGCCATTCGAATCTCCATTCCAAATCTCCATTCATTTTTCTTCATGTACCTGTAGATTGATATGAGATCTGAAAAATTCTTTAGCATACCAAACTTACTATCCATCTTGCTTCTGACAAAAGACAATACTCTGGAATATATTGCAAATTTTTCTAACACCTTCTGACGATACTTTTCATTATTTCCAATGTTCTCAACAAATATGTCAGCACACGTCATGCTGGGTATAATACCCTCGCCAAGTAGAGGATAAACGGTACCTATAGACTCTCCAACTCCTACTACTTTGCCATGATAAAATGGCTCACACATGTCTGGTGTGGCAAGTCGAATCGGTCTTCCCACCGTCTTTATAACTTTGCCACCATATTTCTTCAAGAAGGCATTAGTTTCCTCAACATGGTTTCTATTTTTGTCACCAGCACCTATGTGTGCAATATCTTTTCCCAATGGAAAGTACCAGAAATAGCCGCTCATGGATGTAAAAGGCTTGAGATAAAAGTCATCGAAAGGAACCCCATTCTCATACTGGACCTTGTATTGAAAAGTTGGTAAATGGAAATCCTGAGAAAGCCTTGGCAGATAAGATCTGTGAAAACCTGTAGAATCTATGATTATGTCAAACTCTGATTCCAAGTCTGAAATTTTTGGTGCACTTCCATAATGAATCTTACAACCTTTTGACATATCTTTTATCAAACCAATTTTGTTGTAAGTACATAATCCCATCAATTTGATGGTAAATCGTTCAGAGTTGTTCATGTTGATGTACATCTTTTTTCCATCGTGTATGAGATAATCATTAAAGTCAAGATCACATTTTTTTGCAAACTCTTCCATTGGACCTTTCGTAGTGCCCCACGCGCATATGGAATCGTGGTTTTCCTCTGTAGATCTTTCAAAACCTACCACTTCGTGTTGATTCTTCAATCTTGCAAGAAGATAGGCACCAGCAACCCCTATGCCAACAACAGCTATTTTCAAACGAGCTTATACCTAAAATTACCTAATAAAAAGATGTGGCTGCACAAAATCGGTTATTCTATTAGTATGGCAGGCTTGTATGGTCTTGCAGTCCTAGACTTGTTTTTTGGATCATATTTGTTTTGATCAGATTCTGAAAAAACCTGTAGACCTATACTGTATTCATTTTTTATCAACGATTCTAATTCAGATAATACCTTTATTTCATCAACAAGACCAACTTTATTTTTAGAATCTCTTTCGTCTTGAGGATTGGATAAAATGTCATTGACTGTCTTTTTGACAAAATCAGGATCTTTTTTTATCTCTTCTGTTTCTTTATCTGCTATGAGTAATTTTATCAAATTTCCAATGTTGATATCTCCACCTACTACTCTTTCTAGAATTTTCTGGTAAGCTTTTGCTTTCCATGGAGCAGCTGTGTATATGGTAATCTTCTTTGGACTCATTTTTGTTACCTTGATTATATTTTTGATATCATTCAATGTTGTATTGAGAAGAGTCTCAGATTGTACGGAAAGCAAATCAATTTTTACCTCATCTGGAATTGGCCAGGAAGATTTTGATACCAAATCTGAATTCCCAAGTCTGGACCACATCTCTTCTGACATATATGGAGCAAAGGGTGACATCATTGCAACCCTTGCAGAAAATATTTCGTGCAGAATTCCGGAACAGTCTGTTCTATTTTTTGCCTCAACCCGTCTAAGATACCATTGCAAATCCGCGTCAAATTCATATAAAATATGATGAAGGGCTTCCCTTAATCTCATTTTTTGAATCGAGGAAGTTGCTTTAGAAATTAATTGCTGTAAACGACTTTGAATCCATCTATCTTCTTGTGTCAAGACAATATGCTTTGCAGTCTTGTATTTTGTGCATTCGTCAAGCATATTTTCTAGCTTGTTTTTGATGCCTCGCACTGCTTCTTGGTTAAAATCTGCATCTTGTAATAGTTCTGCAGAAATTAAGATTGCAAGTCTAATAGCGTCTGCACCGTGTATTTTGATTGCGTCTCTGAGTGGTATTATATTTCCCATTGACTTTGACATCTTTTTACCGTCCATTAAGACTGAACCATTAACCACTATTTCTTCTGGCCAATACTTTTTTGGAAATATTGCCAAGTGATTAAAAATGAAAAAAGTTAGATGGTTTGGCACAAGATCTCTACCTGAATGTCTTGCGTTAACTGGATAGTAATATTGAAATTCTTTTTTAATACTTTCTAATCTTTCCGGAGTTATTTTAGAATCTGATGCGATTTTTTTCAGATCACCTTTATCAAAAAATACATAATCAAAAAATGAATCTGATATGTATTCTGCATTTATCTGGCCTGCATTGACATATTTTGCTATGATGTAGTAGGCCATGTAAATGACAGAATCTGACAAACTTTCTATTATCCAATTTTTATCCCACGGTAATTTGGTTCCAAGCCCATGTTGCCTAGCGCAAGCTCTTTCTCTTAGCCAATCTACAACATGATTGAATTCATTTCTAATCTCTTCTGGAAGTATCTTCATCTCATTTATCCAAGAATGAACCTTTTCTTTCCACTCTGGGTTTGAATAATTGAGAAACCACTGATTATCCAAAAGCTTGACCACGCATTCAGCACCGCATCTACATCTTACAGGACTCTCATTGAGTTCATACAGAATGTCTGCATTACCACTCTCGAGAACCCACCTCTTGACATCTTCTTTTGCATCAGTAACTGTTTTCTGCGCGAATTTGCCAGTATTTTGTTTGAGTTTTCCACCGTAGAATTCTTTTGCGTAAAGTTCCTTTGTAGCATCTTCCAACTTTGGATTATCCTGACTGTCTATGCCAAATTTTTCAATCATGTCTCTTGCTGGAATATCCCCATATCCTTCTGTCTCAATTATGGAAAGAGGTTTGATTTCTGAAAGGGAGGGCAAGTTAGCATATTTTCCTGTATTTTTTTTCAGATCTTCTAATGCCTGATAATCAAATGGTGCGTGAGCAGGTACTGACATTACAAGACCTGTGCCATTATCGTTCTCTACAAACGTCGCAGGTAATATGAAGATCTTATCATTTCTTTCTGGAATCTTAACTTTTTTTCCTACCAGTTCAGTTCCCGTTATGTTTCCAGTTTTCGTTACCTTTTTGTTTAGAAATCCTAACTTTGTTGCACATTCTGAACTAATTATCCACTCTTCATTGTCGACTTTTGCAATTTCATAATTGGTATCTGGGTTTACCCAAAGATTAGTTACACCAAATATTGTCTCTGGACGTAGAGTGGCAGTCGGTAAAATGTAATCATCATATCTGAATTTGATAATGGTATACTCAGTAAAGCTTGGTTCAACATCGCCTAAAGTATCATGCTGAGAAACAGGATTTTGATCTTTTGGACACCACCCTACTGGATGCGTTCCTTGAATCACAAGACCGTATTCTTTTAATTTTTTAAACTGCCATTCTATGAATTTATTGTAACAGGGATCTATAGTAGTGAATTCACGCCTCCAATCTATTGAATATCCCATCTCTATCATGCCTTCTTTGATCTCTTGATGGAAATAATCTGCAATTTTCACAGGCTCTGAAAATTCTCTTATTTTTTCGTCAGGAACTTTGTATAATGTTCGAAACGCCTCAATAAGCTCCATATCGTTTTCTTGTACTCTTCTGGACATGCCAAGAATTGGAGTCCCAGTGTAATGGAAACCCATTGGAAATAGTACGTTATATCCTGACATTCGCATGAATCTTGCGTGGACATCAGCCAACGTGTATGTTCTACCATGTCCTATATGCTGTGGTGAATTAGGATAAGGATATGCTACTGTTACAAAAAATTTCCTTCTTGTATCAGGATCACTTTCAAATTGTTTTTCTGCATACCATTTTTGTCTCCATTTCTCTTCAATCGATACCCAATCCATTGTCTTGTCACTTTCCAAGAATGGATTGCTCAGCAGCAAGAAGGGCGTCTTTTATCTTGAGCATGTCTTTTCCTCCGCCCTGGCCAAACGTATCTTTTCCTCCGCCTGAACCGCCTAGTACTTTGGCCACCTCTTTGACTAAATCTCCTGCTTTCTTAGTATTTACGGCATCAGCACCAGAAAATGCAACTATGCGAATTGAGCCATTTTTTATGATCAAGGCGCAATAAACGAGAGATTTATCAAGATCCGCTGCTTGTTCGCCTACTGCTATGTGATATTCGTCGTCAAGCTCTTCTTCAACTGTGATAAATAACTTGACTTTTCCAAGAACTTTTGCTTGAGCAATTGCAGCTTTTGCAGAAGACTCCGCGGTTCTTTTCACTATTTGTTTGACCTTTTTTTTTGCATCCTCTCCATCTTTGACAACGTGTTCAAATGATTCTAGAATTTTTTCCTTGCTTGAGCCAAGAGATTTTACAATCTGCGATATTTTCTTATCTTGATTCTGCGTATACTTGAGCGCTGCCTCTCCGGAAACAAATTCCAATCTGACCACTCCATCTTGAATCCTTTCTGCTTTTGTAATTTTGATTAGACCCAATTCGCCTGTTTTATTGACATGGGTTCCACCGCATGCTTCAACGTCAAGGCCCTCGATGTTTACAATTCGGACTAATTTTACCGGCACAACTCCGCCTTGATATATCCTAAATCCATATTTCTGCTCTGCTTCCCCTCGTTCAAATTCCTTGATACGAATTGGTATATCTTTTCGAATTGTAAAATTTGCAAGGTCTTCTATTTTCATTATCTCCTCTTCTGTGAGGTTTGAATGGTGAGTAATGTCAAGTCTGGCATAATCTTGTTCCTTAAACGCTGAATGTTGCCAAATCCAAGAACCCAAAGTGTTTCTTGCAGATGCGTTAAGAACGTGAGTACTTGTATGATGTCGTGTTATACCGTAACGCCTGACAGAATCTATTTCACATTTTATAATCTCTCCCTCCAGTGGGGCTCCTCCCTTTGTTTCATGAATTACAATATTGCCATGTTTGTTCACATCGACAACAGCATAATTTCCAATCCTGCCATGATCTGGTTCTTGACCTCCACCTCTTGGATAAAATAATGTTTGATCAAGTATGACATGCTTTCCATCCAAGACTTTGAGCACTCTGGCTTCAAATTCGTGTGGTTCCTCCTTGTAATATAGTAAATCTGTGTCTGGAATCCTATCCAAATCCAATTGTACCGTTTTTTCAGTCTTCTCTGATTGATGCAAATCAGATAATTTTTCATAAAATGTAGATGGAATCTCTGAAATGATCTGTGTTTCTTTTAGAAAATCAGGTGTTATACCATCGGATTCATACAGGCGAATCAAGTCATTTACATCTAATTTCTTTTTTTGTGATTTTAACATGTTTGCAATGTTTGTCATTCTAACTCGTGATTCTTTGTAACGATCCTTTTCAATCCTGATGATTGTTTTGACATCACTCCTAGTTTCCTCAAGTTCACGATATGTAGATTTTAGATAATCTACGTGAAGGTCGATTAGATCATCAAGATCGAAATTCCAACCAAATCTATCTATTGTTGCCAGAGTGCGCCTCAATAACATTCTCAGATTGTATCCTCCACCAACATTACTTGGTAATGCACCGTCTGAGATTGCAAATATTAGAGTTCTTAGATGGTCTGCAATGAGGTAGATTCCCTCTAGTGGGGAGATAATTTTGTCCATCTTTACATTGTCAATCCCTGCAGCTGAGGCAGCACTTTTTCTTGCTATTGATATATCCGTAGACTCGGATAATGTTTTGGCAATAGCTCTGAAATATTTCGATATGATATCAGAATCAGCATCCATGCCTATCTTTTCGATCATGTATTTTGTTATGGGTCCAAAACAACAATCATAGGCAGTTGGAGTTCCCATTGTAATCCACGCAAATCGTTCAAGGCCTGCTCCCATGTCTATGATTTTTTGGTCCAACACAGAATAGTTTTCCAAATCCCCTTGGAATTCGGTAAATACTGCATTACCTAGTTCTAATCCTCGTACAAAATATTCTAATGATGATCCAAAAGAGCCTCCTCCTGACCATACATCTTCGACAAAAACTATCTCTTCTTTGTTAATTCCAAATTTATCAGTGAGTAATCTAAAATCAAGTTCAACACATTTGTCCTTCCAATAACCTTGTGAGTTTGGTATGCTATGTTGACCAATCATGCAAAAACTTGAAAAATGTCTACCCGTCACTCCAACGTTTTCTATGTCTTTGAATCTAAGACATGTTTGTGGTACAACCAAAGGATTTGCTGGAAATTCAAAGACTACTTTGGAACCCATTACCCTCTGAAAATCAACTATTGAAGCAATTGTGAAATAAAGATCATCCCTCCACCTACATACTACTGGATATCTATTCACTGACTTGTGCCCATTATTTACAAAAAAAGACTCTACCTCCTTCCAAGCCTGTGTGTAATCGAATCTTTTTCTAGTTGGAGGATCTCCTATGAAGGAATAACTATTTTCTGTATGCTCAGGACAAAGGTTCTGTCCATAATCTAACACCCAGAAATACCGACCACACTTAGAACAAGATTTTCTCTTGAATCCTTCTTGTTCAAAAAGAGATACCTTGTAATACCTATTAGGGTCTGATGAAAACTTGGCAAGAATCTGACCCTTGTCCATTTCACAAGTTTTTGTCCTGATGGATATTAAGTATTCTGAAGCAACACATTAAATATGATCTTTTTTGAGAATTTCTTATGTTCATATTTGAAAAGAAGGGCTGGAAAGAGGGAGACTATGTTTTCGCTTCCAAGCAAAATGGCGATTACAAAGATGTTGTAGTAGGCATAGTAACAGGAATAGAAAATTCCAAAATAGGAGTAAATGGTATTATTATAAATCCCGTCGGCCTGAAGAACAAGGTTTCTCAAGGAAAGGCAGGTCCGCAATCAGAACAAATATTGAAAGATCCCACATCGAAAGAGATCGTCTTTGCCTTAATTTACAGAGTCGAATATGATAACTTTACAGGAATTTTTGATGTAAGTATTGACTATGTGGAAAAACTACACAAAAACATTTACGGTATTATCACTGGATGGGTCAGAGAATCTGTTCCGGAGTTGATAAACAATGTGCTTTCTTTATCTGATGGACCAGATAAGGATCAGGCAAAAAGAGTTTTGAAGCAAAGAATGGATACATTATATGATAAAGAACTCAAGAGATACATGTATTCTATTTGCAGAAGTCTTAAGATCCTCAATTAGATAATCAGCGCATCGCATGTTTTTTGCAATCGAGAATCTCCATAGTTTTATATTATGGCTCTTGCAAATTTCGTTTACAATGGAATACGTGTACGCTGCATTGCTTTTGCACAAGGAAAAGAAGGAAATTAATGAGGCAAATATATCTAGTATAATCAAGGCCTCAGGAGCCACAGTAAACGAAGCTCAAGTAAAAGCACTCATAGCAGCACTCGCTGATGTGAACATTGAAGAGGCAATCAAAGCTGCACCAGTTGCAGTAGCAGCACCAGCTGCAGCACCAGCAGGTGGTGCAAAAGAAGACAAGAAAGAGGCAGAGGTGCCTTCTGCAAAGACTGAAGAGCAGGCAATGGAAGGCCTTTCAGCACTGTTCGGTTAAATCTGTTATCTCTATTTCCTTTTTTGTAATTTTCTAAAGATTATTTACTATCTTATCTAACACATTGTAATTTGACAGATCTATCATTACCTGTTCAAGCTACCCTTCTTGCCTTGGATCTTTTTGGAACAATGGCTTTTGCTGTTACTGGTGCATTCAAGGCAATTGAACACAAAGCTGACATTGTTGGTATAATTATTCTTGCAACAATAACCGGTGTAGCGGGGGGAACTCTAAGAGATATAATAATGGGACATTTTCCACCGCATTCTATATCTGATCCTTATTACGTGATCATAACAGTAACAACTGGTTTTGTAATATTCTTTCTATATCCAAAAATGCAAAAACACTGGAATCTGTTTTTAAAATTCGATGCAATAGGACTCGGTGTTTTTACTGCTATTGGTGCAACATTTGCATACGAAGTCTATGGTATGAATTTCCTTGCTATTGCTATGGCAGGTATGGTTACCGCTGTAGGAGGAGGAATCTTGCGAGATATGTTCGTAAATGAGGTGCCTATGGTATTTGTAAAAGAACTCTATGCCTCTGCAAGTTTCCTGGGAGTGTTGATCTTCTATATTTCACTCAGTATTGATTCCAATCTAGAGATTGCAACAATAGCCTCTATCGTGGTTACAACTGTGCCTAGGCTTGTAGCCATGAAATACAACTGGAACTTACCAAAGGCGCGTGAAAAGTAAATTTTTTCTTTACTGTGAGGTATAATTCTTTAACTTGCCTGTCAGTGCGACTGCTTGGGCATGAGCTTTTTGAATTGTCTGATTCTTTGTTTCCTTAGTCAGATAACCTGATTCTATAGCAAGCGACCTGGCATGCTGTGCAGCCCTTGCAAGAATTGCATTGACATTTTCCTTTGTAACGTAACCTATCTCAATGGATAATGACATTGCTTCTTGGTGTGCTTTTGCAAATGCTTCCCTGTATTTTTCTACGTCAATTAATAGCTCCTCTTGGTTGTATACTGTATTTTCTTCCATTGCTGCGTTTAGAATTATTCCTGCCTCGACAGGTTTGACATCAAGCTTGCTAAGGAGGGTTGCAAGTTTTGTAGAAATCACATCACCTTTCTTTGCAGCAGTAGAGTCTTTAGTTATCCAAACTGTTCCTTGATCAATCTTTGTAGTGACCCCCGCCTCCTTAAAATCAGTAAGAATTGGGCCTGGGGTTATTCCTGTATTACCTGCCTTTATTACTACATCTATGCTTGCTTTGTCTCCGCCTCTAGCTGCTAGCATTATCTTGTTTTTTCCAAGTAAAATGTTTAGTTTGTGTGGACTCATGTTTGTGAACATTAAGACACATTGGCCAACTAGTTTGTCAGCTAGCTTTTCAATTGAAGGCATCTTCAGCACAGCAAGTGCTTTCTGCGCTACCTTGTCTTTAATACTAATAATCTCAACGTCATTTTTGAATTTCTTTCTTAATGGTAATAACTGGGAAGATCTAACCTTTTCCATTCGTACCAGTGCAATCACTTTGTATTTCTTTGGGAGTTCTTGGATCTGTTGATACATCTGTGTTTTCTTTTGAGGATATTTTGTTCTGTTTTGGTGCATCTTACTTTGTTCCCGCCGGTGGTTTGATTGTTTTGCCCATTGTGGTTTTCACCATCACTTTTTTGATGTTTCTATCGCCGCTTGGGAGTTTTTTCTCAATGGTGCTAATTACTGCATTTGCATTAGCAGCTAAATCGTCATCTGCCATGGATTCATCACCTATCTTACATGCTAGTGACAGAGAATTTCTCAGTCTTACTCTAATTGAAGATCTGAATCTTTCCAATATTGCATCTATGGGTGCATTGAATGGAACCGGAGTAGGCATTTTTCCTCTTGGACCCATGAATTGACCTAATGTCTTACCTACATTAGCCATGAGTTGAGTATCGGCAAGAAAGAAATCATAGCCATTAATCAGCTTGCGTGATTCTCTCTTGTTCGCGCCAATTTGTGTCAGTTGTGTTCCATCTACAACCTTATCTGCATTTTTAGCCTTTAGTCCAAGGTCGCCTGAAGCAATCACACATACAGATGCTGGCTGGTTTAATTTTTTGGGTAACTGGACTGTCTCATTAATGGCAAATCCCTTCTTAACATCGATATCTTTGAAAACCATGATTAGTTCTAGCGATTGCTTGAATTTTCTCTCCTTCTGGTTCTTTTTAGCTTCAACTATCATCTGCGTTATCTGGGATTCGTTGATCATTACGAAAAGCCTTTCTGAATGCCTATTTAAAATCGTTTAGTGACAGAGTTCTTCGGGAATGGCTTGTGTCTAAAAATTTCATTTTATGGAATTTAAGTTGTAAGAACATCAGGTTTCGACAATAGAACTTACATTTATTAAATAGTAACAAAAAGTAGTCGCAAACTTGCACAAATTTGATGAACTAGACATGAAAATAATTACCGAACTTGCTAGAGACGGTAATATTTCTGTACCAAACCTTTCAAAAAAATTAGGAATAAACACATCTGTATTGTATAGTAGAATCAAAAGGCTCATCAAAAAGAAACTGATAAAGAAGTTTACAATAGTGGTAGATGAATCTCTCATAGGGATTGGCGTAAGAGCTACAATGGGAATCAACAGAGATCCAAAATTAAAGGATCAGATTCACAAATCCCTAATGAAAACGCCCGAAGTTATAGAAATATCCGAAGTTACAGGCAGGTTCGATATTCTGATTACTCTAAGGGCAACAAACTTAGAGGAATTGCATACTGTGGCAATTGAAAAAATTGGAAAGATAGAAGGAATACAAAATACCGAAACTTTTGTAGAGCTTCAGAGGACAGACAAAGATTCTGTATATTCCATGACTGAATAGTTTACTTGAATTTCTCTTCCCACTTGCCTGCATCAATTTCTGCAGTTACTTCTTTGGGGTTCTTTCCATCTACCTTTATTCCAAGTGATAAGCATGTTCCTATGACTTCTTTTGCAGCAGCTTTGAAGTCTATAGCGTAAGAGGAATCAATTTTTAATTTTGCAACCTTTACGGCAGAATCTATAGTAATATCTCCAACCCATGTGGCGCCAGATGTTCCTGATCCTTTTTGAAGGCCAGCTTCTTTTAAAATTAGAGCAGATGCAGAAGGAATTCCTACCTCGACTGACCATTGTTTGCTCTTTTTATCTACAGTGACAGTAACTGGAACCTTCATTCCTTCAAAATCCTTTGTTTTTTCGTTGATTGCAGTAACTATCTGTAAAATGTTTACCCCTAGTGGTCCTAAAGTAGGTCCAAGTGGAGGGCCGGCGCTTGCTTGGCCGCCTGTTACAAGTGCAGAAACAGTTTGAATCTCTGCCATGATTTCTTTTCCCTCTTTACTGTAAATTTAATCCTTGCTACTGTGATGATGGTTTTAGATAGTTTGCATCTACAGTTACTGGTAGCTGATAAGGTGCATCAAGCAAAATGACTGTTGCCTCCTCCTTGTCGTGATCAATTCTGGTTACTGTGGCTTTCATACCTTTGAAAGGACCACCAATTATCTCAACTATTTGATCAACTGAAAGTTCTGACACTGTGGACTTTTTAACGAGGTATCCTTCAATATCCTTGAATTGTAGTTCTCCTCTAAGCTGACCTCTTATGTGTCTCATTCCTTGCAACGCATCAAATGCAGCGTTTGCATCAATTGCTTCTAGTACAACATATCCCTTTAGATTCTCTAATAACAAAACAGATTGTATATTTAGCTTTTTTAGTTTGATTCGATTATCTAAGAGACCAAGTACTACCTTTTCCTGACCCCCTGTGGTCCTGACTGCAAAAAAGTGAGATTTTATTTCTTGAGTCAATTCTTATTTGTGTCCTAAATTGATTACTGCAAATGTAAACTGTATTACAAAACCAATACCGCCAATACCAGCTATACCTAGAAGTACTAATCGTAAATGTTGCATATAGTCATCTTTATCTGATTTTCTGGCAAGCTTAATGGTGTTTGCCATGTCCTTCAACATTTGTTTTGCATTGACCAATAAAGGAAGTTAATAAAGTGTCCTTATAATTCTTATTTTATGCAGTTACTCGTAGCATACCAATCCGATCCTGCTGGCTCAAACATGGCATCTTACATGATACAAGATATGCAAAAACAAGGAGACATCTACTGCGGAAAAAATTTTGATCTCGTTGTAATTTCTACACCTGCAATATCTGCTGATTGGATTGAAGAAAAATATCAATATGACAGTTATGTATTTCTGTCAAAGCACGCCTCTGAAAGCGGTACTCTTGCACTTACTTGTCATAGCACAGGAAATTTTTCTGAGGCACAGTTTGGTGGCTTTCCTCGACAAATAGCAATACCTCATCCACATCTTCAAAAGTCATACATGAAACACTTGTGGACAAAAAGAAATAATTTCTCGAAATTTGAGATTACTATTGAAGCTACTCATCACGGGCCAACTGCTTTGAATAAGCCGACTCTATTCATTGAAATTGGCACAACACAAAAGGAGTGGAACGACAAGAATCTCTGTGAAAGCGTGTCCAAAATAATAGTGGAAGAAGTTTGCAAAGAACCAGAAAAACACAAAGTTGCAGTATGTTTTGGTGGTACACACTATCCAAAGAAATTCAACAAAGAATTGATTGAAGGTGAATTTGCTCTTGGTACTGTTGTACCAAAGCATGCATTAGATAATTTGGATAGCACCCTTTTTTCTCATATATTAGACCGAAATAAAGAAGCCAAGTATGCACTTGTGGATTGGAGAGGCCTTGGCAAAAATAAACAAAAGGTAGTTAGTCTTATACAAACCACTGATCTAGAGATGATAAAAATTTGAATCTGGAACAAAAAGTCTACAAGAAATTAATGGAAGTTCCAAAAGGTCAAGTTACAACATATGGTGAACTTGCAAAGGCTGTTGGACTAAAAAATGGGCAAAGGCTAATTGGAAGAATCATGAACAAGAATCCATATCCTGTGATAGTTCCATGTCATAGGGTTATCATGTCAAGCGGAAAAGTAGGTGGATATGCGTGGGGTGAGAAAATTAAGACTAACATGCTTGTAAAGGAAGGGATAAAAATCAAGGATGGCAAAATTGGTGATCCTAAAATAATTCACAGGTTTTAATCTTATTTCTTAGAACGAACTTCTTCTATCAAACTTCTCAGGTGAGCAAGGTTTCTTACCTGATTTCCATTTACCTGTTTATATAATTTCCAGTAAGACTCATTTGCGATTTCCTTTCTTGCCTTTGATACTTTTAGCTGGTGGCGCATTGCTCTGACCCTCTTGACGTATACTTCCTTCTTTCCAACTCTTGCACCTCTACTGCCTTTTCTTGATCCATGTTTGGTACCACGCTTCTTTCGTTGAGCTTTTTTAAAGTGAGCTCTTCCTTTAGAAGTACCCTTGATCGGCCTTATCTCTATAACATTTGCAGTAATCAAACTTCGTATGTTATCGCGGGTGATAGCATCAGCAACATCATCTAAATAAGTTGGATCAAACTTTACTCTATCGACACCCACCCCAAGGATTCTGGAGACTAGCTGTCTCTTTGTTCTAAGATTTACTACCACTTGTTGACACTCTCGCGTTGAAAACCTTGAAGTTCATCTCTTTTGCCTTGACGATGATCTCAAGTCTCTTCTTTTGCCCTACACCATGGGCAAATCTTATACCGTCAGTTTTAGGATCAAGTTTTTCTAGATCTTTCAAGTTGTGAACTAAATTATCAGTATAACCGGATGGATGAAGTCCTCTTGCGATCCTAGGTCCACCATAACCTATCTTTACTAGTGATGGCCAGCCTTTCTTTTGTTTTCGTTGGTGATTATCCATTCCCTTTGGCTTTCTCCATGAAACAGCAAGCCTTGCATATCTCCAACTTTCCTGTCTGACAAAGCTAGGCTTATTCTGTGTTACTTTTTTCCTAAGTTCTAAAGCTTCTTTATTGATCGGCATGTAAAGATCTCTGCTTGAATTTTACAATAAATACGTTTCTTGATGGGATATACATGATCCGAAGAGATAATAAGGAAATTCCAACGAACCGGTTTATCCAATGATTGAGGATTTGGAGCCGGCCATTACTCGTCTACTAGTATCTCAGTTGGAACAAATTGGTATCAAACCAGGAAAGATACACAGAAACTTACAAGTCAAGAATCTAGTGGATCTTATTGCGGAAAAAAATGAAGGACTTTTGACTGCAAATAATGCAATATCTGTTAAAACTGGCAAATATACTGGACGATCTCCCGATGACAGATTTATTGTCGATGACGAACAAACTCACAATACGGTAGACTGGGGAAAGATAAACCACTCATTTCCAGAAGATAAATTTGACAAACTTTTAGAGAAGATGAAAAAACATCTAGAAGATAAGGAGATATTTGTTTTTGATGGATTTGTAGGGGCGGATCCAGAACACAGATTACCAATTAGAATTATTACCGATCACGCCTGGCAAAACTTGTTTGTAAGACAATTATTCATAAGACCGTCGGCAGCAGAACTTGAATCTCATAAACCAGAATATGTCCTTCTCTCAATAAATGACTTCAAATCTATTCCTGAAGTTGATGGTACTAGGACAGACGTCTTCATTATACTCAATTATACAAAAAAAATCGTACTCATTGGCGGTACCTCATATGCAGGAGAGATAAAGAAAGCAATGTTCTCTGTTATGAATTATGCTCTTCCACAAAAAGGAGTCTTTCCAATGCACTGCTCTGCTAACATAGGAAAGAATAGTGATACTGCCTTGTTCTTTGGACTTTCTGGCACTGGAAAGACAACACTGTCTGCCGATTCCAATAGGATGTTAATAGGAGATGACGAACATGGTTGGTCTGACAAGGGAGTGTTCAATTTTGAAGGTGGTTGTTATGCCAAGTGCATTAATCTCAATAGGGAAGCTGAACCACAAATCTGGGATGCAATAAGATCTGGAACTGTATTGGAAAATGTAGTAATTGACAAGAAAACTATGATGCCAAACTTCAATGATAGCAGCTTGACAGAAAACACACGAGCCGCATATCCTCTTGACTATATCCCAGGTGCAGTAATTCCAAGCTTAGGTGGGAATCCAAAGGTCATCATCTTTCTTACCGCTGACGCATTTGGAGTGATGTCCCCAATTGCAAGATTGACAAAAGAAGGAGCAATGTATCATTTTATGTCAGGTTATACAAGTAAACTTGCTGGCACTGAAAGAGGAATCACAGAACCCAAAGCCACATTTTCAGAATGTTTTGGTGCACCATTCATGTCACGACATGCATCTGTTTACGCAAAGCTTCTAGGAGAGAAGATTACTGAACACAAGACTGTCGTATATCTTGTAAACACAGGATGGTCAGGCGGTCCCTATGGTATAGGAAAGAGAATGAACATCAACCACACAAGAAGAATGGTTACTGCCGCGTTGACAGGTGAACTTGATGCTGTAAAGTATAGGCATGACGATGTATTCAACCTAGACATACCTACTGAATGTCCCGGCGTACCGTCAGAGGTATTGAATCCTCGTAACACTTGGTCTGAGAAGGATGCATATGATGTCTCTGCAAAGAAACTAGCCCAAATGTTTGTAGAAAACTTTAGAAAATTTGGAAATATTTCAAAGGAAATAGTGAATGCAGGACCCAGAATCTAATTTTATCTACGTCTAGAGACCAAACCTATTATAGCAATTATCATTATAATTCCTGAAATTATTGCCACTTGTTTTGCAGGAATTCCTATGATATACTGCATGTCGAGGATGTTCTTTTGCGCAACTTCATTGACAAGTATGGTTTGATATGCCTCATCTGTTTCATTTGAACTCTTAATCTGGGCCAAGACCCAATATTGACCTTTTTCATAAACAGGAAGAGAATTTGTTTCTTGAGGCGTGACTGAAGTGTTGGTGATTTCATCTGTACCTGCCTTTATCAAGGAAATTTTTGCATAAGACCACTGGCCGGGATAATCAATTGAAAAATGGAGAGTTCCATTGCTTTGGTCTACTAGGAGTGTTCCCTTTGTCATGTGAATCACAACAGGAATACGGTAACTTGTCTTGGTATCTTTTAGAATGACAAATCCATCGTAATCTCCTTCACTTTTAATGGTATCAGAAATTTTGACATTCAGAGTATCATTAGATTGAGAATAATCCCAGCCCAAATTAGTTTCATTGGATGAGAAATTTGCATCCAGCTGAGGTACGATAGAACCATCAAGGGTTCTCAGATGTAGAATTTTTGTTTGAGATTGATTACCAAAAGATAGATTGAAAACTAGACTATGTGGTGATATTATTAAATTTGAGTCTAGTGCTCTAGTGATGTTTAGCCTTCCACTGCCAACTGCAGAAATGGGAAAAAGATTGCCATATGCATCAGTAACTGGATCCGTTGTAGTAACAAGGAGTGATGCAACGTCTGAAGGAGACAATCCGGGATATTTCTGTAAGATGATTGCAGCAGCTCCCGCAACATGAGGAGCGGCAAAACTTGTACCACTTGTTAGATTGTACTTTCCTCCAAGAGTTGTAGAATTCACAAAGACGCCGGGTGCAACAAGATCTGGTTTGATGTAGAAAGGTGATACTGGCCCTTGGGAGCTAAAAGGAGCAATGAAATCTGGATGATAAAACATATCCAAACTTCCAGTTGTATTAGAAGTCAACATGGACTTGAGTGCAACTCCATCTTCCTGCGACAGTGAGATTACAGGTATTCTTGGCGTGTACCCTGCAGTTTTATTTGGCCCTACAAGTTCACCAAAAAATATTCCCGTCTCATTGTTAAATACCACCAATGCTTTCGCACCAAAATCTGCAGCATTTTTCTCCTTTTCAGAAAAATAGACTTTCTGTCCTTTCACATCGCTTCCTCTTTCTTCAAGAAGTATGGTTCCTTTGACATCTAGATTTTGAAGATCTTGGAGTCTTCCATATCCACCATAAACTATCTTGCCTTCAATGGGGCTTGACATATCTTGTACTCCTACCATTGGAAGAACTTGATATTGTTTTTTGCCTACCTCAAAAGTTGCTACTAAACTAGATGTCAGGTTGTTATATGATGCACCAACTGTAATTGCATTGATATCTTTACCGGGACTGCCAATGGTATCTTCTTGTGGACCGTTATTTCCTGCAGCTACGACTATGACAATTCCTTTCTTTACGGCCTCATCAATTGCGTTATCGATTTGATCATTTGTTCTGTTGATTCCCAAACTGATGTTTACGACATTGACCCCATCTTGCATCGCCTGTTGAATAGCTTCGACTATGTAGTCTGATGATACTGCTTCACCAGTTGATGAGACCTTATATGAAAATAGTTTTGACTTGGGCACAATTCCGGTAAAATTGCCATCGGCTGCAATAATGCCTGCTACTTCTGTTCCATGACCGTTAGTATCTATGGGATTTTCGTTTGGGTCAACATAATCGTATCCTCCAATCACTTTTCCAGATGGGCCATAACCTAAAAGATCAGGATGATTATAGTCTATTCCGGTATCTATAATTCCAATCTTAATTCCTTGGCCATCCAGACCGTCTAACCTAGCTGCTTTGACACCTACAAGCTCCATACTTTTTTGTAAATTGTTTGAAATTTCCTGCTCATTTGATTCTGATAAAAACAGAAATATGCAACAAATTAAAAGGACTGAAAAAATCAGCAATCGGCTAATCACAAATTATCTCAAATTTGACTAGATAAAATGCATTTGCAACCAAAGCCATAAATGGCAAGAACTAGGTGGGGTATCATGGCAAAATACGAACTTCCAAAGTTATCATACGCGTACGATGCATTAGAGCCACACATTGATGCAAAAACAATGGAAATTCATCATTCGAAACATCATCAAGCATATACTGACGGCTTGAACAAAGCTTTGGAGACTCTAAGTTCTGAACTACAAAACATGGAGTTATCCAATTTACTTGCAAGCCTGGACAAAGTTCCAGAAAACACAAGAAGTGCCGTGAATTTTCATGGAGGAGGATATGAAAATCACTCATTGTTCTGGAACCATATGAAATCAAATGGTGGTGGAAAACCTGGTGGAAGCTTGGATGACGCAATTAACGCAGCATTTGGTAGCTTTGATACCTTTAAAGAGAAATTCACAAAAGACACAATCGCTATTCAAGGAAGCGGTTGGGGCTGGTTAGCATACAACAAACAAAGTAAAAAAGTCGAATTCACTACGATGCCAAATCAGACTAGTCCTAGAACCAAGGGCCTGATTCCATTATTGGGATTGGATGTTTGGGAACATGCATACTATCTAAAATACCAAAATCGCAGGGCCGATTACGTTAGTGCATGGTGGAACGTCGTAAACTGGGATGAAGTAGACAAGAGACTATCAAAGGCAAAAGCATAATTCCTTCTTCTTTTTGTTTCTATGCATTATTTTTCAATCTCTTAGGTTGTTAGATATATCAAGAATTTTTCTGTAAGTTTCAGAATGCATTTATAGGTGGATAAGAGAATTTTTTGTAAATGAGTGAAGAGCAAGCTCAAGCTCTGTTACAACAACTACAAGCGCTTGAAGGATACTTGGCAGATTTGATGCAGAAAGAAGAATCTGTAATGAGACTTTTACAAGAAGCGGTAAGCGCTATAGAATCAATGAAAACAATAGATGTTGATACATCCCATGAAGCCCTCGTGCCTGTAGGTATGGGGGCTTTTGTAAAAGCGACAATAGAACCGAACCAAAAAATAATTGTCAATATAGGAGCAGGAGCTTCAATTGAACAAGACAAGGATTCAGCAATTAACTATATGGAATCTAGGATTAAGGAATTGGAAATTGTACTTCAACAATTGGCAGCTCAGAGACAAGAAGTATCCCTTAGACTTGAGCAAGGTCAACAGGAAATGAACAAACTTATACAATCAAGTCGCGGTTCTACGCAGTAAGGCAATCTATCATGTTTGATAAACTACGAAATGCGTTTTCTTCGGCAGTCAAAAGCTTTGGAGAAAAAGAGCTAAAAGAAAAAGATGTCGATGAAGTTCTGTTTGAACTTGAGCTGGCTTTGTTAGAATCTGATGTGGCAACAGAAGTAATAGATTTACTAAAATCTGATTTGAAAAAACAGCTAATTGGTACCACAGTACAAAAAGATACAATAGCAGAATTTGTGAAACAAAATCTTAGGCAAAGTATTTCAAACATGTTTGATGCCGCAGGAAAAATTGACATCTTGTCTAACATACAAACGAAGAAGGAAAAGGGAGAACCATACATTATTTCGTTCATGGGAATAAATGGAACGGGAAAAACTACTACTATAGCAAAATTTGCCAATCTTTTACGCGAAAATAAATTTTCATCTGTAATTGCAGCAGCAGATACATACAGAGCTGGTGCAATTGAACAGATAAGTGAACATGGTAAGCGATTAAACATAAAGGTTATCGCACAGAATTATGGCTCTGATCCTGCAGCAGTTTCGCGTGACGCTGTACTATATGCCAAATCTCATAAGGTAGATTGCGTATTAATTGATACTGCAGGAAGGATGCAAACAAGCAAGAACTTAATGGATCAAATATCAAAAATCAACAAAGTAGTAAATCCTGATCTGAAATTATTCGTTGGTGATTCATTGGCAGGAAATGATACAGTTAGCCAAGCAAGAGAATTTCATAATTACACCAAATTCGACGGCGCGATTCTCACCAAAAGCGACGCAGATGCACGTGGCGGTGCTGCTATATCTATAGTTAAAGTTACATCAAGCCCAATTCTCTACTTGGGAGTAGGTCAAGAATACAAAGACTTGAAACCATTTAACAAGGATTCATTTTTGGAATCCTTGTTTGGACCACAAGAATCGTTGTCTGTGGTGCAAACCCAGCAGAAAGAAAAATCTCAACAACAAACAGAACAAAAAGAAATTATTGTTGAAGAAAAAGTAAATGCGGTAGACAAACAACAAGAACCCAAAGTTGAGATTAAAGAGATAAAACCAGAAATTGTACAAGCCAAATCGGAATCATCTGTGGAAAAAATCCAAGTCCGTGTTGAAAAAGAAATCACACCTGAACAAGATTCATCCAAAAAATTGTTTAAACTCTCTGAAGGTCCAAAACCTGAACCAAAAGTAGAATCAAAACCTGAACCACAAATCAAACAAGAAATAAAGAAAGAAGTAGAGATGAAACCAACAGACAAGATTTCAAGTGAAGATCAAGATCCTTTTGCAGGGGTAGAAACAAAAGATATTGAAAAATATTCCGCACTATTTGATGTTCCTCCACCTGAGAATGACGACGAAGCAAGAAAACTCGCCTCTAAAATACGAAAATGGATCTCTGATGGTAGGCCAAAACCTACAAAAGATAAGGATGTTATTGAAGAGAAAACCAGTGAAAAAGAAGATGAAATATCTAAAGATGACAAGTCAAAGAAGAAGCGTTCTATGTTTGGTTGGATGAAGAAATGAAATTAAAAACAAAAGATCTGTTAACATTAAATGAACTTGGTAACGCTGAACTTGTTGAAATCATTGATAATGCAATAAAGATGAAGAAGGACCTGAAGAAGGGAATTTCTAAACCTCTTCTTAAAAATAAAACACTTGCAATGATCTTTCAAAAACCATCTACACGGACACGAGTAAGCTTTGAAACTGGAATGTTTCAACTAGGGGGACACGCATTAAATCTCTCTGCAGATGAATTGCAACTAAAAAGGGGAGAAACCATAGAAGATACCTCAAAAACGCTTTCAAGATATGTGGATTTGATACTGGCTAGAGTTTATTCTCATGATGAAATAGAATTACTTGCAAAGAATTCTTCTATTCCTGTAATGAATGGCCTTTCTGATTCTTTTCATCCATGTCAAACACTTGCAGATCTTATGACTATCCAAGAAAAGAAGAAAAAATTGGCTGGTCTTAAGCTGGCATGGATAGGTGACGGCAATAACGTATGTAATTCCATGATATATGGTTGTGCAAAGACTGGCATTGAGATTAGTATAGCGACTCCAAAAGGATATGAACCTAATCCAAACGTCGTAAAAGAATCTAGCAAACTAACTGATGTGAAATTATCAAACCATCCAGAAACTGCTGTACGGGGAGCAGATGTTGTAGTAACAGACACCTTTGTATCGATACATCATCAAACTACTGACAGGACAAATGATTTTCTTCCACATTTCCAAGTAAATTCATCTTTGATGAAAAAAGCCAGCCCATCAGCAATTTTCATGCATTGTTTGCCTGCTAAACGAGGTCAGGAAGTTACAAGTGAAGTGATCGATGGACCACAGTCAGTAATCTGGGACGAAGCTGAAAATAGACTTCATGCTCAAAAAGCGCTTATGGTAGCCCTGCTGCGAGTCTAACGTTTATAAGAGCTTCACCAAAATTTTTTGTAAATAGGTAGTATAGATGAGATATTCACAAATATTGCGCAGGTCTCGTGAAGAGAAAACAAACTATGGAAGAAGAAGAAATCTTCTCATGGGTAGGAGAGACTTTATCACAGTTCAGATATCAAATCAAAATACGCTTGTACAGATTCACAAGCCGGAACTATTAGGAGATAAAGTTCTGTCGTCAGCTCATTCTAGATATCTTTTGAAAAAAGGCTGGAAGGGTTCGAGAAAAAGTATACCGGCCGCATATTTGACAGGTTATCTTGCAGGTAAAAAAGCACTGGCTCACGGTGTCAACAGTGCAGTTCTTTATGTTGGTACTAGACGGTACACTCAGAGAATATCCGCAGCATTGAAAGGAATAATAGATGCTGGACTTGAGGTACCTGCAGATGAGGAAACGTTTCCTTCTGCAGATAGGCTTACTGGAAAATATCTCAAAGTTGCAAATGAGATTGATAAGGTAAAATCTGCAATAGATAATGAGGTAAAGACTAAATGAGCAGATCAGAGACAAGACAAAGATCTAGAGAACCTGAAGTCGAATGGGTACCAAGAACTACATTGGGAAAGCTAGTTGCTACTAACAAGATTACTTCCATGAAAGAAATCTATGAAAATGGTTATAGAATTCAAGAATCAGGAATTATCAAGAAATTATTACCAGGTATCAAAACGGAGGTCATAGATGTAGGCATAGTCCAAAAGCAGACTACCAACGGAGAATATACAAGATTCAAGGCACTCGTGGCAGCAGGTGATGAAAATGGATGGCTTGGTATAGGACAAGGAAAATCAAAACAAATGAGAATTGCTATTGAGAAAGCCACCAGTCAAGCTTATCTTAACGTAAGTCCGGTGAAACTGGGCTGTGGAAGCTGGGAGTGTAGGTGTGATCAGAAACATTCTGTACCTTTCAAAGTCAGAGGTAGAGGCGGAAGTGTAACAGTTGAAATTATTCCAGGACCTAGAGGTCTTGGGTTAGTCGCAGGTGGCAATATTAAAAATCTGTTAAAACTTGCAGGTCTGAAAGATGCGTGGACAAAAAGCAAAGGATCCACGAATACAATGACCTCTACATCACGGGCAGTTTTGAATTGCTTGAGACAAACATTTAGTCAAGGTTGAGTATAGATGGGAAAAGCTTTCTTAGTAATCAGAATGAAAGGAACAATTAATGTTCCACACTGGGCAAACACTACTCTAGATCTACTTCACTTAGACAAGAGATTTAGAGCCACAATAGTCCCAGAACGAGATAATACAAAAGGAATGTTGGACAAGATTAAGCACTATGTATCTTGGCAGGTAATCGATATTACCACCACAAAGGAACTTTTAGAAAAAAGAGCCAGAAAAGAAGGCTACCGAAAACTTACCTCTGAAGATATAGAAAAACTTGGATTCAAAAACACTGATGAACTGGCAAAATCATTAGTAGACGGTGCTGTTGCATTATCAAAATTAAAACCGCTTAAACCATGGTTTGCTCTGTCTCCTCCAAGACATGGATTCAAGAGAAGCACCAAGAAGATGTATGGTGAAGGAGGAATATTGGGAAATCATAAGGAACTTCTTACACAAGTAAAAATGATGATTTAAGATGGCAACAAGACTACGAAAGACAAGGAAATTCCGAGGAGGACGAAATCATGGATGGGGACAGATAGGACAACATAGGGCCAGCGGTCACAAGGGAGGTCTTGGACAATCTGGTATGCACAAACATCACTTTATCAGGATGCTTTTAACAGATCCAAAACATTTTGGTCATGATTCTACTCACCCGCCACATCCAAACCTAGTTAGGAAATGGGCAAGTGTAAGAGATCTAGATGATATCTACGCAAAACATGGAAAACAAGAAGGCGGAAAGAAGGTAATAGATCTCTCAGAACTTGGCTATGACAAGTTGTTAGGAGGAGGACAAACAAAGAACGCTTACGTCATAAAAGTAGGGCGATTCTCTGCTGCTGCAGAAGAAAAAATCAAAAAGTCTGGTGGTGAGGTGCTTGCTGCAGTATGAGTGAAGAAGAGGCACCAAAGGGTTTTCTTAGAACCATAATTTCAAAAGCCGAGACCTACATTCCACAGGTACCAAAACCCAAGAAAAAAATTCCTTTACACATACGTTTGATATGGTGTGGAATAGCTCTATTCGTTTACATGATTATGGGGCAGACTCCACTATACGGAGCATCAACCCCTGCATTTGACTTTCTTGCCTTTGCAAGAGTAATTTTTGCATCCCAGCAAGGAACCTTAGTAGAGTTGGGAATTGGGCCTATAGTGACAGCAGGACTTTTGATGCAGCTCTTAAAGGGTTCTGAAATATTTCATTTGGATTTCAAAAAGCCAGAGGATAGAGAGCTCTATCAAACAGCAACAAAAATTGTAACGTATATTGTAATCATTGCCGAGTCTTCGCTATATGGAATGGCTGTATATGGGCCAAGGCTTCCTAACCATGAGGTTGCCTTTATTTTAATTGGACAACTCATCGGCGCATCGGTAATAATCATGTTGTTGGATGAATTGGTTCAGAAAGGTTGGGGAATAGGAAGCGGAATTAGCTTATTCATTGCAGCAGGTGTAGCTCAACAGATAATTTGGTCACTCATAAGTCCAATTCCTGCGGGTGATGGAGGGCCAGTCGGAGTTTTTGCAAATATCATTTATGCGATTATACACAGCAACTTTAGTAATCTTCTATTTCGAGTAAACCAACTGCCTAGCATTTTTAGTTTACTCATTACGGCTGGTGTGTTACTAATTCTTGTATATACACAAGGAATTAAGGTGGAAATTCCTATCGTATCAACCAAATATCGAGGATTCTCCGCTGTATATCCAATCAAGTTGATGTATGTTTCAAACATTCCTGTTATCTTGGCCTCCGCGCTCACCGCTAATGCTGTATTTATTGGTCAAATACTCTGGGCTAACTTTAATCCTAGAAATGCAAATCCGGTTCTGAATTTCTTAGGTATGTTCGATCCAACTTCGCCATCTACTCCAACGGGAGGTATACTTTACTATGTAACAGCTCCTCTTGGTCTTGATACTGTCGCGCTGGATCCTATGCGAGCTGTTCTGTACATTTTATTCATGGTGGGTATAGTTGTTCTCTTTGGCAGACTTTGGATTGAACTTGGAGGATTGTCTGCTAAAAGTGCTGCAAAGAACTTGTTAGACGCAGACGTACAAATACCAGGTTTTAGGCGTTCTAATCAACCTGTAGAGGACTTGCTACAGAAATACATCCCATCTGTTACAATAATTGGTTCTATTATTCTTGGACTATTAGCTGGTATTTCAAATGTATTGGGAACCTTTGGCTCAGGGACAGGAATGTTGCTTACAGTTGACATCTTGATTAACTATTACAATCTACTGGTAAGAGAAAGAGTAGAAGAAGTAATGCCTGCCTTGGGTGCGTTGCTTGGTAGAAAGTAAAAGAGTAATAATTGTCGGAATTCCAGGGGTTGGAAAAACTACCATCGTTTCCAAGGTTGTTGATATCTTAAAAGAAAAAAAGATCAGTGTTAGTGTCTTTATATTTGGCACTGTGATGTTTGACGAGGCAAAAAAGACCAAAGGAATTCAAAGCAGAGATGATCTTCGTAAACTTTCGGTACGAGAACAAAAAGATCTCCAGTCCATGGCTGCAGAAAAAATAGCTTCGATAACAGACGAGGCTGTAATTGTAGATACTCATGCATTTATCTCGACAAAGGAAGGGTTCTATCCGGGCTTGCCTCATAATGTTTTAGAAATTCTAATGCCTGATAGCTTTATCATGATTACTGCCCGACCTGAGGAAATCTACAACAGGCGAATGAAAGATAACACAAGAAACCGTGATATTGTATCAATTGATGCAATAAAGAAAGAACTTGATGTTACAAGTGCAATGCTTTCAACTTGTTCTATACTATGCGGCTCGCCAATAAAGATGGTTCTTAACACTGAAGGCAAGATTGATGAGGCCGCAAGAGGGATCGTAAGTGCAATGGGATTTAACCATGGAACATAGCATAATCTTTGATTTCTTAAATATGATATCATTGCAGATTCCAGGCCTTTCACGAGGACCTCTTGGAAGCACCAACCCGATAGTAAAGGGAATGGTTCCATCTGTTATCGGCATTATGCTAATTGCAATTGGACTCAATCTTTTCAATGCAATGATAAAACGTAAGATGGTAGATCAAAATAAGGTAAAGAAATTGCTCAAGGACACTAGAGCTTGGCAAAAAGAACGTATTGCTGCCTTTAAAGCAAAAGACCAAGAAAAGATAGATGAATTAAACAAGAAATCTGCTTACATGAACAAGATGAATATGGAATTAATGCAATTGAACATGAGACCCATGATGATTACATTCTTGCCTCTTATTCTGGTATTTTATTTTGTACTGCCTCCCCTTTTTTCTTATACGGTTGCGGTATCACCAATACCACTAAATTTCATTCCTGGTAACTTTTTCCAACTCACATGCACAGCAGAGAAGGTTGCATCTACACCTGGTATATGTAAACACGTAAACGATCTATATTTCTGGGCATGGTATTTCTTGTCATCTGCTTCCTTTAGCGGCATAATCATGCGACTTACCAAGACTACCATGGACACAAGTTGAATTGCTTAAATCAGTAATAATATCGGGTTCTCCAGCCATTGGAAAAACTACAATCGCAAAGGGTCTTGCAAAAGAATTTGACCTGAAATACATTAGTGGAGGCGACGTACTCAAAGAGATGGCAAAAGAAGAAGGATTTCAGACTGAGAAGAATGATTTCTGGGATACTGAAGCAGGAATGAAATTTCTGAACATGAGGAAAGGTAATTCAGAATTTGACAAAATAGTTGATGAGAAACTAAAGAAAATGTTTCTAACAGAGGATGTAGTCATAACTAGCTATACTCTTCCTTGGCTGGTTAAGGACGGAATTAAAATCTGGCTTGACGGCTCACAAGAAATTAGTGCAAAAAGGATGACAACAAGAGATCATATATCGTATGAACATGCACTTGGAATTGTGAAAAAAAGATACGAAGAAAATAAAATGATATACAAGAAACTATATGATTTTAATTTTGGAGATGATCTATCTGTGTTTGACCAAATAATAAATACAGACGGTCTAGGTCCAGTTCAAGTGCTTGAACTTGCAAAGAAGGCAGTGAAAAATCATTATGACACTCAAACAAGTAGAAAATCTTAGAGTCATAGATCAGGACATAACAAATGACTCATATGGTACTTATTATGATAAAAGATCGATAGAACAACTTCTCAATTATGGTTTCATATTGCTGGATAAACCAAATGGTCCCACAAGCCATGAGACTGTTTCGTGGGTAAAGAAAATATTGAATGTGTCAAAGGCGGGGCATAGCGGTACTTTGGATCCGCAAGTCTCGGGACTTTTGCCAATTGGTTTTGGTGAAGCAACCAAAGCATTGATAGTTCTTTTGCTTGGACCAAAGGAATATCATGCTTTAGGCAGACTTCACTCGCTACCTTCTAAAGAAAAATTGGGCCAAGTGCTGAAATTATTGACAGGAAAGATTTACCAAAAACCCCCACAACGATCAGCTGTATCAAGGCAGACCAGAATAAGAAATGTGTATGAAATCGAAGTTGTAGAAGAAAAGGAACGACTCTTACTTTTACGTATATTGTGTGAAGCAGGAACGTATATCCGAAAAATTTTCTATGATATGGGAGAAATTTTGGGACCCGGAGCTACAATGATAGAGTTAAGGAGAACACGGGTGGGACAATTTAATGAAGATTCAAATCTTGTGAAAATGCATGACCTTGTAGATGCATATGCATTATGGAAAGAAAAGAATGACGAATCAAAGATAAGAAGAATACTCATGCCAATTGAGTATTGTCTAAGTGAGATAAAATCAGTGGTAATAAGGGACTCTGCAGTAGATGCACTGTGTCACGGTGCTCAATTGGCAATACCTGGAATCCTTGAAATCTCAAATGGGCTTAAAAAAGGAGACTTGGTTGGCGTCTATACGCAAAAAGGAGAGATCGTGGCTCTTGCAGAGGCCATAATGCCAGAAGATGAAATAGTTGAAAATACCAAAGGGTTTGCATTTCAGATAAAAAGAATCATCATGGCTCCTAACACTTATCCCAAAAGCTGGCGTTCAAGGGCAGTAGTTAACAATTAAAAAGGAATCAAAATTACCTTTTGAAAGTTGATCCCAAAAGGAGCTACGATTTGTTTTGTTGTAGGAGCAATAGGCGCAGGAATACTAGGAGCTTACTTGTTTCAAATCTCCAATCAGACCCCTTCTCTAGTTTACCAAAATGGACCGTCGCTTTCCATAATTCCGGAAAAAATAAACTATCACCTAGATGAGCCAGTTCACATAAGGATAATTAATTCAGGCACAGTGCCTCTGACGTTTTCTGATTCTTCATTTGGATTAAAGATTAGGGGTTTGGATGGTACTATCATATATTCACCAGTATCTACACAAACGCTTTCTACACTGAATCCTCATGAAGAGAAAATATTTGTCTGGAATCAAACAAAAACCGATGGAAGTAAAGTTATTGAAGGCAGGTATGAAATCGAGTCTAACACATCGCCAGACACAGACAATGCGTTGAAAAAATCAGTTACAATAAACATCTTTCAGTAATACTACTGAATTTGCATTATGTATTAATTAACGTAATATATGGTCGATTTTTACAACGAAGTTGACTTGGCGAATTAATGCCGGGGTCGCCTAGCCTGGTAGGGCGCGCGCCTGGAAATGAAAACCATAAAGCGCGTACTCGCAAGGGTCCGAGAGTTCAAATCTCTCTCCCGGCGCCTTAATTTTCCTATTCATCTTCTGAATCTAATTTTTTAGAATTTGAAAAAATTTGAACTATAGTGTTAAATTCTTTGTAATCACATTTTTTCCATCAGAATTTACATGAATGTAATATCCGTATGAGGAGAATGATCATGGCCTTGCGTATATTTGACCAAACTTAATATTATTAAATAACGAAAAGGAACTGTGTTTCCAGAACATTGCTCTATTAGGAAAGATGGACAAGATTGTCCAATGCCTCCAGAGTTTGTGATCTCAGTAAAATCCAAGGATGATGAATACATGGTTGGAGTTACATGTGACAACCACAAGAAGATATTTGTTGATAAATTGGGTTCTTTACAGAAAGAAGGCAAAATTCCGCAGGGATCGATTCACTTTTCAGATCTAAAGCCAGTGGGAACAAGTTGCATTAAAATTGATCCAAATGACCTGATTCAACTTTAACTTGATAGATTGGTTTTTTCCTAGCAAGTGAAAGAACCAAGTTTTTTACTGTTATTTCTGCCATCTTTTTTCTAGTTTCTATGGTTGCACTTCCAATATGAGGAGTCATTAGCACATTCTTTAATCCTATTAAAGGATTTGAAGCACTTATGGGTTCGTTTTGAAATACATCCAAGGCAGCGCCTGCGATAATCTTTTTCTTTAATGCAGCAACAAGATCCTTTTCATTTATTATCTTGCCTCGGGCCGTGTTTATCAGAAAAGAGGCTTTCTTCATACTCTTGAGCAATTTTAGATTCACTATCTCATGCGTCTGTGATGTGTATGGAGCATGGATACTTATCACATCACTTCTTCTGAACAACTCATCAAGTGAAACATATCTTGCATTCAAACTCTTTTCTTCTTGAGAAGAAAGTCGTTTTCTGTTGTGGTATAACAATTTCATCTCAAAACCGAGCGCTCTTTTTGCAACTGCTTTGCCTATTCTTCCCATTCCGAATATACCTAAGGTTTTTCCATACAGATCTGTACCGAGGAATTCATATGGTCCAAATATGGTTCTCCATGCCTTTTTACGAATCAATGCGTCTCCCTCACTGACTCTCCGAAATAGAGATAGCATGAGTGTCATGGCAAGATCTGCTGTAGCCCTTGTAAGTACCTCTGGGGTATAACTTACAATAATTCCTCTTTCTAACGCAGTATTAACATCAATGTGATTGTAACCTACACTAAAAGTAGAGATTGCCTTGAGTTTGGCTCCTGCATTTATCACATCTGAATCAATTTTGTCATATGGATAACAAATTAAACCATCTTTGTCCTTTATTTTAGAGATGAGCAAATCCTTCGATATTGGAACCTTGCCCGTGTAGATCTCAACTTGGTATCTCTTCTTTAGCTCTTTTACTGCAAAATCATGCAGGCTACGAGTAAGCAAAATTTTCATTGAAAACGCACTCAAAAGATCATATAAAAACTCATTTATAACAAGTCTGTGTAATAATATTGAATTGAAACACAAAGAAGAGTTTGCGGTTTGTGTTCAATGTAGTAATCCAATTGAAAAATGTGTTTGTGTTTGCCCATTTTGTGGTGAACGCGATAAATGTGAATGTGCCTTGTTTGATGCTGCTACTGGCGGTTAGGTCGGAAAATAGGAATTATAGCATTATTAATATTTGATGGCCGTTTAGACTCGGCGTGGCTTTAGATTTAACATGGGTCATAGGCGGCCCGCAGGGAGGCGGGGTTGAATCTGCAGCTAATATCTTTGCTGGTGCATGTGCTGGATGTGGTCTGAAAATTTTTGGAAAAAGAGAATATTATTCTAATATCAAGGGAGAGCATAGCTATTTTGGGGTAAGAGTCTCTGATAAAGAGATCCGTTCTAATGTTATTGGAATTACAATGCTTGCTGCATTTGACGCAGAAACTCTGTTTAGACATGTAGATGATGTACATGACGACGGTGCTATTGTCTACGAGTCTGATCTTGAGCAGGTTAAGACTGATGAAATACCAACCCTTGACAAACCATTCAAAGAAAGATTAGAGAAACATCTTTCATCAAAGAATAAACCATTGACTATTCAGGGAGCACTAGAGGTAGCAAAAGAAAGGGGAGTAACTCTGTATCCTATATCCTTTAAGACAATACTTTCTACTCTTGCAGAAGAGATGAATAATCCTACTATTCGAGGAATGTTTCGAATGCTAAATGTGTTATCAGTATCTGTATCCATCGGATTGTTGGGTTTGCCACCTGACACTTTGTTACGATCTGTGGAAAAGATCTTTTCAAGTAAGCCAAAGATTGCAGAGATGAATAAACATGCCGCAAATTATGCATATAATTATGCAACAGCCAAATATCAGAAATTCAAATATCATCTATCTCCAATTCAAAGCAATTCCGATGTTATTCTAGTACAAGGTTTCCAATCTACAGGTCTTGGAAAATTGGCAGCAGGATGCAGGTTTCAATCATACTATCCAATTACACCGGCGTCAGATGAGAGCGTATTTTTGGAATCAAATGAAACATTTGATGTTGAAAATAATAGGCCTGGTTCTACTATAATAGTACAGACAGAAGATGAGATTTCAGCAATAGGTATGCTAATTGGGGCCGCACTGACAGGTGCAAGGGCTGCAACTAGCACATCAGGTCCTGGGTTTTCTCTCATGGCAGAAGCGCTTGGTTGGGCTGGAATAAACGAAGTACCAATTGTAGTTACACTGTACCAAAGAAGTGGTCCTTCAACAGGACTTCCTACAAGACATGGGCAAGACGATTTACTCTTTGCAATATATGCAGGTCATGGTGATTTTCCTAGGATTGTTTATGCATCAGGTGACATTGAAGAGGGATTTTATGATGCAGCAGAATGTTTCAATTTTGCAGAAACATTTCAAATGCCTGTAATTCACATGATGGATAAATTCATTGCAAGTACTGTTGCAACTGTAAAAAGATTTGATCCAACAAAGATCACTATTGAACGAGGTAAACTCTTAGAAAAAATTAACGATGATAATTACAAGCGCTTTACCCCCTCTGAAGATGGGATATCCCCACGATCTAAACTAGGACTTGAAAATGGTATATTTTGGAATACAGGAGACGAAAGCGACGAACAAGGCCACATCTCAGAAGATCCAGTGAATAGAATGTACAAGATGGATAAGAGAGCAAAGAAGATTGAGGTTGCTTTGGAAACAATTCCAAAGGAAGATCAAGTAGTAAATCATGGAATTTCTGACTTTTGTCTTGTAAGCTGGGGATCTACCAAAGGGCCAATTCTTGATGCAATTGAAATGCTGAAAAAAGACAACTATAATGTTGGGTTTGTGCAAGTAAAGCTACTACATCCATTCCCACAAGATTATGTCAAATCTTTGCTAAAAGATGTCAAAACCATAATAGATGTAGAAGCAAATTATTCTGCTCAACTAGGAACACTACTAAATGAAAACTTGGACCGTAAAGTTGATTATTATATACTCAAGTATACTGGAAGAGCAATGACATGTACTGAATTGTATGAGTCAATTAAAAAAATAATAGATGGAAAGGCTGAGAAAAGACAGGTGTTATCATATGGCGTCTAATTTATCAGATTACAAAACAGAGGTGCACAATGACTGGTGCCCCGGCTGTGGTGATTTTGGAATTGTTAGTGCTATTCAAATGGCACTTGCAGAATTGGCAATACCGCGTCACAAGGCTGCGATCTTTTCAGGAGTAGGATGTTCTGGCAAGACGTCCCATTACGTGAATGTCTATGGCGTGCACACATTACACGGAAGAGTAATGACTTTTGCACAGGGCGCCAAGCTTGCAAATCCAGAAATGACAATAGTTGCAGCAGGTGGTGATGGCGATGGACTGGGTATTGGTGCTGGACATTTTGTGGCAGCAGGAAGAAGAAATGTGGACATGACCTATATTATATTCAATAACGGAGTCTATGGCTTGACAAAAGGACAAGCTTCTCCAACTCTTAAGCTTGGCTTGAAAACAAAATCACTTCCAGAACCAAATGTAAACCAATCTGTAAATCCAATTGCATTGGCAATAGCAAGCGGTTTTACATTTGTCGCACGAGGATATGCGTACGATGTTAGACAGCTAAAAGATCTAATTGTTGCAGCAATAAAACACAGAGGACTTTCTTTCCTTGATGTCTTACAACCATGCCCTACGTATAATGACATTAACACAAGAGACTGGTTTGCAGGAATGGATAATCTTGACGAAATAACAAAGAAACCACGTCCACGAATTTACAAGTTGGAGGATACTGGGTATGATCCAGTTGTGCACATAGATTCACCAGAAGAAGAAAATGAAAAGTTAACACAAGCTCTCATAAAATCAAATGAATGGGACTCAAAAATTCCAACTGGAATATTTTACAAAAATGAGATGATTGCCCCATATGATGAAAGAATAGGGGATAGAATTCCGAACTATCTTGAAAACCCTCCTGCATATCAAGAAATTTCGTCAAATGGCAAATCCATAACAGATATTTCAAAAATTCTTGATTCACTTCAAATCTAAGGCAAGTTTTTTCCTGTAAATAATAATCAGCATATTCTTGACACTAATGACCTATTGTTAAATCCCATTAACGACAATGATATAAGTTATTAGCATGATGAACAGAAGAGTAGTTCTACATTGAATTTAGAGGAAGTTAACAAGATATTCCGCAAATCAATTATCAAGGGATACTTCGAGCCTAGCCTTCTGAACCTGGATTTTAAAAAATCAAGTATAAAACATCCCACCATGAGAGATGATGGCCTCATGCAAACAAATTTTCTTCATCTCTTCTTTGATATTGAGACAGGTTCTGATTATCCTGATGGTGATGAGTGGTTTATGGCAGAATTTCTCTTTCCTTACAATATCAAACTTCCTGATAACCTGAAAAGTCCAGATTATTTTAGTACCATATCAGTTGGTGAAGGAAAAAATTTCTGGAGACACAGAGAACTTATCAGATACAAATATGGTAAATCAAAGAAGCTTGAAGAGTCTCTAGATTTTATAGAAAAAAAATATCGTGAATTGAATTCTTTACTCGAGCCTTTAGAAAAAGAAATCAAGTAATTTTCCATTCGTTTTGTGAAAACGTGTAAGTTTCATTTTCTGATACAGCTGAATCAATATTCCATCTACTTTTTCTGTCATCAAACTTGTATACAATTTCTGTGATATTAGCAGGTATCTTGCGTGGGTCAAGATGATAAGGAAGAAGCTCTAAAACAAAGTTTGTCTTCTCCATGGCAGAATCAAACAAACTTTTATCGTCTAGATCTAGTATGAATTTTATGCTTGGCTTGCCAACAAATTTTATGTAAACTCGCAGCGCTTTTCCTCCTCCCCTACGTCTTTTAAACTCCTTTAGAATGGACTTGAATTTGTCCCATCTTGCATTTCCAAACCATTTGAAGAAGGCATCATTGAACGCAAGAGGAAAAATGATGTCGATCATTGTCGTAAAATCTTCGTCTGGTTGTTCTTGTGAATCTTCTTCTACTTGAAACAAGCCGTGAAGAAGGCTGTACAGTACTTCTAATTCCCAGGGGGATACACCATAGAATTTTAATGAAAGCGGAGGCTTGGATGTGCTCATTACATGTAATTCTAAAAAATTCTAATTAAAGTTTCAATCTCATTTTAGGAATAGATCCTATTTTCTACTCATTTGGTCTAAATTTGCCCCATAATTGGCAGATTTCTAATGGTGAGAGAATAATTGATGATATGGAATCTGATTAATTCGTTTGCCCTTCCATATTGATGTTCTCTATCTCCTATTTTTGCATAATAGATATCGTTTAGAATCTCCTTTTCTTCTCTTGTTATCTTTCTGTCAAGTAGATTGTCGTAACTTGGACCATCAAAAAATACCATCTTGGTAAATTCTAGAACCTTGCATACGAATGGATTGTCATGTGGAGCCATATTTCTCTTTTTTACTCCGATCGCTTCTCCAATAAAGCAATGTTTACTGTTTTCTTGTCTTAGTGTATCGCTGGTTACCGATGATGATATGGCAAGTTTTTGTGGCTGGGAGAGATGATTCCATAGATACTCGACTTTTTTCAGGTATTCTAGATCATGTGTATCTAGTCGATGGCTGCTGTCATACCATGACATTGCCATGTATTATCTAGGTAGAGGATTGATTTAAGATTTGAACCTGTGAGATAATTATCCTATTTTATGGGGAACTCTAGATTGTCAGGAGGTATTTGAAGAGGTATAGGACGCCTGTCGCTCCTATGAAAAATACCATTGGCTTCCAAGCCAAAACTGGAAAGCTTGGGGTCTTAAGCTGAACCTTGTAATTGTCAACAATTGCTTTGACGTACTTTCTTATTCTCTCATTCCATATTTTGTATTCAATTTGATGCTTCTTGAGAAGAGACTCTATCTCGTACAAGACCGGCGTCCGCTGGCAAAAGAGGTGCTGCAAATAGTCCCGTGAAACCTCGACTTCAGCCTGGATTGCCACCAGGCCTTTTTTCATTTCCAGCAACCTGACATGCATCTCCCAGGGTTTTTTCAGCTTCAGTGAAAGGCCGTGACCTATCTGCAGTGTCTGCTTGTGCTCAAACTTGACATGAGTGAAACCCTCGTGAGCAAAGATCTTTAGCAGATCATCAACGCTTTTCCTTACAACAATGGTGAGCTGCTCTACTCCGTTTTTATCCACTTTTACCATCTCGCTCATTCCATTTAGGAGCGATACTGTCTTTGGATACCGGGTGAAGAATTCCACCATATGCTGCCGTCAAATCTAGCTCTATTAAAACTATGGTTGCATCAGATTCTTGTTCCTAGTCCACGAACATACACACACTGATCATATGAGATGGCCATTTCATTCTCTTGGATTCTTCTATCTGTGAGTGTGGCACCAGATTCTCTGATGAGTGCGGCAGGAATAGCTTCTGCCCCTTCTCCCATCTTGAGATTTGCAATAGATGCTAGGTCATCGGCTACAGCTTGAAATGTAACTTTGAGTGGATTTCCATACAAGTCTTTTTGACCTCTAAGATCTGATAATGGTTCTATTCCGGAACACGCAATTGCAACGCCTACAGTTCCTGCCCTAGCCGGCATCAATCTACTGTCTATTATGATTATTCCGACATGAACGTGATATGTTAGTAGAAATTTGCGCCTTAGCTGTTCTGACACGACATAAGGATCAATTGGGTATAATACAACATCTCCCTTTTTTGCATTGGATTTGTCTATGCCTGCATTTGGCGCCATGATGTAATCTGACGATGTTATGACAAATCCTGGAATGCCGCCAAAAATCACATCTGATTCTCTTAGAATTATCTCGGCTATTTTTGGTTTAATGTGGAACTTTGATGCAATAGTGCCAGCCTCCAAAGACGGAAACACTTTATCATACTTTATTACTCTTCCTTGGGAATTTGCAACATATTTGCTTGATATTACAACAACATCTCCATTTTGAGGTTTTAATCCCTCGACTTCAAGATCTGATTTTAGACTCTCGAACAGATCAAATCTATCAGTCTTTGGCAAGGATTTTATTGAAAATACTGAAAGCGACATGGATATCTCATAACTGAATTTACTATTTAGCGTTCTGCAAATGTGGAATTATTATTCCGACATGCTTGATTTTTTGCGCTTTGGGATGGTCTTTCTTCTCAATATGAACACAGCTAGACCTATGGCAATAGCGGCAAGTGCGCCATAGACCAAGAGTTGGCTATTGTCATTGTTGGTAGTGTCAATATTGATCTTAGGACTGCTCTCAGACGTTGTGTTGAAAACGGTCTGGTTTGTTGGTTGCAGTTCTCCTTGAGATACATAAATTGGGAATGTAACCTCATCAAGTGATGTCGAATTGTCTGTCGAGAAAGCAGTATCATTTAGGTCAATTTCTACTTGATAACTTCCCGGTTTCTCAAACTGGTATGGTATTCCAGCCTTTCCTGTAATTGTTGACCCTCCTGGCAATATGAGAAATTGGCTTGTTCCATTTTTTATGATAAACTTGTAGTAAATGTCTCCACGTAGAACTTTACTCTGTGGATCTATAAACTGGATGAGCATAACGGTGAGTTGACCTGTAACAGGATTTGCCGGAGAGGTTGAGAGATTAACGAATGCTAATCCTTTGCTTGATAATCTGGTCTGTGGTGCAGATTCTTCCTGTGCATAAACCGCATGCTGGAATAGTGATACAAGTATAAAAAAAGCTGATAATTTCAAAAGTTTCGAAACCAATCTTTTTTAGATGATTTTCAAGGGATGTAAATCTTTGGAGACTACTCTTTTCTGCAAACATTTTAATTTCTAAAAAGGGTGTTTCTTTTGTTGAATATTACTGAAAAGATTCTGGCTAGAGCATCAGGAAAAACCAAAGTCTCGCCTGATGATGTTATATTTGCTAATGTAGACAAAGTAATGATGCACGATGTATCAGGACCAGGAGTAATAGCTGTATTTGAGAAATTAAAGAAGACTGGAATGAAGATTGAAAAATTATGGAACCCAGAAAAAGTATGGGTTGCAGAGGACCATTTTGTACCTGCAGCTGACAAAATATCTGCTCAAAACGTGGTATTGCTGACGCAATTTACAAAAGAATATGGTGTAGAAAAGCATTTCAAATATGGCATGGGTCAGTATGGGATCTGTCATACGCTTTCTCATGAAGAGGCAATGGTTTTACCAGGCGAAGTCTATGTTGGAGGTGATTCACATACAAATACCACTGGAGCGTTAGGTGCATTTGCAGCAGGGCTAGGACATACTGATGTAGCATATGTTCTATTGAATGGAAAGATCTGGTTTAAGGTTCCAGAGACAATATACTTTAAGATAAATGGAAAATTGCCTGACTATGTAATGGCAAAGGACTTGATATTGAAAATAATTGGGGACATTGGTACCGATGGTGGTGCATACAAGACAATGCAATTTGGAGGATCGGGGGTATCTGAAATGTCTGTTGAGGAAAGGTTGACCCTAACTAACATGACTACAGAAGCTGGAGCAAAAAGTGGAATAATTGAACCAGATCAAAAGCTACGTGACTATCTTGCACAGCGAGGAGCTACAAATTACAGTGAGGTTCACGGAGATCCTGATGCTCAATATGAAAAAATCCACGAATATGAGGCATCTGAACTTGATCCAATCGTAGCCAAACCGTTCTCACCAGAAAATATTACAATTGCACGAGAATTATCATCTGTATCACTTGACAAGGCATACATTGGATCATGCACTGGCGCAAAACTTGAGGACTTGAGAGCTGTTGCAAAAATCTTCAAAGGAAGAACAGTAAAGATTAGAACTGAAATACTTCCTGCAGCGATATCCATCTTCAGAAAGGCAATGGATGAAGGACTTGTAAAGATTTTCATGGATGCAGGAGCAATGGTGGGTCCTCCAACATGTGGTGCTTGCTGTGGTGCGCATATGGGGGTCTTGGCAAAAGATGAGGTATGCATCAGCACCACAAATAGAAATTTCCCAGGAAGAATGGGACATGTTGAATCAAAGACATATCTTGCTTCTCCACTTGTTGCAGCCGCATCGGCAATCGCAGGAAAAATCACAGACCCGAGGGACATTAAATGAAAGGCTCAGTAATAAAATATGAAAGAGACAACATTGATACCGACGTAATCTTACCAGGACCGTACCTAAAAATTCATGATTACAATGAGCTTGCAAAGCATGCCATGGAGGGAATTGACAAAGATTTTCATAAAAAAGTAAAACCTGGAGATTTCATAGTTGCAGGTAAAAACTTTGGCTGTGGATCCTCAAGGGAACATGCGCCAATAGCACTTTCATACTCTGGAGTCAAAGCAGTTCTTGCATTATCCTTTGCAAGAATATTCTATAGAAATGCAGTAGATGGTGCATTCTTGCTACCTATTGAGATAGAAGAAGACACCTACAAGGACATATCTGAAGGAGATCAACTCGAGATTGAAACATCTAAAAATGAAATAAGGAATATAACTAAAAATACGACCTACAAAATAAAGCCATTTCCAGAATTGATAGGAAAAATAATTGCAGCAGGCGGACTGTTCAACTACAAACCATAGTTGATATCATCCTGTAACAAATTGTTCGTTATACCATTATATCTCCGATTTGAATGTGAATGATTTAGATGGCAAAGACCTTATTTGAAAAGATCTGGGATTCGCATGTAGTAGAAGAGGGAAACGGTCGTTCTCTATTGTACGTTGACCGACACCTAGTGCATGAGGTTACATCTCCCCAGGCTTTCGATGGATTACGTATGAACAAGAGAAATGTACGAAGAACAGATCTTACTTTTGCAACGATGGATCATAATGTGCCAACAAGCAATAGGTCATTGCCCATATTAGACCAAACTTCTGCAATGCAGATGAAGACACTTGAAAGAAATTGCAAAGAGTTTGGAATTGAGCTTTTCGACATTAACAGTCCAAATCAGGGCATAGTTCATGTCATAGGTCCTGAACTTGGAATCACATTGCCTGGAACAACAATAGTTTGTGGTGATAGCCACACTTCGACTCATGGAGCTTTTGGTGCGCTTGCCTTTGGAATTGGAACAAGTGACGTAGAACATGTATTGGCGACTCAATGTATATGGATGGAAAAACCAAAGACATTTGAAATTAGGGTGGAGGGAAAACGAAAGAATCCTTGTGCAATAACTGCTAAAGACATTATACTTTCAATAATACGGCAGATTGGTACTGCTGGCGGTACAGGTACCATCTTTGAGTATAGAGGGGAAGCAATCTCAGAACTTAGTATGGAACAAAGGATGACCATATGCAATATGTCAATTGAAGGAGGTGCAAGAGCAGGCCTTGTAGCTCCAGATGAAAAGACGTTTAATTATTTGAAAGGAAGAAGATACATCCCCAAAAATTACGACAAATTGGTAGAATACTGGAGAGAAAACTTGAAGACTGATAGTAACGCAAGATTTGACAAAAGTTTCACGTTACATGCAGATACAATTGCACCTCAGGTAAGCTGGGGAACAAATCCTGCAATGACTGTTGATGTTACAGGCACGGTTCCATTTCCTGAAGAATATGCAAAAGGAAACCCTGAGGAAGAAAAAGCTGCAACCAAAGCCCTACAATACATGGGACTCAAACCAGGAACTTTGATTACCGACATAGAGCTAGACAGAGTTTTCATTGGTTCTTGTACAAATTCTAGATTAGAAGATTTGATCGAGGCTGCAAAAATAGTAAAAGGAAATAAAATCTCACCAAAAGTCAGGGCGATGATTGTACCGGGATCACAACATGTGAAGAAACAAGCAGAAGAACTAGGTCTTGACAGGATCTTCAAAGATGCAGGTTATGAATGGCGAGAATCAGGATGCAGTATGTGTCTTGGAATGAATCCAGATATTCTATCCGCTGGTGAGAGATGTGCTAGTACTTCTAATAGAAACTTTGAAGGCAGGCAAGGTTCTGGTGGTATGACGCATCTTGTTAGTCCTGTAATGGCTGCTGCTGCATCAATTCAGGGCCATTTTGTTGACGTGCGCGAATTGGACTTGAACTGAGATGGAGCCTTTCATAAAAATCAAAAGTATTGCGATTCCGCTTGACAAGGTCAATGTTGATACTGATCAGATAATTCCAAAACAATTCTTAAAACTAGTTCAAAAAACTGGGTTTGGTCAGTATTTGTTTTATGACTGGAGGTATGAAAAAGATGGAACTGTAAAAAAAGACTTTGTTTTAAATGAACCAAGATATCAAGATTCAAAGATATTATTAACAAGAAACAATTTTGGATGTGGGTCAAGTAGAGAACATGCTGCCTGGGCGCTTTTAGATTTTGGATTTAGAGCAATATTGTCTACCTCGTTTGCTGATATTTTTTACAACAACTGTTTCAAAAATGGAATACTGCCAATAAAGGTAAGTGAGCAAGTATTGCAGAAATTATTTGAAAGCAGATCTGAGATTGAAATAGATCTGGAAAAACAAACCATAACCAATGATGATATCACTATATCTTTTGATATTGAACCTCATTGGAAAAAAATTCTTCTTGAAGGCCTCGATGACATTGCAGTGACACTACGACATAACAATGAAATCTCAAAATATGAAAATGCACAAAGAAACTCTAGTCTTAGAGTTTCTTAATTATTGTATTTACTAGTTCTTTTTCTCTTTCGACACGGCTTGGGGAGTCAACATCAATCCATGGACTCTTTCCTATGTCATAAGCATTAATCTTTCCTTCTTTTGATAGCGGTTGGAGAATATCATATGAGAGATTCATCTCTTTTCTTTTAACTTTTTTTGATTTGATGATCTTCAGAATTTTTGAATTTAGTATATAGATGCCAAGACATTCGGCCATCTCGAGTTTTATCGTTGGCTTTTCTCTAAATTCCACGACAACTCCATTTTCTACTATGGCATAACCCGTTTCTTCTTTTCTATATCTTCTGGTAGCTATTGTAGCTAAGGTGTTTTTTTCTCTATGGAATTGATACATGTTTTTGATATCAAGAGGTGTCAAATTATCCACAAACCATAACAGAAACTCTGAATTTTTTTCTAGAGTCTTCTCTAAATGTACCAAATCTCCGCCAGTTCCACTCTGTGTGTCTTGAATGAATCTAAGTGGCTTTGTTGTTCTTTTATAATTTTCAAAATACTTTTCTATTTGTTTGCCCAAGCCGTCAAAATCTGCAAGAATGATTATTTCGCCTATGATCTTAAATGATGACAGATATTCTACGATATGAGCAATTAGTGGCTTTCCCTGAACTGGTATCATAGCCTTTGGCATATAGTCTGTAAAAGGCCTTCCACGTGTTCCACGTCCGCCGGCCAGAATTACAGCTTTCAAAGCTATCTATATGATTTCTGTTTTCTTCTTCTAGCGCTAGGGCCGCCAAACTTCTTTGGTTCTTTTCTCCTGTCGTCGCCACTAAGCAAATGTTTATCGTATTCTGAAATTCTCTTTTTTAGATCTTCGCGAACTGTTCTTGTAAACGGATGCTCTTTTGGTTCTTTTCTTGTCTTTGTCCAACCTGTCAAAGCTCTTGATATTGCAACAGCACTTGCATATGATTGTCCCATAAAGCCACCGCCACGTACTCTAACTGAAAGATCAATTTTGTTTCTAAGATCTCCCGTGATTTCAAGTGGAGCAAGAATTACTTCTCTTGCTATCTCTTGTTGAATCATCTCTACTGGAACATTGTTGATTCTAACTTTACCTGCCCCCTTTGTGATAAAGGCATGCGCACGTGCAGTCTTTCTTGATGCAAAATAACCTTCAAGTTTTGTCATTATTCGTGCCACCCTACAGTTCTGCCTAGCTCCCCAAAAGTTGTGTAATATGCAGCAGGCCTTTTTATTTTTGCATCTTCAAACTGAGTAGTCTTTTTTGATTTTAATTCATTTGGAACGCCCAAATATGCCCTCAATCTCTTTAAGGCTGTCTGCCCCGAAGGCTTGTTCTTTGGAAGCATACCTCTCACCATCTTTGTGATCATCGTATCAGGTCGACGAGGATGGAATGGACCAAATTTTGGATTATTGATGCTTGCCACCTCAAGAAACTTTCTATATTCACCAATTATCATATATCTGTCTCCACTAAGCATGATGTTTTCAGAATTTACAATTGAAACTCTTGTACCATTTATCAATAACTTTGCCACATGCGAACACAATCTTCCGGCAATTTGGTTTGTGCCGTCTACTATTATGTCCTGAGACTGCTTTTTAGATTCTGCTTTTGCCTGTGTTTGTTCTTGTTTAGCCAAGTATTTTCACTCCTTTACCTGTTGGGTTGTTCTTAATTAGCTGTGCAAAGTCTATGATCTTCCCGCCCGACTGCGTTACTTTCTTTGCTCCTGTTGTAGAAATTGAGAAAGAACATAATGTTATCTTGTGTGAAATATTTCCAGTACCTAGAACCTTTCCTGGCACTATCACTGTGTCATTATCATTTACAGACCTGTCAATTTGACCTAAATTGAGTACTCTTCTTGTTCTGGTTGGTTTTAATGCCATCTCTGAAAGTCTTAACCAGATAGGAGCTTTATTCTTCTTTGAGGCCACCTTGAGTTCTTTTGCCATTCGTATGACAACTTGATTAGTCATGTGTACTTATGCCAATTTTTACCCAAATATAATATATGCTCAGCCAAGTGCTGCAAGTGTCTGTTGAAATTCGCCTAGTCTCTTTTCTAATTCTTCAACTGCTGCTTTTACTACTTCACCTGGAGTGAGGTTTCCTACGGTCTCCACCATCAAAATATGTTCGTCAGCGTTGCTACCTTGAGTTAGAACTGAGACGGTTGCAGAGTTCCATTTTGCATGTTCGCTACCTCGTCCAAGCCTTGCATAAGCCTCAATCTTCAACTTTTGACCTGGTGCCAAAGCCACTATGGGTATGTTGGGATTTACTGGCTTTACAACCTCATCTTCGGAACTAAGATCTTGTGATGTAACGGTGCGAGTTGTGTCAGAATTGCCAGAATCTAGCATTAATAAAACTCTACAACGACTACAGCCTATCTCACTATGGCAGTCGCAGGCAGAAGGCTCTACGAATCTAGAAAGATCTGTCTTTAATGGAAGCATGGCAAGTCTGTGAGATACACCTTCATCTGCCAGAACTGATGAATTTTCAATCATTACAACATCATCAATTGCAAAGGTAGGCACGCCGGAAAGGCAAATCCTCCTGAGCGCATTGGCATATTGAAGAGGTATTCCCTTTAATTTAACAATAATTCTATTTTCATTTTCTTCAATTATCTCTAAAGAAGTCAAACCTTGTGGATGGGGACTGAAATTCCAAATAAAAATCTAGCGAGTTTTTCTGTATAGATAAATACCGAGAATGGATACCTCAGTCATGGATAAAGTCACTGTTGTCAGGTTGTCTGTAGAGGGCGAAAAGTTCGAAATTATAGTCAAACCAGATCCGGCCCTTGAGTTTAAACTTGGCAAAAGAAAGGAAGTTTCAGGCGTTCTAGTATCTGATGAAGTATATTCGGATTCAAACAAAGGAACAAGGGCATCTGAGGAGAAGTTGATGAAAGCATTCAAAACTACAGACTCCAATTCTATTGCAACAATTATAATGCAAAAAGGTGACCTTAATCTTACTACCGATCAGAGACGAAAGATGGTCACAGAAAAACGTAAACAAATTGTAGATTCTATCGCAAAAAGCTTTGTAGATCCACGATCCCATCTTCCACACCCGCCACTTAGAATAGAACAAGCAATGGATGATGCTCGAGTCTCAGTTGATCCGTTTAGAAGCACAGATGAACAAATCAAAGAAATCGTTGAACAACTCCGATCAATTATTCCACTCAAGTCGGAAAATATGTTGCTTGAAGTTGTTGTACCTGCACAATTTGCGGCCCAATCTTATTCAGTGTTAAAGTCATTTGGTTCTTTGAGGAAGGAAGAATGGCAATCAAATGGATCTCTCAAAGTAATACTAGATATACCGGCTGCGGCAAGAGCAAACGTGATTGATAGACTGGGTTCTGTAACCAAAGGTACTGCTTCTGTTGAGGTTGCGAAATGATGGACATAAAAAGAAGATATGTCATACCAGGCGATGTCATTGTAACAGGACCATTAAGACCGGAGCAAAATGTATACCAAGAGGGTGACAGAATAATTTCAACTTGTGTAGGAATATCTGAAATTTTCGAGAATGCTGTAAGAGTAATTCCACTAACGGGTGTATATGTGCCAAAAACAAATGATTTGGTAATAGGAAAAGTAGTTGGAACTTCTCCACTGTCTTGGGAGTTTGACATTAATTCTTGTTTTATAGGCTTTTTACCAGCTCAGGATGTTTTTGGCAGAGACTACTCTCCAACCAAGGATGAATTAAAACAAAGATTAAACATTGGAGACTTGGTAGCTGCAAGAGTAGCAAATTTTGACAGATCACGAGATCCACTTTTGACAGTTCAAGACAGAGATCTAGGTAAAATTGATTCTGGTGAACTAATTGAGATAGCTCCAAGTAAAGTACCTCGATTGATAGGTAAGAGAGGCTCAATGATCCAATCTATAGAAATGGCAACAAAGGCAATTATAACAATAGGTCAAAATGGATGGATCGTGGTATCATGTGAGGATCCAGAGGGATTATTAAAGGCAATTGAGGCGGTAAAAATGGTGGATGCTCTAGCGCATACGCCTAACTTGACTGAAAGAGTCAAATCTATGCTAGGAATACCAGAGGATGAAAATAATGACACAATTAATGAGTGAAGATGGAATTAGATGTGATGGGAGAAGAGTAGACCAACTAAGAAATATTTCGATCAAAGTTGGTGTTCTAAAGAATGCTGATGGATCTGCATATATTGAATTTGGTAAAAATAAGATTCTCGCAGGTGTCTTTGGACCAAGAGATGTACATCCAAAACATATGGCTAATCAAGATACTGGAATTTTGCGTTGTAGGTATCACATGTCGCCTTTCTCTGTAACTGAGAGGAAAAATCCAGCTCCATCACGAAGAGAAATTGAGATATCTAAAGTACTAAAGGAAGCACTTCAACCAGCCTTAATCTTGAAAGATTTTCCAAGGACTGTTACCGATGTCTTTGTGGAGGTTCTCCAAGCTGATGGTGGTTCTCGATGTGCTGCTCTTGATGCTGCAGCAGTTGCATTGGCAGACACAGGTATACCAATGAGGGACTTGGTATCTGCATGTGCTGCAGGTAAAGTAGCTGACAGAATAGTTCTGGATGTAAACAACGAAGAAGATCAAGAAGGACAAGCAGACATGCCTGTTGCAATAATGCCAAATTCTGGGAAAGTTACTTTAATGCAACTTGATGGAATCTTGACATCTGAAGAATACAAAACATGTTTGCAAACAGCTATAGGTGGTTGCAGGCAGGTCTATGAGGTTCAAAGAAGAGCTCTTATTGAAAGATACTTTGAAAGTGGAGTGCAATAAAATTGGAATCGGTAATAATTGATCAATTAAAACGAGATAAAATCTTGGACTTGCTCAAGCAGGGAAAAAGATTGGATGGCAGAGCACTTGACGAACAACGTCCTTTAACCATAGAAACAGGAATTATTCCAAAAGCAAATGGTTCTGCTAGAGTAAAACTAGGAAATACCGAAGTCATTACAGGAGTTAAAGTCCAACCTGACAAACCGTTTCCTGATCTAGGAGACAAAGGAATTCTTATCTGTACTGCTGAAATTCTTCCACTTGCGGATCCCCATGTAGAGCCTGGACCTCCAAATGAAGAAGTAATTGAACTTGCCAGAGTTGTAGACCGTGGTATACGAGAGACTGAAATGATTGATCTGCACCAACTTGTTTTAATTGAGAACAAGTCTGTTGTAGGAATATTCATTGATAGTAGTGTTATTGACGCGGATGGAAATCTTTTTGATGCCTGTTCATATGCTTCAGCATCTGCAGTCCTTTCCTCAACTATTCCAAAATATGAAATTAAAGATGAAGCACCAGTCTTAGTTGAAGGAGTAACATCCAAGCCTCCAGTGAAGACATTGCCAGTTTCAGTTACTATGGCAAGAATAGGGGATTACGTGATTGTGGATCCTACCAAGGATGAAGAAACATGCATGGACGCAAGAATTACTATAACCACAAACTCTGCAGGTAACATTTGTGCGCTACAAAAGGGTGGGGGAGATGGATTCTCAGTTGATCAGCTTATCAAGTGCTCAGAAATGGCACTATCTGTGGGAACAAAAATAAGGAAGAAGCTAGAGCAGTTGATGTAGTATGGCAAAAGGTAAAGGAGCTTCGTTAAAAGGCCTTGGTCAAAAATATGGATTAAAACCCCGCAAAAAGTTTACTGCAGTACATCGACTCCTCAAGTCTAAGAGAAGATGTCCAGACTGCGGTTCAATTCAATTTGGTAGAGAGGCAGTTGGTATATGGGTATGCAAGAAATGCGGGTTCAAAATAGCAGGCATGGCCTATGACGTCAAACTTTAGTGCTAAAATCCAAATTTTTGCTGGTAAAAAAAACAAGGCAATTTTCAAGTCTTTAGAAACTGATAACAAGTTTTATGATGAGAACCCTACTCAGACAAAGATGTTACTTGACAAGGAAATAACAATTCTAATTGATACTCCGGAACTTGCACATCTTCGCGCTAACTTGAATTCCACATTACGTCTGGTTCAAACAAGTAACGACGCAATAGAATCGGTAAAAATATAAGCAAAACAACTACTGGAACAAACATGTCCTCAGGAGAACAAATTCCACCTTGGTTACAGGAACAAGTAGGCAGATTACAACAGTTACAACAAAACCTTCAATCAATCATGGCCCAAAAGCAACATCTTGAGGCAGAACAACATGAAACGGAAAGAGCTCTTGAGACATTGAAGAAAACAGGCGATAATGACGCCGTGTACAAGGCAGCAGGTTCGATTCTTGTAAAATCAACAAAACCACTTCTAATTTCAGAACTTGAGGAAAAAAAAGAACTTGCAAATACTCGTATAACTGTACTGACAAAGCAAGAAGCCAGACTTAAGGAAAATCTCAAAGAATCGGAAACAAAAATCCGAGAAATGTTGCATGGACCTGCAGCTCAGACTGGACCAAAGACAGATACTCCTAAATAAAATACTAACTGAATTTCAGCGGTTCAATGAAGATAGAAGATATGCGAATGGTAATTGATGAACGAGAAAAAAAGAGCGGCATTCCTGATCTTTTAAAAGAAATTGGAGTAAAGGTTGAGATGAAAAATCTTCCAATAGGCGATTACATTGTTGCCTCTGAAACAGTGGTTGAAAGAAAAAGCATTCATGATTTTATTTCGTCTGTTTTTGATGGAAGATTGTTTGACCAATGTAACAGGCTAAAGGAACATTTTGAGCATCCTGCAATCATTATAGAGGGCGACATTGACGAAATAAACCAAATTGCCGAAAACCCACTAGTCTTCTATGGTGCAATTTCCTCTGTAGCATTAGATTTCAAGATACCAGTTTTGCCAACGCCAAATGCGTCAAATACTGCCAAATTGTTAGTTGCAATGTGTGCAAGACAAGACAAGACAAAAGGTCCATTCCTTAAGAAGATAAGAAAGTCAGGAAACATGCATCATCAGCAATTGTCTGTTTTATGCAGCTTACCGGGTGTAGGTGAAAAGCTTGCATCAAGAATGTTGGAAAGATTTGGGTCTCCAAGTAACTCCTTTAGCGCATCCATTGCAGAACTTTCAAAAATAGAAGGAATGGGTGAATCACGTGCACGAAAGATACGAAATCTACTTGATGCAGAAATAAAAAATGACAAAAAAATTGGTCAGAAAACTTTACATGATATTTGACATACAATAAAATACTGTCGCTTGACTTTAACAACTAAATGATAGTTTCTCATTCTTGGCTGGCCGAGCATTACAATGACCCAGATCTTATCATACTAGATTCTAGAGGGAGTGTTGCCTATTCATATGGACACATACCGCGGTCGCAACCTCTTGGAGTGGATAAAGTAATCAAGGCCACTGATTCTGGCGCAAATCTTGTTCTAGAGCCTGAAAACGCTGCAAGCCTGTTTAGTTCTCTTGGAATTGATGAGACAAAGACCGTAATAATATATGGCGATTACATGGACCCGTCTGCAGCTAGGATATCTTGGACTTTGTTATACTATGGACATGAAAAAACAAAGATCCTTGACATTGGAATTAGAAGTTGGTACCAAAAAGGGCTTGCAATCACAAAGGAGGTCTATAAACCAAATCCTGCTATTTTCGTGCCAAAAGTAAATTCTGCTATTAGAATAGGGGCAGAAGAGCTTCAAAAAAGAATCGATTCGGCTTTTATCATTGATGCTAGATCCCCACAAGAGTATATGGGAGGCAAGATACCAAACTCTGTTCTTTTTCCTTTTACAGACGGAGTGGGAGAAAAGGGCTCTCTTTTCAAGGAGAAAGACGAACTCGTAAAGATATTCGAGGCGCAAAAAATTCCAAAAGACAAAGAACTTGTGTGTTATTGTGCACTTGGTCATAGGGCGGCAAATGTATTCACCCAGCTTAAGATTGCCGGTTATGAAAACGTCAGGCTGTACGATGGTTCACTAGCTGACTGGATAGGACGAAGACTACCGCTTGGATGACTTGCGTCTTGTCTTGCTTCCGCATATTGGACAAATAGAAGCTTTAGAAAAACTTGATTTGCAACCAGGACAAAAATAAACCCAACTTATCCTGTCTGCACCTTTTGTCATAATTGGTACAACTTTCAAATTCATATGCTTTGCTACATTTGAAACAGCAAAATCATCTGTAATCAATTCTCCTTCCAGCTGCAAACATAATGCAATAACGGAAACATCTTCTTTGGAAAGATGCTGATGATCGCCAGTTTCTTCTGCCTTTCTGAGTACCATTTCGGTAAATTCTCTTTCGGGTTCAACAATTTTTAGTCTGTTTGATTCGATTAGAACTGTTATTGCACCCTGATTCTTTTTGATATGCTTGACTTCTTCAAAAACTAGCGGTGTGGTATAGCTGATATTTTGTGATGCAAATGGTATACCTGCATAAAAAGAGGTAGCATCTAAAACCCTAAAAGCCAAGCTTGCTCATCTGTCTTAGACCTCTTTTCTTGAGTCTTACAAATACTGCATGTTTTTTGTATTTTCTAACTGTGATGACTTCATCAAATCTTGCAGTCTTGATTACCTGAGCATCCATGATTATGTTAGAATCATGACTGCTTATTATCTCAATTTTTTCATCAGGTACTACTATGGATGGCAATTTGTTGACTGGTGCCACTGGAGTTATTATCAGAACGCCCAAACTTTCATGCAGAATTGGGCCTCCTAAAGAATATGAATGTCCAGTTGAACCACTTGGAGTAGCAATTATCACACCGTCCATTTTTTGTGTGACAGTATCATTTTGGAATCTTATCTCAAAAAGTGAGGTCTTGGTTAGATTTTGTCTGTTAATGTATATCTCATTTAGTGCAGGAGGAAATTCTTGGCCTGCACAAGAGGCAACGACTCGAATTCTTTTATCAAGAAGTATATTGCCAGATATTATCTGCTCTATTGCAGTATCAATTTCTGGCATAGTTATTTCTGATAAAATTCCTCTATTGCCTCCAACATTGATGGCCAAATTTGGAGTCTCATTTTCTAAGTATCTAAAGGTGCGTAGGGTGGTACCATCACCGCCAAGTGTAATTGTAAGATCAAGCTTTGCCGTTTTGAGGTCTTCTAATTCATCTACTTTCTTAGCTCCCTCAACTTGAACTGGAGAAACGGTATGTACTCTGATTTTTCTTCCAAGTAATTTCTTAACTACTTTCTTTGCCGCATCTTCTGCTTCCTTTGAACCGACTTTACTGACAACGGCTACATTATTGAGATCCAATCAAGAATACTATTCTAATTTTGCTTAAAAAGCATATGATGAGTATAAAATATTAAGGCCCTCGTCTGTAACTTGATTAGAAAGATACTATGAGTTATGCACATCCTGAGGTTTTAACAGATACTGAGACAGTGGCAAAAAATCTAGGTAATAACTCAATTAAGATTGTTGAAGTTGACTATGATCCAGAAAATGCCTACAGGCAGGGACACATTCAAAATGCCAGTTTAATTTGGTGGAAAAGAGACATCAACGATCCTGTTACGCGAGACATAGTTAACAAATCACAATTCGAAGAATTAATGTCAAGAAATGGAATCACATCTGATTCAGAAGTGATTCTCTATGGTGATTTCAACAACTGGTTTGCAGCTTTTGTTTTTTGGATATTCAAGTATTATGGGCACGAAAAAATAAAGATCATGAATGGCGGCAGGAAAAAATGGGAAATGGAGAAGAGGTCATATACAAAAGAAGAACCGCAGATTCAAAAAACAAAATATGTATCAAAACCACCTAATGAAGGAATGAGAGCTTATTTGTTTGATGTGAGACGAGCCCTTGACAAAACAGACACCGTTCTTGTTGACGTACGCTCTCCAAAAGAATTCTCAGGAGAGATTACAGCTCCTCCAGAATATCCGATGGAACATGCTCAGAGGGGAGGTCACATTCCAAGTGCACACAATATTCCGTGGGCTACTGCTGTAAATGATACTGATGGTACTTTCAAAGCTGTTGATGAATTAAAGAAGAATTATGAACCTAAAGGAGTTACACCAGATAAAGATGTGATTTGCTACTGTAGAATAGGGGAGAGATCATCTCATTCATGGTTTGTCCTAAAGTATCTATTGGGATACCCGCAAGTTAGGAACTATGATGGCTCTTGGACTGAATGGGGTAATATGATTGGAAACCCAATTGAAAAATAATGAGTCAGATCAGGAACTCCCTGTATTAAACAAAGGAATATTCTATGCCATAAGGAATGGTTCTACTGATCTCATCATGGAAGACAAAACCAAGCGAGGTCTTACAGTGCAAGAACAATCAATAGATGAAAAATACAATGTAATTTCAGAAAAAGGGATGATCTATGATATGGATGGCATCGGACACAAAGTGGGCATACGGTGGTTCTTTCCTAAGGACAAATATACTCTTGAGGAGGTATTAGAGCATGCCAAAGAGATGGAAGAAAGATACAGAAAGATCCGTGAAGAAACCTGTCCAGACTACTGAGAAGAGTTTTTAAGGACTTTTTCTAATAATAATGACGTGTCTCTTCTTCTAAAAGATAAGGTATATTCGGTTCAGTCTGCCACTACAAAGAGAGGGATTTATCCACTACACAGCTATAAACTGGGCCTTTATCGTCTGCCTGTAAAATTGGAAGACAAGTATGAAATAGATTCTATTGTTAGCGGTTTTAAGAAAATTTTTGTCATGGATCAATTCGCTGACAGAATTTATGCGACATATCGCTGGAAAGAGGAGAATATGCCAGATCCGGATGAGCGAGGCTACAAACAGATCGAGCTTGAAGTTCAAGTTGAAGTTATAACCGGAGAGGTAGTTGATATGATATACCAAATATATCCAATTGAGAAATACGGTGACGGCCTATGGGTCAAAGATTATCGAAGAAAGGCTGATACAAATGCCAAGATGATGATTGATACCATATTGCGTAATAGCATTCTTGCTGACAGGATGGTTGAACATATTGTGAAAACTAAACAAGTAGAGCCGGAGATTGCTATAAAAGAACTGGAAGAAATGACACCGCTGGCACAGATAGTTCCAAATGCCAAGCCAAAACCAAAACCAGCTGCACCTCCGCCTGGACAAGAGGCCAAACCAGCTGAAGTCGAAACTCCATCTGGAGTAAAACAGGGCCCAATAGATGTTGAATTCAAGTCAAAGCTCAAAGTAACTGAAACGTTTACTGCTCCATCCAGCAGCAATAAGATCAAGATCTTCGGGCCCCGAAAAGGAAACGAAGTGTTAGGTATATGGGGTGAGTTTGTCTCAGTAGATTTTGACGTCTGTATAGGGGACGGTGCGTGTATTGATGCTTGTCCTGTCAAGGTCTACGAATGGGCTGATTTCCCAGGGAACATCTCATCTGAAAAGAAACCCCTTATGGCAAGAGAACCAGATTGCATATTCTGCCTAGCATGCGAGAATGTTTGTCCTGTTCAAGCAATCAAGATCTCAAAGAAGGGCTAGTGAAACAACGGTAAGGCTATAAGGACTTGTGAGTTGAAAGACTCCAAATGCTGATACATACTCTGCCAACTCCTTTAACACAATTCCTATGGAATCTGTTCGTCGGAATAGCTCTTGTAATAACTCTATACACCTGTAATTTTTATTACTTAGTTTTCTTGGCAAGACAAAAAAAGAAAATAAAATCTATTGAGCTAAAAGAAACCCCCACCGTTACAATCCAGCTTCCGATTTATAATGAAAAATATGTTGCAGCTAGACTAGTAAATGCCGTCTGTGAACAAGATTACCCAAAAGAGAAGCTGTGTATTCAGGTGCTGGATGATTCTGATGATGACACATTTGATATTCTAGAAGATCTAGTGGATGATTACAAAAAGAAAGGATTCGATATAACTCATGTAAGGAGAGGAAATCGAAAAGGGTACAAGGCAGGAGCACTCCGTCACGCAATGAGCTTTACAACGGGAGACTTTGTTGCTATCTTTGATGCTGATTTTATTCCGCCTTCATGGTTTCTAAAAAAAGCACTCTCGTATTTTTGCAAGCCAGAGATAGGTCTGGTGCAATGTAGGTGGGGTCATGTTAATGAAAACTATTCTGCTTTAACTATGGCTCAGGCGCTAAGCTTGGATTTTCATTTTCTCATAGAACAAAAGGCAAAAAGCAATTCACATCTATTTATGAATTTCAATGGTACGGCTGGTGTGTGGAGAAGAGAATGCATTGAAGACTCTGGGGGGTGGCATACTGCAACACTAGTAGAAGATCTAGATCTTAGTTATCGAGCTCAGATGAAAGGCTGGAAATGTGTATTCATACCTGATATTGTAGTAGATGCGGAGCTCCCTGTGCAGATGAATGCAGCAAAGAGACAACAATTTAGATGGGCAAAGGGGTCAATTCAATGTGCCATAAAATTACTGGGCGATGTTGTAATAAAGAGAATTCCAATTGAGACAAAAATCCAAGCCTTTGTTCAACTTACAAGGCATATATCATTTCCATTAATGCTGATACAATTCTTAATTCTTCCAGTATTGCTAGCCTCAAAAATCAATCTATACCTAGTAAGTGGACTACCAACTATTACAATAATGATATATCTTGCTACGGGCCCGCTTGCGTACGTCATGATAATTCGCGATCTGTATCATGCAAGTTGGAAGTCAAAAGTACTATCCTATTTCTATGCGATCTTTTATTCTTCTGGTATGGCAGTGAATAATACTGTAGCTGTCTTTGACGCATTATTTGGAAAGAAGAATGAATTTTTGCGTACTCCAAAGTTTGGAATAGTAAATAAGAATGATGATTGGAGGGACAAAGCCTATGCGCTACCTTTTACAAAAACTACACTGCTTGAGATATTCTTTGGCGTATATGGAATCATAGGAATATTTGTTGCCATCTTTTCAAACAATCCAATTTTTGCTCCAATACTAGGAGTTCAAGTTGTAGGGTTCTTTTACATTGCATATCTTAGCATATCGCATTCAACATTTAAAAAAGGCAAATCAAGAAATATACCTGTTACATCAGGTACTCAAAGGATGGCAAATACATACTACAAGCTTGCAATGAGCGGAATTATGGGACTCATAGCCTTAGGCGTAATCATGGCTTTTGAGGAGTATAGTACCACAATATACCCACTTGACCAAGCTAGAGGGCTTTTATCAAGAGTTCAGGCTACATCCGATCCACAAACCATCCACAATGAGCTGAAAAACGTAATGATGCTTCTACCAAAATCAGGAAATCCTGTATGGATATTTCCTACCGAAGACACAGACTTTGGATTAATGCAAGGAGATCTGCAGACTATGTTAGGAACAGTAGATAAGGTTGGAAGCACATCTCCTGATAGTGCCGCATTTCATGCCGGAATGCTAAACATTCATGCACAGGCCACGACAATTACATTCAACCTACTTGATGCCACACCATACATGTATGTGAGTATATCCAATATTTTGTTTGGTTGCATATGGGTAGCTGTGATAATTGGAATATTTGCAATGTTGAAGAGAAAAAGAGAACGTTTACGAACCTACGACTTGGAAGAGGCCTAGGAAATATTTAGCTCGTGTCTTACTTCATCAACTGCTCTAATTCCAAATAGATCGCGAATTTGTTCCATTCTAATTGACTCCTTGACCAGATCAGCTCCTAGCTCACTTATCAAAAGTCTAAAGACATCCGTGAATCTAATTTCCCACCTGTCAGAACAATCCATGATCTTCGATATGCTCCATTGTTTTACTTCAAGAGGAAGTGACATCTTTGATTCAACCTCAATAGAGAGCCTGTCAAATAGATTTACCATGTCTACAGTTTGAGATACCATTTTTTGTATGTCCTCTAACGTGCCATATTTTGATTCTGATCTCATGCGTATATTGGACTGAAACTCAGAAAGGCGTAGCAATCCCATAACTTCGCTTGAGGCGCTCTGCGAGGTCTTGTGGGTTACATCTCTAATCTCATTTAATTGCTGAGAAATCTCGTATGTCTTTTTATTGAATTCTGATATGGACGATGAGTTTCTATTGAGCAGTTCTGCAAAGTCTGACATTTTCTCTTCCAGATCCTTTGTTTTGCCTAGTACATTGTCCTTGAAATTACTAAATTCGGCGTTTACGTTTCTAATGTCATTACCTAGCATATCCAGAGAATCCGTTTTTTTTATCAATGAGTTAATCTCTGTACTAACATTTCTAATCTGAGAATCAAGACCAAAGATTGGCTCTGTCTTTGTGACAATTCTATTAATTTCAGTTTTGATATTTGATATGCTCTCTTCAAGGTGTGCCATTTTTCCAGTTTTTTCGGAGATTTCCTTTGTGCTCTTTTTTACCTCCTCAATTTCAGAACCAATGTTTGATAATGACTCTGCCCTGCTTGTCACATTCTTTATTTCTTCACGTATCTTCTCTGTCTTTTCTGATACATGCATTATCATCTTGGTATTATTTCTAATAGAGTCTAGATTGTCTGCTAAATTCTGCATGAGCTTACCGGTATCAGGAATGCTCTCTTGTTTTTGATGAATTTTGTTAACCTGATCCTGAAGGCGATTTATCTGATCATTGATTTTCTCTATAAGGTTTGAATGTGCTTTTACCTGATTCATTCCATGGAAGAGTCTCTGTGTATCTTCTTCAATGATGGTTATCTGTCTTGAACTTTTTTGAATCTGATCTAGTGAAGAATTAACTCCATCTATCATACTTTTTAATGAAATTAGTATTTTCTGATTCTCAGTGAAAATTTTAGACATTGTCTTCACTTCTGACGCCAAAACCTTGGTTGCCTCAGAAATTGAGCTCATCTTCTTGAGAACATCGGCTGTATTATCTTTGGTTGATCCCTTGTTGTTCTCAGTTTTTTTTACTTGCTTCACTTTAAATTACAATAACCATAGCCGATAAAAAAGTTCGG
>JASHNR010000057.1 GCA_030041535.1 Nitrosopumilaceae archaeon | reverse complement strand
TTGACATTTTTACAGGATCAGCTGTTCCACAACCGCAGTCATTGCATTCCATTTCAGAGCAATTACATGAACACGTTGCATGTTCTTCGGTATCACACGTTCCTGACTCGCATTCCATATTACTTTCTTATAGCTAGTATAGAAAGGTAAGTATATAAATTGAAAAGTAACCGTTTTGCAAGTAAGTGAGATTGTGGTAAGTTAATGGCAAACCAAGATCAAGTATTTTTGGAAAATAAAAAAATTGAAATGAACTGATTTATACATTTGATTAGCGAAATATTATATGCGTATGATATCATATGAGTAACACAAATTCTTCGTCAGAGAGTCCGCTAAAAAATACCCTGTATAGATTTCTATGGGTTACAATGTTTGTGACAGACATAGGTGCCTCGATGCAGACTGTTGGGTCTGGCTGGCTGATGACATCGCTTGTCCCTTCTCCTTTTGTTGTAGCACTTTTACAAATGGTGACAAGCCTGTCGATATTTCTGCTTGCACTTCCGGCAGGTGCCCTTGCAGATATTGTTGACAGACGCAAGCTCTTCCTTGTCACACAATACTTTTCACTTGCAGTAGCTGCTATCTTGAGTGTCCTCACACTTGGAGGCCTGACAACATCTTCAATTCTTGTTGTGTTTACTTTGTTGCTTGGTCTGGGTAACGCAATGAGCTTACCTGTAAATGTAGTAGTTCAAACTGAGATTGTACCCAAGAAACACGCCCTTGCTGCAATGACTTTGTTTAGCGTGGCAATTTACATAGGATTTGCAGTGGGCCCACTTCTTGGTGGACTGGTAGTTGCAGCAGCAGGACCATGGGCAGTATTTGCGCTAAATGCGCTTTCCTTTGTTGGAATCATCATCTTTCTTCATAGATGGCACAAACCATCTGAGCGCAAACTTCTTCCTCCCGAACAAGTAATCGGGGCAATTCGTACGGGATTGCAGTATATGCGTCATTCATTGCATGTGCGTGCACTATTGGTCAGAGACTTTGCATTAACAATTTGTGGAAGTGCGGTGATATCGCTCTTGCCGCTATTAGCTCGTAACGAGGCAAGCTCAAACTCTATTCTTTTTGGAATCTTGGTGGGCGCGTTTGGCATAGGTGGATTGATCAGCGGTTTGCTGATAGTGCCACGGATAAAGAATTTGTCAATAGAAAAGCGCGTAGCTGGTGCGACAATTTTGTATGCAATTGCAATGGCTGTCATATCAATCCAGCATGGTGCTATTACTTTGTTTATTGGAATATTTGCAGTTGGAACTGCTTTGATTATTATATCATCAAGCTTGAACTTTGTTGCATACAATTCTGTAGCATCATGGGTAAGAACGCGGGTAGTTTCAGTTCACCAGATGATGTATTGGGGTGGGGTAGCCTTTGGCAGTATAGTATGGGGAATTGTCGCAGAAATCTGGGGAATTCAAACTGCATTACTTGCTGCAGCAATTGGGCTAGTAGTTGGTCTTGTCACCTCAACTCGTTACAAGCTAAAGCCGCTCTCCGACGCAGATCTTACTCCGTCAATGCATTGGGCTATGCCTCGGACCGTGATTGACATTGATGATCACGATGGGGGGTCTGTGTTAGTAGAGATGGAGTTTGAGATTGATCCCGCACGCTCCCCTGAATTTGAATCTGCGATGCATCGTGTACGTTCTATAATGTTGCGTGATGGTGCAATCAATTGGGAACTGTTTCATGATGTTGAAAATCCAAGCCGTTATGTTATGATGTTTACCTCAGAATCCTGGACTGAACATTTGCGCCAGCATGAACGAATCACAAAGGCAGATCTAGCCATTGAAGAGTATGCCAGATCATTTCATATAGGAAAAGATCCTCCACGCACTTCTCACCTCATTAGCGAGGATATTTCAAAACAAAACCACAAGAGCAAAAAGTAATACCGCGTTTGATTTTTCTAAACTCATGTTGAGAAAATCATAATCTTAGCCGTCTAATGGTGTGATGGCAAAACGGGCTTGATGGAATTGAAAATGCCATTTGATTTGGAATAGGAAAATATTTTGCCCTGTGACCACCATATACCTCATCTACCGAAACGGTATTTTCTTCTAAACTAGCACATTCGCATTTTGGTGGAACTGCAGGATCTGCTCTGTACACCTGGCATCGGGTTATTCCTTCCTCTATAAGCTTTCTAGCCATGCCTCTTGTATACCATGTGGTAAATTCAGAATGCGCCAGCCCTTGCGCTGATGTTATAGGGTCTATTCTTTGTGTCATAGGCTTTCCTTGCCTGTAATACATTTTTGTTGGGTTCCAGTAAGAGGCATCTAAAAGAGATGCCGCCAATGAGGCAATGTTACCATGTTCAATGGCTTGTCTCATGAGATCTGGAAATGCTATCCGACCGCTATAATTTAGCTCGGCTGGTTCAAAATGATGTTTTTGATTCTGCTCTGCATTGAATTCATCTAACATCCATCTTCGTGTATCTGTATCAAGTTCCTCAAAATGCATCATAAATTTCTCTTATTTCTAGTATTTATCAAGACTTTCGGTAAATTATTTTTTAACTAGTAATTTTCATAATCACACAAAAACACATTGTGTGTATACCGGATAAAATAACAGATTCAGGTCTGTGATGACCTGCTTACCATTAATTTAGAGAATCAAATTAGGACAGTGTTATCTAGTACTTGTAAGATTCTAGATGAAGTGATTCGCATGATAGATAATGTTGGAAATTCTGGAAATAAAGAACAAGATTTACTTGAAATAGCCACTCATATCATAGGGGTAATCACTTTGAAACAACCATTCATGGATGGCAATAGGAGAACTGGAATTATCGCTGCAGGTAAATTTCTACGTGATAATGGATATGATTCAGATATTGATCCAGAAGAGGTGAATTCGGAATTACGATCGATGTTAAGAAAAATCAAGAACCAACTGCTAACCTTGAACCAAGAAGCCATGGAACAGCTCTCTTTTTATATTTCGGAAAGAATGAGAAAACGTGAGCCCTAAAGATAAGAAAATCAACGATGAACTTATTGAGAAATACTCTAAACTTTTAGATGATCTCGCTCATGACGACTAGTTCTAACCTTTTTCAAAAATAAAATTTCTCCAATAAATCAGAATGAATTTTGCGTTTTCTATACGAGTGGGCCCAGAATTACAACCATGATGGTACACTAGTCCTACAGGTCTCAAACCTGTTTGTCGTCCGCTAGTAACAGTATCTTGATACTATATTCCTTTTCGTAATTTCTTACGGGCTCCATTATTATGTGATATTTCATCCAGTGTTTGCCATCTTTGCCTGATTTTTATTCTAGAAAATCTTTCAAGTACAGCATATTTTCTATTATAATTTTTCTGACTATTTTTTTTCTATATATGTACCGTGCAATGAATACAATTGCACCAGCTAACAGTCCTATGAAGATGAGGATGGGCAAGAGAAGATAAACCAATCATGTATTCTCACAATCTCTGATCAATTATTTGGTACAAAAAATGTAGCCTGAATGTAATAGTAAGTTGGTTTTTTCACTTTTGAAAATTACAATTATAATACTAACGAAAATTATAAATTCAACTGAGAACTTATTTTGGTTTTTTATATTTTGAGAACCTATGTTATTATAATGACCAAGAAATCTGGGTACACCTTGTTAATAGTTTTGATTTCGTTATCTTCAGTTACGATTTTTCCTGTTCTTGCTCAAGAAACATCAAGTGTAACCATTACCCAAGGAGCAGGTTCTAGTCAATCTTGTGTGTCTGCAAAAATCTGTTTTGAGCCTAGCATAATCAACGTGAAGGTAGGTACAGAAGTTATATGGATAAATACTGATCAAGTAAGCCACACCGTAACAAGCGGAAATCCATTAGATAATCAGACGGGAGCTGTGTTTGATAGCGGTCTTATAAAACCTGGCAAAGATTTCGGTTTTACCTTCAAGAATCCAGGTACCTATCATTACTTTTGTATGATCAATCCATGGATGACTGGAGAGGTAATTGTTGACTAGGCTTCAAGCCCCCAAACCAATAAAACTGCAGATCCCATTGCAACATACCAGCACCTGAACTTCGCAATTTAATCTAATACATATAACTTGTAACCTGGAGCTCTATCAAAAATATCTCCTTTTTCCTTGAGAAATTTATTTGGGTTATTTAGTTTTTCAATACCTTTGATGTGTATTGCAATTTTAGTTCAACACCGTAGCACATTGAAAATTTAATGATAACGATATCATTTTCGAAATTAAAATTATTCCAACAAATCAAAACAAAATTTCAGTTTTCTATACAAGTGGGCCCAGAAATACGACCACGATGGTACCCTAGTCCCCCCGGACTCGTACTGGAAAGATGAAAATCTCATTTACCTAATTTTATATACCAAATAACCATTAATCACGTCATGGCACAACGACAAGACTATAACATACTGATAAAAAAAGACGGCAAGTTTTACGTGGGATACTGCCTTGAAATTCCTCAAGCACGAGGACAGGGAAATACCAAGGCCGAAGCCATACAGGATACCAAACAAGCGATAAAACTTTGCAAATCATATCTTGAAAGCAAAAAGAAGAGCTCTGCATCTAAACTGGTAACTGTTTCAGTTTGAGTCTTCCTGTTATAGGCTGGAAAGAGGTTCTAAAAGCATTAAGAAAAAGGGGATTTTATCCCACAAGGCAGTCTGGGAGTCACGTTATAATCGAGAATGGCCAAGGCCTGTGGACATCAGTTCCAAGAAAAAACGAACTAGGAAAGGGATTGTTATTACAAATCATATCAGACTGTGGCCTGACAAAAAACGAGTTTCTTGAGTTATTGTAGGTTTTTAATCAAAAACTAGACAAAATTAATCGTGGCAATATTTGAGTTCTACAGGACTCACAATTAGTCGTCTTCCCAGGGGCAAAACCTATCTTGCAGCCATCTTTGAGGCCTTTTTGCCAGTCTCTGAAGATTCAAGAGCCTTTTTGGTTGCAATCTCAAACACAAGCTTGTCAATGTAGAAACCCTGCTTAGAGTCCAGCTTCAGCTTGTACATTGTAGCCTTTCCAACAGTCCTTGTCTTT
>JASHNR010000056.1 GCA_030041535.1 Nitrosopumilaceae archaeon | reverse complement strand
TACATTAACTTCGTCATTAAAACCACCTGTTTTTTTAAAACTGTCTATCATTTCTGTTGTGACTAACGACGATTTATTTATTGAGGCAATTTTATTTGCCACAAAATCTACTGTTTTTTTATTGCAAGATCATATGAATTTGAAACATCAATTAATACTCCATCGCAGTCAAATATTACCGCATCTAAATTTTCGATCTTATCTGTTTTTTGTGCATCTACATAGATGCCATTATCTATTTTTTTTAGGGTCAATTCAGCAAATCACGTATTGCAGTAAGAAATCTTGAATTCATCTCTTGAGTACCAACAGTAACTCTGAGGCAACCATCATGTTTGCCTACTTTTCCCAAATTCTTTATCACTATACCTTGCTCTATGAGTGCCTTGTGAATCCGCTGACTTGCGCCATCTGCTGCAAATAAAACAAAATTTGCCTCAGAGTCAAATACCTTGAAAACCTTCATCTCTCTAAGTTTCTCAATTATGCGAGTACGTTCCTTTTTCACAAAATCTGCTACATCTACAAAATATTTTGAGCGTTTTAAGGCCAGAATTCCTGCTTCTATTGCAATGGTGTTAAGCGGATATGGATACTGAATAACTCGAGAAAATGCATCTATAGTTTTTTTGTTAGCTAGAAAATAACCAATTCGTAGTCCTGCAAGCCCAAATGATTTTGAGAGTGTTCTTAATACAATTAGATTATTCATCTTTTTTGTCATGTTAGCAATAGAATAGCCTGCAAATTCGACATATGCCTCGTCTATGATTACAAGTCCGTTAAATGACTGGATCAGTTTTTCAAGTTGTTTTCTTTGAAACTGAAATCCAGTTGGGTTATTTGGAGAATCTAGATATAAGATATCAGCCTTTTTGGAATTTGTAATAAAATCTTCAAGGCGCAGATTCATTTCTTCGTTAAATTGAATCTTCTTGGTTGGAATAGCATACAGTTTACATCTTTCTTCAAAAAAGCCAAAAGTTGGGTCAGATGTCAAAATCCTAGTCTCCTTTGAGGCCAGATTTCCAAGAAGTAGGTCAATTATTTGGTCTGAACCGTTACCAACACCTATCATTTCCTTTGGCATTTTTATATAGTTTGAGAGTGCTACAATCAGCCTATCTACTCCTCCGAGTGGGTATTCTCGTACATCCATTTTTTCTTGGATTTGGTTCATCACATCTTGAAAGAAGGAAGAGTCAACTGCGTAATTTTCATTAGAGTCAAGCTTGATTACATTTGAATATTTGACTGGTTTTTTGTATCCGCTAAGCTTGGATAGGTTTTCTATCTTTTTTTCATACCAACTTTTTCTCATAATCTACTCCTTACTGCCTCATGGTGATTTGGGAGTCCTTCTGCGTCAGTAAAGGCCTTCATATATTTTGAGATCTTCTCAAGCGACATCTTGGACGATTCAATTCTAGTCTGCAGCTTCAAACAATCTAGTACCCCAAAAGATCCTCTTGTCTTTCCAAATCCATTAGTTGGTAGAATGTGGTTAGAACCCAGTAGATAATCACTTGCAGAAGACGGAGTGTTAGGCCCCACAAGTACAAGACCTGCAGAATTTATTTTTTTAGCCATCTTCTGCGAGCCTCTAGTTATAATCTCCAAGTGTTCCGGAGCAAGTTTGTTTGCAAGGTCTATCATCTGAGTCTCAGTTTTACAGATAGCAATAAATCCATTATTTTGAAGACTCTCTTTGACTATGCTAGATCTTGATATGAAATTAATTCTTTGTTTGAGAGATTTTATTACTTGATCTTTTAGTGAGCTAGAATTTGTTATAAGACAACACATTGTGTCAACACTATGCTCTGCTTGTGAGATCAGATCAGCTGCAACGTAATTAGGATCTGCTGACAAATCAGCAATTATCGCGAGTTCTGTGGGGCCTGCAATCATATCTATTGAGACAATATCACTAAGAAGAGATTTTGCTAGTGTCACAAACATTCCTCCAGGACCAACTATCTTGTCTACTTTTGGGATTGATTGGGTACCATACGCAAGTGATGCTATTGCCTGAGCTCCACCTATTTTGTAAAACTCATTTACGCCACAGATATCAGCTGCTACAAGTGTGAGAGGATCAATCTTGCCTTTTTGATCTGCGGGAGATACCGCTACTATTTTTCTTACTCCTGCTACTTTGGCTGGTATGACAGACATTATCACAGTGCTCGGGTATCGCGCCTTGCCACCTGGAATATAGCATGCTATGCTATCCAGAGGGGAAAAGATTTTGTTTATCTTGATTCCATCAGCCAAGATTGAGACATTTTGCAGTTGTTTCTTTATTACATACTCGGATCTTTCAAGTCTCTTCTTTGCAAGTTTTATTGCTTCAACCTGATCTCTTGAGACTTGTTTGTAAGCAGTTTTTATCTCAGCTTGAGTTACTCGAAATGATTTCAAGGTTACCTTGCTAAATCTTCTTTCATAGTCTCGTAATGCCTTATCCTTTCTTCTTTTTACATCTGAAATGATAGAGACTACTTTCTTCTGTAGCTCTCTATTAGGCTGAGGCCTCAGAGATTCTATGATAGAATCTATGTTTTGAACAGTTATGATTCTCATCAATTTTCCTCGTCACGCTTTATCTCCTCAAGTGCAAGAATCTGCTTTGGTTCGTGTACAACTAAGCCTTGGGCTATCTTCCTTAATTTTGGGATTAGTTTGTGAAATTCCGATTTTGGAATCACGGTATTTATGCCATACCAGCCCTTCTCGCTTAGTGGACTTATGGTAGGACGTTTAAGAGATGGTAGTTCGTCAAGTAATTTTCGTATGTTTTCTTCCTTTACGTTTAGGAATATGTGCAAGTGTTTCTTACCTTCAACTGCACCATGTAACATGGTTACAATGTCATAGATCTTTTCGCGCTTAACCTTGTCCTTAAGTGATACCTTGTTTGCGATCAAGACAGCAGTTGATTCCATTACTGTATCTACTATTTTCAGTTGATTCTGTGTAAGTGTGGTACCTGTCTCTGTTACATCCATTATAGCATCTACATCCTCTGGTGGTTTTGCCTCTGTTGCCCCAAAGGAAAGAAATATCTGCACATTCTTGTTGGAACCCAATCTTAGCCAAGGTGTGACAATTAGAGGTTGCTTTGAGCCGTAAAGTTTCTTGTAGTTTTTACATTGTGTGATAAATTTAGCGGCGGTTGTGAGATATTCTGAAGAAATTCTGAGAATTTTCTTCTTCTTTGCATAGACAAGTATCATTTCATCAAGAGATTTGAAATTGTAGGAATCTGGGATTGCAATCACAAGTTTTATTCTTCCATATTCCAAATCAAGAAGAACTTCCACGTCAGATTTTGTTTCGTTAACCCAGTCTCTGCCGGTTATTCCAACATCATACAGTCCGTCGCTTACCAAATTTGGAATCTCTTGCGGACGTAACATCTTAACTGAAATCTCTGGGTCGTCTAACATTATTCGATATGTTCTGTCTCTTCGAACTACCCTAGTCCAAGATTTCTCTAATATCTTAAATGTAGATTCTTCAATACTACCTTTTGGTACTGCAAATTTTACCTTGGCCAACGTAGTCCTACCAAGCCTTTTGGATATATATCTAGTCGCTTAGTTCCTTGAGGATTTCTTTGGCTCTGGTAACTGATACGTTACCCTCTTTTACCATACTTGTTACTACCTTATTCATATTGCTTTTTGGCACACCGACGCTTATTGCTATATTTTTTGCATGAAGTTTCATGTGACCTTTCTGTATTCCCTCTGAGGCAAGGGCTCTTATTGCGCTAAAGTTTTGAGCAAGGCCAACCGCCCCAATGACACACCCCAATTCCTTTGCTGATTTTACACCAAGAATCTTTGTGCAAATCTTAATCATTGGATGCACGTTTACTATTCCGCCTACAATTCCGACAGGCATTGGTATTTCAATCTCACCTACCAGATTACCTTGTTTGTTTTTTTGCCACCTTGTCAAAGAAGTATACTTACCACTTTTTGATGCATAAGCGTGTGATGCAGCTTCGATTGCTCTGGTATCCTGTCCTGTAGAGTTTGCAACTGCAATAATTCCATTCATTACTCCTTTGTTATGAGTGACTGCCCTATACGGATCATTTGCTGCAAATTCATATGCAAGTATAACATTGTCGACAACTTGTTCTCCGCCTACCTCTTCTTTATCAAAAATGGCTTTGCCTCTTACCAGTCTCCTTGTGGAATAGTTTGATAAAATTTTAAGAAGTGTCTTTCCACCTGTAAGTTTTTCTATTAATGGAGCAATCCCTTCACACATGGTATTGGTTACATTTGCTCCCATTGCATCTCCGGTATCAATGAGTATCTCAACTATTAACATGGTTTCAGATTTTGTTTTCAGTTCCTTGCATGTTATCTCCTTTGCACCCTTGCCCATCTTGAACAAGGTTTTACTTTTTGAATTGGCAAGCTCAAGTATCCTATCTGAGGCATTCAGCACCTTTGGAATTGCCAACTTGACATCTACGTCCACTACCTGAACTTGCCCTATGCTGTATGATTCGTCTGACTCCATGGTAAAACCGCCATATTTTCTTGCTATTTTCGCTGCCTTGGATGCAGCAGCAATAACTGATGATTCTTCAATCACCATTGGAACAAGGTAATCCTTTCCATTAATCTTGAAATTAGTTGCAATACCGAGGGGAAATGACAAGGTACCGATTACGTTTTCCACCATATGATTTGCTTCGTCAAATGAAATTCCGCCGTTACTCTTGAGAATTTCAATGTCATCTTTAGAAAGATTGGCAAAGGATTTTACTGTCCTGATTCTCTCCTCCCTGCTCTTTTCATGAAATTTTTTGATGGAGGAATCAGTCAATTTATTGTACAATCCTCAAAAGTTTGTCGTCATTTTGGTCTGGAAAACCCATGCCATCGGTGTTTGATGTGAGAATGTATAGGTAACCATCAGGACCTTCGCTGACATCTCTAATTCTTCCTACTCCGTCCAATATGATTTTTTGTTCAACTATGGTACCATTCTGAACGGGTAGTTGGTAAAGACTGTGTCCAAGCAGTGTAGATAAGATGAGACTGTTTTTAATATCAAGTTTGCCTGTGGAATAATAAATAATTCCAGCAGGGCCAATGCTTGGATTATAGCAAACCAATGCCGCTTGATACTGTGATGAACCAGAACATTCTTGACTAGGCCAACCATAATTTTGTCCTGGTTTGATTAGGTTTATTTCATCATTTCTTGTTGGTCCTTCCTCCGTCTCATACAAATTTCCTTTATCATCCCAAGCAAGCCCTTGAGGATTCCTGTGTCCATAAGAATAAACCGGTGAATTTGGGAAAGGATTGTCCTGCGGAATTGAACCATCATCATTTAGTCTCAGAATCTTACCTGCAAGAGATTTCAAATCTTGGGCTGAATTTTGATCCGTGGCATCACCTGTGCCTATGTATAGTTTTTTGTCAGGGCCAAATTTTATTACTCCTCCATCATCAAATTCTGCCCCAGGTATTTTGTCCAAAATCACCTTTGAATCTGTCATTTTATCGTTGGATTCAGTAATTCTTAATACCCTATTCCATAGATTATTGCCTTTTTGGTATGTATAATATACATAGATGAAATGATTCTTCTCAAAATCTGGATCTAATGTTATTCCAAGTAGGCCCGCATCTGTAACATCTGCAACTTGAAGATCGGCTACTGATTCATTTACAAGTGTACCATTATCAATTACTCTTATTTTTCCTATTTTTTCTGTAAAGAATATTTTATTATCGCCAAAACTCATGCCCCACGGTTTTTGCAAGTTCGTTGCAACAAATTGTACTGCATCTGTTCCAGTAGGACTTGTGGTTGGAGGTGGAATTACAATTGAGTTGGAAGGAGATGTAAGGATAATAATTGAAAAAGCTACTGCAGCAGCTATTCCTATAATTCTGATTCTTTTATCCATGGATCTGACACTTTTGGAATCCTATTAATTATTTCTAAAATCAGATAAAGCGTATATATCACCCTGAAACCTCTTTTCACTTAGCGGGGTGGGGAAGCCAGACCTTGGGGCCAAGTCATCCCGGCGGGCTCATAATCAATCTGGATGAGAAACCCGCAAGTCAGTAGTTCAAATCTACTCCCCGCTATCCTTCAAAAAAATTTAGACAGAATTACAAAACCATTCCTCTGAACCATCAAATTCAATTTTTGTATTGAATCTAGAAATTCTTTGCAGCGGCCTTGTCAGATGTCTATGAGCTGATGGGACAGGCAGATAAAGTTGATTTTTGATCTTGCGTGGAATTTTTGTCGGTATTTTATTTTGTAATGCTCTACCGCACTTCTCACATTTGTAGCCTTGACCTTTTCCTCTTGATTTCATATGTTTCATACATCCAGTACAGAAAGGATTCACCAGTACAGAATTTTTTGCAAGTTTGATAACATCTATGAACTCTACATTAAGTACTCTACCGTGAGTTTTCGAGGCTTTTCTTATACCCCCACCAATTCTTATCAGATCTCCTTTGATTAAACTTGATGCAATACTTGTAAGGCCTGTTGGTTTATAGACGGCACAATTTGCCTTTTTACCAGATTTTGAGATTGCAAATATTACGTGACCGCCCATCTTAATTTTAGGCGTTTCAATTACATGACCAATCATATAACCTGAAGAAAATGGTCTAAGATTGTTAACATCTAGTTCGTTTTGTAAATGATCACCTGTTCCCTGATTTGAACGAAAAACCATGTATCCAGAGAACTTTTCCGGCGATTTTACAAGAGATGCCCCTCTAACAACAGTCGGTACATCTTCACCACGTACTCCAAAAAAGACCGGATCGGGCCCATGTGGGGCTATGAGAGTACGATTTTTAGAATCATCATAGCTGTTG
>JASHNR010000055.1 GCA_030041535.1 Nitrosopumilaceae archaeon | reverse complement strand
GGTCCGGCAGGTTTGACTGCAAGCAGAGAACTCGCATTGATGGGGTTCAGAGTCCTAGTCATAGAGCAAAACAACTATCTCGGGGGAGGATATTGGCTAGGAGGATATATGATGAACCCAGTAACAGTGAGAGCTCCCGCACAAAAGATTTGGGATGAATTAGGAATTCCCTACAAGAAGGTAAGAGATGGACTTTATCTTACACCTGGACCACATGCAGTTTCAAAATTAATAGCTGCAGCTTGTGATGCAGGAGTAAAATTCCTGAACCTAACAAAATTTGATGATTTGATATTGAAGAATGGAAGAGTAAGTGGTATTGTAGTAAATTGGATGCCTGTCTCAGCTCTTCCAAGAAACATAACTTGTGTTGATCCTGTTGCCTTAGAATCCAAGATTGTCATTGATGCGTCAGGTCACGACTCAGTAGCTGTAAAAAGGCTAGTAGATAGAAAACTTGTAGACTGGAAAGGCATGGACCCAATGTGGGTTGACGACGGAGAGAACAAGGTAGTATATCACACAGGCGAAGTGTTTCCAGGCCTTGTTGCAGCCGGAATGTCTGTAACAGAGACATATGGCATAGCGAGAATGGGCCCAACATATGGTTCCATGTTGCTATCAGGCAAGAAAGCAGCTGAGATTACAGCGTTGAAAATAAAAGAGCTAAGAAGATAAATCAACCAGAACCTGTATTTCGTTATTGAGAATATCTAAATTATTTTTGTATGACGAACCAAGTGTGCCTGAGATCAAGATCAACGAACTCGCCGAGTTTATACAAAAACAAAGCGGGATAAGTACCGAAGTACGACAGAGATTTTTTCAACATTTTCCAGTACAAGAAAAAACCTTTCAGCAGTTAGCCGCGTGTAAAGTTTTCAACCCTTACGTGCCTTTTGAGAAACACATGCCTTCAGTAGAAGAGATAGCGTTTGAAAAGCAATTAGAAAAAGTAACACATGCGTCAAATAATATAATTTTGTACGATGGTTTTGAGCTTCAAAACATTTTCAGAGATATCATACCTGATTTAGAATTATCATCTGGTGAATTTCATATCATATTTACAACAAGATTGGCTTGCAGTTATGATTATGATGACTATAGATATCATGGGAGGACTGTAATATGTTCTAACCCTTCCATTATTTCTACTACAGGTATGATTGAAGCACCTGCAAAACCACGTGATTATTACCTCCGTTTGCACGAAAAAATTTCACAAGGTCTGAATCTAGACACAATTAAACAAGAATTCAGAGGAAGATTTCTAGAATATCATGATGAGCGATTGCGTTTGGTTGTTAGAGGATATGCTTTACAAGCCATATTTTATCATCTAACAGGGATTCCTTTTTGTGAATCAAAGGAATGTATCCTGCACAATGCACATTGGCAAGAAGAACTTTTACATGAACAAATAGAAATAGGAAAGTTATGTGATCAGCATCAAAATATACTTGATAATCTCTGAAATCGGTGCATAATTTAAATATGAACTGTAGATGAATTTTATTTGTGCAGGCAGAAATTAGAGCAGAAAGTAACAAGCCAGAAGCAAAGAAAAAGTTCGATGTCATAATAATTGGAGCTGGTCCCTCTGGATACACTGCCGCCATTTACACATCAAGAGCCAAACGTGATACACTGGTAATTTCAGGAATGCTTCCGGGCGGTCAATTAATGCTTACTACAGAAGTTGAAAACTATCCAGGTTTTTCAGATGGCATATTAGGTCCCGAGCTGATGACTACGATGAGGAAACAGACAGAGAGAATGGGGGCAACAATCATTGATGACGAGGTAGTAAATGTAGATTTTAGAAGAAAGCCATTCAAGGTATTAACATATTCTGAAGAATACGAAGCAGATGCAGTCATAATTGCAACTGGTGCAAGTCCCAGAAAGCTAGGCGCAAAAGGAGAACAAGAGTTTAGCGCCAAGGGAGTATCATATTGTGCTACTTGCGATGGTCCATTTTTCAAGAATCAAGAAATAGTGGTGGCAGGAGGTGGAGATTCTGCCATGGAAGAAGCCATATTTCTTACTAAATTTGCAAAAAATGTACATGTCATACATAGAAAAGATAAGCTTAGAGCAAGCAAAATAATGCAAGACAGAGCATTTGAAAACAACAAGATCAAGTTTCACTGGAATTCTGTAATTGAGGAGATCAAAGGAAGCGAAAAAGTAAACCAAATCACGATACGAGACATAACAACTAATCATCAGGAGGCAATGGATGTAGGCGGTTTATTTGTTGCAATCGGACACGAGCCAAATACCAAGTTGTTCAAAGATCAAATCGAGTTAGACGATCAAGGCTACATAGTACTCAAAAATCATACACATACTAACATAGATGGAGTCTTCGCTGCTGGTGATGTTCATGATCATAGATACCGACAAGCAATTACCGCAGCAGGATTTGGTTGCATGGCAGCCATAGATGTTGATAAATACCTATCAGAAAGCAGAAGAAAATAATCAGGAAAATGGAGGAGGCGATAGGTATTTTGCCTCTTGTAACGCTTTATCAAATTCCTCACCGGTGAATATTTTCTGTTGAGTATAGAGACTCTTGAATTTTCTACCATCGTCAGCAAATATTCCTACCACATGACCCTTTTCAATATCATATTTTTTCATTGCAGCATACACTGTAGCAGATGATGGACTGACCAACATGCCTTCTTTTTCAGAGATTTCTTTTACGGCAGCAAATGCCTCATCGTTTGTAATTGTAATCCAATCGTCAACTACCTGTTCACGCTTGATAAAGAGATCAGGTTTTGCAGATTCTTCAAAATTTCTAAGGCCTTGAATTAAGTGGTTTTGTTGTGGTTGTACTGCGATAATCTTTATGTTTGGATTTTTTTCTTTCAGATATGCGCCTATTCCTGTTATAGTCCCACCTGTTCCCACCCCTGTGAAGAAATGAGTTATCTTTCCTTTTGTTTGATCCCAAATCTCAGGACCGGTACCCTTGTAATGACCCATAAAATTTGCCTCGTTTGAATATTGATTAGGAGAATAGTACTTGTCAGGTCTTGCTGACGCGATTGATTTTGCCAATGCAATACTCTGATCTGTACCAGCCCCAACTTTTGGACACAGGTCATCACTTGTTTGATATAAAACAGCTCCTAAAGATTCGATTATCTTCTTTGTTTCTTCGCTTGCCTTTTCAGGGATTACAATTTCTACTTTATATCCAAGAAGTTTTGCAATTCCTGCAAGAGCAATCCCAGTATTTCCCGAAGTTGGTTCAATTATCACACTATGTCCCCTTTTTATGAGACCGTTTTCTTCTGCTATTTTTATCATCCAAAACGCAGCTCTGTCTTTTACAGAGCCAAAAGGATTATGAGATTCTAATTTTGCGTAAAACTCTACCTGATTGTTTGAAAGAGATACCAGTTTCACAATAGGCGTATTGCCAATTTTTTTCAGAAGTGCTTCTGCATCATTTATTGCCTTAGTAGCCAAAACCTACTTCACCTTTTTAATGGTAAACTCAAGATCTTTACCAGCTTTGTTTATGCCAACTAATTGGTGTCCATTTCTATTTACCCATCGCGATATATCTTCTTCAGATGCTGGATCGTCTGCAATAATTTTCAGAATGTTTCCTACTACCATTCTTTCCATCTCTATCTTAGTTCTAAAGACAGGTTCTGGACAGAACATTCCTCTAACATCAATTGTCTTGGTTGGAGATAATTCTGAAATATCTATTCGCCTGCAAACAAAAAGCTAGTAAAGTAATATTAAAAGCTATTCATGTACGCAAGAAAAATTACTCAGGTCAGGATCATTGGTAATATCGCTCTGAGATTACGCTCATACAATATATTATAATCCTGATTTTTGAAATTAATTTTGTTCGATAGTTTTGTAGTAAGGCGTACCGCAACTTGGTATACTGCTCTCCAGACCATACTATTTGGATTAGATTCAAATACATCTATCAGAAAACTACAAATTCCCGTGAGATGAGGATGATTTTCTTCGAAATATCTCATAATATCATCTTTTGAATTTTCAATTTTGTATTTCGCGTGCTCTATCATTTCTTTGCTAGTAATATAACCAGTGTTGTCAATTGTGATTTTTCCTCTTCTCATTGCTCGCAACACATTGTCTAGAGTATTTTCTGCCTGAATGACATCAATACATCTACCCAAGGTGGAAACAACATGAGAATCACTTCCTGCCACTTCGGTCATATTATTTGCTTTTGCAAAATGAGAAGCCCTAAGATTTGAATATCTATCAACATTATTACTGTTAAAGACTTCAATCAGATCACAGAGAATTGCCTTTTCTCGTAGTCCATTATTTAGCGCAAAAGGATGAGGAGCACAAGAAACAGCGTCTTGCGATTTTACTATATCAAGTATTTCTTCAAAACTTTGACCTGATCGTATAGTTTTGGTTATCCCATATGTTAATACATGTATTCCTTGATCTGTCGTAACTTCTTCACCTGGATAGACTTTAATATTTTTGAATTTTTCATGATTTTCTTTGTAATCTAAAAGTTGGTTGTAACCATCTAATGTATTATGATTTGTAATAAAGAAGGCATCTAGACCGGTTTTGTATGCTTGTTCTAGTTGTTCTTGTATTGTTATACCACAGTCATACGGAGTTTCTTTCAAACCAAGCTGAAAATTCGAAAATTCGTTGTGGCAGTGTAGTTCAGCCCGTAAATCATCCAATGTTTATCGCTTCTCCCAACCTATGAATATAATCTTTGTTTTCAAAAATTTTTACTTACCTAAATAGATCTTCTGATCGCGGTCTAATAATATCATTTATTGTATTTTTTGCATCATCAAAATGATAATTTCTCACTATGGATATTGGCACATGAAGTGATTTTCCCATAACAAGTTCAGTGGCTGAGCATATTTCATCGGCAATAGCAATAGAAGTTACACGGAGAGTCCTTCCAAAGGTATCTTTTGCCCCAATATAGTCCAATACAGAAACAATTCCAGAAACTCCTACAGCCACATTAGTTTGACCCTGCCTAAATGGGCGTCCAAATGTGTCAGATATGATAACAGCTATGTTTTTTCCAGTTTTTTCTTTTACTTGTTTACGTAATGTCTCAGCTGATATGTCAGCGTCATTTGGTAACAAAGTTGCGTATCCTTCTTCCACATTGCTTTCATCCACCCCCGCATTTGCGCAGATGAAGCCATGAATTGTCTCTGAAATTATTATACCATTACACATTCTGACTATACGTTTTGATTGATCAAGTATCAACTGTACAATTCGAGGATCCTTTCTGTATTCACTAGATATACCAATAGCAAGTAGAGTAGGTTTAACATTTGAAAGATTTACAATCCGCCCTTCTTGTTTTGAGATGATTTTCTGTGTAAAAACTAGAATATCACCATCTTGCAGATTTGATCCTGATTTTGAGACAAGCATTAACCTAATTAGATCATCACCTGATTTGATTTCATTTTCAACATGCACTGGGATAATCTCTAATGTCATCTATCAACTTATTACCTAGATGCTTAAAATCATATTCTACTCAAGCAATAGTTTGTAACTGTATCTTCAGTCCATAATGCGTGTTTATTATATCAATCAGTTTTGAAAGATCTTTCTCTTCTAGTGTTACAGTGGCCAAATCTTTTACAATATCCTGGGCTCGAAACGCTACGCCTAGTCCACATATATCGAATAATTTCACATCGTTTGCGCCGTCAACAACAACTACTATATCCTCCTTTTTTTCTTTCCATTCCTTTATCTTTATTATAGCTGATTTGGCTTTATCAGAAGTAACATTTATGGCGACACCGTCAAGTTTGCCGTTTTTAAAAATTAATTCGTTTGAAAAGACATAGTCCAGCCCCAGCTCTTCGCGTAGCCTATCAGTCATTATAGTAAATCCCCCTGATACTGCCATCAGTTTCCAACCAGCAGCCTTGAGGGCATGACATGCTTCTCTTGCGCCTGTCATTATCCTAAGTGAATCAGCAACTTCTGTGCAAGTTTCATAGTTTATTCCTCTGAGAAGTTCTATTCTCTTCTTTAGCCCTTCCTCCCAGTTTATTATTCCTTCAATTCCTTTTCTTGTAATTTCCCAGATCTCATCTTGTTTGTTAATTTTTTCTGCTAATATTGGAAGGAATTCTGCATCAAGTAATACACCTTCCACATCAAAAATTGCTAACATCAGTTTCCGCTTTGTGAAATGATGGAGATTATATTAATCTTAAGCGATCTTAGATCTTTCTACCACTAGCAATATATTCAAGATATCTAAGATGAAGATTATGAGCGAGCTTCCACACAAATACGAAGTTACAATCAGGACTGCTTCAACATCAAACAAGCTATCAGACCAAACAAAAGAAGAGCTAAAGGCATCCGGAATGATGGATGATAAAGGGAAATTAAAGTTGAAGGGAGTTAGTCCTAAGATGCTGAAAAAAATGAAAGAGGAATCCGTAGACTGTCCTGTTTTGAAAAAAGAGATACCATTTATCCAATGTTTTGTCTGCCCTAATTTTCAAAGCAGAATAACTGGAAAAGTTCTTTGTAAGGGCGACCCTTTGTAGAAGAACAAAGGCTCATTAGGACAAGCTGTAAAATGATGTAAATTGAGTAAAGAGATCGGAATCACGGTAAAAAAGAATGAAGATTTTAGTGAATGGTATACACAGGTAGTGATAAAGGCACAACTTACAGATTATGCACCAGTCAAGGGGTTAATTGTACTGAGACCATACGGTTATTCAATATGGGAATATATCAAGTCGTCAGTTGATCAAAAACTAAAGGCAACTGGCCATGAAAACGGATTTCTTCCAGTGCTCATTCCAGAATCACTATTAAGCAAGGAGACAACACATTTTGCAGGTTTTACGCCCGAGGTCTTTTGGGTCACACATTCAGGTGATACTGAGATTGGAGACAGATTAGCACTTAGACCTACCTCTGAGACCCTTGCATACTCCATGTATTCAAAATGGATAAAGAGTTGGAGAGACCTGCCTCTCAAGATTAATTTTTGGAATTCTGCATTGCGAGCCGAGATCAAGTCAACAAAACCATTTCTTAGAACATCAGAGTTTTTATGGCAAGAAGGGCATACTGTACACTCAACAAAAGAAGAGGCAGAAGAAGAGGTCGCAGTCATACTTGACATATACAGAAGAACAGTGGAAGATGAACTAGCTATTCCAGTAATACTAGGAAAAAAGAGTGAAAAGGAGAAGTTTGTAGGTGCAGTCTATACAACAACCATGGAATCAATTATGCCCGATGGAAAGGCATTACAAATGGGTACTTCACATTTCCTAGGTCAAAACTTTTCAAAGCCATTTGATGTAAAGTTTCTAGACAAACAAAATATAGAGACTTTTGCGTGGCAGACCTCATGGGGAGTTTCTTGGCGACTCATCGGTGCTTTGATAATGGTTCATGGCGATGACAAAGGATTAGTCTTACCACCTCGCGTAGCACCTATCCAAGTAATTATAGTTCCCATCTATTCTTCTCAATCTGACAAGGATGCTGTCTTGAAAAAAGCAAGTGAACTCAATGATATTCTTACAAAGAAATGTTTGAGAAGTCATATAGATTCCAGAGACGAATTTACCCCTGGCTACAAATTCAATGATTGGGAGATGAAAGGGGTTCCACTCAGAGTTGAGATTGGTCCCAGAGATCTACCAAAAAACAAAATGGTTCTAGTACAACGTGACAGTCTAAAGAAATCGGATCTTTCTTTTGACAATGCTGAAGACGAAATTGTTAAAATTCTAAATGAGATTCAAAGAAGTCTCTTCGAGAAAGCGAAAAAAATTCTCAGTGACAGGATACAAAATATTATAGATTTGGAGCAGTTCAAAAAAGAGATAGAGAATGGAATGTTTCTCTATTCCCCATGGTGTGGAGACCAAAAATGTGAGGAAATGATCAAAGAATCTACTGGAGCTGACATTCGTGTCATACCATTTGATGGAAAAAGATCAAACGCCCCATGCATAGTTTGCAAAAACCCAAGCAAGATAGATGTCATATTTGCAAAAGGATACTAAACAAGTCAAGGCACATAATGCGACAATCAGAGATATATTTAGCAGTCATGAGTGAGACGACAAATGTCTAGTTCAAGTACATACAGAGACCGAATCTACATTATAAAAGACATAATTCTGATGTTGGTCCAGTATGGAGATTTGAACCAGACAGCTTTGGTTAGCTTTTGTGGCTTAAACCTCAAAAAACACAAACCCATACTTGATGAGCTTGAGTCAAACAACTTGATAATAAGCTCGAAGAAAGCATTAGGAAAAAGAACTGTTACAATTTACAATCCTACTTCAAAGGGAATAGAATTTTGTAGAACCATTTTAGAACCATACGAAAAGTTATTCCCTCGCAAGAAGGTTGTAAATGAGAACAGAACCTAATCTTGTTCTAGACCATAGTCGGATGCAATTCTCTTGTCAATTTCATCTTTTTGTTTAAGATATTCTTTGTATCTTTGATCCCATGATTTCAGTGTAAGATACTGCCTGACTCCTGTTACTATCCATACGATTGAAACAGATATGATGACTCCTAATAGAACGCACAGTATTGTACCAAACTCATGCTCTCTCTCAAGAACCGCATAGAAACGAGGGTGCGTTAAGAGGAAGATTGAGAGACCTGTTGCAAATGGTGCAAGTATTAGTGCAGAGACTGAAACACTAAGAAGTATTCTTCGAATTTCAAGCATTCTTTCAATAAAATTATCCATCAGGTCAAGAACATCAGTTCTAGAAAAATTGTGTTCTTTATCATCCATCAAGATCTAGTAACTCCATTTTATATGATAAATATTTTTTAAGAAACATTTTCAATATAATTACGGATCCACCGTTATGGTGCCTTTCATTTCAGGATGTAAATTTGAATAGTATGAGTAGGTTCCTTCTTTGTCAGCTAGAAAGTTTATTGTTTGTGCTTGGAAATAGCTCAATTTGTTGGTGTGTACATTAAACTCATCAATGTTAAGGTCCATAGTAGCATAGGTATCTTTATCTTCATTTATGAAATGAAGTGAGACCAGAATGCCTTGAGGAATATGAATTGAGGCATCAGCTACTCCTCCAGATACTGCCTTTTTCGCTTGACGTGTAGATTCTTGTTCATACACATATCCTTGTGTCGGGTCATGAACTGCTATGATGTAGATATTGGTTGGAGCAGCAAATACTGGAAACTTTTCGTTAACTGGCGTTGAATTGTTAAGTATGTAATAGATTCCTCCACCAGCAACCGCTACTACAATCGCTATAAAGATTACCATGTCACGCGAAATCGGCATAGTTTTTGCCTTGTTTTTTTGCTTCTTTACCACTAGGTGTTAACTGGCTAATGCGTATATTTATGTTGAGATTAACAAAGCTTCGTAAAGAATATTATTCTACTTTATACTATTTTTTAAACGATTCACTATGAAAAAGTTAGAGATTACTCTAATCGGAGTAATTATTGTTCTTTCTGCTATTGTTATTGTACAGTATGCTAATAATCAATTTTTTGGGAATTTATCTCAAACAACGGTACAAGGACCGACAGGTCTTCCCGGACCGCCTGGACCCCAAGGATCTCCAGAACCTATGAAGCCATCTAGTAGCACAGGAACTTTTTCACAGGACTCAGTCATGACAGATCTCTTTGAGAAATCACAGAATTCTGTTGTTCAGATAACCAGCAAAGTTTCTACAGTTGATGATACCATAATCATAAATGGACAGCCACTTTCAAGTCAATCAACAAGACTAGGATCGGGTTTTATTTATGATAAAGAGGGGCGCATAATAACAAACAACCATGTTGTAGAGGGTTCGAGTACGGTAAATGTCACTTTTATTGACGGAAATACATACACCGCTAAAGTTGTAGGAACCGATCCAGATAATGATATTGCCGTAATACAGATTACTGATAATTTTTCAGATGAGAATTTGATTCCGCTTGCATTAGGAAACTCATCAGATATTCAAGTCGGTCAGCAAGTGATTGCAATAGGCAATCCGTTTGGACTTAGCGATACAATGACTACTGGCATAGTCAGTGCAATAGGACGCTTATTACCTAATGAAAATGTGGGTTATTCAATACCAGACATCATCCAAGTTGATGCAGCAATCAATCCAGGAAATTCAGGAGGACCACTGTTAAATTTGCAAGGTGAAGTTATAGGAATGAATACAGCAATTACTACAAATACAGGGGATTTTTCTGGAGTAGGATTTGCCATTCCATCTAGTAGTATTGAGAGAATAGTTCCAGTTTTAATTAAAAATGGAACGTATCAACACCCCTATCTTGGAATAGCAGGCAGAACAATGGATCCAGATATTTCACTAGCTAATGGTTTGACGAGAAACTTCAAAGGTGTCATAGTTGAAAAGGTTGTACCAGGAGGACCGGCTGATATGGCTGGCATGATAGCAGCCACTCTAGATGATAACAACATTCCCCATGGTGGAGACATCATAACTGCAATAGACGGGCATCCAATGAAGACAATTGATGACATAATTGCCTACCTGGATGATGAAAAATCGGTAGGCGACAAGGTAACCATAACAGTTGACAGACAAGGAAAATCACTTGACCTTACTGCTACTTTGGAAGTCAGACCTGCGCCATCATCTCAATAATCTGTAAAATAGTTTTTCGATATACTAAAATTCCACAAGTTATCTACTGCCTTTTTAATTCCAATCCTCGGCCTTGATTCAATTGTGGATCTTTTTATATTTATGCCATCTGTGATATACAGTCCAGATACTTTTGTCAAATCTTCTCCATATTGCGCTTTTGTTATTTTGAGGGATTGTGTCAACTTTGCAGGACCGTTTGTGAGATTAGAGATTACGTCTGTTTTACGTTGCTTTAGCATAAAGTCAAGCCCATCCTTTGGAACAATGGCGCGTATTAATACTGCACCTGCATCATATTTCTCAGATTTTGCAACAGCATTTACACAATAATGCATTCCATATGTAAAATAAACATAGGCTCTTCCTACTTCACCAAACATTGCTTTGTTTCTTTCAGTCATACCTCCAAATGAATGACTGGCAGGATCATCCTTGTACCTATAGGCTTCAGTTTCAGAAATAATTCCTGAGACTAACATTTCGTTAATTCTTCTAACTAGTATCTTTCCTAGTAGATTCTTAGCTACATCAACTGTATCTTTCTCATAAAACGAACGTGGAATAACCTTCATTCGTTAATTTCTATGGGAATTCCCTTTTTTATCTTGTCAAGAATGTCTGCCAAAGTTTTTAAATCATCTTTTAGAACTTGGCGCAGATCCTGATTATATAGGATAGCTGCTGGGTGTATCGTAACAAAATATAGTTGCTCATTTCTTTTAATTATTTTTCCCCTATTCTTTGTTATTGCATTTCCATTTAGCAATGAACCAAAGGCAGTGTTCCCCAATACACAGATGATTTTAGGTCGGATAATCTTAAGTTCTTTTTGTAGATAACTATTGCATGAATCCATTTCTTGCTTATTTGGTCTCCTATTATCAGGTGGTCTACATTTTACAATATTTGTAATGTAAATATCTTCACGCGTAAATCCTGCATAGACCAATGCTTCTGAAAGTATCTTACCTGCAGTACCTACAAAAGGCATGCCTTGAATATCTTCGGTGCGGCCTGGAGCCTCACCAATAAACATTATTTCGGTGTTAATACTGCCAGAACCTGGTACTGCATTTGTCCTTGATTTGGACAATTCGCATGAAGTGCATGAAATAACAGTCTTTCTCAGGTCATCAATTTCACTAGGCATTTTAGGCTCTCACACTCTTAACGGTAGCCACACCACGAATATGAGGTCCACCATTTCCCATTCTCATTATTTGCATTGGATCACCTTTGCCACAATTTATTATCGGTCGTACAGTGAAATCTTTACCTCTTGCATCAATCGAGTTAAAGAATTCAGGTGCGTTTCCCATTACAATAACGTCCCTTAACAATTCTTTACGTTCCCCGTTCTCAATTTTTTGGGCGTATTGACATGATATACTCCAGTTATATCGCATCATGTCGATGGATGGCACCTTCATGTCACAAATCAGATAACCGGATTTCACATCTCTTATCAACTCATCAGGATCCCAATTTCCAGGGCCAATGCAAGTGCATGCCATTCGTATTAATGGCATAAATGAATATCCTGTAGCGCGCATTGCAGAATTTGGCATGGTGTTAAAAAGAGAGGCAGTTTCCCTACTCTGCATATGACCAACAAGAACACCATCTTTTACAAGTGATTTCCTAGATGCCATTACTCCCTCATCATCATATTTGTACCATCCCAAGCTAGAGCGTATCAAAGGATCATCAATTACGTTAAGCTCAGTTGAGCCTATTTTTGTCCCAAGCTTTCCACACCACCATGCACCACCAGCCCATGCCATTTCTTTTCCAAGTACTCGGTCAGCTTCTGATGGATGCCCCAAAATTTCATGTGCCAATAACGCAACAAAATCAGGATTCATCACAACAGTTGTTTTCTCTTCTTTTGCAGGTTTTGCATCTATTAGTTTATCTGCATTTTCAGAGATGGAATTAGCCTTTTTTAACACAATATCATTTCCTGTAATTGTTTCCATCCCTCCACGACCTCCCTCGGTCGTACTTACAGTTTCTGAAAGACCAGATTCATGCGCAGTGGCAGACAGATGCGCTACAGTATCATCATTGTTCTGAGTTATTTTTGCACCTTCACTATTTACAAAGTATTTGTGAAATACATCATGATGCATGTGAATTGATGATTTGTTTATTCTCTTTCTTGCTCGAATTATTCTATCACATTCAAGTGCCAATTTTGTCATTTCTTCAATAGTAGGTTTTTCAATTACCTCATAATCTACAGTATCCACATATGCATGAGTTTCTGCCAGCTTTACTTTTTGTTTCTTTGTTTGAGCGTAGTAAAGCGCATTTTTTACTGCACTAATCACGCCCCCTTTTAATTCATCTACCGATTTTGGATTAGATACAGAATAGAATCCCCATGCGCCATCTGCAAGTATGCGTATTCCTAACCCGTTCTCAGATTTAGATGAAAAATATTCGATCTGCCCATTTTCAAGCAAAAAACCATTATTTTCAATTGTCTCTGCCCTAACATCGCAGTATTGTGCTCCATTTTGGAGTGCAAGTTGAACAGCTTTATCTGCAAAATCTTCCAGCAACACTTGAAAGATCATGGATACGGGTATTTTATCTTATAATGGTGTTTTTGAATATTCGTTTTTTGGGATAGCCAATGAGAACACAGACCCTTCATTGACTTTACTTTGTACCCATATTCTTCCGCCGTGGGCCTCCACAATTCCTTTGCATATAGATAATCCCAAACCACTTCCACCAGATTCTCTAGTAGAAGAAGTATCCACTTGATAGAATTTCTTGAATACATTATCAATTACGTCAACAGGAATTCCTCTTCCATTATCTTTTACTGACACTATGATTTCTTTTGGATTTTCTTCAACTGATATCTCAATTTTTCCAATCTTAGGTAGCGTTGCCTTTAAACTATTTTTAATCAGATTTGTAAGTACTTGTATTATTCTTTCGTTATCATAATTAGCATAAATTGAGTGGTTTAGATTATGCGTGAGTTTTATTTGATCTGTAAGTGCCTGAGGCTGCATAGATACTATTGTAGTTTCAATTGTTTCTTTTAGATCATTATTTGATTTTTTAATTCTAAGTTGACCTAGCTCTAGTTTTTGTGCGTCAAGTAGATCAGATATTAATTGTAATAGAGATGCAGCACTTGATCGAATCACCTGCAATCTATCTTTCTGATTTTTGCTTAGTGGTCCCAGATGTTCACCTAATAACATGTCTGAATATCCTTGGATTGGGACCAATGGTGTTTTCAGCTCATGAGTTATCATGGCAAGGAATTCATCTTTTGCGATCTCAATTTTCTTAGCTTCTTCTTCTTTCTTTTGGATAGTACTAGACATTGAGTTGACTGCTTCAGCAAGATCACCTATCTCATCATTAGAAGTATAGTCAATTTTTTCACCATAGAACCCTTCCCTTATTCTTCCGATAGCATTTGTGAGCATGTGTAAAGGGTTTAATGATTTTCTAATTGAGAGTACTACAGTTACAAATACTGCAATATCGAGGATCAATAAACCTTGAACTATTATGACATTTTGTTTCAGTTCCGAGTCAATGAAGTTGTTCCATTCATCTACAAATTGAGAAGTATTACCAAGCAAGATGCCACGCTGATAATTAAGATTTGTGAGTGCTGAACCAAACTCTTTTGAAATCAATGTATTATTTTCAACATACTCTATTTTAGCTTGTTCTGCTTCCCATAATGGATCAAGATTTCTCAACGAGTCAGAGTTTTCTCTTGGAATCTGCTGCAGATTTTCTTGTTTTATGCCATACTTTGCATAATCAGTGTTGTCCAAGGATATGCCCTCAAGGTTCTTGAGATCCCCGTCAAATGTTATTGTGTCTTTTTTTATAGCATTAGTGGCATTTCCCCCTTCACCAATAGAAATCAACAATGTCTTCTGTCCTATGTCTTGTGCTATGCTTACCATGTTTGTTGCAATCATCTTGTGTGGATTGTAATTCCTATCTAATGGTGCTAGATCATTTACAACTCCATTTGTCAACGAAATCAAGTCACCATTTTTACCCAAAATATATGCTAATGCATTCTCCACCTTAGGATCAAAGACTGACTCTTGTCGGATTTTTTCAGCGTCTTGTCTATAGACTTGCCATGAATTTCCAACTTGGTCATAAATTGGTTGCAATTCAGATGGCGCGGCAACAATAGTGGTGCCATGAAATATACCTCCAGTCCCTAAAATCTCATAAGTTTGGTTAAAATCATTAATTTCGTCTGCTAATGTTTGTCTATCTGATTCATTACCGCTTGCAATAGAGTTAGCTGTACCAGATATTCCCTCAACTATGACCTTTAGATTGCTTGCGTCACTGATTGAATGAAGTACATCCAAGTTCTCTTGAGAGATTGAAAGCAGGAGAAACAGATTAACAGCAGAGACTCCAATTATTATCCCAAGTAACAGATAGGTTTTCTGCGTAATCTTCAATTTGATAAGAAAGCCGTAGGCAAGCCTATAAAAGCTTGTATAAAAGAGAGCTGGTAATTAGTTAAAATGTCTGACGAGTTTCTAAAGGTTGCAAGACAAGAAATACAATCGGAATTGGACGAGTTAGAACGAATTGTTTTGCATTGCAATAATGATGAACACATATTCAAGAACTCTCGGAGTATCAAGGCGCACTTTCATAAAATTAAGGGATTAGCCCCCATGATGGGGCAAGAAAAAATTGGAGAGCTGGCAAAAACAAGCGATTCCATATTGAGATACATAATGAGTGAAGGTCCATTACCTGGATCTTGTTTGGTCATAATCAAAACGGTTGAAGATATGAAAAAGATCTTCGGCGGTTTAAATATTTATGATCTTTCAGATTTTAAGAAGCAAGTACGTAACAGATTCCCCCAGATATCAGAGTTATAGATCCCTTTTGAACTTAAATACTAAACATGAGGATATGTAAGAATTGGCCAGAATAATGATAGCTGATGATTCAGACGCCATAAGAATGGTGTTAAAGGATATTTTGATCATAGGCAAACATGAGTTTGTAGCCGAAGCGTCAAATGGCCTAGAAGCATTTGAGCAGTTTAAAAAAACAAATCCAGATATTGTACTTTTGGATGTTGCCATGCCCAAAAAAGATGGGCTCATGGTGTTAAAGGAGATAGTAGCGCACAGCCCAGATGCCAAAGTTATCATGATTACCGCAAGTGACAATCAAGTAACGATGAGAGAATGCATCAGAATTGGCGCTGTAGCATACATCCTAAAACCATTTAATTTTGAGGATGTGTTACACAAAATATCAGAAATACTTAATTCATAGATTAAATGAGTTTTAATCTACCTAGCACTGGATTTTTTTCAAGGCTTTTAGGAGAACTTGTGGCAAAGCGTTTTCCATCATGTGATCCATTCTTTAACTGTAACATCATATGATTGAAAACTATACTATTTGGATAAAATACAGGTATGATTAAAAGGTGCTAAATAGCCTGACTAGTTAATAATGGAAAAGATAGTAGTAGATACGAGCATCATAATAGATGGAGAGATAACAAAACTAATCGAATCAGAAAGCCTCAAGGATTGTGAAATAATTATTCCTGTTGCAGTTTTAGACGAGCTTCAATCTCAAGCTTCACAAAACAAGGATTATGGTTTTGTTGGCTTGGAGGAGATAAAGAAGATTCGTGACTTGGCACAAAAGAACAACATCGTACTTCGATTTGAAGGCGAGCGCCCAAGCATGGATGACATCAAATTGGCCAGACATGGCAGAATAGACGCCATAATAAAGGACATTGCAAAGAAAAATAACGCCACATTTTATACGGCAGATTATGTACAAGCCTTAGTTGCACAAGCAGAAGGAGTAAAAACTAGTTACTCAAAACCGCAGGTCAAGATAGCAGATCTTGAATTTGAAAAGTATTTTGATCACCAGACAATGAGTGTTCACCTCAAAGAAGGAGCAAAGCCTGTTGCTAAACGTGGGAAGCCTGGTGCTTTTTCTTTAGTGGAGCTTGAAGACAGGGCACTTGAAAAGGAATACCTTGAGGGAATTACTACTGAGATCTTAGAAGCTTCAAGAATGAACCAGACAGGGGTTATTGAAATTTCAAAATCTGGCGCTCTTGTAGTTCAGTTCCGGGATTTCAGAGTTGTAATAACTCATCGTCCATTTTCTAGTAGCTATGAAATTACAATCACACATCCACTTGTCAAGCTATCGCTTGAGCAGTACAATGTATCAGAAAAACTGATGTTGCGATTGTCTGATAGTGCAGAAGGGGTACTCATTGCAGGAGCACCTGGTTCAGGCAAAAGTACATTGGCATCAAGCCTTGCAGATTTTTATTCTAAAAAAGGCAAAATTGTAAAGACGTTCGAGTCACCAAGAGATCTTCAGGTAGATGAAAAAATTACGCAGTATACGCATCTTGATGGAAGTTTTGAGAATGCGGCAGACATACTATTGTTGGTACGGCCAGACTATACCATATTTGATGAGGTAAGGAGATATCATGATTTTCGAGTCTTTGCCGACTTGAGATTAGCTGGGGTTGGAATGGTTGGCGTAGTACATGCAAATGCCCCCCTTGACGCAATCCAACGATTCATAGGAAAGATAGAATTGGGAATGATTCCCCATGTTTTAGACACTGTAGTATACGTAAAAGCGGGCCAGATCTCAAAAGTATATGAATTGGAATTCAAGGTAAAAGTACCCACTGGGATGACTGAACAAGATTTGGCAAGGCCAGTAATTGAGGTTAAAAACTTTGAGAATCATTCGCTTGAATATGAGATTTACACGTATGGAGAAGAAAACATAGTCATACCAATATCAAAGGAGGCAAAAAGTGGAGGAATTGAGAGACTTGCTGAATCAAAAATAAAAGATGTGATTAGACGATTTGATTCCAATGCAGAAATTGAGATTCTTTCAAACAATAGCATACGAGTCAAAGTTGATAAAAATTCCATACCATCTCTGATTGGTCGCGGTGGTTCAACAATCAATGAGCTTGAAAAAAATCTAGGCGTGCATATAGATGTAGAACCAAAAACAGAGATTAGTGAAAATGATGAATGGTTTGAAATGTCAGAATCTGGCAACAATGTAATATTAGAAGTAGACGAAAACAAATCTGGAATGAGTGCAGATGTTTATGTCAAGGACAGACATCTGATATCAACAAGAGTAGGAAAGAGAGGCAGAATAATCATAGCCAAAAGATCAAGTGTTGGAAAGAGAATAATTAGTGCTATAATGTCAAAAGATGATATCAAGATAGTGACGCGTGACTAGTTACTGGAAAGTTCCCAAGATTTTTGGGTTTTCCTTTAGAAACATGATGAATTTTCTAAGCTGCTTTATAGTTTGTGGATTTAGATGGTGTTCGATTCCTTCTGCGTCTTGATTTGCTATCTCGTGATTTATGCCAAGCATCTTAAAAAACTCAAGCAAAATCCCATGTTTTTGCCTTATCGCATAAGCAACTGCGCTACCTTTTGCAGTCAGATTTATTCCCTTGTATTTTTCATATTCTAGATAGCCATTTTCATCAAGTCTTTGAAGCATTTTTGTAACAGAAGGAGAGCTGACGTTTAGATATCTTGAAATATCAATAGTATTTGCATGTCCTTTTAGTTCAACAAGCTCCGATATTACTTCCAGATAATCCTCCACTCTGGAATAATCACCCTTGGTTGATTTATGCGCCTCCTTGATAGATTCAAGTCTTTCACTGCGTTTTTCCTTCATAGTATAAGTCAAGGATATACTTGAAGCGATATAACCTATCCTTTGATCAGAAATCTTTACCTTATTGTGATTGATCTTTTGCATGGAATCTTAACTAGATATATCAGAACTTGAGACAAATGGATGAAGTACTTAAAAGGCGTATTCATAAAATTAGAAAAATGAACGATTCCATCAAAAGGCGTGTTGAGATTTACTCTACATTAGGAACTTTGGATGATAGAGGCACTGCCAGAGCATTGGGTTCCTTACAACGTGCACCTGCACCTGGCAGGAAAATTCAAAAGATAGGATTCATCTTATTCTTGGCTCCAGAACCATTCACCACTGTCGCAGGTGTTCCGATGATCATCGCCGGTAAGTATCTAGACAAAGTTTACAATGGCTCTACCATTGCAGACATAGGTCACGAAGCAAAGAACTTTGCAAGAAATGTATCAGACATCAAGGACAAAATGAGATAGTTCGAGTTTTTTATTAGCGCATTTTTTGCATTAGTTTTTAACTAGACATGTCATACAATTTTTATGGCAACCAGAGGGCAGATATTAATTCCAATCGCTATTACAGCAGTGATCATTGGCGTCGTTGGAGTACTGACAATTCCTGCAGACTCTAAACTTGCCGAAGTTAATTTTTCAAACGGCACTGTGAAGATAGACAATGTAACTCTAAATGTACAGGTAGCAGAAACAGATGCACAGAGAGACAGGGGTTTGATGTTTCAAGATCAGCTACCCTACAACCAAGGAATGATCTTTGTGATGAACAACGAACAGGTTATTCCCATATGGATGCTAAACATGCAATTTCCTCTCGATGTAATCTGGTTTGATAGTAACGGAAATGTGGTCCATATAACAAAATACATGCAGCCGTGTCAATCAGCTCTTGAGACCGCAACATGTGCAGTGGACAATGGCGGAGGCAAGCTCGCAAAGTATGTATTAGAAACGACTGCTGGTTTTGTTAGCAAGTTCAACATAACAACAAGTTCTAAACTACAGATAATCTCTATTTGATTTGATTTCTTTGAATGGTTTGCCTTAGTTCATTGAATATAGCTTGAATCTCATCTACAGCAGATTCATCTTCTAATGTGCTTACATCTCCAATATTTTCATTGTTTGCCACAGCCTTTAGTAGTCTTCTCATTATCTTTCCGCTCCTTGTCTTTGGTAACTTGGAAACAATATACAGTTGAACAGGGGTTGCAATTGGGCTCACCATCTTTCGTATGTGTTGGATGAGTTCATCCTCCAATTGTTTACTTGGAGTTACGCCTTCCTTCAATACCAAGAATACAATTATTGATTCACCTTTTACATCATGTGGAATTCCACATGCAGCTGCCTCCGCTATTGATTTATGAGATACAAATCCACTTTCAATCTCAGCAGTGCCAAGTCTATGACCTGCCACCTTTAGAACATCATCCGCTCTGCCTAACATCCAAAAATAACCATCTTTGTCCTTAATTGCATAATCCCCTGAATAGTACATGGTTTTGTACTTTGACCAGTATACAGTTTTGTATTTTTCATCGTCTTCCCACAGTGAAAGAAGCATTCCAGGCCACGGGTTCTTTACTACAAGATAACCTTTTGTTCCTGACGGAAGAGTATTTCCATTTTCATCAACTACATCAACACTGATTCCTGGCAATGACATAGTTGCTGAACCCGGTTTGAGCGATATTGTTTCTAGTCCTGGAACAGGCGAGATCATCATTCCACCAGTTTCTGTCTGCCACCAAGTATCTACTATGGGACAATTTATTTTGCCTATTACTTGAAAATACCATTTCCATACTTTGGGATTTATGGGCTCACCTACGGTACCAAGTAGTCTCAAACTGGATAGATCTTTTGAGTTTGGTAGTGAGTCACCATATTTCATAAACATGCGCAGTGCAGTAGGGGTTGTATAGAGAATTGTGACTTTGTATCTTTCAATTAGATCCCAAATTCTCGCTGGCGTTGGAAAGACTAGTGCCCCTTCATACATAACTTGAGTTGCGCCATGCATTAAGGGTCCATATACAACATAGCTATGACCTGTAACCCATCCAATATCAGCAGTACAAAAATAAATGTCAGATTCCCTGATATCAAAAACCCACTTGAATGTGCTGTAAAGGTGTACCAAGTATCCGCCCGTTCCGTGAAGAACACCTTTTGGTTTTCCTGTAGTTCCTGAAGTATACAAAATGTAGAGCGGATGAACGCTGTCAAGTTTTTCAGGTTCACAATATTCTGATGCGTTGTTTATCAGGTCAGCCCATATCTTGTCTTTTTTTCCTAGCGTTATTGGAATCTTGGCATGCGCATATACCAATACATTTTCCACAAAATCAAAATCAGATATGGCCTCGTCTATAGCTTGCTTTAGCTTTACTACGGTTCCATGTCTAAATCCTCCATCTGCTGTAATTATGACCTTTGATTTTGAGTCATAGATTCTGTCTCTAATAGATTGAGAACTAAATCCAGAGAAGATGACCGTATGGATTGCACCTATTCTTGCACATGCAAGCAAAGAAACAACCAACTCTGGAATCATTGGCAGATATATCGTAACACGGTCTCCCTTTTTTACCCCAATGGATTTGAGAGAATTTGCTGCTTTACATACATAATTCAATAGTTCACCATATGTGAGAGTGCGTCTCTCTCCATTTTCGCCTTCCCAGAGCAGGGCATTCTTCTGGGGGTTTTTTTGGACTACTATATCAAGCGCATTATAAGACGCATTAATTTTACCATTCACAAACCATTTTGCAAAAGGCGGATTCCAGTCTAGTATTTTATCCCATTTTTCAAACCAATGAAGTTTACTTGCTTCTTCTTCCCAGAATTTTATATAATCTTGGCTTGCTCTTTTTCTTGTTATAGTATCATTATTTCCAAGACCTATTGAATATGCCTCATCCAACAAATATGTGTTGCATTCATCTTAAAAAAAAGGTTCGCTTAAAAGGAGGTAGGAGCGAATCTTTCCATCCCAACAGACAGTCTTAAGAAGACGATATTCTCTTAAGCCAATCTGAATCTTGAGGTTCTTCCTCACCATTGGCTCCAATAGCAACTGGTTTTGGGGTTGATGTTTGGGAATCAGTATTACCAACTACCATTTCAGTAGATATTGGTGTCTTTGGTTGAGGAGAGGGAGAAGTTTCCGCCTTACCAAGGTAGGAAACGGCAGCTGAATGAACATCCTGTTTTGGATTCTCAGTTCGCTCCACAGTATCAACTGAAAGATCGTTGATGCGACGTTGAATGTTTACTATCTCTGCCTTTTCGTGTTCGATGTGTTCTATGATTTCAACCGTGTGAGTCTTAACTGATTCGTATTTGGCATCAGAAATTTCATTGCTTTTGTTTTGTAATTTGGCATCAAACCTTAGCATTCTGATTGATTTGAGCTGATTGTCAAGGTCCGACAGCCTATGCCCTAGTTTTTCTTTGATTTGTTTTTCGGTCTCATCCAGAGTTAGTAACTTCATTTTATATTTCTCGTGGATCAATTCAGCATCCTCCTTCATGTCGTCGTTTTCAGATACGATGTCTATCAACGCGCGAATTCGGCGCAATGTAAGACCCTTTTCTCGCAACAATCGCTGGGCATCTAATCTCCATCTAGGAATGAAAATTACGAATTGTCCCTGAACAACTAGTTGCTCAAATGGAACTTGTTTCAGCCCTTCAGAACCACAATCGACACCTACGGTTTGTACACTTCCATCTATGTCAGTTATAGTTCCTATGACCTTACCAACGTAAGTGCCATACATGTCCTTAACTTGCTTGCCGATAAACTCGACATCTTCTTTGCTCATTGGGCACATGTCATATTTTTGATATAATCAGCAAAGTGTTAACAAGGTTTTCAGTTTTAGTAAGATCATTTTAGCTAAGTTTTCTTGGCTTTTTGAAAATTTAGTAATTTTAAAATCATGTGTATTGTAATGGTCCAACAATGATTACAAAGGAAGAATTAGATGAAGTCTTACATTTTGTTGCAAAACGATGGATAGACATGAGCCGTGATCCAAACCATAAAGCCTTTGAAAACATGCCAACTGATTTTTGGATGAACTCAATGGGCGGCATTGCAGGAGAAGGAAGATGGGTTACAACTTTAATGTATACAGAAAATGCGTCAGAAGCAGAGTCATTTAAAGAAGTATTGCTTAGATGGCAATCAAGGCGCAATACATTGAAAACAGGATCGATGGATTTGATTCAAATCGGGAAAAAAGACAAGATAACAAGATAGTAGATTATTTATAATTGAACTACTTTCGAATCGTGTTGTCAGAGTTTTCTGAATCTGAAAAAGAGATCCTGCTAAAACACTTTTCTAATACAGACGACTCTGTTTTTGCAGTCATAACACCACGACAAGTAGATCGTGGAGCTCTAATGTCAAGATACAGCAGAACCGATAAAAGTATGCGAAGGATATTTCTTGACGAGTTTCTGCAAAACGAAAATCGTGGAGAAGAATTTTACAGTAAAGTCTTATTAGAATACGGAGATGATTCTGTTGCAGAGCTTGGCGAGACTCAAATTGCAATAGAAGGTTTATCCAATATTGCAGTAAAGAAAATTGAAGACCGCAGAATTGGATTATCTTATCTTGAAAAGTCTTCACGGTATGTAGCTTGGGATAAAAAGGTTAATGGCGAATACAAGTTTTTCAGAGATCCCGACATAATGAATTCAAAACATGCGGATCAGTATTTAGAATCTTGTAATTTAGATTTCGAGGTTTATTCTAAAAACATACAATTAATGACGTCGTATATTCAGGAGAGAGAGCCGATAGAAAATCAAAAATTCAAAAATTCGTCAGGAGAGGATGTTTTATTTTTACACCTTAAAGACGAAGGTGATATCAAATCTGCTACGCGCATTTACAATGCAACAATAAGAGCAAAATCATTAGACGTTTTGCGAGGAATATTACCTGCCTCAACTCTTACAAATGTTGGAATTACTGGCAATGGAAGAGCATTTGAGTATCTTCTCACTGTACTGTATTCTTCGAATCTAAAAGAAGAGAGAGAAACTGCTACAAAAATACACAGAGAGTTAGATACCACTATCAGGTCATTTGTAAAAAGAGCCGATGATAAACATGGTAAGGCCTTGCAAAGTTACTTGTCTGATCTAAAAAATACTGCAAGTACTTTCAACAAGAAATACCTCAAGTCTAAAAAGACAAAAGATTTCCTAGTCCAAATGGTTGAATGCGAATCTGAAAAAAGGGCTGAGGATAAGATAATCTCTGCATTACTATACGAACAGTCCTTAGGAATGTCATACCACGAAATACTATCTCAGATACGAAAGATGAGTTCTCCGGTAAGAAAGAAAATTATCAAAACTTTTTCTGACCTAAGACAGAATAGACGTCATAGGCCACCTAGAGGATTTGAAATGACAGACTATACGTTTGATTTATTGACTAATTTTGGTATGTTCCGTGATTTTCACAGGCACCGAGTCTTAACGCTAGAAAGACAGCTGTTAACAACAGATCATGGTTTTTCTGTTCCAAAAGAAGTTTTGTCACTTGGAATAAGAAAGGACTTTGAAGATTGTATGTACAAATCAAAAGAAATTTTTAACTTACTAAGACAAAAGATGCCAGAACAAGCACAGTATGTAGTAAACTTTGCTTACAAGTATCCTTATTTTATGAAATTGAACCTCAGAGAAGCTACCCATTTAATAGAACTAAGAACAGTTCCGCAAGGACACCAAGATTATCGCAAGGTCGCACAAGAAATGTTCAAGTCGATTAAAAAGATCCATCCAAATCTTAGTCAAATAATAAGATATGTTGATCTTAAAAACTATAATCTTGAAAGATTGGAATCTGAAAAAAGAATAGAAGAAAAACGAAAACGACTATAAAAATTCTAAATTTCCATGTAGACAAATATTTAGAAACAGCTTGTGTTTTTATTGTGCAATCACAAATAAATGACAGTTTTAATCAGTTGCTTTGAGATCTACTACGAATGCAAGTGTATTGCCTGTCATTTCAAAGGTAATAATTTTTAGCTTAAACTCGTCAAAAACATACCTATATTGTGCTGCCATATAGATGGACCATTTATTTCCCATATCATGTTGTATTACGTATGAATGGACAGTATCATTTACCTCATGCCTATACTGAAAGCCAGATACTCTCATTCTTGTCTCAAGCACATCCAATATAGAAACAATATTGTATTCATTTCTCAATAACAGAACAAAATTCTTGGATTCTTTTTTTGCAGTATACTCTGCAAGTTTGAGAATTTCTTCATCTGAAATTTTGTTTAACATACCAGATATCAGACCTTTTGTAACTGAAACAAAACCTGCTTTTGAAGCATTAGAATACCAGTCTATGTGTTGCCTAAAAATCTGTCCTGCAATAGTGTTTAAACTAATTTCTTTGTGATTGGCTTCCTTCTTTAGTTGCTTTAATTCGTCAGAGTCAATCCTGAAAGTAACACTCGTTTTGGGAGAACGTTTTACTCGATCCATAGAAAGAAGATCAACCAGGTGTGCTAGAAACTTCGTTTGATTTTTGTGACTCTCCCATTGTGTTTACTGCTGTCACGTAGTAATAATAAGTTGCACCATTGACAAGAAAGGAATTTGTATAATCAGTAGCACCTGGTGGAACAGATGAGAGAAAAACCTCATTTCCTGAAATTGTGCCTTGGTATATGTTATACTTTATTATTGCAGAGCCGCCAGTTGAAACAGGTTGTTGCCATGTCAGCACTACCTGCTTACTTGTCACACTAGCTGCAAGATTCTGTGGAGCAGATGGGATTCCTGCAGACTGGGATACAGAGATTTCATTTGATTTTTGTGACTCTCCCATTGTGTTTACTGCTGTCACGTAGTAATAGTAAGTTTGATCAGTACTAGCAATGGTGTCTTCATATGATGTCGTGCTATTTGAGATTGAATGGAGTAATGTCTCTTGGCCTGATGATGTTCCCCTATAGATATTGTATTTTATTATAGAAGAGCCGTTATCAGAAGATGGAGGCTGCCATGTTAGTAATATCTGATTGCCCGAGGTACTTCCTGCAAGATTTTGAGGGACAGACGGTATTCCTGCAGGGATGGCATGAACTTCATTTGAGTCATGAGATTCACCTGCAGCATTTATAGCAGTAACATAGTAGTAGTACGGCATCCCATTTTCAAGCCATATATCGTTAAAGGATTGATTAGTGGACGGTACATTATTGATTACCATCTCTGCTGCAGACGCTGTGCCTCGATAAATGTTGTATTTTGTTATCGGCAAGCCTCCAGTAAAAGATGGAGATTGCCATGTCAACAATATCTGTCTGTTGGATGGGGTTACCACTAGGTTTAGTGGAGGTGATGACGTAGTAGGTTTGGGGGATAAGAGTGATATAAGATTGTTTGATATCGGACTTCCAAGGCCGGTTATAAAGTCATATCCTGAAGCTGCTTGATTTATAGTGTTTCCTCCCAGAGTAATATCTCTGTAATTGGAAGAATACTCCATCCCTGTTGCTGCAGTATAGAGATCTCCGCTGGTAACAGATCGATATGACGAGAGTCCTGCACCTTGGCTGTTTGCTATTGCTGCAATGGCAGTCCACTGCGGAACGCCTGCACTTGTTCCACCAACTAGAAACCAACCTGTTTGGTTATAATATGAAGTCGAATCATAAACCGAAAAACCTGTGTGTGGATCTGCATCGTAGGAAACGTCTGGGATTGCCCTCTTGCCGTCACTGTCAATGTTATGTGCTATCTGATATTGCGGTTCTGACTCGTAGAAACTTGGTCCTCCCGAGCTCTTGCTCCATGCAGTCTCGCTTTGCACGGCCCCATTGGCTGCAACATTAAGGGTTGTTCCGCCCACAGATACTACAGATGGAGAAGTAGAAGGATAAGCATTGTATGCTCCATTACCTGATGGTGCAAAAAAGCTAATGCCGGACTTGGCAAAATAAGAGTCATAATTTGTCTCATTTTGAAATTCTGGCATGCCCCAGCTGATGGAGATCTGTTTTGTTCCAGTCTTGGTCTCAGTATAATTTATTGAATGAATCAAGTCTCTGAAGTTGTTTGATTGTGATTCAACAAGAGCTATCTTTGCACCCGGTGCTATTGCATGAGCCCACTCGACATCAAGGGATTCTTCTAGTGCCCAAGTCGAGTTGCTGTTTGGAACACCATCTGGAGTTATTTTCGTAAAGCATCCATTTGAGGTAGTACATTCCGGTAATCCCCAATGCTGGTCAAATGTTGCAAGGTCATTTTCTATGCTTGGATCATCGTAAGCATCAACTATGGCAATTATCTGACCATGCCCGCAGAGATTTGCGTAATCCCACCCCATATTGCTTTGGGTATCACAGTTCAGATTGGAAAAGCCGTAAGCATTCCATATCTGGACAGGGCTGAGTCCCTTCGGAGATGATGAGGCGACCGTACTATTGAGTTGAAAGTAAGGAGATACGTCCCATTTTGCTCTCTGACCTGTTGCGTATATTTGTGGCACTGTGATACTTGATATGAGTAATACTGATACTAGAATCGAGATTGATATTGCCGAAATTCTGTTCAACTTTTAGTTTTGTCTAAATTTATTACATAAAAAGAGAACTCAGCTTAAACTGCGAATTGGGTTTAAATTTATTGCCAGAGTGTTAATCACTTAAACCACTG
>JASHNR010000054.1 GCA_030041535.1 Nitrosopumilaceae archaeon | reverse complement strand
AAGCGATGTCATCAGCCAGCCAGACCCAACAGTCTGCATCGAGGCGCCTATGTCTGTCACAAACATTGTAACCCACAGAAATCGATACAGGGTATTTTTTAGCGGACTCTCTGATGCAGAATTTGTGTTACTCATGTAATATCATACGCATATAATATTTCGCTAATCAAATGTATAAATCAGTTCATTCCAATTTTTTATTTAGTATGCAACCAATTTGCGATTTGGATTTGCCATCAACTTACCACAATCTCACTTACTTGCAAAATGGTTACTTTTCAATTTATATACTTACCTTTCTATACTAGCTATAAGAAAGTAATATGGAATGCAAATCAGGAACGTGTGATATCGAAGAACATGCAACATGTTCATGCAATTCCTCTGAAATGGAATGCAATGACTGCGGTTGTGGAACAGCTGATCCTGTAAAAATGTCAATGGAGATGCTGCACAAGGCATTTCATGAAGCACTGTACCAATCCCATGTAGAACGACTCAAAAAGAGAATAGACACAAGTTTTGGGCCTGGTTTGGACAAGGCTGCAGATGCCATGATTGAAACGGCAGGCAAAGTCTGGCAATCAATGCTAGTGCAGGCAGAGGGCAAAAAAGAGATTGAATCAAAGTTGCAAAAGATATTTTCCGAAACAAGTAGAAGATAAACACAAGCAGAATCTTCTACTTGCTTTTTTTGATTCCAGTCCTGTAAGATTTGGACTCACGCTAGGAGAAAGATCTTGTGAATTAGTTCCATATGATGAACTACAATTATGTAAAGAAACTTAAATAATTAAAAAGAATATTTTATTGTTACATGTCTGTCAAGATAAAAGATGTCAAAGCCAAAATAATCAGAGAAGATGGCGGATCGTATTCTATTGCGTGCTCTACATTGGGCGTGTATAGCACGGGTAAAAACCTACAAGATGCCAAAAAGAACTATCTTAAAGCCATCAAGCTCCATCTAACCGTTTTAAGAGATAAAGCCACGAAATCTATTGCAGTTTGAAGAAGCTTTTGCCAATACAAGGAAAAGAATTGATCAAAATTATTTGTAACAAGTTTGGTTTTCAAGCTATTAGACAAAAAGGAAGTTATGATTGAAGATCAAAAGTAGTCGTCTAATGCATTCTCAGTGAGAGGCTGGGCATCGTAACCCATCTTTACCAGATCTGACGCAAACTCGTCCACAAATCCATGCACGGTATAGATTTTCTCTGGCGCACATCTTTTTACAAGCTGTACCAGTTCGTTGTAATCGCAGTGGTCACTCAAAGGTATTGAATAGTCATGCTGCCTTGCAAATGCAAATCTTGGTGATTGCGCCCATCCGCTAAAGCCTATCGTTATTGCGTCATACTTTGATTTCATGTGTTGTACAAAACTGTTTTTTCCGCTCATGTTTGGCGCAATCATAAGCCATGGCTTTTTGTCCAAGAGTCCTGTGCTTTCTGCCTGCGAGTGCCCCGGAGAGTCAGGCAAGTCTATTCCAAACTTTCTGTAAATGTTGTTTACTTTTTTTACAGAATCATGGTAATACGGCGCCCAGTGTGAAAATAAATACGAGAGAATCTGGGCTTTTCCAAGCTCATACCCCAAAAGAATAACTGGTTTTCCCCTAGAGTACATGTCAGATATTATTTCATTTACGCGCTTGACTGTCTCCTCTACTTTTGGAAAGACATACTCTGGCATCCCAAATGTGCACTCTGTTATCAACACCTTGCATTTTGGCACATTGGCACCTTTCATGAATGCACGCTCACGCGTACTGATATCACCAGTGTAAAAAATCCCGTCGCCAAACAAGAGGCCCTTTGCTCCAAGAATGTGGCCTGCATCAATTAGTGAAAAATCCTCATACTCTTCAGTATAGTTTTCAATGGAATATCCCCGCAGTTTTGCAATCTCACTTGTCTGCTGCGATGTCAATACCAGCCCCCCGTTCTGCCTGTGAAGATGGTCCAAGTGGGCATGAGACACAAACGTGATACCATCATCTGTTCCTTTTTTTGGATCAAGGAGTATCTTGGCACCGTTCTGCCTTGATACAAAAATACCATTAGAGGTCATCTTTACGACTTGCTTCAAATTGAGATTTTGAAGAAATACATCCGATATAAACGGCAAGATTGATCCAGTGTAACATCTAGTCTAAAGTGATTCAAACTCGATCTTTTTTGATCCTAGAGAAGATGTTTATTTACGCAAAGACCAAGATCATGATATAATGATAAATATTGCAATCCTGATTTCAGGGCGCGGCTCTAACATGGAGGCAATCTTGCGTGCCATCAAAAAGAAAAAAATTCCAGTAAAGCCTGCAGTTGTAATATCCAACAAGCCTGACGCAAAGGGATTAAAGGTTGCACAAAAACTTGGAGTCAATACGGTAACAGTTGACAGCACAGGGCTCAAGGGGGGCAGCTGGGAGTATGACCAAAAGATAGCAACAGTTCTTGTAGAAAACAATGTGACTCCAAAAAACGGTCTTGTCTGCCTTGCAGGGTTTATGAGAATAATGAGCCCTGAATTTATCAAGCTGTACAAGGGAAGAATCATCAACATACATCCTGCAATCCTGCCTGCATTTCCGGGGCTGCATTCCCAAAGGCAGGCAATCGAATACGGCGTAAAATATTCAGGATGTACCGTGCATTTTGTTGACGAGGGAGTGGATACCGGCCCCATAATTTTGCAGGCAATAGTCAAGGTAAAAGACGGCGATACAGAAGAGAGCCTCTCAAAGAGGATACTCAAGCAAGAGCACAGAATTTACCCCAAGGCAGTCAGGCTCTATGCAGAAGGCAAGATAAAAACAAGGGGCAGAAAGACCATAACGTCCTAGGTGTCAGGCCCGCTAAAAAAATAGACAACAACAAGTTCTTGCGTATTGCCATGGAATTGGTGCTCTATATTTTTTGCCACAAAGTATGACATGCCTTCTGATACATGGTAATCTTTTCCGCCAATGTTCAGAAAACCATCTCCTTTCACTACATAGTAGACCTCGTCGCTGTCATGGAGAGCTTGCGTGTCTTCTTGTCCAGGTGCCAGCCTGAGAATGCCTGCTGCAATGTTTTCACGGTTTAGAAACGTGTGAAAATACGATTTTCCTTTTGCCATACCTTTTACATATTTTTTTGTATCAAACTCTATTTTCAATGGTTTAGCTAGTTATCGAGTCTTAATGACTTTAACGCATTCCTGATTCTTGCTTTTTTACCTTCTCTTCAAATCTTGCTATAATATGTGCAATCTTTGAATTTTTTCCAGTGTCTTTTCGCAGTAAATAATACAGCTCTTCAGTTGCCGCGTGATAGTCTACCCCGATTGTTTGTGCGATATATAATGACATGTAGCTGAGCAGTAATTTCCTGAGTATGACATCATGTGTTGCATGCTGCAAGTCTGATGCCAATTCATCCAGTACATTTGCAAGGTATGCTTCAAGGTAGCTGTCCTTTGATTCTCGCTCTCTTGCTGGAAATGCCCCTCCCATTCCCCGCTCTGTCATGTGAATCTGCTCTACAGTCTCAATTAGTTCCGAGTTTAATTCAGGGTCACCAGTTAGCACTTCGGCCATGAGGTCTGCAGCATCCTGCTCTGATCTGCCAGACTTTTGCGTTAGTGAAAATATTACATGGCATGCAACGCATCCTTGGTGAAGCTCTATTTCGTGTTTTTTTATCTGGTCAAGTGTTTGCCTGATTACGGTTTCAGCTTCTCTTTGATTCATTGAAAAATCTATGGTAACATGACATAATAAATTCCAAAGATTAAATATGTAAAAAATTACTCAAAAGTGTTTGACAGGACAAAAGATAGACTGTGTCGTAGTTGCATATGATTAATCTTCCAAGGAACCTAGAAGAACTTTTTTAAGACAGTTTGTGTGTTAATCCGAAACACATCATCATTACCAGCATACCCCATTTGCTTTGCTCGTTTTACGATCTTGTCTTTTTTTATCGCAAATTTCTTAATACATGCTTTGATATCCTGTTCATCTCTTCCATCAAACCTGCTAATTTTTGTCACAATTATGTCAACAGGATGCAAGGCCCTAAGTTCTATGTTTTTTAGCCTTGTCTTGATTAGTTTGCTCCTTTTCAGATAATCCTCTGGTAGCATATTGATATACACAATACCATCATGAAAAAGGTCTACTTTGAACCCAGGCTGAACTGTATCTTTTGCGTGCTTGAAATCATCAAAATACTTGCCTGGGATAGTAAAATCAACATCAATCGTGGACGATTTTGTCTTGAGAAGTGTCATGGCAGTTCCTCCTGCTGCTACCACCACTATTTTGCGCTCAAGCTCTTTGTCTATCTCACCTAGAAAATCTAGCAGCTTTGTGTTGTCAAGTGACATTGTACAACCTCAACTTTTCCTTTATGCTCTTCTCATTGGCCTTGACTTCTTTAATCTTCATTGCCTCAAGTAGCCTTATTGGTTCTTTAATCCCAGGCATCCCATTTGTTACAAGATTTCTCAGGGCGTGCAGTATTCCCAACATTTTTCCACCAAATCCATATTTGCGTACAAGAAAGAGCATCAAATCATAGTTTGTTCTGCCAGAGTTCTTTGCAAGTATTATTGGAATAGCAACCATTCTCCTTGCATCGTTTTGGAACATTATTGCGCATACGATATACTCTATACAGATCAATTTTCCTTGCTTTATTTTTGGTCCAAATTCTGTGTAACCAAATCGTGCAAGGTTGAATACCAAGTCTTCTGCTGTAATTTTTGCAGGACTTGTCATGTTTTCTTCTGAAATTGTTTTAATTCCTTCCATGCCTGCTTTTTTGATTCCTATCCAGAAATCCTGGGGGTTCAAAATGGCTATCTTGTTATACAACATCTCTCTTGCAGGATTAATTTCATCTGATTTTATGAGGTTGAGAAGCGTCTTGTCTTCAAGTATCAAGTAATCAATCCTTATGTTGTGTAGCTTTTGCAGAGTATCCACAATGGTATGAATGTGCATTTTTGCCTCTTCCACTTTATCTTGCTCTGTTCTTTCCAGGTGAATTAGTAGCTCAATCTTGTTTAATTTTGTGTTTCTCTCGGGATTTACCATTATAATTGATTTTACCAGAGGAAAACTGTGCAAGTGTGTGCAGATCTCCATCGTCAAAATCTGCATCTCTTGTCTTCCTTGAAGAAAGTCTTGTTTTCTCTCAAGTTCCATCTCTGCAAGTAAATCTGTTATCAGATAGTTGTTAAAGTCAATAGATGTAAGCGAGGACCTGCCTGCTTTTGACAAAATGATTATTCCTTTTTGTGTCATCTCGTGGATCTTTTCATTGATGTTGGCATAATAGGCTCCGCCATATGTTGCATCTATCTTTCCAGTAATCTCACGTATAGACTGAGACTGACCCAGATTCCTTGATAATATGTCCAATATTTTGTATGTTGCCTCGTCCATTGTACATAATATAGTAATATACTATAATATTATAGTTTTCTACTATAGATTGATATGACGTGTTTGAAATTTGAGGCAATTCAGTCAAGATAACCAGTCTACAGGAATCTTGCCTGCTCCCAGCTTTTCTTTGCAGTTGAACTAGCAGGAATCCAGATGATTGAACCGTCTTCAGCAAGTAGGACTTTGCCAGATTGTTCCAGATAACGTAAGATGGCGTTAAGAACTGACTGCTTCATGGTAACATCAAGTTTTTTTATCAATTGTGCCTTTGAATCAAACTCTTTGGATTTTGCAAGAAGTTGTTCTACTTTTAGAATGCTCCCAAGTGTTGGATTGTACTTTGTGTTAGTGAACAAGTTAGAATTGACTGTAAAATAATTCTGCTTTTTTGTAAATGTTGTGTTTTGGATTTATCGTTAGATTTTTTCATGTGCACCTATTCCAATTGGTTCCAAGGATTAAATACTCTGAGAGCAATCCATCATATGTGACAGGCCAAAAGATAGACGGCATTGCAGTTGCAAATTCTGTCAAGGACCTGGTCAGAGCATCAGTGTCTGAGCTTAAAAAAGAAGGAATCGAGCCATGCCTTGCAACTGTATTGGTTGGAGACGACATGGCATCTGCGTCATATGTTACAAGCAAGCAAAAAGACTGTGCAGATGTAGGCATTGTCACAAAAGACCACAGGTTACCTGAGGAGTTCACCCAGATGGAGCTTGACAGTTTGATTAACCTGCTAAATTCAGATAAAACAGTTCATGGAATATTGGTCCAGCTGCCACTTCCAAAACCATTAGACGAGTTTTCAGCAATATCTCGAATATCGCCAATAAAAGATGTTGATGGCCTCACACCATACAACGCAGGACTTTTGGCGTCAGGTCGGGCAATTTTAAAGCCATGCACGCCTTTAGGGGTAATGGAACTGTTTGATTATTATCATATAGACTTGTCTGGGAAAAATGTTGTCATCATAAACAGGAGCAACCTGGTAGGAAAACCCCTGTATCACCTAATGCTTGAAAGAGATGCTACAGTTACCACGTGTCACTCCAAGACACGCAATTTGGCAGAACAGTGCCTTGCAGCAGATATTGTGATTACTGCGGTAGGGGACAGGGCCAAGTTTACGCTTACTGGTTCCATGACAAGGGAAGGCGCAGTTGTTATAGATATAGGAACAAGCAGGGTAAACGGCAAGTTGGCAGGTGACGCAGACTATGACGATATCATCAAAAAGGCGTCATATGCGACGCCTGTTCCTGGAGGCGTGGGGCCCATGACTAGAGCGATGCTTTTAAGAAACACTGTCACGGCAGCTTCAATTAGTAAAGGATTTGTCACAAACCGTTGAAAAGGCGCAGCTTCGCAAACAGCTCTTAGACCAGAGAGATGGCACCTCGCTTGATTTTATAAATATATCAAGCGGCAAGATTCGCGAAAACCTGCGAAAGATAGAATATTACAGAAATGCTGCAAGCATAGGGGTATACTATTCAATTGGAAGCGAGGTTCGCACGCAGGATATAATGCAGGAGATACTAAACGCAGGAAAGGGGCTGTCGCTTCCAAGAGTTGAAAAAAATGACTTGGTATTTAGAAAGATCTCTAGTTTTTCAGACCTTGAGATGGGCAACTTTTCTGTGATGGAGCCAAAGGACAGGTGTGAGGTTGTAAAGAAACTAGATGTCATACTGGTTCCCGCAATTGCGCTGACAGGTGATGGCTACAGATTAGGATATGGGTTTGGGTACTATGACAGGTATCTGAGCGGTAAACGCTCAAAAAAAGTTGCCTTGTCGTATTCCAAGCAGATAGTAAAAGCAATGCCGCACGACGGGCACGATATCAAGATGGATTGTATTGTTACGGAAGAGAGAATTATCTATCCTCAATAGTTGAACGAATTATTCTGCATATAGTATTTGCTATTTCTGGTTTGGACTGGCGGTAATTTGGATCTATACTGGTTCATCAATTTCCTGTTACTAAAATTGTTTTAGAATTTTATCCATGAAAATTTCCTTAATTCTTCAAGGTCGTCTATACAATCTTTCATCATTGAAAG
>JASHNR010000053.1 GCA_030041535.1 Nitrosopumilaceae archaeon | reverse complement strand
ACCTCAGAATAGTGTACCTGTTTTTTCTCATCTACAAACAGCAGAATTTCATAGTATCCCTTCTTGGACAGTTTACGGAATATCTCTATAATCTTGCTCTTTTCCACATTTACCCTTCAATATGGATTGCTACCACCAAGATATGTTCCTACGATATAAAATATGCTGTTACAGTGTAGAATGTACTGTTATATACCTCAATAATTGATGAATTATCATTTGAGATCTGCTGATAAAATTATTCAGTATAATTCTTCTACTACATGTTTAGTCTTTTCATATTTGCGTCCAGTTTCTTTTGAGGTTTATTTTAAATGAACAGATACCCTCTGGATAAATTTCCCTCAACGATTCTACGTCCAGAGGTGGTTTCGAGTCACGAGGAGTTGATGCGGATACTATCACGGGATATTGATAGGTATGGCAAAATAGGTCGGCGCGACACAAGTATGTTTGATTGGACTTTACGCGTTCTTGAAAACTTAGGCCTTTCTACAGTTGAAACACAATATTTAGGTTCTTTAGCTGTGGTTAAAACTACTTTTGCACTTTGGGAAGTCTTAATCGATGACCTAATAGATAATGCAGATATGCGAAATCCTAAACTAGTAGAGGAACTGCTCAAAATTCCATTTGATGCAGATCATATAGATAGATCAAAATTAGATCCTAAAGAACTAGAATACCTAGATATAACAAAGGCCATATGGAATGAATCTCTTATTGGCAGAATTAAAAAATACCCTCATTATGAGAAATATTGTAAATCTTTCGAATTTGATGTCTTACTACTTATGGTTGCATTGAGATATAGTAAATTTGTCAATGAATCAGAAAATGCAGTTAGCATTGTAGAAAATGAGGCGTACATGCCCCACAGCATGCAGATTTTAATACAAATGGACCTTGATCTTATGTGTTCAAAAGGATTCAGAGATTCTGAATTTGGGATGCTACGTGAATTAAATTATATCTCACAACGAATGGCAAAAATTGGAAATCTTCTAGGCACATATCCAAGGGAACTGCTAGAATCTGATATGTCCAGTGAGGCTTTAGTGAAATTTCAAAAGGAGTATGGAGAAGATTTTAGATTCAAGATAAACAAATTACTTAACAGAGAAAGCAGATATTTAGAATTCGAAGAAGGTTTACTGAAAGAATATAAGTCAAATTATCATATAGCCGAAGAGATAGCAAAGCAGATTACGTCTATTGATGTAGAGAGATTTTTGCAGGAAAGAAACTTTATCCAGAAAGCGTACCAAATGAAAGCAGACTTTTGGTAATCTACAAAAAATATTAGAAGATATTTTAGAGTAAAATAATACATATGATCTGAAATACGATTTAACCGAGTTTTTGCTCACACTAACCACATACAGAATGCGTTCTATGTCAGAATACAAATCAAGTCTAAAAATATATGCATATAATTTTGATGAATAACATAATATCTACAACAGCGATTTTCTGATAATACAATAGAATTAGGTTGGTACTCATAAACAAACAGATGGCAAAAATTAGACGAAATTCAATCACCCTAGGATGTGAATCAATATTAAATGTCATATGTTTGATTATAAATCAAGTAAATTCTTTTTAGCGATGAATTGAGAAACCTATTTAGCTAACAAAAATACACATTAAGCAATCTACACTTAGGCTGCAAATGCATTTCTCTTATCCCCATATGACAGAAAGTAAAACATACCAATACTATTTGTAAAGATGTACATGCTTACCAAAACTGTATTTGATATGTTTTGAATCAAAAGGCTTTTCATATGTTAGAAATTGCATTCAGTCTTTTATGCACGAATCCACATCTATTTTTGTGAACCTGTTACAGATTTGTAATCTGCCCTGGCTCTTGCAAGAGCGTTTTTTAGCGCCTCAACTTCTTTTCTAGTCTCTTCATATTTTGTGGTCATTACACCCAGCATGGAGCTTGCAGCTTTGAGAAGTTTATCATTTTCTTGTTTTCCAACATTTGACAATTCCAGTTCTATGAAGGCAATCTCATTTCTGGCTCTTTTTATCTCGCTTTCCTTTTCGTTCTTTATTGTCTGTAATCTTTCAATTTCAGATTTGGCTAGAGATGTTTGCTTCTTTAGTTCTCCGTATTCTTGTGTCATGTCTGACATTTCTTCAGATAGGGAATAGACATCGTTTTTTATGGTATCAATCTTTTCCTTGATAGAGTATAATTCTTGTTGTTGATACTCTGACTTGGTTTGAGACAATTCTTCTTTGGCGGTTTTTATTTCAGATAGGAGTGATTCTCGCTCTGATCTCAAGTTGGCAAGATCATTTCTAAACGATTGCATCTCAGATTGGATTGACGAACGCTCATGCCTAAATGATTCTAGTTCAGATTCTGTATACTTGATCTCTCTTTTGACCCTATCAAGTTCCTCTGTTGCCAGATTAGACTCATCTCGTATTGATTTGAGATTGTTTGTTGCCAATTCAAGATTTGTTTTGTATCTTTCAAATTCATTTTTGATGGCAATAACTTGTTCCAAATGAACTTCCTGAATTGGTTCAGGAGGCAATTCTTCTATTGCCTCGGGTCTTGTGGGTTTCTTGTATAGTGTCTGTAGTGGCTCTACGATAACTGGTTTCTTCTGCTGCGGTATTTCATGCTTGACTTTGACATGTCTCTTTCTTGATATAATGACAACAATCAAGGGAATCACCGCAAGTGATGCAATCCAACCATATGATATTGGAGGTTCTATTATTTTATACAGTTGTATACCTCTAAGGTTTTCCAGATAATTTGCAATGGGGCTAGGAGTTGACTTTGTTGGTGTAATAGTTGTCTCTGGTTGTTTTTCTGTTGGTGATAGTGATGATGGTTGATTTGTCGGTTTTGTGGTTTGGTTTTGTATCTCTGACGCTGGGTTTAGTGGTGCAGTAGGCACTATAGGATTGGTATGTATTGGTCCAGGAACTTGCGTATTGTTGACTGGAGGCGTCTGCACAGGCGGGACGACAGGTGGCGGCATTGACTTGGGCGTTATTGGAGGGATTTGTTCGGTTGGTACTAGAGGCGTAGGAATTGATGTGACATTGATGAGGCCTGTACATCCAGAAATGTTTACACCATATGTAACAACATTGTTTGCGTCTTGCACTACAGCATCAAAATATTTCTCAGACGATGAAAGTGAGAATTGGTAAAGTAGGATCTTTTCGTTTTGCCCATTGTTTTGCGCTGAATATGGTTGCGAGGTTGCAAGAGCAGCATGCATTGTACCCAATGTTCCACGGGCCAATACATCCATTGCGGATGGGTTTCCGTTTGTTCCGGCAAGGATTGTTCCAATATTCTTGGTGCATATATCCCATGAAACTTGGTAGATCTTCAAACCTCCTATGGTAGATGCAAGTGCTGAATCAGATACTGTGCCACCACCTCCACCCCCGCCACCTCCGCCGCCACCACCTCCACCTCCACCCCCGCCACCTCCGCCACCACCAACGCCTGTGCCTTCGCTTGATGAAGAAGACTGAGTAACAGGATGGCTTGCCGACATTGTAATAGAGTCGCTTGCGTATAGTGAATCTGTCAGGTTGAGAACATGGTTTGCGATGGCACTCAGAGAATCGTTTACGGATACAGAGTCTGACGTATTTAGAACATGGTTTGCAATGATTGTCATAGAGTCATTCAATGTTATGGATTCTGAGAGTAGAGGATCGCCGGTAATTACAAATGTAGAGTATCCCGGTGTTGTGGCAGTAACGGTATCTGCTGTGGTGTTTACAGTTGATGTGAGCTTGGTCCATGTCCCTCCCGAATATCGGTTTATTGTCAGTGTGGAGGGTTCAAGTCCTGTAACATCGCCTGCTGCATACGTAAAAGTTACAGTTCTTGATGATAAAACATCTGGCAGGTTTACGTTTACGGTATAAAACTTGCTTGCAATGATTCCAGCAGACGGGCTTGTGCTTGCAGGGTTGGAAACGGTCTGCTCCAGGGCCATATACGAGCTTGAAAAGCCGCTAAAGACATTAAACATGGTCTGAAAGCCTCCAAGCGAGATTGTCTGGGAACCGCTAGATAAGAGTGAGGTTATGCTGGTAAGAGTTGTGGAGGGAAGATTTGTCTCTTCTAAGATTCTCCTATTGACAGAATCTGCAAGCCACAAGTTTCCTGATGAATCAAATGTCATGTATCCTGGACTATTCAGCATTGCCGCATCTGAACTGTCCAGACGTACAGTAAACGAGGACTGCCCAAGCACAAGACTTGCCGAGCCACCTGTAACAAGATTTGACGGGGTAAACTCTAGCACGCGGTTGTTTGTCTGGTCTGTAACCCACAGGTCTCCTGACGAGTCAAAAGAGACACCTGTGGGAGAGCTAAGCTTAGTTGACGTGGTGCCAGAGGTAGATGTAGTAAACGAGGACTGCCCAAGCACAAGACTTGCCGAGCCACCTGTAACAAGATTTGACGGGGTAAACTCTAGCACGCGGTTGTTGGATGCATCTGCCACCCAGAGGTCTCCTGACGAATCAAACGCAAGACCCGATGGATCTTTCAATGCGGTTGCAGTGGTGCCAGAGGTAGATGTAGTAAACGAGGACTGCCCAAGCACAAGACTTGCCGAGCCGTTTGTAACAAGGTTTGTTGTGTTAAATTCCAATATGCGGTTGTTGGATGCATCTGCCACCCAGAGGTTTCCTGACGAATCAAAGACTGCATCCTGTGGTGCGTTCAGCGTAGTTGCAGTGGTACCAGAGGTAGCTATGGTAAAAGACGACTTCCCAAGCACAAGACTTGCGGTGCCTCCCGTTACAAGGTTTGTAGTGTTGAATTTGAGTATGCGGTTGTTGTTGACCTCCACAACCCACAGATTTCCCGACGAATCAAAGACGACACTTCTTGGCCCGTTCATTGTTGTTGAGGTTGTGCCGTGTGAGCCTGACGTAAACGATGTCTGCCCAAGCACAAGACTTGCCGTGCCACCAGTAACGAGATTTGACGGGGTAAACTCTAACACGCGGTTGTTTGCCTGGTCTGCCACCCAGAGGTCTCCTGACGAATCAAACGCAAGGCCTTCAGCGGAATCGCTGAGAACTGCACTTGAGATACCAGGACCTATAGATACCAAGTTTACCGTACCCAGCGCTACTGTTGCGGCTCCTCCTGTGGAAAGGTTGGATGTTGGATACATTAGCAGGCGCTCATTGCCCGCATCTGAGACCCAGAGGTTTCCTGACGAATCAAAGACTGCATCCTGTGGTGCGTTCAGCGTAGTTGCAGTGGTGCTCAATGTGCGGCTTGACAAGCCAATCTGACCTATTGCAACACTTGCCGTGCCGCCTGTTACAAGATTTGACGGGGTAAACTCTAACACGCGGTTGTTTGTCTGGTCTGTAACCCACAGGTCTCCTGACGAGTCAAAAGAGACACCTGTGGGAGAGCTAAGCGTAGTTGACGTGGTGCCAGATGTACCTGTAGTAATAGATGACTGGCCTATTGCAACACTTGCCGTGCCGCCTGTTACAAGATTTGTGGTGTTAAATTCCAGCACGCGGTTGTTGGATGCATCTGCCACCCAGAGGTTATGAGATGAGTCAAATGCAAGTCCAAAGGGAGAACTCAGTGTTGTTGCAGTGGTGCCAGATGTACCGGTAGTAAGAGATGACTGCCCTATTGCAACACTTGCCGTGCCGCCAGTTATAAGATTTGACTGGGTAAACTCTAACACGCGGTTGTTGCCCTTGTCTGCCACCCACAGGTCTCCTGACGAGTCAAACGCAAGACCCTGTGGAAGATCTAGTGTAGTTGCAGTGGTACCAGAACCCAGAGGGCTGAGTATTACAGAAGGCAAGCCGCCAGTGACAAAGTTTGATGGGGTATACATGAGTACACGGTTGTTGTTGGTGTCTGAGACCCAGACGTTTCCGCTAGAGTCAAACGCAATGTCAAAAAAATTCGTACCCAAGTTTACACTGTTAAGATCAGATTGGCCTATTGCTTCCAGTGCTGCCTGCCCGGTCACAAATGCATAAGCATTTGGCGTGGTTGCCAAAAGTGTAAACAAGAATGAAAATAAGATGAAAAGTCGATAATGTTGAATTACTGTAATATTGAAAACAAGATCTTTGTGTACCCTTGCTAACAACCCCAAGTTATAATGATGCGGTACATGCTAAAATATTGACCGGGATAATTTTCACTCATATTTTCTAAAATGTGACAAAATATCCAATTGTGAAGATTGTTGATGACATCTTGATAATAAGATCACCGGAGCAATCAACTAGATTCTTGTTTTTGATTACACAACTTTTTTAACGGCTGATACCTTTTTACTAAAAACTATCTTACGACTTTTCTGTTTAATCTTGAGCATCTGTTCTGTATAGGACACATGTCTACTATTTCCAGCTCAAGGTTGGTTTGAAGGCGCTGTACTGATGGAAAACAAAACTCCTGACAAGGTGTTTTCTGTTGCGTTTTCTGCTGCTTTTTCCCACATGGTAAACACTACCAAGATGTTTTGATTTGAGCTGCTAGATCATAGACAGGTTGGAGAATTGGGTTGATTTGCAGGTTGTAGTCTTGACTATATTTTGTCCGGCTTATGGTAATCAACTATAATTATTCCGGAATTGAGGCGTTACAATACACAAAAGAAACGATATAAAACTTGTAAAAAGATAGGACAAGGGTCTTCAAAATGGCCTCTCAAGACTCTGATAAACCGCTAATTAGTATAATTATACCGACCAAAGACAATGTAAAATTATTAAAAGAGTGTATTGAAAGCATTGAGACTCTATCATCGTACAAAAATTATGAGATTATAATAGTTGACAACGGCAGCAGAAAAGAAGAGGCAAAAAAATATCTGAAAAGCTTGAAACACAAAGTACTCTACTACGACAAACCATTCAATTTTTCTAGTATCAACAACTTTGCGGTAACAAATGCGCGAGGGGAACATATCATATTTCTAAACGATGACACGTCGGTAATTTCACAGAACTGGATGGAACACATGCTTGAGCATTCTGCAAAACCCACAGTTGGTGCTGTCGGCGCTCTATTGTTTTATCCAAATGATACCTCTATACATCAAACCTGCTTTGTTTCTATTTTATAGAATTTTCAAACAAAAATAGGCTTCGTTGCATCATAAGTATAGTAGATCAAAGATTAATTAAATTATGTTTCTAGTAAAAGAAGCAAACTATTAATGTGCTGTTCTAATGGTATTTTTCATGCAAACGGCTATTCAGAAAGACGAAGTACCCAAAATCTTTGCAGATGTGGATGAGAAAGAAATCACACGAGCAATTGCAGATGAATTTCATTCAGTACTTGTAGACAGAGCAGACTCGGATGTAATAATCATAGGTGCAGGTCCGGCAGGTTTGACTGCAAGCAGAGAACTCGCATTGATGGGGTTCAGAGTCCTAGTCATAGAGCAAAACAACTATCTCGGGGGAGGATATTGGCTAGGAGGATATATGATGAACCCAGTAACAGTGAGAGCTCCCGCACAAAAGATTTGGGATGAATTAGGAATTCCCTACAAGAAGGTAAGAGATGGACTTTA
>JASHNR010000052.1 GCA_030041535.1 Nitrosopumilaceae archaeon | reverse complement strand
CTATGAATTGATCAAGGTAGGGGCCTGGCCTGAGCCTGTTGTCATGTGTAATAATTTTTGGAAGCTTGGCAGTAAAAATGAAATTCTTAGGTGTGTCAGAGAACCATTTCCTTGTCATTGATTGTGTTGGAATCCTGTAGAACGTGGAATTTATCTCGGTGATATCAAATGCGGATGAATAGTGTTTTAGGTATTCTATCTCTTTCATGGCTTTAGGATAAAAGGTCCCCATCCATCCTTGGTAGCTCCAGCCAGTACAGCCGATTTTTAGGTCCATCGTTCCATCTATGTTTAGGTATTTTTTAATTCATGAGATGACCAAATCTGATTTTTTAATTGGGATCAAAGCTTGACCTGTATTGGTGTGAGTCAGAGATGCCTCAGGTAGATATAATGCTGGTCTTTGTGCCCATCTTTTTTCGCAAGGCAATTGCAAGAAAAACTGAAATCAAAGACAACAACGCTGCAGTTAGAAATATCTGGTTGTACGCTTGTGCAGACGGAAATGTGCCAGAAATGTCAGGTATGGCACCACGATACATTTGCTGATACATGCCTGCAAGCGAGGGCCCAAGCGAGTTTCCTACGAGCATCAAAAGTACCGTCATGCCAAGCGATATTCCCTGTACCTTTTGCGGCGATGACATTAGGACAATATTAAAGCATCCAACTATGGCAAATGACAGTCCTACAGAGATTACTGCAAGTGTTGCAGATATGGCGTATTCTGTAAAGTGAAATGCCAGTATGCTGAAAAATCCAACTGTACAGATTACTGTCCCAAGTGCTGCCAGGTTGAGGTTTCCCATTCTTGCAAGGAAAAATCCTCCTGCGGCTGATACCACAAGTGAGATTATCATAAACGGCAGCTGGACCTCTGCTACTGCAATTACGTTTCCGCCAAAGCCAAGCGGCTCGGGACTTCGTATCAGTATTGGAATGGTTTGGTACACCATGAATGTGGAGATTCCAACTATAATCAGGATGACATTTGATGGCAATAGCACCTTATCTGACAGTACCTTGAGATCAACTAGTGGGTGTGGTGTTTGTTTTTCAAGGGTTGCAAAGATTGCAAGCGATATGGCAGAGCCTGCAAAAAATCCTAATGGGTATAGATTTCCTGAAATTATACCCTGGAGAAAAGAGAGTCCCATCAGGAACAAGACTACGGTACCAGACAGAGCTAGTGTTCCCTTGACGTCTATTCCTGTGTGGTCTTCCTGCTCTGGTTTTTTTGCCTTGATGAATTTTTTCATTATAAAGGCAAGTGTTACTGCTATAGGAAAGACTGAGAAGAAAGTTGCATGCCAGCCGTAATCTGAGATTATTTTTGCGCCGGCAATTAATCCAATTACAGAGCCGCCAAAAAATGTCGATGTAAATATTCCCTGGGCCATGCCAAGCTTTTGGATTGGGAATATATCCCGCACTATGCCAAATGCAATTGGGAACATTGATATCCCGACGCCTTGAGCAATTCTTGCGCCAAGCAGAAAGGGCAGAGAGTTTGCAAATCCTCCTGCCAGGATTCCTGCTGAATATATCATCATCACAATTAGTAGTATCTTTTTTTTGCCGTAAATGTCTGAGAGCTTGCCTGCAATGGGTGTCATTACTGCGCCTGCTATGAGATATGAGGACAAGATCCAGGATGACGTGTTGTATGAGATGTGAAAGTCTTTGATAAAATCAGGAATGGCAGGCAATACCATGGTTTCGCCATACATTGTGGCAAGGGCCAGGCCGCAGATTATGCTAAGTGCAAGCCATGCAGACGGTAAGACTTTCTCTGCATTTTTTCTTGGCTCTTGATTATCTTCTTTCATTTTTGTTTTTCATTTGATACGGTATAGATATCTTTTCAATTCTTTTTCATGCCAGTGGAAAAGATGAATTAATTGAAACATACTTTAAACAAAAATATCACGATATGATCACATATCAAATTCATGAATCAGAAGTGTAGTTTTATCATAACCTATTTTTTAAATCGCATAAAAAGTATATTTGATTCATTTTATGTTTATTAATGCGCTGATTTTCAATTCAAGTATGGTGGATTTCCCGCACAAACTAGAAAAACTCATTTCTCAGATTTCTGATCTGGAAACAAAACATCATGATAGTGTCGAATTTTCTATATGGAATAAGGCAATACTGAGAACCCTCAAAGGCATCTTTGGAGATTCTGATGAAAGAATCAAACAGTTTGGAAGTATTGGTTTTGGTATATTAGATCTATCTAATAGGGTCTCAGATTATGAGCAACAAGAAGCTTATCTATATGATCTAAATAAATCGAAACTTCTCTTGCAAGATTTTCTAACTGAAGTGCCAGATACTAAAAATACTTCTAGCGTAAAACAAACCACTGGCGATGATGTTTTTATTGTTCATGGACATGATAACGAAGCTAAACAAGAAACTGCTAGACTGGTAGAACAATTAGACTTGAATGCAGTAATTCTTCATGAACGTACAAATCGAGGAAGAACCGTAATCGAAAAATTAATTGGAGAATCTGATAATGCCGGTTATGCAATAATTCTACTGACCCCTGATGACATTGGATGCATAAAAGGAAGTGATAGAGAACCTGAGGAACGTGCTAGACAAAATGTAGTTCTAGAGCTTGGTTATTTCTTAGGAAAATTAGGGCGTGAGAGAGTATGTGTTTTATTAAAAGGAAGTGCTAGTATGCCTAGTGATTTTAATGGTGTCTTGTATATTCAAATGGATAATGCAGGAAAATGGAAGTTTGATCTAGCAAAAGAATTGAAAGAAGCTGGTTTTACTATCGAATTAGGAAAAATCTCTTGATATGAGCCATGCAGTTAAAGGTAACCAAAAAATATTTTGTTGAATAGCACAATCAAACTTTGGAAATAAAGATTAGTTAAAGAAAACTTAAAGAGTAGAAAATTAATGGTTTTTGAGTGATAGAAATTAGACAAAATAAGATGTGTTTATTGTGGAGCAGATAATGTTGTTAGTACAAGAATAACTAGTCACAAAGAAGGCATTAATGGAAAAATTTTTAGTGGAGAAAAATCTACTAGTGTAAGCGCGCCTCAATTAGTAATTGATTGTGCATTATGTGGAAAAAAATATGTTTGCATTCTAAATCCGTACGTGGAATTTTTAAAAAATCACATACAATTTACTGATATTGCGCTTCAAGATTTAAAACGCATTTTCCCTAAATTATCTAGTCTCAATCCTTTGTTCAGTAAAATTATTGGAATTGCAAAAGTGGCAAAGCGAGCTCAAAAGATAAGGCCTAAAGACTATGATTTCTGTTTCAAATTACATAATAAACGCGCGTATCTTCATTGTAAACTAAAGAGTAACATTCTCAAAAAAAGTAAAACTTTATTCTTGGTGGTTTCGGTAAATGAGGTATAAGAAATGAGATCTATTTTAATGTCAACTGCTTCGGATAAAACTAGAATATACAGTTATCAAAAAGCAAATACAATTCTCACAAAAATAAAACCAAAAAGACTTTCAAAACAGGATTTGATAATGATACTTCTATTTGCTCAAGAAAAACCAATTCATGGTAGAATATTGCTTATGAAAGAACTATTTCTACTGTATAGAAGATTGTTACATGAACAAAGTCAAGACCCAAAATTTGTACCTTACAGATTTGGACCGTATAGTTTTCATCTTGTAGAATCTGTTGGCACACTAAGTTTGGATGGCTATGTAGAAGTGCGTGGAAGAAAAAATTCTAATTCTGAATCTTTCACTTTAACAGATAAAGGAAAAATATTAGCCAAAAAGACTTTCAATCAGATGCCAAAATCAATTCGTAATGAGATTATGGAAAAAAGAAAAGGATGGGATCAGCTTGGAACGGAAGGTATTCTCAATTATGTATATACACATTATCCCTCATTCAAGGAAAAATCTGTTCTAAAGAATAGATACAAGGACATCATATGGGGCACCAGTTAGTTGGAAATTGAAAAAGTCAAGATACTTGAAATAGATGATAGTCTAAAACTCTTACAACCATCTCGTGCAATAGAAATTAAAACTGACAAAGGCACTGCAGAATCTCCAAATCGATGTGCAACTAGTTATGAATATAACAGAAAGGCAGAATTACCTACCGAAACAACAATTGATAACCCAGTTTCTGTTTATACGAAAAAATTTACTGGAAAGGAAGTCAACGATCTTTTAACTACTAATATAGAATATGGAAAACAACTGCAAGCTATCGAAAGAGTAGATAGGGTCACAGAATATTCAATTTTACATGTTTCTACTTTCCAACTTTATGAAACTTCACAATCTGGTAAAGCACCACTTGAACTTTTATCTGAAGGTGATAATTTGAACAGATTTTTAAAATTTTTAATTGATATGCAGTATGAAGCTAAACATGATATAATATCAATTCCTGCTCTAAATCTGCCTCTATCTAAGCTAAAAAATACTTTGAAAGATGCTCACGATGCAATAGAACGCCTTGGTAAGCAATCTCTTTTCTCATTTGATTTAAAATATCAAAATTTTTCAGAAATCCTAGAATATGTTACAACTGAATTTCATACTAATTTAATCAATTTAGTGTACAGAAAAAAACGAGATGTTCCGCAACACTATGAATTTTTAGGTAAATTTGCTCGAAAAGATGTTGCCTTTTTAATGACGGATGTGAGTAGGGTAGACTTTGATCATGATGAATTGTCTCCTATGCATTACATGCCTTTTCTTGGAAATGACTTGTTTGCAATAGAAATACCTCCTCCAGCAATTCCAAAAAAAGGTGCACTAAAAAAAGATCGAAATATTGCAAATCTAAAAATTCTTAATAAAAATGAATTAACTATAGAACCACTAATCCGTAGCCAAATTACACGAGATCAAATCTTGCAACAGCTTGGTAATCCTTCTAATGATGATTTGGATATTAGATTACAGAGCTTAGAAGAAGCAAAAACTGATAATGATAAATATAAAGTCTTGAATGCTTTAACGCGAATTCAGGAACTTAAGGTTAGCACTAGCGAATTTTCAATATTGGGGGATCATGTTAAGGAGAGATCTTCAAAGGACTATGTAAAGTCAAAATCCAAATTGGGGGATAGATTATTAAAAATCTGATCATTTACAATCAATCCTAAAATTATCTCTGCTGTATCTGTCAGTCTAGTTTTATTGTTATTTTTAGTATTTTTTTAGCAGAAACCGTTTGCATATATCTAAAGTAGATCTGGCACCTTGTAGATTGATCAATCATGGTTTCTGGGCATCAGCGACCGAAGACGTAACAAGACCTTAAGATCCTGTTTATAATCTTCTCGGATTACAATAGAGTATGGGTGGATATCTATGCCATAAAACCAGTTGCGAACATTGTAAAAAAACATATTGTGGACCAGGTGATGTATGTAATGAGCCCGAATGTAAGTACACTGAATATGAACAGGGGACAAAATGGCGTGAATACTGCTAGTTACGTCCAGTTGTAATTGTCAAAAAATCTCAAAATAACAAGTACGCACTAACAGTGAAAACAGTTCCTTACAGGATGATATGAAATCATTTGTTGTCCTATACCAACTTCAGCGTCACTCTTGAACCTGAACATGCAACGTAGACCGTCAGGTCTTGCAAGAGATATTTCTGAGCCCTTGGTAGCAATATTATAGATCTTCCAGACTTGTGACTAGGTAGATCGTTATCCATCATACCGAGGTCTTCATCTTCTATCCAGAAACTACGAACTTCACATTCTAGGAATGATATGTAAACAGTTCTAATTGATTGTATTTCTTCAGACATCATATGATCACTTGTAACATTTTGATTTAATATGTCAAGTAATATCATAATCCAGAAAATCTCTATTTGGAAGCTAAACCTGAAGATCATGTTGATATAAGATTAAGATAGATTTGACCTAATGTCTTCTGATCTGTTAGAAAAGATACAGCGATTGATAGATTCCGGAATTGGAGATGTTGGAAGACTGCAATATATGTATGAGGCGTTACAAAATGGTAGAAAGATATACAATTCTGACCAAAGTTATCTCGAGAAGCTTCTGAATAACTATGATGGGCATGCTACTATTCAACCTGAAGAGGATAAAAGTCCAGTAAGATCTAGTGAAGATTCAACAGATTACATCCCTCCAAAACAAATCAAATCAAAAAAACTTGGCTCATTATATGGTGTAAGTTATCATCCACATACTGGTGATATTGTAAGAATCCATCATGGTTCTTGCCGACATGTGAGACTTGCATCTCAAAGAGGACAAACCAGATGGAATTTTGTACATGGATATCAAGAGGCAAAATCTGAAGCTGAATCTATTGCAAGTAGTCAAGGGACAAATTGTGAAAATGCTAAATGTTGTCTGAATGGCATCATTAGTAGAGCTACAAGTAGTGCATTGTTTCTTGCTCTTTTTCCGTTTCTTGGACTTTTAGGAGGTCTAATAGTAAGAGAATATCATCCTACATTTGGGAAAGGTTTGATGTATTTTGGTTTAATATATGGTATTTTTGCAATAGTGGTGTATTGGGCTAGTCAAATTACTAGATAATGAAAAAACCGGAAAATAGACGATGATTTCTAAACACTAGTTAGTAAAGAAATCTCTATTGTTAACTTGATTCTCCAACTTGTTGATTGCTGATTAGTTCAAAAGAAAAAGTCTTTGTGGAATTTACCATGTGAGGAAATGCGGCGTTGAACACGACGTTGTAGACCTTGTCAGTCATTTCATTCTCCATCAATACAGAGCCTTCAAACCAGCCAAACTGGTTTGTCACTCCGCTAAACTTGTGCAATACCGTAGCATTATCGTAATTGTATAGCGTAGCATTGATCAAGACTCCCTGCAAATCTCCTTGATCTAGCTTGAACTCCTCTAATGGCGTAGTCTTTGTTACCTGGTTATCATCAAATGTCCTAAGCTGGAAATAGTAGACATGTCCTTGCAGTACCGTAGGCCAGTTTGAAACAATCATTAGTATTTTGTCATGATTGATAGGTATAGAGGCCGGCCCTGGAATATACAGATGATATGCTTGAACAGGAATTACCATCATAGCAACAAGTGCTATTATCGCAAGAGAGAGAATTAGAGATTTCAATGCTCCACCGGCCACAAAATCCCTTAATTCATTAATGAGATTATCCTTACTTTCCAAGACTTCTTTACTTTCTTTGGTCTAGTTAATGAACCTTGCTTTACATTCATTACAATTAAGGTAAGTAATGACAACAAAGGATTCAAAGAAAGAAATACTTGGAATGACAACCATAAGTTACAAGTTTCAGGTAACAATACCAAAGAAGGTCAGAGAGAAATACCATCTTCAGGAAGGCGAGACGATCATGTTTGTAGAAGAAAATGACAGAATGTATCTCACAAAAAGCACTGATATTTGATATTTTTTTCATGCAAGATATACTCGAAGCGATTTTCTGATCCTATTTCTAAAACCAAATAGCTTCTTTTCGTTTCAGCAAGTTATCATGAACTGTTTGCTTTATCAACCATCGAACTCTTCGTCTCGTTCTTGCATTTTTTGTTTGTAGTAGTTTTTTATTATTGCGGCATAGTCTTCTGGCTGTTTTGCATCGTCTGGCAGTATATTGATGTCCTCTGGTCTGAATATGGCATGCACTGAACTTGTGAACTTGCAACAATACTCCTGGTCAAAGTCAACTCTAATGTTGGCCTTTTGATCGTCTATGTATTTCTGTGATAGTATGCCCACTTCTAATCCTTCGTTGTAATCCCATTCCTCGATATGCCAACTAGACATCTTGCCTTCTTTCAAGTCCATCCAGTAATTGAAAAAGAAACCTCGACGTCCGTTGGGTGTGCTCTCTAGTATTATATCGCCGTCATCCCTATTTGCTAAGTTAGGCTCTAACGCGTTCATTATAGGTTGGTCGTCTAGCATTCCGGTGTGAGCCGCTTCTGAGAAGAATATGCAAATGACATCATCTGCACCTCTAAACGATTGGCTCTTGCCCTGATTTGATGCCGCATAGCATATTATTCTTGTGCCGTTCATTAGTTCTACAATGGGATGAGAAGAATAGATGCTTGATCTTCTTACAAGCTGAGATGTTTTCCATTCCTTACCGTTTGAATCTTTGAAGGCGTATCCCAAACGTGGCTTGTCCATAATCAACTCGTAGAACCTAAGCAGTATCTCTTGGGCGGTATCGACCCTGTTGCCGGCAACAATCATGATATCGTGGCCTCTGTATCGCCTGAAGCAGTTCCATAGTATTGATCGTATGCCGGCCTCTGTGATTCCTATCTTGCGAGATTTGTTCACTATTACCTTGTGATGTCGTTGTATGGCCTCATGATACTCCAACTGATATGGCGCCAGTTCCTGCTCTTTGCCTGTGTTCCTGTTTATTGGGTAGCCTATCATCCTGTTGAACTCTTGAAAGTCGTCAGGAGTCTTGGGATCCGGCATATCGATAGCCTTAACACGTGATGCTTGGGTTCGCAGCTTTTGCTTCCTGCTACATTCCCTCCTGTTTGCAGATACCAGTGTAGGATTACCGCCCATCTTGCCTGTCATGTTTTTCACTCTGTGCTTTCTTGGATTCTTCTTGCATCCTTTGCAGTGTTGCCGCAGAGGTCTCTTCGTCAACGAAGGGTGCGGCTAGAACAGAAACTTGGTTTACGTTAATTTGCGAGAGAAGATGATTTATTTTGATGAAACGGTCTTCTAATTGGTTGTCTGGTTTGTAGAGCGGCATATCCTCAGGTTTTGTTCCTGCTCTTGATAGTGCAGCACATTCGTCTAACCATTTTTTCTTGTGAGCCTGTTGCAAGCCTATTGTCTCGTTTAGTTTGGCGTTGAGATTGAATACAATATTGCTATAGACAGTCTTGAATTGTGTTACTGCATTTCTTTGTCTTATTGCTATCTCTTCATTACATTCATCTTTTAGCATCTTTTTGAATTTTGCCCAATATCGTAGACAGGTTTTGTAATTATGACCGGTTTGCAATGCGGCCTTCCAAGCTAATACTCCCATGGCATAGTAAACCATGAGTTCTTGCTCTATTGCCATAGAGTGATGTTTTGTCGGCCTGCCACTTCTAGCTTTTACCATGTGTGTTTCTTCCCTGTTTTGCAAGTGAGCTTGTAATCTTTAGTTTGAATAGTAGATTCATTAAGACAGTTTACACATATGACCCAAATAAATATATGGTTCAAAGTTTCATCTTGGTGTAACTATGAGTAAAAGTGTAATTTCAGGTGTAACATCAAAGTCCAAAAGAGATTACGACAAAGAAATTCTTGAAATACTAGCCGCCAATAAAGGATGTGTTACTGGATTTACCAATTTAATGAATATGAAAAGAAAGTTTCATCCAAAGTTTCTAAAAATACATCTTATGAAATTGGCAGCAGAAAATAAGATAACTATAGACAAAATTGGAAAACAGTATAAATATTGTCTTAAAGATTTTGATCCAGATAAGGAGTCAGAGAAATTTAATCCTGATCTGAAAAAATTGAAAATAAAACTAGGCAAGTCAGATATCAAGATAAAGAAAAGAATACCTATGGTTGCTGAATTTGTAAGACTGTCACTCAGGGAATACAATCAATACAATGTCGGATGGCTACATTGGGAGTGTTGTGAGAAAGATAAGAACAACATTAAGATCATAGAAAAAAAGAAAAAAGACATAGAAACAAGAAAAACAGTCATATTGAATTCGATAAGAGATGAGCTTAACAAGCTAGACAAGAGAGATAGAAAAAACATCATAAATACATTTTAGTTTTTAGGACCAATTATTTTTCACAATTGTACTTTCCTGGCTAAATTTTATCCATTTATTCCCTCATGATTGACCATTTATTTTGACCATTTATGATACCATAATAAAAACAAAAGATTCTTCATCAGGAAAATTCTCTTATTGTAAACTAGTCAAATCCTCAGATAACAATCAATTCTTTTGTAAACTTGTGCATAACATCAGGCTTTGTATCAACAATCAAGGAATCCTCAATTCGCACGCCAAATTTTCCCGGCAGGTAAATCCCAGGCTCTACTGTTATTGCCATGTTCTTTGACAGTATGGCCTTGCTTGATGGTCCAAGGTTTGGCAGCTCGTGTACTTCTAACCCAACACCATGGCCTGTGGAATGTATGAAATATTTCCCGTATCCCTTTTTTGATATAATTTTTCTGCATGCATCATCAACTGACTTGCAGGAAACACCAGGTCGTACTGCCCGAATACCTGCTTCCTGCGATGTTTTTACAATACCATATACTTTTTTTGCCTCAGATGATATTCTGCCCAACCCAAATGTTCTGGTTGCATCAGAGACATACCCCTTGTGTCGCAATGTAAGGTCTGTCACAATCATGTCACCATCCTGAAACTTGCGCTCTGTTACCTGCGCATGCGGCAGTGCGCTGTTTGGCCCCCCTGCAATAATCAACGGCTGTAGTGTAGACTTGTATCCTGTTGCAAACGCACCACGCTCCATCGCATATGACATCAAGATACTCTGCAGTTCCATCTCTGACATGCCTATCCTGATTTCATCCATGCAGAGATCATACATCCCGTCAAGTATCGCAGAACATTTTTTCAAAATATCAATCTCGCCAGAATCCTTTACCTGGCGTGCCTGGTAGAAGGGCTCAGTCGATGATCTTACCCTTGGTAGGCTCTTTTTGAGCGATAACACCATGTCATAGTTGTTAGTATCAGTGCAGATCTTCCTATTTTTTACAACATCAATCAAAGTAGATATCGACCCCTTGCCACGTTCAGATTTTACCACCCGGCAGTTTACAGATTCCTCTTTTGCGCGGCCCATCTCAAGCTCTGGTGCAATTATGGTAGCACCGCTCTTGTCTAGTATCCCTATGGCTTCGCCCCAAAAGCCAGTCATGTAATAGAGGTTTTCTGGCTCAAAGGCAACAAGTGCATCACATTCTAGTTTATTGCAAAATTTCAAGAGATTTTTTCTGCGGCTCTGCATTGTACCAGATCTGGTACAGTCTCCATTTATGTTTGCTGGAAAAGACAGTACCTTTAGATAATGGAAGTCAGAGTTTTTGTTTTGTGGAAGAAAAGAAAAAAGTTGTAGCATTACTATCAGGTGGACTGGACAGTAGGCTAGCTGTAAAAATGATGCAAAACCAGGGCTTTGATGTTACTGCAGTTGCAATAAAAACTCCGTTTTGTGATTTTGATTGTGGAAGGGGCTGTGGTTTTGAAATTCGAGGAACTGCAGACATGCTGGGCGTTGATCTAAAAACTGTATATCTTGGAGACGATTATATCGAGATGCTAAAGCATCCAAAGCACGGGTTTGGTTCTGGAATGAATCCATGCATTGACTGCCGTGCAATGATGTTCAAAGCTGGAAAACAGGTGATGGAAGATATCGGTGCAGAGTTTATCATCTCAGGTGAAGTACTTGGGCAGCGACCAATGTCACAGCATGGCCCAGCATTGAGAACAATAGAAAAAGAAGCTGGACTTGAAGGAAAAATTGTAAGGCCACTCTCTGGTGCGTTACTGCCAAAGACAGAACCAGAAGAGAGAGGTATCATCAAGCGAGAAAATCTTGGCATGATTCGCGGGCGAACAAGAAAGGAACAATTGAAGATGGCAGAGCAATTCGGTTTTGTTGACCCGCCAAATGCAGGAGGAGGCTGCCTGCTTACCGATCCAAAATTTTCAATACGAGCCAAAGATCTTTTCAAGCATACTGAGACCCCGACAACAAATGATATTGATCTGCTAAAGATTGGAAGACACTTTCGATTTGATGGCAACACAAAATTAATTGTTGGAAGAAACAAGGACGAAAATGAGATGCTAAAGGCACTTGCTCTCCCTGGGGACACATTGTTTGAGACTAAAGACCACATGGGACCGATATCACTTTTGCGCGGAGACGATTCACAGAATAATCTCAAAGTATCTTCCGATATAACATTCCGATACTCTGATGCACCAAAGGACTCTACGGGTACCATGATGGTACAAAAAAATGAGGCCCATTCTGAGATTCCAGCGGGTGCCATTTCCGAGCCAGAGTACCTAAAATACATGCTCTAGTACGAACAACCTAGTCTGTGAATTACAATTGACTGCAAAGACTTTTTGAGGGAGGTAGATGCATACCAATTGTATGCAGACACACAAGACCCCTACCTACCTCAAGGCGATTACGCTCAGAGACCAGAGTGATATCCATACTGTAAAAGAAGATATCAAAAAGGGCATGATCTTGGTTCTGCGTGTGACCCCACTTGCACAAAAAAATGTAGACGAGCTAAGAAAAGTGGTAGAGGAAATTTACAGCATTGCAAAGACACAGGATGCAGATATTGCAAGGCTTGGAGAGGAGAGAATTATTGTTACTCCAGCTGGTGTCAAGATCTGGAAAGCAGAATACGATCTGAAATAATGTAAGCTAAAAAAAATCCTTATTAAAAATTCAAGTTCTAATCCATAGAGATTACCACTAAGTTGGGAAATAATTTTGGCGCAATAACAGTAAAAGCCATATTTCAGAGCAGTAGATAATTAGAAAATGATGATTCCATATTGTAATAAATTATTTCACTCATTTTATGGAATAAATGGTGTAAAATGTATCAAACATAGGATAATTTTTACTTCAACAAAATGATAAATGATTTGAATTCATCTAAGGTCAAGAGTATAACAGTAAAGATCTAAATGAAAGTATTAAAATACAAACACTAGGGAGTTGTGATAGATGGTTGTGGAAATAAAATATTCATCCATTGACCTGGAAAGTCTACTTGGGCGTCCATTAAATGATATTGAAGAAAAATATGCACCAAAAGTAATTTACTATAAAGGTTCAATGGAAATTCCTTTACCATGTGCCAGAGTTTCCATAATTGGTTCAAGACACGCATCAAAGAAGGGACTTTTAGAGGCTGAAGAAATTACAAAAATCTTAATAAAAAATCGAACAATAATTGTAAGCGGGCTTGCAAAAGGAATTGACACTGTAGGGCATCAAACCGCAATGAAATATGGAGGTAGAACTATTGCAGTCATTGGAACTCCATTGAACAAGGTATACCCAAAAGAAAATCTCAAACTACAGGAAGATATTATGAAGAATCATCTTGTTATTTCACAATACCCAGTTGGTCATAAGACAACACCTAAGGACTTTGTATTACGAAATCGTACAATGGCATTAATTTCTGATGCATCTGTAATTGTAGAAGCAGGAGAAACAAGTGGATCATTGTACCAAGGATGGGAAACACTAAGATTAGGAAGACCGTTGTTTATTTGCAAAACAGTTGTAAGTAATTCTGACTTAGAATGGCCTAAAAAAATGATAGAATATGGTGCAATAGAGCTTGATGAGTCTGTAGACATTTTAGAAAATCTTCCATCAAATGTTAAAATGCCAGAATTATTTTAATAAATAGCCACAATGAAAATATCTGAAGTTGAGTTTGGTTCACTGTTAACGTATTCACCACATGGTAATTCAGTAAAAGCAGAAGAATCTAAAGCCGCAATGAGAAATCTCAAAAATGATAATGTTTTAAGCTCAGGGATTTTAACATCAGAATATGTTGCACGAGCAATAAAAAAAGACATTAGAAAATTTCCCTTTGCAGATTATTTTAATTCAAATACAATTCTAATCCCTACTCCAAAAAGTTCATTGTTGCAAAAAGATATGCTTTGGGTACCACAACGTATTACAAAGGCATTAATCAATAATGAATTAGGTAAAACATCCGAAGAATGTTTAGAACGGGTCGTAGCATTACCAAAATCATCTAAAAGCATTCCAGCAAATAGACCAAAACCATTACAACATTATGAGTCAATGAGAGTTAAAGAGCTGTTATTTGATCCTGAAGAAATTGTTTTGATAGATGATGTAGTAACACGTGGAGCTACAATTTTAGGTGCAGTGAATAAACTTGTAGAAGTATTTCCAAATACACGAATACGAGCGTTTGTAGTAATGAGGACAATGAGCAACCCAGAAGAATTTTCCGAGATTGTTGATCCTTGTGTTGGGACAATCAGGTTATCAGGAGAAAATGCATGGCGAAATCCATAGTAAAAATAAATCTAAAATATCGAAATCAAAGATGAACCTGTCTTGCTTTGTCTCAATTCACCAGTAACTTTGTGACACGATAATTATGATATGTCCAATAACTTGACTATACGATCTAGACGATTCTATAACAGTCTAATGCCTTCTTGCACTTGCGGGCATGTTGTTGAAATTCTAAACATTCTGTGAATCGAGCTTGCAAGGTTCTCGCACTTTCTGCGCTCACCGTGATTTACTATAACCCGTCTAAGCTTTGACCTGAGCTTGTGAACATATGACATCAACTGGTTATAGTCACTGTGTCCTGAAAACCCATCAAGTTTTTCAGTCGAACAGTTTATGTTGATTACCTCAATCTTTCCGTCCCTTCCAACTACTGATACCTGTCTTGAGCCATCAAGCACCCTTCTTCCCATGGTGCCATTTACCTGATATGACACAAACAAGATCTTGTTCTTCTGGGACGGTGCAATATTTTTGAAATATTCAAGCACAGGCCCGCCTTCAAGCATTCCAGATGTTGCCATGATAATGCAAGGTCCCTCGCGGAGAGCCTCTTCTCGTGCATCAGAGTGTTCTATGTTTGTGAAATATTCAGAATCAAACGGATTCTCTTCTGTGCTCAAAATCTTTTCTCGCAGGTCTCGTGTCAGATACTCAGGATATGCTTCATGTATTGCAGTTGCCTCTGATATCATTCCTTCTGTAAATACAGGTGCTTCAACTATCTGTCCTGCCTTCATGTATTGATCAATTACCATCATCAATTCCTGTGCACGGCCAACAGCTGGAATTGGAATTAGTACCTTGCCGCCATTTCGCAGTGTCTCGTTTACTGACCTGATAAACGTGCCTTCCACTTCTTCTCTTGTTGCCTGGATGTCTTCTTTTGCTCCATACGTGCTCTCTATCAATAGTGTTTCAACTCTTGGAAAATTCCATGACGCGCTGTCAAAGAGCATCGATTTGCCATACTTTAGATCACCGGTGTAGACAAAGTTGTGGTTCCCGTTTCCAATATGAAAATGACATGACGCAGAACCAAGTATGTGCCCTGCATTTGAAAATACAAGTTTAATGTCAGGCGATATATCGGTGACAGTTCCATATGCAAGCGGTATTGTCTGCTTCATTACCTGTTTGACATCTCGCTCAGCGTATAACGGAATCCTACCTTGAGCTGCTGCCACCTTTATGGCATCAAGCTGGATCAAGTTCATCATGGGTAACGTAGGCTCTGTGCAATAGATCGGCCCCTTGTAGCCATATTTGAAAAGGACGGGCAAAAATCCGGTATGGTCAAGATGGGCGTGACTTATAACAACGGCATCAAGCTCGTCTAGTGTAATATTTGCCCAGTCAAGCCGTGGATATGCTTCTAGTGGGCTTTTGGCGCCAGGGTTGACACCGCAGTCTATCAGTACCTTGCTTTCGTGCGTAGTAAGTAGCATGCAGGATCTGCCTACCTGGCTGAATCCGCCAAGCGTCATAAGCGAGACTTCTGCGTCTTCTGATAATTTTGGCCGGAATATTTGCTCGCCTATCTGTCGCAGGTGCTTGCTTCTCTCAGTTGATGATATCTTGAGGTTATAGTTTATTGTCTGGATTGTCTGGGACTGGATGGTGGTTGCCTTTCTGATTTTTACACGCCAGCCTATTTTTGAAACAAGGTCTGCCAAATTAAAAGACGCCATGTTATTTAGAAGCCATGGATGCTTTACCTCCATTGTCAGTTCACCTATTGCAGTATCAAAGAATGTGCCGCGCAGATCGATCTCCTTTGGAAGCATCTGGACGAGAATCTGTCTTGCTTCCTCCTCGGTCTTTCGAATAGATTCTTCTGTTCTGACAACAATTCTCTTTTTTATCACATTTACCATGTTGGAGATTACTTCGTTGTGCTCCATCAGGTAGCGCGGATTTCTTGTATAGATTGCAATTCTTGGGCCCTCATACTCTATCTTGGTAACTTCGGCCTCTTTTGGTATACTTTGCAGTATGGTGCCCATGATATTGGGTAATGGAGATACTTCACGTTGTTGCTTGTTTCTTTGCATTAAATCACTAAAGCGTAATGATGGCTTTCTTCTGATCTTTTGTTAAAAGTTGGTATCCTTGTTTGTCAATGATTGCGACATTAATTCCGTCACCTGTTCCAATGTTTCTTGTTATCGCACCCTTGACTGCTCTAAGAGCAATTATTTTTCCTTGCTCTACTGAAAGTCCGTCGCGATATTCACTTTCAAGCAAGCCATATGCGACTGGAGAGCCGCTTCCTGTTGTAACATACTTTTTCTTCTCAAGAGAACCAAACATGTCTATGTTGTACAATGCTGGTCCTTGTTTGTCATATCCGCCCACTAAAATGTCGGCGATAAATGGATAGTACCTATTTTGGAAGAATATTAGCGAGGCAAGCCTTGCAATTGATTTTATTGGAAGATATTCTCCCTTGTCTACTCTGTGAAGGTTGCAATGATATCTTAGCATGTCAGTGACATTTTGAGCATCTGCAACTCCACCTGCTATTGTCATGCCTGCATGGTTGTCTATTTTTTGAATCTTCATCGTGTTGTTGTTTGCGATAAAATAGCCAGCGCTTGCTCTCATATCGGCGCATAGGACTACACCGTCTGTGCAGGTTATTCCTACCGTCGTTGTTCCATGATATGTGTGCTGTTCAATATAGTCTGACAAATAACATTCTACCTAACTTGAGATATTTGGAATAGGATTCCACCGTTTAATAAACTTTGGAT
>JASHNR010000051.1 GCA_030041535.1 Nitrosopumilaceae archaeon | reverse complement strand
TCTCTGACCTGTTGCGTATATTTGTGGCACTGTGATACTTGATATGAGTAATACTGATACTAGAATCGAGATTGATATTGCCGAAATTCTGTTCAACTTTTAGTTTTGTCTAAATTTATTACATAAAAAGAGAACTCAGCTTAAACTGCGAATTGGGTTTAAATTTATTGCCAGAGTGTTAATCACTTAAACCACTGTTCCAGATTATGGCTTTTCTTTTCTATTGATTTTTTCAATCTATTCAATGATGTTTCCACTCTTTCAATAGAGAAACTTCTTTCCTTTGTAAGATAGTTTGTTATGCCTTGATAGTCAACATTCCCAAACTTTAGATCAGAAGTGTTTGCTACTTTTGGATGCAAAAATATCTCTCTTATTTGCTTGTAGTCAACCTGGTCTAGTTTTTCTTGAATTTGGGGTATTTCCTCTAATCTTCCATGTTGTTTTATGGCCTTTAATGCAGTTTTTGGTCCTATCCTCTCAAATCCATCGGGATTAAAATCAGTACCTATCAATATTCCAACATCCACCAATTGTTCCCGTGTTATGCCTAGATTATCCAAGGTTTTCATTAGATCTATAATTTCAGGTTCTACATCTATAGTGGTGTTTCTGTTAGGCAGTTTTCTTTTACCGCTATTTGTAAAGTTTCGTACAAGCTTCTTTGCTCCAAACAGGAGCGAGTCAAAATCTTGGCTTGCAGATACATGAGCCTGCCCAGTTATAGTCATGTAAGCTGCCGTAGCCTCTCCTTCGGATGGAGCATCAACAACAGGGACTCCGAATAATCCTAACAGTCTTTTAGAATCTTCAACCATCTCATCCTTTAGAATTGATGTTTGTTGTGCATATTTTTTTGCTTCTTCATATCTGCCTTGGCTAACTGCGTTTTCGTATTTTATGGTGGCTTCTTTTTTAATCTGCTTTCTTCTTTCAATCTCGGCTGATTTTAGTGATGGAGGTTTTCCATCAAACACATAAACTGGTTTTATTCCAAGAGATAGGAAATTTATATTTCTGTAAAATAGACCGGTCATGTGACTAGTAATTTTTCCACTATAGTCAGTTAAAGGCAATCCATCAGGTCCACGGATAATTGACAAGAATTGATAAATTGCGTTGTAAGCATCTATTGCAACAATTTTGGATGCAAAAGATTCTAGGTTAGTCTTTTCTCTGACACATAGCGTTTTAAGATCTAAACCCATAAGGGTAGTTTAGAACATGGTGATTTTTGCTTTTCCTATTTTTTTCTGGTACTAGATTTAGACTCCCAACCTCTTTCGATTATCTCTTCGTAAATGTTTGAGAGTTTAGGTATGGCTTCGCCTTTTTCTGCGGCCATCTTGACTTTTTCGCGGTAATAATTTTCAATTGCCTTTGCAATGTCACCATCAAGGGTAATGGATACACGAGTCTTTGTCAAAATACCATCCTATTGAGTGATTAAATAGTATCAATAATAAACTATCTATTATCAATTATTACAAACTATGAAATCAGAATAAACCCATCTTGTGTAGCCTGTAGTCTGATCACCTTGTTTTTTGGCAGACCAAGATGAACTAGAAGATCTTCAACAGTAGAATCATCCGAGAGAGCATATTTTTTTCCTTGAAACTCGATGGATACGGTTTTCTTAGTTATTGTTTCCATTCTATGTTTTTATGATAGATTGTCTACTTTATATCCTTTATTATATATTTGATCATATGATCACTTATTCTCATTGTATTTATGTGCCCAAAACCGAGTCTTCACAGGTTGCCAGGTTAGCCAAGTGGTACGGCGACCGCCTCGAGATCACATACAAGGTAGCGGTTGTGCTTCTGCACTCAGGGGTTCGAATCCCTTACCTGGCGTACCTTAATTTTCATTTAAAATTTGCAAAATTTTATTCGTAAATTTTGGTAGAAATTCGGAGATTCGAACTAAATGTGTGACATCCTGCAATGGAGTAGCAGAGGTTTTCAAATTCTAGTGGGTTTTGAACTACAATTGAAATACCCATCAAAGGTACACAATTACTTACAAATATTAGAAATACACAAGTGATGAAAATTCTAAGTTTTCATTGGTTTGTATCTGTTCAACAATAAAGAATTACTGATAACAGTTACCGAGCTTGTAGCCATTGCACCTGCTGCAAGAAACGGTAGGATCATATAAACATGAGAGCCTAACATTGGAACAAGAGCACCAGCAGCAATTGGAATTAGTGCTGAGTTATACACAAACGACAAAAAGAGATTCTGCTTTATTTTAGATACTGTCTTTTTGCTTAATTCCATTGCGGTCACCACATCCCGAAGATCATTTTTAACAAGTATAATCCCTCCAGTCTCTTTTGCGATATCCGTTCCGCTACCAAAAGAGATTCCTAGATCTGCTGCAGCGAGTGCTGGTGCATCGTTTATTCCATCCCCTACCATGGCCACAATTTTGCCTTCCTCCCTTATCTTTCTGATAGTTTCTTCTTTTTCCAGAGGAGATACTTCAGAAAGTACTCTGTCCATTCCAAGTTGATTGGCTATAGTGTTGGCAGTTCTCTTGTTATCACCAGTAAGCATTACGACCTGAAGCCCATTTTTTTTCAGTCGTTGTATGGCTTCTTTTGCATGGTCATTTATAGTGTCCATCATTGCTATTATTCCAGATACTTTTTTATCAATAGAAACAATGACAGGAGTTTTGCCTTGTACTTGAAATTCTTCCAGTCTTTTTTCTACTTCTTCGTTGAGTTGTATGCCGTTATCAAGCATGAATCTTTGATTTCCTATCAATATCAGATGATCACCGTATGTGGAGACAATACCACTACCTGCAAATACTTTGAAAGAATCAGGATCAGAAATGGGTAATCCTAATTTTTTTGCATGTAAAACTATAGCTTTTGCAAGCGGATGCTCAGAATTTTTTTCTGAAATTGCTGCAAGACGCAAGATCTCGTTATTATCCATCCCATTTACCGAGATGACATCCGTGACTGAAGGAATTCCTTTTGTTAACGTGCCAGTCTTATCCAATACCACAACCTGAACCTTACGGGCAGTCTCGAGATTTTCTCCTCCCTTTATCAAAACTCCATTCTCTGCTGCTTTCCCAGCCCCTACCATCAATGCAGCAGGCGTAGCAATTCCTAATGCACATGGACAGGAAATTATCACCACCGAGACAAAGGCAAGAAGAGAGAAGGTAAGACCAATACCACCAATGAAATACCATGCCAATGCAGAAACAAGTCCGATTGTAATTATGGAAGGTACAAAATAAGAGGAGATTCTGTCAGCAAGTTTTTGAATTGGTACCTTGCTTGATTTGGATTCCTCCACTAGCTTCACTATTTGTGATAAAACAGAGTCCTCTCCTAATTTGGTTGTTCTAATTTTAAAGGAACCTTCTTTGTTAATAGTACCACCAATTACTTCGTCGCCGAGTTTCTTTTCAACCGGCATGCTCTCACCTGTTATTGCGGATTGGTCTACAGAAGACATTCCATCTATTATGATTCCATCAACTGGAATTTTTTCGCCTGGACGAACTAAAATGACATCATCTAGTTCTACTTTTTCAATCGAGGAGTCTATTTCTTCACCATCTTTGATTACGTGAGCTATTGTAGGTTTCAGATCTAATAGTTTTTTGACTGCTTTTGATGCCTTTGTCTTGGTTTTGCTTTCAAGTAGACGTCCAACTAACAACAGTGTGATTATTACTGATGAGGTCTCAAAGTAGAGATCAGCCATTGGAAAAAGATTTTGTGCGAATGCTACGACGGTACTATAGCCCCATGCGGTAGATGTGCCCACTGCAATTAGAACATCCATGTTTGTCATCTTATGCTTAAATGCATCAAACGTTCCTTGGTAAAACCTCCATCCTAGCCAAAACTGGATTGGCGTGGCTAAAGAAAAGAGCACGTATCCATTGAGGTAATGAGGCAAGATGGGAAGATATGTCAATAAAATTATTGGAATTGTCAGTGTGACACCAAGAATCACATGTCTCTTCAGTTTAGCAAGCTCTCTTTCTGGTGCTGCAAATTCATCAAGGCAACTCTTACAACAAAAAAAGTATTTCACCCCTTCAGTTTCATAGTTTAGAGATTCGGTTTTTTCCTCCACAAACATTCCGCATATAGGATCTCTTGCCATTCTCAATCAACTAAAGGAGGAGCTAATCTTATCAGTGTTTTTTTCCATGTTTAGGATCTCTGCAATCAACACATGTGCAGTTACTTCCGCAATCACACTTGCCAGTTGTTTCACATTTACAGTGGGCTTTGTGTTGTGCACCACATCCACATTTTGCCATAATGCTTCTTGCAATACAAGATAATTAAGATGGTTTATGATTATCATAATTGATAATTAGTTTTGGAGTTGTACCAGTGATGTTATGTTTTGGTATGTGAATCTAATATCATGCAAGATGTAAGCTCAAGCGTAGGAAAGAAGACCCTGATCTATGTTTGTTTTATTCTCTTCTCAATAATTTTTCTAGGAATTGTATTTGCATTAACCTCAAAATTCAGCTTGGAGACAACTAATCAGTCCTATTCAGCGTGGCTTGTAATATCATACCTTTCAGGACTCTCCATGATCATACTACCTTGTACTTTGCCATTTGCCTTTGTGATTGTTCCAATGTCCATGAATAATGGATACAAGAAAGGACTTGCAATCGCACTCTTATTTGGTGCAGGAATGACTGTGACGCTAACTGCATATGGTACGGTTCTTGGTTTTCTTGGTAAGGCTACTGGATTAAACCAGATCTACAGCACATTGATGCTCCTTGCTGGAGTTATTTCCTATGTTTATGGGCTATACCGGCTAAAGATTATCAACATACACATGCCTTCCTATTCAGGAATCCCAAAATTTGTTCAGAGGGGAGGAGATTATTCAAAGCCATTTTTGATGGGCATGCTGGTTGGCAACGCAGGAGTTGGATGTACAAATCCGTTGTTTTACATGATGTTAATTTACATAATGGGAACTGGGAGTCCCGAGGTTGGAGCGTCACTAGGATTTGTTCACGGTATTGGAAGGGCCATTCCTTTGATACTCATTGCGGTTCTTGCAACTCTAGGATTCAATCCGCTAGCAGGATTGGCTGCAAAGAGAGTCAAGCTGGAAAAATTCAGCGGCGTATTGCTTGTAATAATAGGTTCATTTCTGATAATTAACGGGTTTCCTGATGGCCAGCAGTGGTATATGCAATACATCTCTCATGGATTGTGGAATGACATGGTAAACACATTCCATTTGCCCAAGGAACTCTCACTTGGAATGATGCCAGGCGAAACGATGCAAGGAATGGCTAGCATGTCAGAAATGAACATGCCTTCTACAAATCAAACAATACCGTTAGAATCAATCCCGATAATCATCGCTATTTTAATAGGATCTCCTTTTGCATGGCATTCTATTCATGAAAAAAGAAGAAAAAAGGAGGTGCATGTGATGAAAGATCTAGTTTGTGGCATGGAAGTAAGCGAAAAGAAATATTCTTCAAAATTCAACGGCAAGGACTATCTCTTTTGCTGTGCCCATTGCAAAACAACTTTTGAAGCTAATCCAAAAAAATTTGTAAAGGAATGAGTTTTCCTAGAATGATATTTTAGGGGTATTAAACTAATTTAGCTAAACCCACACCCGGTTTTCAGGATTTTATACTCTAGGCAAGGGCGTCAAACTTTTTGCACTAATCCCTTACCTGGCGCTTTTTTGTTTAATACTCCGACTGTCGTAGTATTTGCTCCCTTGAGCCAGAAGTTAATAAAAAAGAATTTGTCATACATAACTACGATTATAAAATCAAAAACACGCACTTGCTAATCGAAAGAGAACTTCCCCATACAACATAAAACGAGCTAATAAAAATGATTCCGAGCTTGTGAAATAATCACTTGTAAAGGCAACAAGATTGAAACACTTGCATCTTATCATGTAATCACAGATACGTAATCTTTTTACCATCTATTTTGGCAAACGGTGTAAGAACATGTTCACGAGCAGATGCCTTGCTTGATATGTGAAGAGCTTTGACATGCCGGACAAGCAGTGCATCTGCAACTAGCGATCTATGACATCTAAAGGGATTTCCCTCTGCACACATGATTGCAACAGTATGTACTTTGCTTAATTTAATCAACTCTTTTATCGATGAATCAAATTCCTTTGTTTGCATGTAATCTGCAAACCCACGAAATGATGAATTATGCCAACCCAAGTTAATTGAATTCTTATCAGGATGCCTCAAGCCGCCCAAGCCCTTCATATGAAGATAACCTATATCATTATCTTCCAGATTCTTTTTGAGAAAGTCTTCATTGAACTGCGGATTATGCCTTGACTTGGAGATGGTTCTAACATCTACAAGAAGATCAACCAAATGCGCATGGCATTTCGGGAACGTCTACTATCAGAAACAGAGTTGACAAGAGTAATGTATCTATTGCTACAACAGCAATATTTTGTATCCATTTCCCAATTCCGATAATAATAACAAAGTTGTTTGGATATCCACCAATCATTATAGTAAAAGCCCTGTCCGCAGTAATTATGTCTCTGAGAATGCCTTCATTCTTTGCCTGTATGATAGTCTCTCCTGGCATATTAGTTATCTGAGTTTTGTATCCGTCCCCTTCTAACATTGCAACTATTTGTTGTCCTAGCTGGTCAAATCCTTGTTCTTGTTTTGAAAGTTAATGACTTTTTCAGATACCATCTTAGATCAAAAAATAAGTTGTTCTAGCAATTAAAGATATTGTCAAATCTTCTTCGGATGAACAAACATGAATAAGTTTGATCTGAAGACAACTTGACAGAATCAAGAGGAATGAATATTACATTTTAGTTAATCCATATGCATAAATAATATCATCTGCAACTATGGCTATTGTCAAATAAAGATGCTTTAATTAAAGGATTAAACGAAGATCTAGCACGAGAATACAAAGCAATTATCCAGTATGTAATTTTTAGTAATACGCTTAAAGGAGCAGAATATAACGACATTGCAGACCAATTGAAAATTCATTCCTCCCAAGAACTTGAACATGCTTTAGAGTTAGCACGACAGATAGACAATCTTGGAGGCGCGCCCACTGCAATACCTATGAAGGCTGAAACATCATCAGATTCAAAAACAATGTTAGAGATTGATTTGAAAGCAGAACAAGAGACCATCGCAAACTACAGAGAAAGAATCCGTCAAGCAGAATCTGAAGGAGAGTTTGCCTTGTCTCAAAAGTTAAGGGAAATAATAACACAAGAGCAAGACCATGAGATAGATCTAAAGGATGCTCTCGGGTTAAAATAGCAATAGATAGATTCTCCTAAATTGCTAAATTTTAGTTGATCTAAATTGATTAGCCACGTTTTTGTACATTTCTAATTCTTGCGTTGACAGCGGCCGGATTTTTTTCATCGCTTCTTCAAAATGCTTCATGGTTATTTTTAGATCTTCTTTTAGTTTTTCCGCCTCTTTTGAATCTGGGTATTTGGCAATGTGTTCTCTTAAAGATAGCATAACTGCTGCAGATGATAGTGAAGCTATGTCTACTGTATATCCGTCTGTTTTATATGCTAGTTCGTCTAGGTTGACATCATCTGCTAAAGGTTTTTTCTTTGTATGGATCTTGATTACCTGTAAGCGAGATTCTCTGTCTGGCGGTGGCACATATAGGACTCTGTCAAACCTTCCAGGTCTTAGCAGAGCTGGATCTATTATGTCTGGACGATTTGTTGCAGCAATTACCACTACATTTGTAAGAATTTCCAAACCATCCATTTCCGTCAAAAATTGACTGATGACTCTCTCAGTCACGTGCGAATCTCCATGATCCCCGCCTCTTGTTGGAGCAATAGCATCCAATTCATCAAAGAATATTATGCAAGGGGCTGCTTGTCTTGCTTTCCTAAATATCTCTCTAACCCCCTTTTCAGATTCGCCAACCCATTTACTCAGAAGTTCTGGACCTTTTATGCTGATAAAATTGGCTTCGAAAGTAGTCTTGACCAGAATCTATAACATAAATTAAATCACCGTGGTTATGAAATATCTCAATCATCCAGGTATACCTAATATAATTTTCAATCTTAGCAGATTCATAAAAAACTGGAACAAAATAACGAAAGATAAAAGTCTACTTGAGATATCTCCTGTATTCCTTGATATATCTCTTGATGAACCATTGGAGAAATGTTCTGTCTTCCTTGTTCACTTGGGATTTTTCAAGGGCATTGTAGTAGCTGTTCCTTCTCACATATGGGATGTTAAGCATCGTATGTTTCTTCTTGTTCAGTATGAAATTTGTAATCAATCTAGAAATTCTCCCGTTGCCGTCTCCAAATGGGTGGATAGTGACGAATTTCAAGTGTGCAAGTGCAGCCAGTTCTACCGGATGCAATTTGTTTTTGTTCTTGTTGTACCACTGGAAGAACTCCGTTAGCATAGGATAGACTTCCACTGCCATCGGCGGCATGAACTTGCTTCCCCTTATTCCAACAGGATATTTTCTTAGCTTCCCGGCAATATCTTTTTTTGTTTTGTTGAATAGTTTCCAATGCCAATCCAGAATCTCCTGCAACGACAGATCTTTTTTCGATTTCAAAATCTCATAGAAGAGGTCTCTATGGGCCTCTGCTTCCTGCGCATCCTTCATGGGTTTATTCTTCGGTGCAATTCCTCTTTCCAGTAAGTCGGCGGTCTCCTTCCTTGTAAGGGTCGAACCCTCTATCCTCTGCGTGTCGTATGTGAAGTTAATCGTAAAGTTCTCCAGTTCCTTCTCCTTAACAGACTTGGGCATCAGCCTCTGGTCCTTCGAATAGCTCTTCCTGATCTTCTCTATGTCTGCCTGCCAGGTCTTTCTAGAAATGTCGTCCAAGAAGTTCTTCTTGACTTCCTCGATGTTCTTTGGAATCTTTCTTCCAAGGTAGGTGATTTTTGGATGTACCCTTCCGTTTTCCCTGATACTGTGTTCTAAATAGTAGTAAGTCTGTCCCTTCAGTACTTTCTTCTTTATTGTAACCATGCACAATAGTTACCCTTACATATTTATATAATTTTGTTTTTTATATAAAATGTAAGGGTAACCAAATACACAATTTCTATCGGAAATTCATCACAGAAAAGATTAAAGCTAATCTCATCCAGTTTTGCAAAGATAACAAATCCAATTCTGGATACTGTACACTAAAGCCAATTTTGTCAAGATATAGGACATAATCAAAAGATTGTTGTATTTTTAGTCGTATTTTGGACCAAGCATTTCACCACTTTTTACATTCTGATCCCACCTGCCCTTAATACCTCTGAAAATAAGGTACGCTCCTCCTCCGATGATACCCAATGCCAGACCGAGATATAGAAGTGCATCTTGTTCTGCTTGTGCGCAGTTAACATATACTGCTGTTCCAGAGGAATAGTCATAGCAATCGTCAAATTGGTTTTGCTGTATAGAAATCTGAGTGTATTGTGAGCCTGCCATGTCAGCAATATAAAAGCCCGCAAAGATGAGCAGAGATCCTATCAGTATTAACCTGATATCGCTCATAACAATATTTTCTTATGCATAATATTTAACGTTGTGACATCCTATCTTCAGTAGTACCATGGTCTTCGGTTTTGGAAAGAAAAAAACGGTAGAAAATCCAGCCAGTCCCGTTCAACATCAAAGAGAGGCGTCTTTACATGAGATTCCAACAATCATTAAAGAATTCGAAGGTCCGCGCATATCAAATATTCTTCAAGAGGCCAAACGGTTAAAAACAGAGATTGAACTCAATCAAAAGAACATTCATGGCATAAGTCTTCATTTAGAATCAGATGACCTAAAACTTGATGATGTGGACAAGAATTTAAAGACAGTCGGAAAAAGAGGCAAAGATGCAGTAGTAGCAACCATCAAAAAGGAAACTAGCGTCAAATTAACCAATATTCAGAGATACGAGGACGTAGTAGCAGTCAATAATGAAGTTAGTCAAACACTCAAGAGAATAGGAGATATTTTGGGATTACATACAAGAGTGATGCATGTTTTTGCAAGAAAATATGCAGATAAACTCAAAGAAGAGATTGCAAAGCTTGCTCAAAATAGAAATGCCTTACAGATATTAATAAATGAACATGAAAGTTTCAAGGCGGATTGTTCATCCATACTTGATCTTATTGAGAAAATTAACAATTTAAAAATTGAAGAAAAACAAAAAAATCACAGGTTAATTGAGATTAGAAATGAAAAAAATGAGACATTGCATACAGTTACAAGACTTGAGCTAGAAATATCTGGACTAAGAGCAAAACCTGAACATCGAGAATTCTTAGAAGTGCAAAAAAAAATAGATTCACTATCTCATGAGAAACACGAAGTAAAGAGAAAAATAGATGCACAATTTGCCAAGATTGCAAGACCACTCAGTAAGTACAGCTATGTTTCTTCATTTGACAAACCAATGAAAAAATTGATGGAGGAACTCATTTCTGATCCCTATGAAGTTATTTCAATCCACAACAAAGAACCGGTAATCGAGATTTTACAGGCAGTTGCAAAGTCAGTTGTGGCAGGAAATGTTTCAGTAAAGGATTCAGACAAGGCAATAGAACTAATTGAAGAAACAATAGATAAAGTGGATGAATTTTTAAAACTAAAAGCTGCTTTTACAAAGAAGATTTCTGATCTAGAAGTTAGTCTAAATGTATTTGATGTAAAAACACTAGAAGCAAAAGAAAAAGAGCTTGAAAAAGCAAGATCAAATATAGCTGACTTGGAAACATCTGATGAAAAAATAGAAAAAGGGATCAAAGAGAACAAGTCAGAGTATGATACTATAAAATTAGAGATAGAAACTAAGATGACCCGCCTAAATAATGGAAAGGTTATCATTAAAACATAGAATTGAAATCTTGATTTTCTAAGGTTAATTAGTTTCTATGCAAAAGGTTATGTTGTGATATTTAAGAGAACCCAACCTGTACGTAGAACCGTAACTATAACTAATCAAATCAGAGATGGCATTCTTACTTACTGCAAGATGAACCATCCCAACGAGGGAATTCTCATTTTACGCGGCAAATACAAGAAAGGGCAGGTCTTTGTAGACGGTTTAGTCATACCGCCGTTCTCGCATACTGGACCTACATTTGCAGGGTTTCCACACTCATTTCTGCCCCTAGATGCCAGTTATGTTGGCACTGTTCACTCGCACCCAAGCGGGGTAGCAAAGCCTTCTGTCACTGATCTGCACAATTTTTTTGGTTTTGTCTCAATAATTGTGCAATCCCCGTATGATGATAATGACGTATTTGCCTACGACCGTGATGGAAACCTACTTGAAATAACAATAAGTTTGGACAAATCATGACAAAAATTTATAAGCTTTTTGCTATAACAAGTAATGTTGATAAACTACAAGACTTACCTTATTTTCCTTTTTGGATCACTTGCAGTTAGCATAGGATTACAGATGCTTTTACCATGGCCATTTGGTTTGATAGCTGCATTAGCAATTTTCATAGTATTTCCCCTCTTTTTGAGGAATAGAGCACTCAAAAGAATGGGAGGAATGGGAACAGACACTGGTAGTGGTGGAGGCGGGTTCTTTGGTCAAGGTCAAGGAGTCAAGTACATCTGCCTTGCATGCAATAATAGATTCAAAGGCGGTACCTGTCCAAGGTGCGGCTCTAAGATGAAAAGAGCAGACTTTTAAAATTTAAAATGACCCTTGAAGATCTTAGAAAGAAAGCATTATTCCAGAATACAATAGATACCTGGATAATGTTTTGTGAAGAAAAAAATGCAGATTGGTATTCTCCAGAAAATTACAAAAAATTCATGGGTCATCTCTTCCAAAACGGACTCAAACTGCAAAAATTCCCACTATGCATCAAGGAGTCTGGCGGCATGTACCAAAGAGGGAAAGATAAAACACAATTCGCAGAATCATTGGCCCAGTCTGCAGACCCTAATGCTGCAGCATATACTATAAGGCTTAATGATGAAACAATAAAGATAATTCGTCAGTTCAATTCTAACGTCGTAGCTTAGGATTAACTATTGTATCCATTGCGTGACCAATAAAGACAAAGGCAAGACCAGTTATTGCAATCATAATTCCCGGAGGAAGTATCCACCACCAGAGTCCTCGTTCTGCAGCTCCGTAGACGCTAGCATCGTGCAATATCTGGCCCCATGTAGGAAAGGTTGGATCTCCTAGCCCCAAGAAGCTAAGCCCTGCCTCCGTAGTTATTGCTGCTGGAACAGAGATTGCGATACTTGCAAATGTGTAAGGAAGAAGTTGCGGTAGCACATGTTTGAATATTATCTTAAAGTCTTTTTGTCCCATGAGTTTTGAGGCCTCAATGTATTGCAATGTCTTAATCTGCATAGCCATACTTCTTGACACCTTGGCTATCCCTACCCAACCAAATATGACCAAAAACCCTACTATGAGAAATATGCTGTTTCCAATTGTCACTGCCAAAATAATTAAGAGTGGAAGTGCCGGCATTGCATATATGATATCATTGAAACGCATCATTGCCTCATCAGTAGTCTTTCCCTTAAAACCGGCAAATACCCCATAGACAAGTCCCAGCATTACAGAACCTATTGAGACCGTAATTCCAATAAAAAGTGCCAAGGGAGTTCCCCACAAAATCCCAACCGCCAAGTCACGTCTTAGTTCGTCTGTACCCATGAGTCCATATGCTTTACCACCTAGAACAAATGTTGATTGATCAGGTGTAATACTGCCATCTACATCGTAGATCTTTGCCTTGAAAATATAATGCCCCTTTAGGGCCTTGTTTTGGTCAGGATCTGAAAAAACAAGATCCTGGGAAGGAAGGGCAGTAACAGGAAATGAGAACAAAATATTGTTTTCGAGGTTCTTTTTCATTGAATCGTCTGTAGAAAATAGCATTCCGCTAAACATTGTTTCATTGTAAGAATAAGGCAATGATGTAGACATGAGAATGGAGCTTAGACCATCTGGCCGTGTTACAGATAGTTGCACCAATGGCGCTCCAGCATATCTAACAGAATATTGATAGACAAAATCGCTTGGAAATGAGTCATACTCATAATCAACTGCAAAGACATCAGTTACGACAGATACATTCCCAGATTTTTGATAAGATTCCTGAGGCTTCAAAATCATGTGTTCTGGAATCTTGTGCGATAGAAAATAGTTTACCCAGACAGGAAGTGCAGATTTTGGGTATGTAAGCCAGTTTGCAGGATCATTCCACTCTTTAAAAGTTTCAGCAGGAATGGCGATAAAAGCAGCTATTGACATGCAAAATAGTATAACTAAAATCCCCATTCCCACCAAACCTATACTACTGCTGGAAAATTCTTTCCAAATTTCTTTTGTAGAAAAACTCATTGTCTTCTTACCCTTGGATCAAAGTATCCATACAGCATATCTGCCAAAAATACGCTGACAAGAAAGAACGCTGTCAAGACATAAGTTGCACCAATTATGACAGGTAGATCAAGAACACTTATCGCTTCGTAGTACAGTCTTCCCATACCAGGCCAGTCAAATACAGCTTCTGTTATTATCGCACCTCCAAGAGAACCGGAAAGACTCAGAGCAAGAACAGTGATAATTGGAGGAGCGGCATTTTTCAATGCGTGACGATATAATATTTTTTTCTTGTCAATTCCAGCAGTTTTCTTTGCCATAATGAAATCTTCTTGCAAAACACCAACCAGAAAGTTTCGAACAAGATATGCCCAAGATCCAAATCCAATCAAAACAAGAGTAATCAACGGTAGTGCCATATGATACAACAAAGATACAGCGTATCCAGGGTCAGTCATAGGAATTGTCGGGGTTGCTCTTGCAGGAAATATAGGATAGACAAATGCAAACAAAAAGATCATAATAATGCCGACCCACCAAACGGGGAAACTGCTACTCACTATGGCAAAACCTGATGTTATCTTATCAATCTTAGAATTGACTTTGCTTGCAGCAATTGCGCCCAACAATATACCAATCAATGACACTATTGCAGTAGCAGTTGTAAAGAGAAGAATAGTGTTTGGAAGTCTTTCAAGTATTATATCCTTGACATCAGAAGAACCCGTGTCACTTGTAAGAAATTTTGCATGACCAAAGTCTAATGTTAAAATTTTGTACATAGCAAGCCCAAGTCTTTGGGGAGTATACCAAGGTTGATCAAGACCCAGTGCCACCACTCGTTGTTTGATCTGATTTTGGATATACGAGTTTAGTTGATCTGGTGTCTTGAAGCTTGAGACTAGACTTTTATTGTTTGTTACCTGTTGCCTAATCTCTAGTGCCACACTCTGCTTCAATATTGCATCCATATTAGAGCCAACAAGTGCAATTGTTATCAAAAGTGTAGCCATCAGCACACCAAACATCGTGATTGCACGTTTTGCAAGATATTTCTTGAATCCCATCACATTACAATTCCTGTTTTGAAGCTTGCCATTTCCTCCTCTTCTTATAGACAAAAACGATTGTCGCACCTGCCATTATCAAAGGAATAACCACAACATAGTTTTGACCATCAGTCGTATTCTGTGTTACAGCAGTAATGTTCTCAGACGGAATTTCATATCCTTTTTCCATAGCAAGAAAACTAGTGCTAAATGTATCTGGCCTATATGCAGAGTCTGATATAGTGAAGATTTGTAAATCATTTGCACCAACAGTGAAATTCATTGTCTTTGTTGCCGGAACCACGATACTGAAATTCCCATTGCTTGAATTTTGCATTCCGCTGTAGACTAGATTGCCCTGAGCATTAATAAAATAATAATACACGTCAGAATCAGGTGTGACTAAAACGGGAATATCAAGATCTTGCCCAATTGTTACAACTGTTGGAACATTTACCTTTTCTATTTTTGGAAGTTGTATTTGCTCAAATTCCTTCCAATACCCTGCACCGAATGGATATGTTGGATCATCAAATGATTTTAGATATATAGTTCTTGCTTCTGGCAAATAGCTATCAAGATAGAACGGGCCATTACTTATCATTGCGTTATCATGTTTATCTATCCACGATATTGAAGAATTATATCTTAAATCACAGTAACTTGAGTTAGCAAGACCTATCAATGCTTTTGGTACGATGTTATCTTTCTCAAATTCTTGAAGATTAGATTCTACAATCTTGGCATCTTTTGGGACAATTAATGATAACCAGTCAACATTTTTACTTATTGCGTCTGACCGTGAGAATGCAAGTTTTCCATCTGTTACTGATTTTTCCATTGCGTACATTAATTCCCATGGCATGTCAGGCCAGACCTGAGCAGAATCCGCTATCTCACGATCGTCAAAATGCCAATAATTCTGATACACCTCAATTGTATCATTATCAATAATTCTAACTCCTATCAGTATCTTTGCAGCTTGATTTGCCTTTGGAGAATATTCAGAATCAAATGTATCAGTTTGAGATGCCTGATCCCATCCCCACTGATAAAGAAAATAAATCCCATAAAGTACATCATTCATATCCATAGGGCGACCGTCATGCCAGTTACTAAATTTCATATGATATGTTATCTCACTTGTAGACTTTATACCAGGTCCAACTTGAATCCATTTTTGTTGTGCTGGATCCCAACGAATTGCATCGTTTGGAACATCAAGTTTTCCTAGAGGACCTGCTGTCTTGACATCCCATGTTGTTCGCACAGGAATTGTAATCCCAGTGTACGGATTTTTAAAGTCACCAGGATCCATTACAGGTGCAGACATTTCTTGACTGTATGAATCAGTAAATCCAGCTATTGGGTTCCATGCACCTTGATAGATTTGCCCAATACCAATTTTTATCGTGTCAGAGTTGTCACGAGAATTTATCGGAGTAAGTCGACTTGTAATACCAGCACCAAAATCATTTATTATTCCCTGAACTTTCTTGGCAGCAACGTATTGATCTACTTGAGCTGCAAGAAAGATTCTTACTGATTCTTGTATACCATCAACGACTCCGTCATTTATCAATTCAGCACGAGTTGTAGATGAAGTAAAATTTCCTACAAAAATTGCCTTGGATATAGAATCCAAAGAATTGTTTTCATAATTCCAATATCCTAGGTTATTAAATCCCGGCATGTTTGAAAACCAAGGAGAATACATTTGAGCTACAATTACAGAATCATATCGTACAAATCCACCAACAGTGTATGCTTCGGTGTATATGTTCCATTCCATGTCTGCTGGATTTGATCCATATACAACTGAGAATGCCTTTGAGAGATCTCCATAATCAGGATTTACTACAAATCCAATCTTTTGTAGTTGCGACGAAAGTATTTCACCTATGGATTTTCTTACCGGGTCATCGTTTCTGATAAAGATGGTAATCTCAATGGGCTTTGAATCATAGTACCATTTTCCATCTACTTTTTGTGCTCCTGCTTTTGTAAGTGCATCCGAAATCATTTGGTCTGCAAGTGACGGATCGTATCTAAAGTTAAATGATTGAAGTTTGCCCAGAATTAAAAGATAATCTGGATCATATGGCTTGTATGCAGATATCATCGGTGAGCCATAGCCATTCAATATTTCATCTACGATCATGTTTCTATCCACTAAGTAGTTTAACGCATAACGAGCTTCTCTTATTGAAAATGGATTGAATTTTTCAGATGGGGCCGGGTTTACAAGAAGACTATACTCGGTTCCCGTAGATTGGAATACATTTAGATCCTGTCTTAGTTGTGGATCTATTCTATCTGACGGTATGGATGAATAGTAGATATCCAAGTTACCATTTCTTATTTCCTCTATTGCAGTGTTTGAGTCAGAATATTGTATAAACTCTACCTTGTCGGCGTAAGTTCCTTTTTCACCAAATGAAACCTTTGATCCTAGAATAAAGAGTGCTAGTATAACAACTAGCATTAATTTCATGATTTGCTTTGATTTGAACTGTATATAACCATCGCCTATTTATTTTAGAAAACAAATAATGCAGAATAAAAAAATTAATGTGATTCATCGTCAGACCCTGATCTTTATTTGTAGTGAATAATATTTTAAAAATAAGAGATGAATGCGTTCTATTGAATCTACAGATGCTTGTCAAGGGCATTAAGGGAATAATACCGGGAGAAATATCTGTAAAGGACTTTGTAATGGCTACTAGTACTAGCGAAGAGATGACAGTTGAGATATTAGATAATCTTATGCAGAATGGAATAGGAACCCATGAAGATAACATCATACATTTTGAAGAAAACGACAGGTTAAAGGCAGGTATTTTGGCAATTAGCATGGGGGCTCCAATTGATGAAATTTCAAGCATGCTTGAATGGCAAGATTTTGAATCCCTTACTGCAGAGATACTTGAGAAGAGAGATTTTGAGATCATGCGTAATGTCATATTTACAAAACCTAGAATGCAAATCGATGTCATTGGCATAAAGTCAGGAATTGCAATTTTAATAGACTGCAAACATTGGAACAGAATGAGTCAATCTGCTCTTGAAAAGGCAGTAAAAAAACAAGTTGAGCGCACCAAACACTTTTTGTCAAAGGAAAAAATACAAGCTGCAGTACCAGCCATAGTTACATTATATCAGCATGAAACAAGATTTATTGAAAGAGTTCCCATAATACCCATCTATCAGTTAGATGCATTCTGTGATGAGTTCTATGGCAATATAGAAGAACTTCGTTCCTAAATCATAGTATAAAAGAAAAATGCGGTAGTCACAACAAGAAATCCTTGCGTTATACGCATTGCCCTGTCTAGAGATTTCGAATAATCTTCGAATTGCTTGTCACCCATAACTTTTACAGTTGTTTCTTGTGCAAGTAATTCAAACGATGATGAGGAAATATTTTGTTCAGCTTTTTTAGCAAGCTGTAAAAACCATGATGCAGCATCATCAGATTTTGACAAGCTCCCAAACTCAAAATATCCATGTTTGTTCCTAGCGTTTCTTGACTTGTAATGTGTGTCTGAAGTGCAGACCTCAAGTAGGTTATACCCATTTTTCGAGAAATGATTTGCAATTTCTTCTCTTAATCCATTCTGCATGTTGTTAGCATCTGCCCAACCTAAGAAGAACTTTTCATCACCTATTTTCATACACATAATAGCCACCTTTCCGGGGCCAAGATCATCTGTTTCAATTTTGAGACTTTCTGCATTTGCAAATCCAATCTCCATTGACATAGCCTCTTTTGTTATTAGAGTATCCAAGTTGGACTTTGATGCTTTTAGAAGATCATCTGCATCTAACTGTGATATTTCTTCACCCATTGCATTGTGGCTATCAACAATCAACACTCGTTCAAATCCTCGATTTTTTCCATATTGTTCAAGTTCTGTTTTTACATATGTTGGAACATCTTCCATACCATGAGGGGAAAGGGACAGGATTAGAACTGCCGTCTTATCAAACAGTAACCCTACTGATCTGGCTTTGTTTACCTGAACTGTTACTGGTTTTGTACAACTAAATCCTTGTTGTATAGTTGAGCTCTTTTGTAGACTAGCGAGATATTGCTCAACTTGAGATTTCGAAGGAAGATTAAGAGAATGATTCGATACGCTGTGCATGACCATTGCAGATGAATTGAGATTTTTGTAAATTAGATAAGTGATATTACTGCCACCTATTGGATGAAATGGTCCTGGATGAACATCTGGTAGAACAAGTCGACATTCATTATTTTTTGTTTTAAATAAAATTTGAAATGTTGAAACCTTTGAAGGCTGAGAGCGCGCCTCCATCATCGTTTCCATATCTGATGCATCATTTTTTGTGGCTGCTGCAATGTATGCCTGCAGAAACTTGTGAGCATTTGCAACCTTTCCTGCAGCCCTATCAGTAAGTATTGTCCATGCAGTGCCAAGAAAAATGAAAACCAAGCCAAAAATAACCCCCCTAGGATCAGAAAGTATTGGAAACCATTGTTCAGATGGGACAAACGACATAAACATTGCAAGCGGTTGTATCAGACACACTGCCAAGGCAGTCTTTACTTTGGCTCCAATTACTGACGTGAATAATCCTATTCTGAAACCTGCAAAGAGAAGCATACCCTCAGCTATGTAAACTTGAGATAGGTGGGGTTTTGAAAAAATGTAAACAGAGAGCAAACCACCAATTATTGTTACAAGCCAGAGAAGATTTCCAAAAGCAGACATGTGTAAAGATTTAGAATAATTGGTTTTCAGTAATCTAGAATCGATGAACTGAGTTACAACTAACGCGGCTATAACCAGTAGCATACTAAAGGCAAGTCTATCGCTTGACTTGAAGTAATAAAGATCCGATAAAGAAACTATCACACATGCAATAACAATTGAAATTACAAGTGAGACATATGGCGAGGTAGGAGTAAATGTTGTAAGTGTATACCGCTTGTGTATACGGGACACATTATCAGAACTTGCAGTCATGGTGAGAAGAATATTTTCAAAATCCACGACATGGCAATGAGTGCGCTTGGAATGGCTATCACAACCTCTGGTTTCAACTTGTATCCCTTAGTTTCATCTTCAAAGAATCTCAGAAGACCCGCACTTGATGCGGGCAGTGGTGCTGACTTCTTGCTGCTCATATCACTATATGACATCCCTGTTTAAATAAATACTTTTGTGACTAGATCTTCTTGAGTCTCTCTTTAATCGCAATTATATCATTGATCGATCTGAGAATCTGTTGTTGCTTGGTATGATCCTTTTCTTGTTGTAGTTCATCGGTTAGATCTTTTAGTTTTTGATCAAGTTTTTCAAGTGTAGAGTATTCCTTCGTTTTATCTTTCGGTTTTTCCTCTTGGAAAATGTTCGTGTCTTTTCCTTCCCTGCCACAGTTTACACAAAACGCGTTTCCTTCCTTGATGATTCTTACACCTTTACAATAAGGACATGGATCGCTTACTAGTGTAGCCCCCTTTAGAAGCATCTCTACAGCTTTTTTTGTAAGCTCTTTTGACACATCTTGAATCAATCGAATCTACATAAAAAAGATACATATGAACAAGGCTTAATAGTAGGATTCCAGCTTTTTATTTTGAATGGCGGTAATCTGCAATACTTGCGGACTTCCCAACGATTTATGTGCCTGTGGTGAACTTGAAAAAGATCAAACCCAAATCGTGGTTAGAATTGAAGAACGACGTTTTAGAAAGAAAGGTACTATGATTGAGGGGGTTAATCCAAAGATGAACGATCTTGGAAAGGTGGTTAGAGAGTTAAAGGCAAGATATGCTTGCGGTGGAACAGTTAAAGACGGGTACATTTTCCTCCAAGGAGATCATCGCGATACTATAAAAGGAACATTAGTAAAACTCGGATTTCTAGAATCTAGTATAGAAGTCCATTGAATTCAACTTGCTACACATAGATAAGATAAGCAGAGTTCTTTCCATTCCTTACTCTGCGTTCATATCTGTGATTTTTGGAATAATGATCTTATCGTTTCCCATAGGAGCATATATTGTCTTTAATTCAGACATAGGAAATGATATAAACTTCCAGTATCCGACCGACGGACTTGATTTCTTCATAGGCGGAATTAGCTACAAGTTACCAATTTCGTTTCAACTCGGAGATGCTTTCATCATAGCATGGGCAATTTACTTGATACTATTTTCTATTTCATTTATTGGTCCTCGTGGCAGTTTGACAAGCACGTTGTCTAGTGTCATGGCAGAAGGTTGGCGAGGTCTAAAAGACAACGGACTTACAAATATGATAACATGGTTTGCAATACTGATCTTATTTTCAGTTGCAATAGATTTTGTTCAAGAAAGTTTTGGAGTAAAGATAGAATCGCCGCAGTCTCAAAATAACCTGGTTCAGTTTTTCCAGATTACGGTTGCGCCTTTGACAGAAGAGTCCGGTTTTAGAGTATTGTTGATAGGAGTTCCTCTATTTCTCATCTTCTCACACCGTGCATCATTGAAACTTTTCTTTAAATCGTTATGGAGACCGTCTTCATACCTTCACATCACAAACTACAGGAAAGTTATGGCGCTAATAATCACTGTGGGCATATTTTTTGGTGCTGCTCACATAATTTCTGGAACTCCCTGGAGTCCAGGAAAATTTACTCAGGCTGCAATAGCTGGAGTAATAATTGGATGGGTTTATGTAAGATACGGGCTTGGGCCTGCCATTCTTATTCACTGGAGTACAAACTATTTCATTTACTCATACCTGTTTTTCATATCAGCCATAGGTCAAGTTCCCATTTCAGATGAAACTGCAAATCCCTTTTCCAATACACTTGAACAATTGCTAATAGTCACTGGGGCGATAGCCATATCAATAAAGATTCTCAACTACATAATATCTAAACGAGAATCAACCGCAATCAACCAATTCTGAAATATGAAATTCTAAACGGATAAAAAACTATCAAATTATAGCATTTCTAAGTGATTTTGATACTGGCAGATTATAACTTGTTATTAAATTCAGATCAGATTGATCATCTACATCTAACATGATTCTTCTAATAAGTACAAGAGAGGACGCGGTGTTTCTTTTCTCTGCAGTATCTAGATGTATTTTGTAACTGTCTTCATCATAATGAGTTTCCATAACATCAAGTGGCATCCTAAACAATGCGTTGGTTCCATCAAATTTCCTCGATGGCACCACAAGTACGCATCTATTTTTAATTCTAAAATTCAATAATGCATCAATATCCTCTACTTGAATTAGTGGTATGTCTTGAGGAAAAACCATGGTAGAATCAAAGTCTTCTCTCAGCAAATAATCATCTGCAAGCTTTACTGCATTATTAACTCCAAGTTCTTCGTGATCATAGATTTGTGCCGCACCGAATTTTTTTCCAATTTCAAGAGCAGCCTCATCCTTACTTACAATAACAACTCTTTCAATAATTTTAGATTGCAAAAGTGTACCTAACACAGACTCTAGCATTATTCTACAAATTTTTTCTGTCTTTTCAGAAGACATACTAAGACGCGTCTTTGCTCTTGAAAATGTTTTTACAGGTACTATCGCGCCTATGCGCAGCTTAGACGACATGCATTTGTTTTAGAATGAAAGATGCAAGAGCTTCTTCATCTTTCTTTTCCTTCATCTTTATTTTTGTTTCATACACTTTCATGTCCAGATTCTCAATCTTTCTTGTGTGGATTCTATCAGCAGAGTCTATTATCATGTGTGACGCCACCTCAGAATACATCTTGGCAAGGCCATATACAGAAACTTCTATTCCTGCCGCTTCCATGTACTTTGCAGCAGGTCCGCTTATTGCAGCATTTCCTACGAGTGGACTTACCACTACAACTTTTTTCTTTGACTTTGACAATTCTTTTCTTATTCCCTTGATGGAAAGTATAGGGCCGATACTAGTTAATGGGTTACCTGGAGCAATTATTACCAGTTTTGAGTCATGAATAGCGTTTACTGCAGCTGGATTTGCTCGTGCCTTATCTGCGCCCAGATATTTTATTCCCTCTACCTTGTCCTGGCCTTTGTATTTTACCCAGAATTCTTGTAGATGAAGTTCTCCTTTGTTTGTCACAATCCTAGTTTCAACGCTATTGTCTGTCACAGGAATTATTTTTGTGTCAACAGCGAATTTTTGACACATCCATTCAGTAATATCAGATAGATTCTTCCCATTCTTGAGCATATTAGTTCTTAGAAGGTGTATAGCTGCATCTCTATCTCCTATTTTGAACCAAGTTTCTTCCCCAAGCATTTCCATTTGACGCAAAAATCCAAATGTGTCTTTCTTTATTCCCCATCCTCTTTCAGTATCAAGAATATCTCCAAGTCCATAAAGCATTGTATCTATATCAGGACAAATGTAAAGACCGTATAACCAGTAATTATCACCAACATTAGAGATTACAGATAGATCACGCGTTTGTGACGCTACTCCTCGTACAAGTTTTACAGAACCAGTGCCCCCCGCAAGAATCGTTATCATTTTTTCAGTTCCCTATGAAGATATTGGGAGATGCCAATACCATATTACTCTTGCCAATAAAAATTCAAAGATCATTATTGGAAAAAATCAATGCTAAGATTTATTACTGACTTGGAGATGATCGGGAACGTGACTAGGAGACTTTTAGTTGTCCCAGTGATAACAAGCTTATTGCTTTTAGGTGCAATCTCTCCAAGTTTTGCAACAGTTAATTTTAGCGCTACTTTACCTCTTGCAGGAAACCCCATTAATCCTACTTATGACTTTGAAAAGAGTTTCTACATAGATTATCCTGCTGGTAGTAAGCTACAAAATATACTCCAAGACAAAAATGTGACAGTAGCATTTACTGACAACTCCACCAATGATCCTGTTATCAAAACGTTTATGGACCAAATTAACACAGATATTGCTACAAACGAGCATAGCTCCGCGGTTATGACTAATTTAGTTGTTGATTATCAATTAGCTGTAAATGGGTATTCCGATCATGCCTCTTTTGATTACAAAATTGTACTAACTCCTACCGTGACAGGCTATGTCTTGAACCAAGCTAGTGGAGACATACCCGAAACATTTGATGCATCTTGGATGGCATTCAATGCTAGTTCCCCTGTCACTATAACCAGTCCATACGGATCCATAGAAATCAACTATCCAATAGACTCCATCCAAAGTCAACTGCCAGACCTTTACAATGCACTCAAAGGTACTGACGCATACGGCGTGTTCCAATATCCAAACTTGATGGATGCAACAGGACTCTTCAGTCAACAGCCACTTGATAAATGGGATAGTCTTTTTGATCCGGCATATACTTTATCCGAGACAGCTGGATATGGATACCAAGGACAAAAAGTTGCAGTCACTACATTTTCTTCAGGAGTTAGCAATGCTTTCTCAGGTACATTGCAGGTAAACAATGTTGATGAAGATTTCACAGGTTCTGATGGCGTCAAGTATCACATATCAACAAGAGAGCAGGCAAATGCTGGAACCATTAACGTAGAAGGCCACGCAAATCCAAACCAAGTTCAAGGAGGATGGACTTTTGCAACAAGCGCCCAGGCAGCTGCTGGAGTTTCAAATGCCACAGCGTTTGGAACGTCAACAATGATGGTATATGGAATGGCAGGCTTTGCCGGGGTAATAGCTGTAGGAATATTCTGGTGGAGTAACAGAAAGATGAAGGAAGTTATCAAAGAGATCGATACAGGACCTATACAATACGAAGAAAGGCATCACTGGGCAGACAAGTTTGATGGCGCACCTAGCGATGTAACAAGTACAGGAAATCAACCAAGCAATCCAGATGACAGGCCAAAGAGATCGGCCATCTAAAGAACTTCAATAACAATATCTAATCATTTAAAAAAAAAATCAAGTGCGTGCCAGCTGTAACCCTCCTTCTGTTTTACGAGATTTCGCTATGCGGCCTACCTAAACAAAGTGCAGCGCTTATAGTTTGATTTGGCCTTGCTCCATGCGGGACAGCTCTTTCATTCCTTGCTGGGAATCTCAGGCATGACCATCACAGTGCCCCAGATAGGATAATTTTCTGTTCTGTTGCCAACCATCTCTGGCTATCCGTCTCCGGATCACATTTGCTGCATGGAGGGAGGAGTTTCCTCTGCCGTAGCAGTGCCTCATTCACTGGCTCGCACCCCATCTAAGATTGTCAGAGATTCTATTTTAGCATTGGCAAGGCTACATTTTAGGTGCAAAATAGCCTTCGTGAAAAGTTGCTTCCTTTCTTGATTTTACAAGACAGTTGTCTTTTGCGCTAACTGTCTATTTGGGTTCTTTCCCACTCAAATTACACGTGTGAGTTTAGCATGTCACATTTATTCCAGAAATGTTTTATGTGCCATACCATAGTCATTTGATATCTCCACTGCTTTTTCTTGAGTATCTGCGTTTGAATAGTCTTTTAAAAGATCTTGGTTAAGATCAAAAAAAGTATGCCCCCATTTGAATTTGTTCAATATTGCATGAGCCTGATCATCAAATCCCATAATGAAAAGAGTTGCCGCAATTGCTTCTGCTGTGGTAAGCTTTCCTATTTTGGCATAGTTTACAGGATTTCCGGCAAGTAACGGGGGCAGTCTGCGAGAAAAGCCTGAGAAATTTTGGGTAAATGTTTTTTTTGCCAACTCCCAAGAACAGTCAATAGCTGTAATAGAGTTAACAACACGTCCATCAGTTTTCAAAACTATCTTTGTTGCAAAAGGATCTAAAACCATGGTAGGCCTTATTGTTTTTCTTATCTGTCTTGCCAATCCAAACTTTATCAATTTTGCAGCAGTACATTTTGTTGGGTCGTCTTGTCTTAACATAAAAACTTGAACTTCCATTTTATCACTACAATCCATTGAAAAATAAATTATTCGATATTTTAGATATCTCTCAA
>JASHNR010000050.1 GCA_030041535.1 Nitrosopumilaceae archaeon | reverse complement strand
CCCATCTTTTATGTTTTATATTGCTAAAATCATTATATCATTTCAATTAGTTATTATCTGACTTTTACATACTCTGATGCGTCAGGCGATGAAGAAGAGTTAGAGACATGACAAAAAGATGAGTGTGAATTCAGTGACTCTGAGTACTGGCATACCTATTTATTGAAATTTTTTATTCAAAGAATATCTTGGGATTTGAAAAGCGTGAAATCTTGCTGATCCTAGGAGTTTTGTTTCTGATGATAGGGTTGCTGCCATTCTTGGCTCCGGTGTATGCAGTAATAATTGCAATTGTGTCATACTTTGGGATCAGAGTATTTGTTGGAAGGCGAAAGAAACAGATTCAAAAAGCAATAGGGGAAGGAATGTGTGCAATATGTGGTGCTAGGATAATCCAGAACAAGTGTCCAAACTGTGATGAACCAAAGACCGGTTAATTTCATGTTTCATGTCAAGATGATAAATTATACGAACGACTTAAATGAATTCAAGGCTAAGTTTACCTAAATGAGGTTAAAGGCATATTGGGGATTAACAAGTAGCTCAACTTTTCCACAATTAACACCTAAAATTGTAACTCTATGATGAAATGGTAGCATAGATGAGATACTTGAGATCCTACATTATTGTCAGCTTTTTAATTCTAATTTTAATTGGACAAACTTATTCTGCTTTAGGTCAGGTAGCTCCTATAGCAAATCACGTGGTGATAAATGAAGCTGATATAAATCCAGTTGGAAATGACGCCATATATCCAATAGATTGGGTAGAACTCTATAATCCTACTGCCAGTCCTGTAAATATTAGTGGGTGGACTATTGGTGCAACAACCGGACTACGACAAAACTACACCATATCAAGTAACACAATAATTCAGAGCAAACAATTCATGGTATTTGTAGATGGTCCTATGTGGTTTCCACATGCTGGTGCAGTTATCCAACTAAATAGTAATAACGGAACAATAATTGATCAAACCCCGCCGTTAACTGATCTTCAAGGAGGTGGCGATTCGTGGCAAAGGTTAGCAGATGGCTATGATACGGGTTCTTCAAGCGATTGGGTTTACAAAGTGGCCACTCCGGGATCATCTAACGGTCAACTCGCTACAACCGCCGCTGCAACTCAAAATACTATGACAGTCACCACAGACAAAACCAGCTATATTTTTGGAGACACTGTAACAATGAGCGGAAAAGTTTCAGCGCTTCTAACTGATCCTGTTTTAGGATATCCTCTGGCGGTTAACATGCTGGTGTCTGGTCCGTCTGGTTTTCAAAAAACGTTTACTCTGTATCCAAACGCTAATCTGCAATTTAGCACATCGATGACCACTGGTCAAGTAGTAGGATTTCCAGAAGGAAATTACACAATATCGGCATCATATGGAAACCTTACAGCATCATCTGCTTTCATGCTTGGTTCTACATCATTTACTCCTCCAACCCAGGCTGCTTCACTTACCATGTCCATGTCAACAAACCAGCCAAGTTATACTATATCGCAACCCATTACACTTGATGGCACTGTTTCTCAGGTTATTCCGCTGACCCCAGTGGTTTACAAAGTCTATAATCCAAACGGTACCATGATATATCAGGGAAATCTTTTTCCTGATTCCCAGGGTAATTTTACTACCTATAGCCAATACCAATCAAGCGTATCTGGAATTGAGATAAATATTGTTAATCCGATTTATGGAAATTATGTAATTACCGCAAGCTATAGCACTGCAACAGCTACTACTTCCTTTACATTGGTGCCTCAACAGGTACAAACTGCGCCATTATTGATATCGACTGATAAACAAGTATATGGTCTTGGGGACACGGTAAGGATGAGCGGGAGCACTCAACTATCAGGGATGCAAAATTCTGGACTCTCTCCATCTTTAGAAATAGTGCAATCTACTGCAGCATCTGCAAGTCAAGGAATCGTGCCACAAACTCTCGACATTAAAACATTTGTCAATATAACCCCGTCTAATACATTTACTTACAATTTCACTATTCCAAGTGATCCAAGTAGGCTTGGAAATTACAGAGCTATATTATCTACATCTTCTGCAACTGCTGAAGCTGATTTTGTAGTTGCACAAAACCCAAGCACCTACCAAACTACAACACAGACAGGTCCATTGACTATGAATACTGACAAGACATTATATGCATATGGAGATTCAATTGTTATTTCAGGCAGAGTACAACCAAACATGACACTTCAGGGTACTCAGGTACAGATCTTAGTTTTCAATTCCACGGGAAGCCAAATAATGTCGCAAGGCATGGTAACTGGGTCAGGAAATGAGGGAACTTATGCTCCGACCACAAGTGAAGCTCACGGTGGAGACGTTGGAACTTACGCTCCGATACCACTATCTTACTCTGCATATCCAGACACCAGTGGAAACTTTGTCATCCAACAGTCTCTTACTCCTAGTATTTTTACAACAGGCACGTACACTCTAAAGGCTTCATATGGTAACCTTCAGGCGTCAACTACCTTTTCAGTGTACAACCCACTTAACACAGGCAGCCAAGGTCCTATAGTGGCCAATATTGATAAACAAGTATATGGAGTAGGAGATGTCGTTCATCTAACTGGAAAAATATCGAGCCAAGCGGCAACTTCCTTGTATACGCTAAACCTATTGCAACCTGATGGGAAAATAATTACCACTAATTTGGTGTTGAATAATGGACTTTTCTCATGGAATTATACAATTCCAAGCCAAGCGACGTTTAACACTGCTTCTACACTTACTACCACTAATAGCGTTACAACATCTATCGCAAACTCGCAGACTAGCCTGTATGGAATCTATAGCATAACAATAAATTCTAACAATGGAAATTCCCAACTATTCTTCCAAGTATCTCCAAATCCGCAAAATCAAACTACTATCTCTCCATTTACTGTAGAGACTGATAAGGCAGCATACATGAGCAGTGACGTATTGGATATTTTAGGACAAGCATTACCACAACCAAATGCGGCATCTCAATCTATTAACAACCAAGTTCAAATATCAATTTATACTCCAACGGGGGAACAAATTTACAATGGCTTTGCCAATCTGAATCCAGGCGGCCAATTCAATATGCTGGTACCCATGCAGCCTGGAGTGTGGACAACAGGAAATTACACAATTTATGCACAATATTTTACTTACAATACTCAGACAACATTTCAAGTGACGGATTCGCTTGCGGTTAACTCAGGAACACCTCAACTTTTCATGGCAACAGACAATGCTCAATATATTCCTGGTCAGACAGTTCTGGTTACGGGCAGGACCAGCTACATCATATCAGTTAACAACGCTTATCTTACATTTGGCTTGGCAAACGATACCATAATCAGTGAAGGTCAACCTACGTCGCAAAAGGGTTACACATTACAGGAGGCTACTGTATCTTTTGATCAAAATGGTTACTTTAGCTATAATTATACAATTCCAAAATCCGCCCCTCTTGGAAATTACATTGTAATAGCTCAGGTACCATTTGGATTCTTTAATGCAACATATCAGGTAGTTAATCAATTACCTCAAGTAAACGTCACATCGCAAACAAATGCTACTCAAGCGATACCACCACTTGTAAACACAACTCAAGTAGCACCGCCATCTACAAATGCTACCCAAGCCCAGCAAGAACCAACTATGATTCCAACTAGTGTGGGACCAACACAAACGAGAACCACACAATCTATGATTGTAGACAAGGAGAACATGATATCGAGTTCACTCATTCCCATAACGCTGGGTGAAAAGGTTAATGGCAGTCAAACTTATTATCCCTGGGAGATAGATGGATTACTTCGTGTAAATCCAGGTGACGAAAATGCAGTTAGTCTCAAGGTGATCTCACCTAACGGTACTTGTATAATTGGTTCAAGTACAGACTGTGAGATATCACAATCAACATCTCAAGGTAACTCGCTTTACCAGACTGTACAAATTGGAAATGAAAGCCTTTTGGTGGGATTTTCTGGCTCGGATCAGAGAATACAACAATTCAGTCTTCTTCCATCTGATACAAATACTAGTCTCCAAGCTGGTCAATGGAATATACAGATAATAAAAAATGATCAAGTCTCTAGATTCTACTATCAAGTAACCTATCTAACACAATAATTACTTGAGAGATATCTAAAATATCGAATAATTTATTTTTCAATGGATTGTAGTGATAAAATGGAAGTTCAAGTTTTTATGTTAAGACAAGACGACCCAACAAAATGTACTGCTGCAAAATTGATAAAGTTTGGATTGGCAAGACAGATAAGAAAAACAATAAGGCCTACCATGGTTTTAGATCCTTTTGCAACAAAGATA
>JASHNR010000049.1 GCA_030041535.1 Nitrosopumilaceae archaeon | reverse complement strand
TGGCCAATTCATGTATGGAAAAGACAACAGGACATCTACTGATCAACAAAATGGCACCTTTTACAAAGCTGACAAACCAAGTCCTGCTGTGAGCGACTTTCAACATAAATGGGACAAACAGGTGGAGCAATTCAAATTCAGTATAATGCAAGATGAACAGCAATACAAAAACTTGCACACTGGTGTGCCGATTTGGTCTAATGTCTCGACAAATGTGGGTGATCATACTCAAGTAACACAATCAATTGACAGACATTTGTACCAAAACTGGAGTCAACCTACAAGCTCTGGAACAAACGGGGTCCCGTCTTCAGGATTGACCCATGGAAATGGATTTGAGAACTGGCACAAAATACCGCCAACAGACTGGAAAAAAATGATGCAGAACTAAATCAACAAAACACTAATTGGTCTGAAATTACAAAGAGAATAACAGTGCTATTATTTCAAATAAATCGGGTTGCATGTGAAATATGACAGATCTTTATCGTGTGCTACCAGAGGAGGTGGACGAGCTTGTAACAAATATGGGGCAGCCGCGCTATCGTGCAGACCAATTACTACACATGCTTTACCATGAATTCCCAAAAGACATGTCCGATATGCGTCAGATTCCATCAGAGATGAGAAAAGTACTATCTTCTGCAGGGTATACAATTGGATCTGCAAATGAAATTCATCGTGTAGTAAGTGAGGATAGGCAGACGACAAAACTTCTTTTAAAACTTGGTGATGGAACTCTAATCGAGACAGTACTAATGCAGTACCGCAAGGGAAACAGTCATCCAAGATCAACTATCTGTGTATCGACACAGGTTGGCTGCCAGATGGGCTGCACGTTCTGTGCTACAGGGCAAATGGGTTTTGAGAGAAATCTCAAGGCAGAAGAGATTGTTGCACAGGTATTGCATTTTGCTTCAGTTCTCCAAGAGAGGGAAGAACACGTCACAAACATTGTCTTCATGGGGATGGGAGAGCCTCTGGCAAATTATGCTGAAACCATTCGAGCAGTCAGACTATTGACACACGCACGCGCATTTGGTCTTGGACAAAGACACATCACCATTTCCACAGTTGGTGTGATGAAAGGAATAGACAGTCTTGCAGACGAAGACTTGCAGATAGGGCTTGCAATCTCACTTCATGCCCCAAATGACGAACTACGAAGAAAATTAGTACCAACTGCGGGGCCAAATTCTGTCAAAGATCTGATTTCAGCCACCAGAAGTTATTTCAAGAAGACAGGTCGCCGCGTTACACTAGAATATGCTCTTATAGATGGAATCAACGATTCCCCTGAAATTGCAGCAGAGCTTGGCATGTTATTGAAAGGTAATGGAGCTCATGTGAACCTTATACCGGTGAATCCTACAGCTGGTGGCTTCAAACGTCCAAGGTGGAAACGCATAACAGAATTTGAACGTGTACTGCGAGAATCTGGTGTAAACTGTACCGTGAGAGTAGAAAAGGGATCTGAGATCTCTGCTGCATGTGGTCAGCTAAGAACCGATATGACCAAGAATTTCTAGCTGTCATCATTCAAGCGTACAAAGATTATCTGATGTACTTATGCTATGATTTGTCATAGTATAAATCACATCAATGGAAATTTATTCTCCTGCATCCGAAACTACCCATGAACAAAGATAGAGGCGTATGTAAGGGTCTTTGTAAACAATATAAGGTCAGAAAACCAAGGGATGGAACCAGCCGTTATTTGTCAGATCAAGTGCGGTGTCAGATTTGTGGAATTTTTATGACAAGGGAAGGATGTCATGATGTAGAAGAAAAACCTGCAACTAGCGAGACTGTAGGTCTATACTGTAACTGCTGTAACTGTATGGTAAGATCAAAACCAAGAAACAAACCTGGTATGAAAAGTTATCAAAAAGATTCAGGTTTTACACAATGACCAATTATTACTATTGTCTGGGGTGTAAGAAAATCATAGTAAGCAAAGATCGTGATTATGGCCCGAGATGCCCAGCTTGTAAAAAACAAGCTAAACAAAACACAAGTTAGAGGCTGTATTTTACCTAAAATCTCATATTTCCTAGCTTCTATTCTTTCTGTAAAGTTTTTGATTCTTGAAGATTCCAGCAATTTTTGCAGAGATAGCCTGTAATACTCCATTCTTTTTTTGGACGATGCACAAAAAAACCAAGTCTGGCATCACACAGACTACAATTTTTCTTCAACTCGTTGTCTTCTTTTTCCCTTTCATTAAAACAAGATTCGCAAAGCCATCCTTTCAGCTCCCATTCTTTTTTTGGCTTCCATAGATTATATGTTCCAGGCTCTGACTCACACAAAATACATTTGTTATCATTGGTCTTTTTTTTATCAAAATTCTCTTTCATTAGGTCCACGTAACAATTTGCACACAGCGGACCTTTGACATTCCAATCCTTCTTTGGATTGCTTTTGCGAGAGATACCCTTTTTACAAACAGTACAAAATTCCTTTTTTTTATTACTAAATAGTCCCACGGTATTGCACTGATTCCATCTTAAAAAAAGTTACCAGTTTTGCGGTATTTTTCTTACTCATTATCTAAATTTCTAAGATTTCTAATTGAAAAAGTGACATTGTCTATAAATGAAAAATCCAAGAAAAAATAGGCTATCTATTCAAACCGTATCTGCAGAATAATTATTGTTGTTTTGTATCATCGTCTTTTGGTTTTTCTTTCTGTATTGCTTTTTTAGTGCCTTCAAGATACGCTATTGTAGTTCCCAAGTTTCCAAATCCAATTGAATTGAGAGATTCTGAGGGAACCATGACTATGGTAGTGCCTTGTACTTTTATTGACTCGTACAACATATTGGACTGTCTTAACGCAAAGGCAACAGGATTTTCTGCATATACCTGCGCAGCTTCTTCAAATTTCTTTGCAACTAGAATTTCTGATTCGCCATATGTGACACGTGCATTCTTCTCACGTTCTGCCTGTGCTTGCATTGACATTGCAGATTCTAGTTCTTGAGGTATTATGACTTGACGAATCTCAACGCCGGTTACTTCTACTCCCCAATTGCTTGCCTCGCTTTCTATTATTGTCCTAATGTGAGAATTGATATCTTCTCTTTTTGAAAGTACGTCCTGAAATATTGAAGAGCCTATATTGTTACGCAATGTAGTCTGAGAAACTTGTTGTATCATTTGGTTAAAGTTTTCGACGTTGAGTATTGCGTCCTTTGCTCGCTGTTCGATTATTCTGTAACGAAGAATAGCGTCAATGGTCACTGGAACATTATCTTTTGTAAGCATTCTTTCTGCTTTGAATTCACTCACTTTTTCCCTAACGTCTACTACAAGGACATTGTCTGCAAAAGGTAATCTTGTCTGTATTCCAGGTCCTGCTTGTCTATTGTATTTTCCAACACGAAGTATTACAGCTCTTTCATATTGTTTGATTATCATTAGAAATGCTGAAACAATAACTGTAATTCCAGCAGCCATTGCAAGATATGTTATTGCGTCATTATGATAGAAAAGACCAAGACCAATACCTATGATTAGAATCAATATTCCAATTATGACATGAGAGCCAGATCCTTTCTGATTTACTAGCTTGTATGCAAAATCATGTGCTATATATCCACTAGACAATTCTATTTTACCTAATAATTGTAAACATTCCGTCTGATTTAAAGTCCATCTATCTTTAGTGTTTTGTCAGATTAGAATTGGCAGCACTTTGCAAGACATTTTTTATGATTGGGTCTGTCGCGTTTTGAACACTGTCTCGAACTTGTACCATCTTGTCAAAAACTGTACCAATCTGTGTATAGTTGAAGTATGCAACTAGAAAAATTATGACTGCGCATATTATCATTATTTTGACAATAATACCCATGATATCATTCCAGCAATTGTTCTTTTTACTTGTGTGGTAAGAAGGATTACAGTCCTATGTTAAAATTTTAAATGATATTTTCTCTGGTCAGATGAAACTAGTTTATTTTTAGGCCCAGTGGATCCCAAGTTTTCTTGTTTATTCTTCTTGGATCTTTTGAAGACCAGGTGCCTAGGATTGAAAGTACAAAACTATTCAATTAGTCTAATGGCCCCAGCCACGTTCTACTAACAACGAGTAAGTTGCAGAATCAACGCATGCTGGAGAACCGTCCTCAGCTTTTATTATTAACTGAAAGCCCTCTTCGCAGGATACTTTATTCGCAGGTGTGCCTGATTTGAATTGTTGCAAGGGCGGTAACACATTCTGCATAGTGGTGGCAGTAGGAGTACTAGTCATAGGTGTTGTAGGAATGCTAGGTGGGGTTGTTGTAGAAGAAGTATTGGCACCAGTGGGCATATTTTGATATTTACTATGTCCAGTCATGTTATACGCAGCTCCATTTTGGGAAAAATTTCCTGAACGTGAAGTCATTTGTGATGCACCGGCATTTCCTGTAAAGTTACCCGAATGTGAGAAAGAGCCGCCATGAGAACCATGAGATGTCGAGTTTCCACCCTGACCTTGGAAACCTTGTCCTCCTTGACCACTGTACCCAGACCCTGACATACCTGTACTGCCCATGCCACCACCTGTTGGTGCTGTCTGTGCATATACAGTAGGCAACTCCAAGATAGAAAGTAACACAATTCCGAACATTATTGTAAATAGTTTTTGGTATTCATGTCATTAATTGCAAACAAAACTCCAGCATGAAATTAATAAATAATTGTGCCACTTTGTTAATGAACATTGTTAGCGAAAAGATAATCTATTAGTTTTACAGATCTCACTTCAAAAATGTTCTATAAAAAATGTTTTACTCAAATTCTTTCTAACAAGATAAAGCAGAATGGGAAATACTGATAGAAAACATTGTTCATGAACAAAAGTACACAAGTATTATTTAATCTTGGACTTATTTTGGTTTGGGAACTGTAGGTGTCATGTAATTTTATTGGGAAATGTGCCCTTCCCCAGACTCTCCTAGCCCTACAGTTTCCATTTATTCATATCTTGGGGTTTGCGTCCTTTGACACTTAGTGATATTATAGCATATACTACAGAGTTAAGATGAAAGAGATTAGTTAGAAGGAACTATTGCTCTGCAAGAAAGTTATTCTTTGGTATCTTAAATACTAGAGTATTTTCAGATATCTCAAATATTGCGGGGCATTCAAGGGACTCGAAGGCTTGTTCATAAAATGTCTTACAGTGCAAAGAGTATTTTTTGCCCAGATCATGACGCATTACAAACACCACCATTTTTCCGGCATTTATCTCGGTAAGATCAAAGCCAGCCACGACTGATCTCATCTTTATGATATCAATCCAGTCATTTACACTATAATTTCCCCGCATTGAAAGACACAGATCCCGCGATATGCTCTTTCCTTCTGCCTGCGCCACTTGCATAATCATTTTATCGTCCAGTTTATCCAAAATTGATTTGATGAGTTCTCTTTCGGTCGGAATCCATTTTGATTTAGCTGCTACAATATCCCATTCCACTGCTTGTAGAAGCAATTTGTTTACCAATCCGTTAACAGTGGATTTCTCGTAGATGGCATGTTTTTTTAGTTTTGTTAATGTCTGTGCATCTATCCTAAAGGTCACTGTTCCTGTCGGTTCGCTGTACTGTTGAGACTCAGCTTGAGATTCCATCATCTGTAAACATCACCCTTACAGTGTTTTTGTCGCACTCTAGTTCTATCGTCTTTTTGAATAATTCTCTGAAAATAAGCTCAAGAATGGTCTTTTGGTATAATGACCAATTCTTTCCCAAGTCATGTTTTAGGACCATGTTATGAAACCCATTGTCAACAAGATGGCTTATCTGTACTGATGAATTTATCATCAGGATTTCGTACCAGGATATAAAGGAGGTTAATTCCACCTTTCCCCGCATAAACAAGACAATATCCTCAATCCCTTCCTTTCCTATAGTGGAAGCAATCTCAACTACAGATTTTGTGTCCATCCCGTCGAAGAGTTTCTTCAATACGGGTTTGCTTAGAATCACAAACCCAGATCTTGGAAGATAAAAATCCCAGTCAATGAATCTCTTCAATGCTTGGTTTACCAGAGTGTTTGTGCTTACTTCTTGTACCTTGGATAGATCACGAAGTCTGTGTATTGTATCATCATCAAGTCTGAATGTAATGGTCGATGTCTTTTTTGAGCCATTGACCGCTTTCATCATGTAACTAGTTTCCAGTTTGAGTATTTATGAAATGCCGAACCTTGTTCACTAATATTGTTAAGTCAGAACAAATTTGTTTTTGGTTTGTACCACAAGTTTTAAAAAAGCATTATTGGAGTTTTAGACCTTATTGTGTTTGATGTAGTCCCAAAATGCATCTGACTTGTGCGTACTTGTCCACACATATGTACCCACAATGATCATAAGTATTCCAAGTGCAAAATAGGCACCCTGGAAGTATGGTTGATGCTTTGGTACAAGTACATGCAAGAGACCAGTTGCACTAGCTACGCTAAGGACTGAACCTACAATAACAAAGATCTTACCTAGACCCTTCAATTGGTTCAGTATAGTACAACAAACAATAAAGACTTTGCACTAATTCCCACGTTAAAAGAATGAAGAATATTACAGTATGGCTTGTCTTCGTATATATTTTGAATTTGATATGATAAACAAAGTATCTATGCCTCAAAAAATAAAACATATCAAAATACGAAAAATAAAACATATCAAGATATGGAAAACATATCAAAATATATCAAAAAAATAAAATAAAAAAGGCTTTCTAGATTCTATTCTTGAAAGTCAGTTGGGGCAGTGGTAGTACCATTGCTTGGTTTCTTCCACATTCCAGCGTGTCCGTGCATCTTTCCATGGCCACCTGCGCCGCCTCCGATAAGTGAAGCCAGCGTTAATGGGTGTCC
>JASHNR010000048.1 GCA_030041535.1 Nitrosopumilaceae archaeon | reverse complement strand
AAAACTTTTTCCACCCTCAAATTCTATCAAAAATGTTTGAAAATCTGGTTTGATATCCTTACGCCAAAACAGTTGCTATTTTTTGGTCCAATGGCACAAAAATTAGGTAAAAATCACAAAATATTGTGTACTTCGAGGAATTATAGTCAGGTTGTAGATCTTGCAAAACTAAAACATGTCGATCTGCTCATAGTTGGAAAACACGGTGGCTCAGAAAGAAAAGACAAGCTCAAAGCTAGTACAAAACGAGTTGATCACTTGACTGACATAGTATCAAAATTCTCCCCGGATTTGGTCATCAGTTTCTGCTCTCCTGAAGCTTCAAGGGTTGCATTTGGCCTAGGCATCAAACACATAGTTTTTTCTGATTCCCCACATGCAGAGGCAGTAATGAAACTTGCACTTCCATTTGCACAAAAGCTACTCATTCCATGGGTAATACCAAAACAAGAATTTGTAAAATATGGAATTTCAAAAAGTAATATAATCCAATACAAAGCAATTGATGCGGCAACAATAGTAAAAAACGCCTCAGATATCAAACCGATTGCTGTCAATAGTCCTAAAAAAACCATAGTCATTAGACTTGAAGAATCTTCTGCAGCATATGTTCTTGGAAAAACTAGTATTAGTAATAGCATAATTTACAAATTTAGTCAAGAGAGAGAAAAATACAATGTTATAGTCTTGGCAAGATACAAACCCCAAATAGAGAATCTTAGAAAAGAATTTGGAAATAAAGTGAGAATCATGAGCAAGGTTGTCGATGGAAAATCTCTTCTTTCTGTTACTGATCTTTTCATAGGATCTGGCGGTACAATGACTGCCGAATCTGCGTTAATGGGAATTCCAACTATATCCTATGATGCAGTACCTAACTATATTGAAAAATATCTAGTAAAAATTGGACTAGTAAAAAGAGAAACAAATCCCAGAAATATTCTTCATGTAGCAAGAAAAATGCTCATCGAAGGCCCAAAGAACAAAGCGAAGGCACAAAAGATATTGAATTCTATGGAAGATCCTTTTTCAAAATTAGTATCTATGATTAAGACTTTGTAAATATTTCTAGGCGTTTACTAGTGTCTTATACAACGCAATGGCAGAATCTTCATCTTTTTCTCCCACAATAACTGCAGAGCCTCTCTTTAGGAAGCTTACAAAAATGTCATTTGTTGATATGGAAAGACCAAGTTCTCCCTGATTTTGTATCTTGAATCCTTTTGTTGATGCTGCATTTGTAATTTTCGGTACATCAATCTCGAACATTGTGGTTGGAGTTATTGAAAAAGTTCTCTTACCTCGGCTGCGGCCACAGAGTTCCTCAATTATTAGTTCTTGTTTTGGCAATTCCTCTTTTTCTCCTTTTCCACAGACAGAACATTCATCAATTTTCTTGAATTCTGCTGTACTAAAATCTAGATTGTCTAGATCTATGTAGAGTAGCTTGTTTGCCAAAGTTGGAGATCTCCCAATCAGTATTTTAACAGCTTCTGCAATCTCAATTCCTCCCACTATGGAAAGAATTGATGGATGTACACCCTCAGTACTACATGTTGGCATTGAATTTTCATCAAGTGATGGAAAGACACAATGATAGCAAGCAGTTTGATTTGGTATAATAGTAAATACTTGTCCTGAAACACCTACGGCTGCTCCTGTCACAAATGGAATATTTTTTTTCACACATGCCTTGTTGAGTGAATATCTTGCATTTACACTATCAAGGGCATCTATTACTACGTCACATCCTTCTACAACATCTAAAGCAGTGTAATCGTTTACAGATACAGGTAGAGATTCAAGTACTACATCAGAATTCATTTTTTTCAATTTCCTTGCTGCAGCTTCCACTTTTACTTGCCCTACGTCTGATTCATCAAACATGGTCTGCCTGTGTAGATTTGATAACTCTACAACATCCCTATCTACAATTCTTATTGTGCCAACACCCATAGCTACTAGCCTACTTACTATTGGATTACCAAGACCGCCTACTCCTACAACACATACCTTTGCATTCCTAAGCTTTAGTTGTCCTTCATAGCCTATCTCTTCAAGCATAACTTGTCTAGAATATCGTTCAAGTTCCTTACTGGATAGTTCAGAACCACCAGCTACTGCTGGAAGTATATAGATCTCGTCACCATCCTTTAGTGTAGTTTCCATTCCTCCTGAAAATCGCATATTTTTTCCGTTTACGTATATATTGATTAGAGAACGTGGAGTGCCATCAGAATTTAGAACTCTTCGTTTGAATTCATCACCTAATTGTTCTGAGATCTTGCCAAATGCCTCATTTAGTGTAGCAGCCAAGATATCAACTTTTTTTTCCCCTCCACCTTTGTTTAGTACTGATGGTATGGTGAATTTGATACTGGCCATATTATCTCACCAATGCAGCAATCTTAGCTATATCAGCTTGCATGGTCTGAGGCTTTGAGAGTACTTCCATCATTACCTCAGTAGTCTTCAAGCCATTTCCTGTTACATAGCATATAACGGATTCATTCTTGTCAATCTTTCCTGCCTCTACCATCTTTTTGAGAACCGCAACTGACACGCCTCCAGCGGGTTCTGTAAAGATTCCTTCGGTTCTTGCAAGTAATAGAATAGCATCTAGAATTTCTCTATTCGATGATTCTTCAGCATATCCATTGTACTGTTTTAATCGTTTGAGTACATATTGTCCATCTCCTGGATCTCCAATGGCAAGACTCTTTGCTATGGTATCTGGGTTCTCTACAGGTGTAACCTCAGTTTTATTTTTCTTAAAGGCATCTACTACTGGAGCACAGCCGTGTGGCTGTGCTGCAATCATATGCATATTAGATACTTTGTTTAGAAGAGATAATTCTTCAAGTTCCTCAAATCCCTTACAGATAGCATTTAACATTGCTCCACTCCCTACAGGTACGACAAGATGATCAGGCACTTGCCAATCAAGTTGTTCTGCAACTTCAAAAGCTAGAGTTTTTGATCCTTCAACATAGTATGAACGCATGTTAATGTTTACTATTCCTATTCCCTTACTATCTCCTATCTGTGCTGCAATCCTGTTTGCATCATCGTATGTACCATCAACTGCAATGAAATTTGCTCCATAGGAAAGAGCTTGTGTAATTTTTGCATGCTCTATGTCACTTGGTGCAAAAATATAACATGGAAAACCACCTTTTGCTGCATGAGCCGCAGTAGCTGATGCAAGATTTCCAGTTGATGCGCATCCTACTGCAGAAAGACCAAATTCTTTTGCTTTTGAAACTGCAACACCTGCTGGCCTATCTTTAAATGAAAAAGTAGGATTTACAGAATCATTTTTTATATACAAATTATTAAGACCAAGCTGCTCGCCTAGTTTGTCTGCTTTAATAAGAGGAGTAAGTCCCGCACCAATACTTACAATGTTTGATTTTGATTCAATTGGCAACATCTCATGGTAGCGCCAGTAAGTATGTTCACGATTTGCAAATGTGTTCTTGGTCACTTTAGGAAAATCATAACGCACGTCAAGAGGACCAAAACATTCTTCACAGATGTACCTAAATGTAGGAGTATACTCTTTCTTGCATTCTCTACATTGCAGCGATTTTATCTTTGCCAAGACAATTATGACTTTATAAAATGATACATAAAAAATCCTAATATTAATTTAAGTAATACTTAACTTTAATGACTGTATAATTCAGTGAAAATTAACATGAATACACGATTTAATATAAAAAAGACGAGTCTAAACTTGATTTAGAATATCAAAAATTATTGCAAATTAGATATTTTATGAATTTTTTACAATTAAAAGAAATATTAACTATATCAAAGAAATGTTAAACGAAAATTGAAAAAACCTAAGAGTAGAAAAAAGAGTGCGTCTAGTGCCATAATTGCAGTAATAGTAATAATAGCTATTTCAGCATCAGCCATCTATTTTTACAACCAACAAAAAATGTCTGGGGGAGACAGTACTGCACAGTGGATCACTTCAGGACCATTTGCAATTAACAATGGAACATACAGAATTGATGATAATGTTTTCATGATAGTTACTGGTTTGAAGCCAACTGACGCAGGTAATATTACGGTATATGATCCTAAAGGTTCAGTTTATACGCAGGTTCCATTTAATGGTACACTAAAATCCGATTTTAATTACTTTTTCAAGCCAGATACAGAAAGGCTAGCAAAAATATGTACACCGCAAGATTTGGTTGGAAATTGGACAATAGCTTTCCCAGGAACCTCTTACGATTCAATACATTTTAAAATTATAAACGAATGGGTACCAGACGGACAAGCAGAAATAAAATCTATACCACTTCCTTGTCCTTAGATTATTTTTCCAATTGATTGTGAAAACAGGCTCTATCTCCTGTATGGCAGGCAGGACCTGATGGCTCTACTAGATATATTATCGCGTCAGAATCACAATCAACCAAAATTTCTTTTACCTTTTGTACATTCCCAGATTCTTCTCCTTTCATCCATAGTTTATTTCTAGATCTGCTCCAAAACCAAGAATTTCCAGTCTTTTGAGTTAACTCAAGAGATTCTTTATTTGTATAAGCCAAGGTCAAGACTTCTTTTGTGTTAACGTCTTGAACTATAACAGGAATGAGTCCATCTCCTTTTGCAAAGTCAATGTTTGAAATTTTCATTTTCATTATTATTCACTCACTTCATTTCTCCTATTCTTACAGGAACACCATTTTCTTTAAGGTATTCTTTTACCCTATCCACAGAATGCGTTTTGTAGTGAAATATTGAAGCTGCAAGAGCAGCATCTACATTAGTTTGTAGGAATACGTCAAGCATGTGTTTTGGTTTCCCTGCACCACCAGAAGCAATAACAGGGATATTTACTGCATTAACTATCTCCTTGGTGAGCTGAATATCATATCCTTCCTTTGTTCCATCCATATCTATACTGGTCAACAGTATCTCTCCAGCACCACGCCCTTCCACCTCTTTTGCCCACTCTATTGCATCCAAGCCCGTTGGAGTTTTGCCTCCATAAATATAGACTTCAAACCAGAATTTTTTAGAATCTAAAGTAAAGATGTTCTTGCCCTCTTTGATACCATAGTTATGTTTTACATCCATTGCAACAACAACACATTGTTTTCCAAAAATCTCCATTAATTTAGTGATTATATCTGGATTCTTTACAGCACCTGTGTTAATTGCAACCTTGTCAGCACCACTAAGAAGAATATCCCTTGCATCTTGAAGTGTCTTAACTCCTCCTCCCACTGTGAATGGGATGTCTATTACCTGGGCTACCTTCTTAACAAGACTTTTGATGGTTTCTCGTTGTTGTTCTGAAGCAGTGATGTCAAGAAATACTAGCTCATCTGCTCCTTCGTTGCTATACTTTTCTGCTAGTAGAACCGGATCTCCTGCATCTTTTATTGATTTAAAATGCATACCTTTGACAACTCGACCATTATCTACATCCAAACATGGTATTACTCGCTTAGTCAAAGTCATGCTATTGCTTTAACCTCTTCAACTGTGATTTTTTCATCATATAACGCCTTACCAAGTATAACACCTGCAGCACCAGATTTCTTTACTTCTACTGTATCATTAAGATTAGAAATTCCTCCGCTTGCTATTATTCGGGTTCCTTCGATATTACATGCATTTCTTAGAGAATCAAGGTCTGGACCTTTGAGAGTACCATCTCTGTCAACGCTTGTGATGAGAAATTCTGAAAAACCTAGGTTCACAAATTCTTCAATTCCTGGTATGAGATCTACTCCAGTGTTTTCCTTCCAGCCACTTACTACTATTTTTCCATTTAATTGGTCAGCTGATATCACTATTCTATCTCTCCCGAATTTTTTTGATATTCGCTGTAACATATCTCTATTTTTGAATGCAACTGTTCCAAGCACCGCTTTTGGTGCAAAATCTAGTACACTTTCTATCGTCTCTTCTGTGCGCAAGCCTCCTGCAACTTCTACTGGTATTGAGACTTCATCTACGACTCTCTTTATTGTTTTCAAATTAGAACCAAGTCCCAATGTTGCATCAAGATCTACAACATGTAGCATATCTGCTCCTGCGGCTTCCCACCGCTTGGCAGTTTCTATCGGGTTGTTGTTATAAACGGTTTTATTTTTTGGATCACCCTTTACCAAACGAACTACCTTATTTTCCATAATATCAATTGCTGGTATAACTTTCACTTTTTGCACGTCCGCAAAAAGTTTTTGATCATTTGAGCACCAATTTTACCGGACTTTTCTGGATGAAACTGGGTCCCAAAGAGATTCTCGTTCTCTATAACTGCAGGTACACTGATTCCATAGTCAGAATCAGCTTTTACGATATTTTCATTTTTTGGTTTGACTCTGTATGAGTGGACAAAGTAAACCCAAGAACCTTCCTTCACTCCTTCTAAAAGTACACTTGATTTCTTTACCTGCAAGTCATTCCATCCCATATGAGGAATTTTGAACTTGTTTGGAAGTATGACAACCTCTCCTTCAAGAACGCCTAATCCGTTGAGTTTACCTTCCTCACTCTTCTCAAAGAACATTTCCATTCCAAGACATATTCCAAGAACTGGAATTTTGTTCTTGGTAAGATCTTGAAAGGCAACTTTTGATGTGTTAAGGCTTTTGATTGCAGGATCAAAGTTTCCCACACCTGGCAACAAAAGACCAGAATATCCATTAATTTTATCCAGATTTGTTATGACATCCACTTGAGCGCCATTTTTTTCAAGAGATGATTTTAGGCTGAATATGTTACCTGCGCCATAATCAAAGATTGCTACTTTTACCATTACATGGCACCTTTTGTGCTAGGTATTCCCTTTTGCTTTTTGTCTTGACTTGCTGCGTTTCTCAATGCTACCGCTAGCGCTTTGATAGAGGCCTCAATTTTGTGGTGATCATTTTCACCATATTTAACTGATACATGCATGCATATGTTCAAGCTCTGGGCTAGAGATCTGAAAAAATGTTCAAGATCTTCTTTTGAAATTCCTTCAATTTGATTTCGAACTATAGATAATTCGATTTTATGATACTGTCTTTTCACAAGATCAAGTGAGGCCTCTGCAAGAGATTCATCCATGGGTATTGATGCATGTCCGAATCGCGTAATTCCTGACCTATTTCCAAGTGATTCGTCTATAACACTACCTAGAGCAATTGCAGTATCTTCAACTAGGTGATGGTCTATTCCATCTTTTGAAACTGCATTGAGTTTGAGATCAAATATAGCATGTTTTGCAAATGAGATGACTAGATGATCAAGAAATGGCAGGCCCGTCTTTACAGAAATCTTACCAGTACCATCCAAGTTAATTGATATTGATACCTCGGTCTCCTTGGTCTTTCTAACAATATTGTTTATTCTAGATTTCATGAAATCCCCCTGTAGAGAAGTGGCTTATGCCCTAACTAGATTTAATGCCTTCGGAAGTAGATGGATTGATTCCAGTGCCATATCTGCACCTTTTTGTTCAAAGAAATTCCTCTTGGCCTCGTGGTCTTTGCTGGTACCATATATACCACAAAACAAAGTTGCGTTTCCAGACTCGGCTGCCTTGTGTGCCATGATAAAGTCCTCCATAGAATCACCAACAAAGATTGAACAAGAAGCACCCATTCCCTTAATTGACGATATAAGAGATTGAGGGTTAGGCTTTGCCATCTCACGTGGTTCATCCTCAAGGAATTTTGAATTCTTCAAATCAAATTCGTCAAACAGTTTCTCAAGAGAGTGTTTTGCTGAGATTACTCCTCTACCCGTAACAATAGAAATTTTTTTACCAAATCTTTGATGTAAATCATATAAGAGATTCTTTGTTACAAGTACAATATCATTTTCAATTAGACCTTTTCCATTGAAAAACTTTGGAGATCTTTTGTAAAGTTGGGTGTATAGATCTGTTCCGTAAAAGATTTCATCAAAAATAGATGAAAGTGGACTTTCAAATCTTGTTGCAGGATAAACAAGTTTCATTTTGATATCAGTCAAGTCTATTTTTATTGAATCAAGATATCTTTCAACTGATTGTATTCCTGTTTGGTCAGCATTTTTTGCAACCTCAAAGACAAGATCAGAAAAATTCTTACCGGTTTTCTCTGATGCCACAGCTGCAAGTATCATGACATATGTTACATTAACTTCGTCATTAAAACCACCTGTTTTTTTAAAACTGTCTATCATTTCTGTTGTGACTAACGACGATTTATTTATTGAGGCAATTTTATTTGCCACAAAATCTACTGTTTTTTTTATTGCAAGATCATATGAATTTGAAACATCAATCAATACTCCATCGCAGTCAAATATTACCGCATCCAAATTTTTGATCTTATCTGTTTTTTGCGCATCTACATAGATACCATTATCTATTTTTTTTAGGGTCAATTCAGCAAATCACGTATTGCAGTAAGAAATCTTGAATTCATCTCTTGAGTACCAACAGTAACTCTGAGGCAACCATCATGTTTGCCTACTTTTCCCAAATTCTTTATCACTATACCTTGCTCTATGAGCGCCTTGTGGATCCGCTGACTTGCGCCATCTGCTGCAAATAAAACAAAATTTGCCTCAGAGTCAAATACCTTGAAAACCTTCATCTCTCTAAGTTTCTCAATTATGCGAGT
>JASHNR010000047.1 GCA_030041535.1 Nitrosopumilaceae archaeon | reverse complement strand
CAACATCATCTACTGAATCAACGTATTCAGGTGAAGTGTCACCAACATATGCAAAATTAAGCTCTACAGGTTATAGTGGAAACAAGTATTTTGCAACAAGACCCAGATTATCATATCATCCAGCTAACAAACAATTCAAGGGTGAAGCAACTACAAGTACAACTAGAACTACTGCACCACCTCCACCACCGCCAGCTTCAGAACCCGAACCACAACCAAAAACTCAACGCGGTACACTACCTGCTGGAACTGTAGAATCCGAAAAGAAATCGATGTGGAGGTCAAAAGGTTCAGAATATGAAAATTATGTTCCTGAGGAAGAGACTCACAAAGCACCTCCACCTCCACCAACACCAAAACCGTCCTCTTCACGTGGTACACTGCCTGCTGGATTTAACGCACCACCTCCACCACAATCTCACACGGCACCTCCGCCAGCACCAAAACCAGAACCAGCAAAACCAAGACCTGCAGCTTCAGGTCCAACCCATGGTACACTACCAGCTGGTTTCAAGGCACCACCTCCACCAGCACCAAAGGAGGAGCCAAGAGCAACATCATCTACTGAATCAACGTATTCAGGTGAAGTGTCACCAACATATGCAAAATTAAGCTCTACAGGTTATAGTGGAAACAAGTATTTTGCAACAAGACCCAGATTATCATATCATCCAGCTAACAAACAATTCAAGGGTGAAGCAACTACAAGTACAACTAGAACTACTGCACCACCTCCACCAGAACCGGCAAAACCAAAAACTCAACGCGGTACACTACCAGCAGGCTTCAAGCCTTAAAGGCTTCTAGCACTTCTTGCGAGTGTCCTGCAGGTTTTACTTTTTCAAAAACCTTGAAAATTTTTCCTTTTTCATCTACTAGGAAAGTTGTTCTGTTTACTCCCATGTATTCGCGTCCCATGAATTGCTTCTTTCCCCAGACGCCAAACTTCTTTGCCACATCCTTTTCTGTGTCAGCAAGCAAGATGAACGGGACACTCATCTTTTCTCCAAACTTTTTGTGAGACTCTTCATCGTCAGGACTTATCCCAACTATCTCAATTCCGGCACTCTTGAATTTCTTGTAATCGCGGGTAAATTCTGCAGCCTCTGTCGTGCATCCTGGAGTGAAATCTTTTGGGTAAAAATAGACAACATATTTTTTTCCCTTAAAATCTACTTTTTTGAAAATTTTTCCATCTGCATCTTTTAACGCAAAATCTGGAGCTTGATCGCCTTCAGCTAACATGGTATCAAAAATAATGAATCCCTAATTATTTTTTGCCAAGTGATTTCGAATCTTTTATATGGTATGCGCCTAGGTGAAATTTCAGTAATATGGTAAACCCTCGTGCATGACTTGCTGAATCAATTGGAACATACTGTTTGGTATTTTTCGGACCTGTTGCAATTGGACTTGCGGCAGTTGCGTATGGAACTGGGCTGTCAATTCAAGCAATAGTGATGATAGCACTTGCACATGGAGCCGCAATAGGCCTCGTGGTTTACGCATTTGGACACGTATCTGGGGGATACTTTAATCCGGCTGTTACTATTTCCATGTTGGTAACAAAACGAATCAATATCAAAGACGGCATCGTGTATATTATTTTCCAACTTATTGGCGCAATAGCTGCAGCTGTATCTTACAAGGTCATTTTGCCTGATATTGGCGCAAAGGTAAACTATGGAACACAATCTGGACCAAGTACATTACTTCATAACAGCGTCTCGTCTGGATTTGCAGTAGAAGCAATTCTCACATTATTCCTTATAACAGTGGTTTTCATGACTGCTGTACACAAAAAGGCTCTGCTGGAATGTATGGCATTGCAATAGGCGGCATGATATTTTTGATACACCTGATTGGAGTACCATTGACAGGGACAAGTGTCAACCCTGCAAGAACATTTGGGCCTGCGCTAATCTCTGGATATTGGAACTATGGCTGGATGTATTGGGCTGCTCCAATCACTGGTGCAATAATTGCAGGACTAATAATGAATTACGTCTTTGCCAAAAAAGCAGAACAAGAAGAGGAAACTGTTTCCCTATAGTTTCTACCACTCATCAACCGAAAAGAAACACGACAAATATTCCCAACAAGGAAACAGTACCAAGAAGAGACTGCATAGATTTTTTGTACCATTTGAAATGTATTATAACGGGCTAACTGAAAGTTTTGTTGGACCCGTTGCACAGCTTGGATAGTGCGCGAGCTTGCGGAGCTTGAGGTCGGGGGTTCGAGTCCCCTCGGGCCCGCTTATTGTTGTGATACTAAAATAGGTTCCACCTTTGCATGTCTGGGCCTCAACAGACCTGTACTCTTCCATAAAGTCCTTGAAGACAAAGGTAGCTTTATAGCTACTCTACACTTAAACCTGAATCATTGAATTCATATTTATCAATTAATTTCATTTCCCTCTGTACCTGTTCATTTATGAAAGTTAAATCATAAATCGCAGTTTATAATCAGACAACAACGCGCTGTAGGCTGAATTTCAATATAAAATAAAATATCGCAGAAAGATATCCTGCAGTGCCATCTACTAAAATTACTGCTAAATCACTCCGTTTCGAGCGTAACAACTTTAATATCTTTACGATTTTTGGTATGACACCGCCCAATATTTCTTGGACACATTCTAAACCATAATAGGATTCACCTTCATCGCTGGCATTAATTGTCCATAAAATTATTCCAACAAGGTTAGCAAAACCAAAGATCATACTCATAATCTTACCCATGATGGAAAAATTCCTGTAAGAATTAGCTGCAAGGAGACTCCTATTTTTCCCTACATTGTATACGGCAGAAAATATTTCGAAAACAACTTCAACCGATTCAACACACCAAAAACTAGCTTCAATTTGTGTGGATTTACAGTTGCTGGAAAAGTCATTAGAAGCAAAGGGATTTGTAAGCCCCTGTTTTAAAACAAGAATTACAATTATCGTATATAACGAGACAGCACGTAATACGTCAGATCCTTCCTCTTCACCACGATAATCTATAAGTGCGTCAAAAAATGGAAATACGATAGAAGCTACTCCTATTGTTATATACGTTGAATTTGCATTCCATTCAATATTATCATCACCACCTGTCAAATTGATTGAGTTTGGTAATCCTGTTAATTTTTTTACGGAATTGATTGATCTGGCAAATGGGGATTGACCATTATTGAGAAGCTTGTAGGTTATAGTAATTGGCGCCGCCATCACCAAAGAGATTAGATCTAAAATTGTAAACTGACTCTGGTTAGTAATTACGGTTTCATATAGCCATGTTATCACAGGAATCTCAATGCGATGGTTTAGGATTTCCTTTATTTTGTCGATGATGTCTCCAACAAAATTCTTCATGTCACGCATTAATGTATCGATAGGCGATTTTATAATATCGAAAAATTCCCGTAATAAACGCGTGATTCCACTTAACCGTAAATCCGATAAATTTGAAGGATCCTTTGATATTGGATTGAAGTAATCATTTATTTTATCACGATAGCAATTATTCTTTCTATCATCATTAAATTGACCGCGGAGAGACTCCATAATGTCTCCACTGATTGGAGATTGTTGAGGATATGTATGATCGTTGATACTAATACCGTCTGCATTCTCAAATGCAGTAGATAACACCCATTGGCCCTGATTGGATTGGATTGAAGAAATTTCCTTTTTGTGATCTTGAATTTTCTTCCCTATGCTGTCATCCGCAACCGTGCTAGAAAATCGGCTTACCACTTCAGAAAGATTACCGACATTTCCTAAATCAGGGGTATTGGAGATGATATCATTATACTTATATTTTAACAAGTCTAAACCTGAATTAATTTTATTCTTAATTGCATTATGCGTATTTAATATGTCATTCCAATTGAAAAGTGCCGAAAGCCATTCTATTACTCCTTCCACCGTAGCTCCAAAGTGAGTGAAGATCATTGTAACCATATCGAGAGCACGTTTTGCAGAATCAATCACAAAACTGATTATTTTTTCTACGCCATTTTCCAGATACCTTATTAATACAACCACATTATTGAACACTTTTTTTGCTACATCGACTGTTGTATCTATTACGTCAGAAACAGCTGATACTACCATATGGATAACGGTCATAGCACCATTCACAATTATGTTCCATAGATCCCACAAAGAACTCAGAGTGGAAGTTTTCTTTAACTGTGGCGCAATATCGTCAGGATAACAAACATGGTTGTCCTTTTGATTGAAATGTTCAAGCGCTTGATCTATTGTTAATTCTTCATAACAGTTTATTGGTTTAGCGTACCCACCATTCACTTTTTCTAGTAAACTAAATTTCCAATGTCTGACCTGAGCAGGTCGGGTTGATCGTTTTATGAAATCAGGATTAGATGCCGATGGCAGGCTATTAGACATACTGACCGGAATATGCGTAGTACCAAGCAAGATTTGGTCAGTTTCCGTGTAGTTATGTTTTATAGTCTCAAGAGCATTTTTAACGGCATCGGCCACGGCGTTAGCATGACCGATGGTTGTATTTTCTGGTAGTAACCTATGGTTAACATCAATTAGTTCGTTTCCTGAAATTTTAGATAAACGATGATGGATTTGTTCATCAGGATATACCAATACTAAATTATTGTCAGGCATAGAGTTTAGTTTAATCATTAGGGGTGCTGCAGTCAACTTAGTTGCCTTAATAGAGAATGTTACTTGGCCTATCGGATCAGGTTCAAACTTATGCCTTTGTCCATTAACCAGATATTCCACTTTGCCTCGGATTCTTACTGTTACATCATCTGTAGGTATTACAACGAGTTTATCAGCACCAACTTCTACAGGATTGGGAAAACGAATGACTACGCGGTAACTCTTCAATTCTTCATAACCATTTCCAGTATTCTGATAGTCTTGCATTAGCAGGGAATCAACACAGAAAGGAACGTGTTCAGTACCTTTCAGCGGCATCCATTCGTGTCCGTCAAATGCGGAATAATAGATTTGTTGATCCCCGGAAATGCCTTTCCATGCCATGTAGAGCTTGCCAGCATGGCTTGCAATTGAAGGTGTTCCACTAGTGCTAAAACCATCAATTCGTTTTAGTGGTGCCCAGTTGCTCCCATCAAATGTAGAATAATGGATAGATTGATCCATTCCATCGCCGCACGCAAGATAGAGTTTACCACCATAGTTTGCAATTGATGTACCTTGACCATACCGTTGCTGGCCGTCAATAGCTGAACCGGTGGTCCACCCTTCTCCGTCAAATGTAGCATAATTCGAACCATACAAATCCCATGCCATGTAGAGCTTGCCATCATGGCTTGCAATTGAAGGTGTTCCACTAGTGCTAAAACCATCAATTCGTTTTAGTGGTGCCCAGTTGCTCCCATCAAATGTAGAACAATAAATTCCTTGGTCATCAGAAGGACCTCTTGATACCAGGTATAACAAACCATCATGGCTTGCAATCGATGGTCCTTCACTAGTAAAAACACCTTGAATGGAGTTTAGGCCAGTCCATTCGTGTCCGTCAAATGCGGAATAATAGATTTGTTGATCCCCGGAAATGCCTTTCCATGCCATGTAGAGCTTGCCATCATGGCTTGCAATTGAAGGTGTTCCACTAGTGCTAAAACCATCAATTCGTTTTAGTGGTGCCCAGTTGCTCCCATCAAATGTAGAACAATAAATTCCTTGGTCATCAGAAGGACCTCTTGATACCAGGTATAACAAACCATCATGGCTTGCAATCGATGGACTCAATTCAACATTATCATAAATCCCCATATTTGTAATTTTGATTATCCGGTACCATTCTTTAAGGATGATCATGATTCTCATTTAACTCTGTCACCAGATGATCAAATCAAGTGAAAATACTTACACACTTAATTTAAGAAATAATTTTATCAGTCCTCTTGTTGAATTCTCTAAATGTTTTATCAGCTACTACATCTCTGCAGTATATCCGCTCTCTAAAAACAAGCTAGTAGACTTTTTGAGATAGTAATAGCAAACTAATCAGTCAGGCTTTCAGACGATACAATTTTGAAATCTAGAGGATCTAGTAATACACTAACAGAGACTTCGTTTGACAATTCTCGACGGCTACATGATAGTTTATGAACCCGTGACAATGGTGCTGGGTAGTTTGAGAGACCATGTACCGCAAGATGCCATATCTTCAAAACAAATGGTTGTGACATCAGAAGTAACAGGATTTCTCAACCGTATCTATGAGTGCAGAAACTATCCGATAACATCATCTCTTGTCATTTTAAATTGAGGTCTTTGAAGAACTTCTGAGAACTCATTTAGAATTTCACGTGATGATAAAATTCTATATTTGCCTTTAATTCCTGCCTGCAACAGTTTTCTTGGTTTGCCATTATGAATAGTTGCGCTTACTAGAACATTTGTGTCAAGGACGATCCTAAGCATGGGATCAACCCCTTGCTTTCTTTTTCTCTTTTCTATGCGACTTGACTTTTGACACTATGTCATACTCGTCAAGTTTCAGGCCTTTCTTGTCCATTCTACGGAATATGCCACCCCATTCTTTCTTGATATCAGGTATGTCGAGTTTTCTCATCACTATATTACCATCTATGGCAAATACGATGAATCTTGTCTTTGGCTTTATTCCAAGGTGCTTTCGGAGATCCTGTGGTATGACTACCTGACCCTTTTCACTCATGGTGGTAATTTCAGGCTCTTCTAGCATGTCTATCAGTAAGATTATTTTACTTTCTTACTATTTATACACATCGTTACAAAGGTTTGTGCGCCAGCATATGTAACTTGCTAATTCAAAATAAAAAAGGAAAGGAGTTTTGCAGCTACTCCGATAATCTTACTACCATTTTTTCAAGTATATGCGAGCCACTCCGAAAAATGGCATCGGAAACCCCCCTGTTTGAATATGCTTATGAAAGAGGTGAAATGTCTCAAAGTGTCTTATAAATACGGCATAAATTTAAGTAACTAACACCTATTGTACTATCAAGTTGTCTAGTGTCGAATCACAGTTTTTAGAATCCAATGATTTTACAGAATTTGAAGGCGAATGGATAGCCATATTAGATAAAAAAATAGTCGCTCATGCCAAAACATTATCAGAAGTTGTTGATCAAGCAACAAAAGCAAAATTAATTAGAACGCCATTATTTCATCGAATACCAAAGAAAGATGAAGTAGACAAATTCATACTTTAAATTCGAATAGGCAAATATTATTAAGTAATTTTAATATCGCCTTTCATGGTCGATAGAGGACGTGGAACTGATAAGCTTCAATTTCATTACAAATCTTTACCCGCTTGGAGTAAAGAGAGAAAATTAATTCATGTTAAAAAACCGGCAATAGAAGTAATTTTTAGGAAATTTTCAGAATCAAAAAATGAAGAAAACCGAGAAATGAGACTTACTGCGTTATTGGATTCTGGTGCTGATCGGTCGTTTTTACCACGTGAAATTGCTACTGCATTACAACTAGACATTGATACTACTGATGAACGCATTTTAACAATAGCTGGCGACACTAATGTTTATTCTTCTAAAGTGCACGTAGAAATACCGCGCTTTTCTCAATTTCCAGTTTCAGTAGGACTTGTAAATATTTACGTCATGCCTTACGAAGTAGGTGAAAAACAAGTTCCTCACTTTATTATTCTAGGTCGAAAAGATTTCTTTGAGAAATTTGCCGTAACAATAAACGAAACAGCTCAACATATTATTCTAAAAGATGTTCATAAAGAAAGATCTAAACATACTCGATTTTAGAATGATAAACTCCAAAATGGCTGGATGAATAAAATGAGTAGTGATGAGGAAAAATCTACTGAAATACTCTCTATATTAAATCAGATATTCTTACCTCCGCGTATCGTTTCTATCTTAAGTATTCTATCCATACTATCCATCAAAATATCTTTTAATTCTGCATAATTCATTTTTTATGGCTTTTTTGACATTGTTCTTGCGAGTTTTATAATAGAATATCTTCATCATAAAAAACAGTGTATGAGATTCATTGGTCTAATTCTCAAGTATCTGACTATAGTTCCTTTTGAATTCATAGGGGTATTCACATTAACAATGAACACGTTTCCTTTTCCAAATAAGGAACAAATGCATAATTTAGAAATTAACGTATCCGTATGGCGTTTGGAGTAGTTATCATTGGTGAATTATTATTCTATATTTTGTTTAGTACAGAGAAATTTTATCTAAATAGAAGAAAGATTCTAGCGATTGTTCTACATATACGCTTAAAACAGTACCTAGGAGTATTCATGGATTTATTTGTATTAGCGACTAAATAGTATTCATAAATTTCAGATTTTTAATTTTATTCAACAAATCACAACGTTTTCATTTCCAGAATTCAATTTTGATGAAATTTAATAGAATAATAAAATAGTTTAAACTATGAACTGCTTACATAAACGAAATCTAATGAGAACCTAATGCGTTTACAACCTGTGATATGTGTGGTATTAACTCACTTACTATGACTTGTGTAGCTGGAAGGGCTTGCAATATCGCACTTATGGAATTCAAGGCATCTACAATAATTTGGTTTTTTGGTTTGGAAGATTTTGTTTGAGCTTTGATTGTTTCAAGATCGGCAGTAATGTCTTGCCTTTGAGCCGCCGCTAAATTTATTTTCTCTAGAGATGCTTCTAATTTATCGATCAACGTTATAATTTTTTCAACATCATTTTGCTGTATTGTTACTTCTTGGGTAGAATTTACACTGCCTTGCTGAATAGTTGAATTAATCATTTGATCAATCTGAATTGAATTATACGCAATTAATGGACCAACAGGTTCTTCTGGATTAGTTATTGCATCTTCGATTATCTTTATTCCATAATTTGTAATTTGAAAAGAATTGAAGGTTTCAAGCTTGATAAGACCTTCATTTTTTAACCAGTACATAACCGCTATGGTGCGGTCTCTATCAAATCCTAGGTTTTGTCCAGTTTCTTCCCATGGTATGTATGAATTAGGAGCGCCTTTGCTCTGATGATACGCACTTTCTAAATATCTTAATCTGTCAACCTGTAGCTTCTTAATTTCGTTAGCATCCATAACATTTAGAATTCACTTTCAGCGTTAAATTAACTTTCCAACAAATCACACTCAGTAACAATTTTAGTCATGACGGGTTTTTTTTATGCATGAAAGGGGGATTGTTTTTTACCGATTGCCGATGAATTCTTTTGTTAGTAATTAAAGTAAAAAGTTTGGGAAGGAGTTTGCAGCTACTCCGATAAGCTTACTACCATTCTGAGTATATGCGAGCCACTCCGAAAAATGGCATCGGAAACCTCCCTGTTTGAACATACCGGATTTCTGTAACACCCTCGGGTCAGCTGTATTTTTGTATAGAGACATGCCGGTTTTGAAAAGATAGTCTCTTGAAGAACCCCTGATGGAGATTGTGGTGCTAAAATTGTACCAGAACAGTATCTGAGCCTGAACAGTTTCATACTAATCGTGGTTAAATAATAAATTCTGTAATCAGATCAGACCTGTATTGGAAATGAAAATATCCGTATGTGGTGCTCCTGATTTTTATGAAATTCTTCAACTCTTTAGATAAACAAACCGTCTTATACAAAGAGATCATTGATGTATTGTGGATCTTCTCAAGAAAGATTATGTGAAAGGAGACAAAATTCCAAGAGATCGCTGGCCCAACAAATATGTCCAGGAACATCAAATTCATACCTTGTTCTGCTACAATCTAAGGGTCAGGCTGGAGACTAGCTTACACCGTTTCTGGTACAAAATATGAAAAGGCATGCACTATTTTGGAGGCCTTTGATCACAAGCAATACGAAAAGAGATTTGGATACTAGTTTATCTGAGCGCTGTTGATTCTCTATGCAGTTTCTTTAGCTTTGGATTGTCTGCAAATATCCAGAGAATAGTGCCTTCTTTATCATACATTATCTTGTTTGATTTTTCTAGATAATTCAGAATTGTGAGCAAGGTAGGATACTGCACCTGCTTTGGTATGTTCTCCAGAGTCTGTTTTTAGAACTAAACTCTTTTTTGCTAGAAATTGGTTCTTCTACCATCTCAATGGTATCAAGACGAGGCATATGAGATGATGCAGTTCTGGAACTGTGTTTTCCAGACCCTCTCTCTTCTGCAAGCCAACTTTGCTCATTTCCTACCTATGGTAGTAAATCATTGTATGTAACATATTTGCATCCTACAAATTTGTACGTATTATATTAAGGTCTAATCTATCCTCAAAAACGATGATCGGGTCCTACAGATCTCACGCCAACAGATAATGTGAGAACTTTCGTTTAAACAGGTTTTATCTATGTCTGATTATCTACTGTATTATTGAACAATCCATACCTTTCATTAATTATTCTAACTGTTGCAATACCCATGACTGGAATAACACAAACGACTCTTGCTGATGAATCTCCTTTTCAAGTTTCTGGTTCTGTGATTCCTCAATGGATCAAGAATAATGCTGGCTGGTGGTCACAGGGCCAGATTGAAGACAATCAGTTTGTTAAGGGAATACAATACCTGATACAAAAGGGAATGATCCAGATTCCTATAACTCCGGTGGGGTCGTCTTCCGAAACGCAACAGATCCCATCTTGGATCAAGAATAATGCAGGTTGGTGGGCAGATGGGCAAATATCAGATGATGAATTTGTTAAAGGGATTCAATACATGATCCAGAATGGGATTCTTAAGGTTCAACAAACATCACAAGAGATCTCCTCACAGTCTATTGTACCTTCTAGCTACAATCATAATACTGAAAACCAAATCCAATCATCTGTTAATTATGCCATCACTTCTACAATCCAGCTAGGTAATGGTAGTGGCTCCATTGCTTTAAATTCTATAACTAACAAAATATACGCCACTAATTTGGCCGATAATACCTTATCGGTAATAGATGGTTCAACTAAAACCATCAATACAATACCAGTATGTAACCAACCATCAGGGGTAGCAGTAAATCCCATTACAAATAAGATATATGTTGCTGGCTGGACTAGCAGCATTCTCTGTGTAATAGATGGTTCAACTAACAAAGTTATATCTACAATTGGAATAGATGATAAATTTCCAGTGAGTATTGCAGTTAATCCAACTACAAACCTCTTGTACGTTGTTAACATTAAAAACAATAGTATTTCCGTAATAGACGGATCTACTAATACTATCACCACTACAATTTCAGTAGGCTACTACCCTAACGGTGTTACCGTTGATCCAACTACTAACACTGTGTATGTTACTAACGGAGGAGATAACGATATTTCCGTAATCAACGGCTTGACCAATACTGTTACATCCATCATTCCGGTTGGCAAAGGTCCCATAGATGTAGCGGTAAATCCAATCACGAACAAAATTTATGTAGATAACTTTCTCGATAAATCGATCTCCGTAATAGACGGTTTAACTAACGCAGTAACAGGTACAATCTCACTAGGAGGCAGCCCACGAAATATAACAGTTAATCCAACAAACAACATGGTCTATTATGTCATACCATCAACTAACTCACTTGATGTTATGGATGGTTCAACTAACACAGTCAAATTCACGATGCAACTCAATCAGCCGGTAGGTGGTTCTATTACAATCAATCCGACTACAAACGTTCTCTATGCCACTAATGTTTTGAAAGGTAACACACTCTCTATAATTTCTCCAGTTACTGAACAACTTTCGTCACCTGTTATAATGTCATCTACTTCATCAGTAAACAATAACCAAGCGAGCGAAATTGTGGGAGTGAAGAATATGGTGAATCTTTCCGGTTGGTATGCAATATCACATAGGCCACCTTCTACAACTGTAGGTGGTTGCTATAATTTATTTACCAGATCATGTTTCTCCATTCAACAAAATTTTGAGATTGATACTCCTAGTCAGCCTGATCACACCTTCACATATTGGGCACAAAATGTAATTTTGATTCAACAGAATCCTCTTGATGGCTCAACCCAAGCCACCTCCGCGTTTCAAATTTGGAAATGTGAGGAGGTAAATGGTTGTATTATTCCCGGTCAACTATCATCTGTTTATGAATCCAATGATGTAACAAAGTTTGGAGTAATTGGTTCGCCGCATTCATTCACATTACAATCGTATATTTCAGGCGACCAGCTTGTAATGCTAAATGATTTCGGTCAAATCACACCTTATCAATTACCCTCTGGTTCTTACCTAAATCTTGACCCACAAATTACCGAGCCATTTCCTGAGCTCGTATTGGTAGGTCAGAGCGGAGGTGATGCCGCAATGTTTGGGCCTCCAACAAATGGCCAGGTTCAATCGTGTGTACAGTTGTCTAACGGTGAATGGACAAACGCGGTGATTGAATATGTTCTTACGACAGGTCATGGGCAGACAAAAGAAAGTTCGAGTGGACTCGAATGGACATTGAATGGAAATACCGAGTCGTTTGATTCTCCAAATAATGAAAACCTCTTAACGAGTGACCAAGGAATATCTTTTGGTCCAAGTAATTCTAGTTCAACCGCTTGTTCGTCTTCAGGCACATAAATCACCTCGTTAGCCCTATTTCCAGTTCAAACCATTGTTAATTAGAGATCAATAATTATTATTCATATGACATTCATTATATCTATACTACGGGTCCCTGATGACTCAAAAATCGAGGGAAGTCGTCTTAGCCCGAAAATAGCGATAAGTAAAACTTTCCTTACCGTTAGGATTATGGATTTACATAGACTTCTGCGTACACAGCAGTTTGTACACCTCCAGAGGTATCCACCCAAAACTTCAACTCGTGACTTCCAGAACTTGTGGGCAAATAAGTAAAATAATAGGGAGTAGACTGATGTTGTGAGCTATAGTCCAGGGGCTGTCCGTTGTCATATGTCTGATAATAATATGGTTGCATGCCTCCGTTTGGAGTTACAACAAACTGAACAGTTTGACCTATTGAGGTTGTTGTCTCCGTAGGGGATACCGTAAGTTGGGGGGCTTGTTGTGTTAACAGATTTAATAATATGTTTGCGCCCTCATAATTTTCATTTGGATTATTGCTATTGCCGACAGTTACAACGGAACCCATTTCCTCAGTAGTATAGCTGTAAGTTCCCTGCCCCCGAGCAGAAAGAAGAAGGTGATAAGTTGACGTTGTTTTTGGAATAAACGAGTAGACTAGAGAAGAAGATGAATCAAGCGATTCCAATTCCGTGCCATCGTCTGCATTATAAATTGTGAAGTGATATGGTGGAGGTATGCCTGATGGTGTTATGGTGATTGGTACGCTCTGACCAATTGTTGCGGTAGTTAAAGCTGGAGATATAGTTTCACAAAAACTTAGTGGTTGACCTATTGATAATTGTTGAAAACCACTAGTCATGCCAAGAGCTGCATCAATATCAAGACGATTATTGTATGAATCGGAAATTCCAAAATCTATGGGTGATGAAGAATTTATTGGTGTAACAAAAGTCTCAAATGCAGATGTAGTAACAGATGTCTGTATATTCGGCCCGATCTCTAAATGATCATTAGCATTAATTGTGACGTGATATGGTGGAAGGCCACCCGATGGTGTTACTATAACGCGTACGGCATAACCAGTGCCTAAATAGTTATCGACTAAAGACACGCTTTCACAGAGATTGAGCGGCTGACCACTGGATGGTTGAGCGGTTACAGACGTCTCACTAGAGCTAGTTGTACTCCCTCCTCCATTCTGGCTTGGGTTCTCATTTTGATTATTGGTAACTTGATTACCTGTTATAGTTCCAGCTTGAGGTTGTTGGTTAGTTGTCTTTAGAAGATCAAGGCCTGCAACAGCGGCTATGGAAATAACCAAAACAGCTATAATTGCAATAGCGAAAATTTTCTTTGTGTTTGACTTTACTTCCTTAGGCGATTCGGGAGACGAATAAGGCGATTCATACACATAAGGACCACCCCCAGTTGGTACCCCCGTCCATTTTTTTCGTTCTTCAGCCGATTTTCTAGCTTTTTCATCGTGTTTCTTTTTATCCTCATCAGTAAAAGTATCACTTCTTGTTGTATCATCATGTGTACCACTCTTTGCTTGTTGGTCAAGATATTCATCAAGGGCAATTCTTTCATTACTGAGAATTTCCCATGCGTTGTTAAGGTCCTTAATGCGAGATTCCCAAAGGTTGCGTTCTATCGGAGGGTGCCTATCCGGATGATTACTAATACACTCTGCACGATAAACCTTTTTCATGTCTTCCAATGTCATATCTCGTGATACTCGCAGAACATCATATGGATTCTTTATCTTACTGAAGTCTGTCAAAACTAAACCTCTGCAAAATATCTTCTTACTTTAATATAAAAACTTGAAGTCTATTGTAACTGCAAAAAGATGTTTAGTAATACGTTGAAATCTTTTTTGTATTAACGCTAACATCTGGAACTAAAGCATTCCTCGCTTTTTGAGACTTTCCTTTGCCTCGTTTATCTCGTCAGTAGGCAAAGGTAAAGGTTTATTTTCTTTCATGCTTCTATAAACCAACTTTTCTTTCTCTATCTTCTGTACCTCTCGCCTGAGCATATCAATAATAATATTAATTAGGTTAGAAACTTCGTTTAATTCAAAATACCTTCCACCTGTAATGGAGGCAATCTTGTTAAACGCTTCCCTCATATCTCTGTCCTTCGAAACGCCGATTGAATAAATTACTATGTTCTCATCTTTGCACTTCATAGCTTCTTTTAGAGGGTCCAAACCGCAAGGACAGCCATTGGGATAATCATCTTTGCTGTCTCGTGCATAAGCGTGTGGTGGTGCATCTCCAATCAGTATTGTTACTCTCTTAGAACCAAATCTCCAATTCATGTTAAGAGCCAAGTGCAACCCATCAGCTACTGCTTCTGGATGATCTCCACCGCCAAATATGGTGTTACCTTGAAAATTTGTCTCTATTGTCTTTTCATTATTAGTCAATTCATAAAACCTAACTACTTCCTGTCTCCCATGTTCGTGATCTCCATAAAAGACGCAACCGAAATTAACGCTCAGACCAGTCTTCTTAATTTCTCTCATCATATCTATTACATTTCGTCTAACCTCTAAAATAAAACTCTCCATACTACCTGTAGAATCAATACAAAAGACAACATCTAGAAAATTAAGCACACATCTTCTTTCCTTCTTATTGAATTCATATCAGTAATAATTCCTATCTACTTTCTAAACCCTGCGACCAGATGAAGCGTTACAGAACCTTCAGAGTTTTTGAAGATTTGAAAAAATCTGAACAATATTTCACTATTCTATACGAATGGGCCCAGAAATCGTACCAAGATGGTCCCGTCCCCTCAGGTCGCTTTATCACGTTATCACAGTAGCATACACCTACTGTCAATAATTAAATACAATTGCAGCCTTCCAAGTATCTAGACTGAAAATGACAATTAAAGTTCATGGATATGCAGCACAGCAAGCAAAAGCGTCTCTTGGTCCATATTCTTTTGAGAGGCGTGAGCCTTCTGATTATGATGTTGTAATTGATATTGGATACTGTGGAATCTGCCACACTGACATACATCAAGTAGGCGATGAATGGGGAGGATCAAAATTCCCAATGGTTCCAGGACACGAGATTACAGGCACAGTCTCGCAAGTTGGACCTAAAGTGACTCGATACAAGGCAGGCAACAGGGTAGGTGTAGGATGTTTTGTCAACTCTTGCCGCAAGTGTGGTCCTTGCAGTAAAAACCTTGAACAGTATTGTACCGAGGGAATGGTCACAACATATAATGGAACAGAAAAAGATGGTACTCCGACTCAGGGCGGGTATTCTAACAAAATAGTGGTAGATGAAAACTATGTACTCTCTATTCCTGACAATCTTCCTCTAGACAAGGCAGCGCCGCTTCTATGTGCAGGTGTCACGCTTTATTCTCCTCTGATACATTGGAAGGCAGGACCCGGAAAAAAAGTTGCCATAATAGGTCTTGGCGGCATAGGCCACATGGGAGTAAAACTTGCACATGCACTTGGTGCCGAAGTTACTGTGCTTAGCCATTCGCTTAAAAAACAAGAGGACGGCAAAAAACTGGGTGCAGATTATTTCTATGCCACATCCGATCCTAAAACATTTGAAAAACTCAAAGGATACTTTGACCTGATGATAAACACGGTTTCAGCCGAGCTTGACTGGAATCACTATCTTGATCTGCTTGCCCTTGATGGTGCTATGGTCGTAGTTGGAATTCCAGAGAAGGAAACGCCAGTTGGTTCGTACTCTCTAGTTGCTGGTAGACGCAGTCTTGCAGGCTCTCTTATTGGAGGCATCAAAGAAACCCAAGAGATGCTCAATTTTTGCAGCAAGAATAACATTGCAAGCGAAATCGAAGTCATTCCAATCCAAAAAGTCAATGAGGCATACAAGAGGATACTTGTCAGTGATGTCCGATACAGGTTCGTTATAGATATCAAGTCGCTTGAGCAAAACTGACAATTCCATAAAATACAATCCTAGTCAGATTAAATTAAAAAAATAATGTCTCTATGGTTATTTGCAAGTGATAAACATAGAGTGAGCGATGATATCGTTTAGTCTATAAAGTTGGGCTGGAATCTGTAATCGCTCGGAGGTAATCTCTGACACTCGTTTTCTGGTAGTGATATGATTGGCTTTAAAGATTGGATTCAAATTATTATAGCCACAGATCAATTATAATTTAACCCCAGTAGATGCCTTCCTTTTACCATCTATCTATGTAGTGATATGGTATCTATGATATTACCTAGTATGGTATTGTTATGCTACTAGGTAGTAAATTACTACCAAGTTTAAATGGATGGCTGCCTATATGTATTCATGATACAAACAATCAAAGCAAACGAACACCACAAAAGCGAGATGGATTGGCTCTCCACCTATTACCATTTCTCATTTGCAGATTATTTTGACCCAAAGAAAATGAACTATGGATCACTCCGTGTCTTCAACGATGATACCATACAGCCAGGACAAGGATTTGATCTTCATCCGCACAGGGACATGGAGATTGTAACATACGTAATTGATGGGGAACTAGAACACGAGGACAATCGCGGCAACAAAGGAGTAATCAGACCAGGCGAGATTCAGGTAATGACTGCAGGTTCTGGTATAATGCATGCAGAACGCAATCATTCAAACGAGAAACCATTGCATCTTTTGCAAATGTGGGTCATTCCAGACAAAAAAGAGCTATCCCCATCATGGCAACAAAAGGTATACTCTAAAGAACAGAGACTGGACAAATTGTTGCAAGTCGTATCGCCGCTTGGTTCAAACTCAAATGGCGCATTAACCATGCATCAAGATGCATCATTTTATGTCTCAAGTCTAACGCCAGGCGCTGAAATCTCGCATGAAATGCAGCCTGGAAGAAAGGCATACCTGTTTGTCATATATGGCAAAATCCAGATCAATGGTAATACCATGCAGGTAAGAGATGCTGCAAAAATAGAAGATGAACGCAAACTGACAATCAAATCAGAAAAACAAACCGAGCTGATATTGATAGAGTTGCCAGAAAAATATGCAGTAAAAACTTAGGCCTCTTTTTTCTGTTTTGGCTTCCATCTGCTTGCCCATTGACCCAAATCCTCAAGTATCTCTTCCAATTCCCTTGCCTGCTTTGTCAGGCTGTATTCTACCCTTACTGGTATCTCTTGGTAGATTTTTTTAATCACAAGGCCGTGCGCCTCCAATTCTGATAGCCTATCTGATAGGACAGTGCTGCTTATTCCCAAAACAAGTCGCTTTAATTCATTGAAGCGTATGGTCTCATTAGTGCTCAGGTTTCTTAGAATTACCAAGGACCATGTCCTACCAAGAACATGCCAAATGTCAGAGACATCACACTGGACCATCTTTTTGCTCTTTGAATCCAACTGTGGTATGTTTTGCATACCTAGTTTTAAACACTTACCAACCTACTGGGGCTTTCCCGGTCATTCTGTGATTTCTGTCTTGTTCCAAAGATCTTATGTTAATCCGACCCAATTTTGATCCACCATGTCATGTTAATTAGCCATTCTCGATCACGGATCTGTAAAAATTAATTCAAAATAGAATTTTTTGGATTACAATGCAAAACAAATTTAATTTTTCTAAAATTAGTTCTTCACTAACAATGTTCATTCACAATGTTTCATAATTCTTTATATCGCGTCTAACATATCGAGAGCGACGAATAACAATAAATCAAGGGCATCTCAAAAATTGTTTGTAATAATATCTACGGTATATTCTATCATGGAAATAGCTAATGATGAATTTATACAGAGCGTCCAGTGTGTAATTAATACTAAACATGGTAAAGATATGATCTCACGTGGTGTTTATGGAAAGTAGCAAGTGGGCAACAAGATTCATCTGGAGTGCAGTGATTCAGGGAGGGCTAGTTACAGCAGCTACGCTAATACTGTTTGTATATGGTTCTGTCTACTTTACGCCTACTCCTGCAACCGTAATTGCATCGGGTAGTGCAGGCACATGGCTGTTGATTGGATATATGGCATATATTGTCATGATAATAGCTCTTGGTGTAACAGCGCTTTTCTATGACTATCTAGAAGTGAGGTTAGGCAGACCAATAACTGGAAAAAAGCGCAGTCTTCTCACCGTGATACATTTGTTGCTAATGAACATAGGCATAACAGGTTCCACATGGTTGCTCATGTATGTGGGATACGTTGGCGGTGCGGCTATAATGCCTGTCTCTTCAGGTGGTCGTGGCTTGACAGATTTGCAAGCTCATGAACAAATTCTTTCTCCATTTCCTCCTGTTATCATAGGATTCATTGTGGCGATCATGATCGGTGTCCTGTCAGGAGGGCTTGCCTACTTGCTGGAGCTAAAGTCCAATAAACTCTCTCAGAATGATTCAATGAGATAGATATTCAAGACACAGAATTTCTTGATCTTAAAATCCGCGCTCGAGAACAGAAAGAAAATGAATCATTTTTTCTTTACTAAAAAGAAGCCTATGAGAAATAGTGAGGCGCTGATGAGAAATGATGTTAGGTTGATCACAAGAAAACCCAATCCTAGGGGTATGGGTATATACAATGTCGGAATACATAACCCGTGAATGAAAGTATCGCAGGTAGGGAATCGCTTTGGAAGGGTATCATCAAGTGAGGCTGATTGGCGAGTTATGACGCCGACAACATATGGAGATAGGAGCAGAACAAGACCTATGATGGCTTTACGATCGAATTTTCCAAACTTTCCTGTTACACTTGTAACCAAAAATTTCAATTTTTTAATCATTAACATATCATTTAGGTTCTTTGCCTTTTTATTGATATTTAATGTGCTCATCCCCAATCTTTAAGAAGCTCTTCAACTTTTTCTAGCACTACAACCGTTTGTCTTGATGTGCATCTTGTGAATTTTGCAATCAAAAATTATCGCTAAAGTTTCTTGTATGTTTATCGACTTCGTCCTGAGGGGATGAATGATTGTCATTATCCTTGTGCTCTGTCTTATGGCTACGTCGTGCCATCTTTTCCTCATGTTCCTTTCTAGAATGATGAAGTCTGTCTGACTCGTGAATGAATTCCATTCCACATTCTGTACATTTGACTATGTCATGATGATGGTCGTGGCGAGCATGACTTATCAGATCCTCTTGCTTTGAAAACTCTGACTTGCATTGCTCGCACTTGAACTTTTTTCCAAAAAATTTCATGTTAAATTAACATCTCCTGATGCTGTAAATAAGACTATTGTTAAGCTTTTCCTGATGCCTAAAATGTAAAGATGGAAAAATAGACAAGGTTCTAATTAAAAATTGTGATACTGTGTTAAGCAACATTGTTAGCGAAAGTATTTTAATTTGTATAAAATTCATTGGTAGCCAAATCATTGGTACACAAATTTTATATCCTATCATCTCCTAAATAAATCAGAAATGAACCCTGTCAAATCTACAAACATGCTAAAACCGCTTGCAATGATGGCAGGTATGGTGATATTGCTCACAGTAAGTTTGGTCCCTGCCTTTGCAGACAGTGCAAGCCTGCCACTTGCTCCTACAAATCTCAATGCCGTGCCAGTGTCTGGAAACCAAATTGCCTTGACATGGAATCCTCCGATAAATGCTACTCAGAGCGGAGTTATAGGATACCAGATTCAACGAAATGGAACAATTCTTGTTAACAATACCGAAAGCACATTAACAAACTATAATGATACTAGTCTACTTCCAGGTAATGTAGGGCAATATCAGGTTGCAGCTTGGAATGCAGTTGGTATTGGCTTATTCTCTAATAACGCTTCGGCAGCTACTGTCTTATATGCTAGCCCAACAACGTCAGGCCCAACACCTACAAACACAACTTCTACAATCATTGGGGGTAACTGGACAAAGTATGTAATAATACAACATTATGGTCAACATGGAATTCTAGACAACCAAACCTTGTCTAATTTTGACAGAACACATATTGGCCAATTCATGTATGGAAAAGACAACAGGACGTCTACTGATCAACAAAATGGCACCTTTTACAAAGCTGACAAACCAAGTCCTACTGTGAGCGACTTTCAACATAAATGGGACAAACAGATGGAGCAATTCAAATTCAGTATAATGCAAGATGAACAGCAATACAAAAACTTACACACTGGTGTGCCGATTTGGTCTAATGTCTCGACAAATGTGGGTGATCATACTCACGCAACACAATCGATTGACATGCATCTATCCCCGAACTGGATTCAATCTAAAAGTCTTGGAACAAACGGCGTCTTGTCTTCAGGACTAACTCATGGGAATAGACTTGAGAGCTGGCAAAAAATACCGCCAATAGACTGGCAAAAAATACTGTTGAACTGAATCAACAAAACACTAATTGGTCTGAAATTACAAAGAGAATAACAGTGCTATTATTTCAAATAAATCGGGTTGTATGTGAAATATGACAGATCTTTATCGTGTGCTACCAGAGGAGGTGGACGAGCTTGTAACAAATATGGGACAGCCGCGCTATCGTGCAGACCAATTACTACACATGCTTTACCATGAATTCCCAAAAGGCATGTCCGATATGCGTCAGATTCCATCAGAGATGAGAAAAGTACTATC
>JASHNR010000002.1 GCA_030041535.1 Nitrosopumilaceae archaeon | reverse complement strand
TGTAGTACCGTTAATTGCAGGTCCGGGACCACTTGTTGATGCGGTAACTGCAAATGCGTGAAATGATTTACCACCGTTTGTTACAGAAAATACAATCTTATCTCCAACGCTTGCGTTAACCGACGGATCAGATCCTGGAGAACCTGTTGGTGCATCAAAGCCATACTTTGAAAAGTCAGGTGACTCTACAAATTTTAGTGAGACGTCAATCTCTTTTCCTGTAAATGTTCCCTGGGTAGATGATGGACCGCTGCCGGAAGTCTGATTTGCAGCTTGTGCTTCCATCTGCTGTTCTTGAAGTTTACCTGCATTTGGCAAGTAAGAGTTCCAATAATCATAATGTGTGAAAAAGAGGGCACCGCCTATTACTTGGACACCGATAATGATTGCAAGCATCTTTCCAAGTCTTTTAGAGGAGGTCCTATTGATTGGAGTTTCGTGTTCGCTATGGCTCATATCAGTATCCTGAATGGCCGCCGTGTGGATTCTTCGCTTCTACAGGATAGTAATACTTGCCACCAAGTTCCCATGGATCGTTCATGTTGGCTGGCTTGCCTTTTGCGGCATAATATATCAATGAGGCTAAGAATACTGCAAAGCTTGCTCCAATTATCCACGCTCCAATTGTTGCAATCTGGTTTAGCTGTGTCCACGATGTGAACTCTGGCGGATAGTCATAGACTCTTCTTGGCATTCCTTCAAGACCAAGCAAGTGTTGCGTAAAGAACGTCTGAACAGTTCCCCAGAACATTGCGACAAAGTGAACACTTGCCCATCTTTCGCTGTACATTCTGCCTGTGATGTATGGAAACATGTAGTATATCATGGCTACAAATCCAAATCCAATTGTTCCCACAAGGAACAAGTGCATGTGACCTACTACCCAGTAAGTTCCGTGTGTGATAAAGTCTAGCGGCATTGCAGAGTTTAGCACACCGCCAGCACCTGCAGAGAAGAATAACGCAATTCCACCAACTGCAAACTTCATTGGAGCTGCAAATCTAATTCTGCCTCCCCACATTGTCGCAAGGAAATTAAAGACGTGCATTCCAGATGCAGGAACCGCAGCTAGAGTACCAATCATAAAGACTACCTTTGTTGTAAAGTCCATTCCAGTAGAGTACATGTGATGTCCCCAAGAAGCAAAACCTATGATACCAAGCATGACAAATGCAAAGACACCAGAAGCCTGACTGTATAACGGCTTTCTTGAGAACCGCGGTATAATCTCGTACATCATTCCAATTGACGGTAACAGAAATATGTACACCTCAGGATGGAACGTGAACCAGAACAAGTGCAAGTACGCAATTGGGTCTCCACCTGCAAATGGATTGAAGAAAGCAGAAATTCCAAGTCTGTCTGTTAGCATCATGATAAGTGCTGCGGCATATGTTGGCATTGCAACAATTGTCATCAAGGAAACAGTAAACATTGACCATGCAAATAATGGAACTCTTCTCAATGGAAGATCTGGGTGTTTGCATTTGAGAATTGTTACAACAAAATTAATTGATGATAAAATTGATGATATGCCAAGAATCTTCATACCAAATATGAACATGTCTGCAGCAGGTCCAGGTGCTCTGATTATAGAGTATGGAGCATATGATACCCAAGTTGTATCTGCAAATCCAAGCCAGAGGAGTGCACCACCGACTGGATTCATCCAGAATGCGATTGCATTAAGTTTTGGATATGCCATGTCTTTGTACCTGACCATGATTGGAACCAAATAGTTACCAATACCGTTTGCAACCGGAAGAGCAAACAGGAAGAGCATTGTAAGACCGTGAACTGTAAATATTCTGTTAAATGTTGCCGAGTCTGAGATTAGGACTCCTTCTCCTGGGAAGAACAAATGTGTCCTGATTATCATGGCCAAAACTCCACCCATAAACAAGAATGTGAGACCTGTTATAGTATAGAGATAACCCACATCAGTGTGGTGTGTTGAAAACATTATCTGCCACACGGGTCGTGGCTTTTGAAGTTCTAATACCATGTCATTGCCTCTATCTTTTCAAATGTTTCTAATGTACATAAAATGTTTTTGGTTATTTTCAAGTGGCGTTATCATCCTCCACTACAAGCGATCCTCTCATGTTATAGTGCAAAAGACCGCAATATTCTCTACATTGTATAGGATATGTCCCTACTGTATCTGGTGCAAACCACGCATGATTCACGTGACCTGGAACTGCATCTTCGAAGACTACCCAGTCTGGAATGTTAAATGAGTGCATTACATCTCTTGAATAGATCTCAAAGACGTATGCATGGCCCTTTTTGACATGCAGAGTGCTAATCTCCTTTGTTCCATCTGCATGCTCAAAGCTCCAGTACCACTGCTGACCAGTTACTTTGATAACTTCAGCATTGGCTGGAACGTCTTCAACTGCTTTTTGAACTATCCAAGAATCTACACCGACATAACACAAAACTGCAATAACAATGGCAACGAAAACCCATTCTGCTGTATCGTGACCCATCTAATGACCACCCTCGTCTTCGTAGCTTCCAGCTGTTGGATCTTCAAGATGTTCCCATTTTGTAGGGTTTTTGTTCTTTGGATTTGATTCTCTGAATCTCCAGACAAGCCAAATCATTGTACCCGATACAATTGCGCCAACTGTAAATGCGGCAGTTGTCATTCGGAAGAATTCGTTCCATACCTCTGCTCTTAGGTTGATGTATTGTTTTTCAGATGTTTGTTGTGCAAGCTGTGCATGTGCAAAATACAACTGGGGAACTAGGGCCAGAGCAACTATTGTTATAATTGAAATAGCAATGAGAGTTTTCATTTGCTGTTTTCACGTTCACTTCGCTTTCTATTTAAGCGTTTTGAAGATTGTCAGCGATCTATCAAGTTTTTGAAACATGTTATAATCATCATATCTTTTTAAGAAAATCATTCCTTTGATACACCCTGAAAGTGTGTAGACGACGATAATGTAACTTGAACTAGGTTCTTTTCAATGCCAATCCCAACTACCTCATCTGTACAGTATCTGAAATAATCAAAAGGCTGGTTCTGGATCACCTTTTTTATTATGGCGTCTGCATCATAAATTACGTATAGATTCGCAGTTTCATTCCAAGTATGTTAACGGTGCACTAGAATGTGTTGCCCACAAACTGAAACAAAAAGACAAGAAAAATAGCAACCAGAAAACCACATGTCTCAAAAAAATCATCTGATGATTAATAGTCAGTCATAAAATTGAACAAGATGCACTAGGATTGCAACAGTCTAAAATATGCCATGATTATTTTATCATCTGCAATGGTGACATTACCAAGTTCTTTATCTCTGATCTTCTTGCAAATATAACTGACTAATCTAATGATCATACTTAAAAGAAGTTCCAGAACAAAGATTGGGTAATTTTATTGGAATTAGCAGAAACTTGACAACGTCATAACATAAGATACATATGAAAACTGTTGTACAACAACCTATCAATGGGCAGAAGATCATCGTATCATATAATACAGTGAAAAGCAGGCTCAAACGCAATGATGTTAGGATAAGAAGAAGATGGATTCGTGATCATTTTATGAAATGCAACGACAGATCAGATACGCCTAGTAAAATTCTTCCATGGTAACTATCCTCGCATATTCTCTACTAGCACCACACGAGAGAGCAGAAGGCTCAACTATGCCGTATTATCTTTACCATACAAATTCTCACGGTCATTTTAGCTTTTTTTATCATATTCATCAAAAGGTTGAACAAACCACCCAGGCGGTTATACTTCTAAGACTTTCTCAATATGATTTGTATTCATTTGGCACGTATCTCTTACCACTATTTGCCAGCTCAATTTGTCCTTCTCTTCAATCTCATGTGATAATTCTGGCATTTCCTTTTGCTTTTTTGTTTTTGTAGAAAACTGCATGTGTTAGTAATGTACTAATTTAGTATTAGTTCAAGCATTATTAAAAAACACGTTATGTGACAAATCATCAAAACAAAAAAGATTCCAGTAATTTCTCTGCAAAATGGATTTGGATAAGTAACAAAATCTTCCAATTCAATAACTTTCGTTAGGTCGATTTTACAAAAAGGAAAAAGGGGGAAAGTTAGTTGTTTTTTGTGCTAGTCTACTGTACTGTTATAGTTGTACTCAATGGTGGCGACAGTGCGTTTGGATTCGAGATGC
>JASHNR010000046.1 GCA_030041535.1 Nitrosopumilaceae archaeon | reverse complement strand
AAGGACAACGGAACAGGAATTCAAAAAGACAAGCTTGACAAGATCTTTGTAAGGTTCTATCAGGTGGATACATCAAATACAAGAGAACACAAGGGCTCAGGCCTTGGCCTGTCAATATGCAAGGGAATAGTTGAGGGACACGGGGGAAAGATCTGGGCAGAATCCGAAGGAGTTGGCAAGGGAACCGCGATTCACATATTGTTGTCTGCCTGATGTCATAATAATTGCTACCGTACTTGCCAAAAGGTGTACAATATCTTGTAACACATGACAGAGTTAAAGCCAATCGACATATTGAGACTATCATCAAAAGAACTCACTAGACATATATGCATACCAGAAAGAAATAGAAGAAAAATCGTTTTTTACAATTCTAGGCAAGAAAGATATTTTATAGAAAAATATATCAAGTGCCTGAACAAAACTACAGCAAAAACTGCTGGTTCTGTTAGTTGTATTATGATGTCATATAATCTCTAGATTACTTGGCAAAACCCGAAACTTTATTTGGCCAATTCTACAATCAAGAACCATGAATCTTACACCAATAATATTATCGATACTACTTGCAGGCTCTGCATCAGGATATGGCATACAGGCATTTGCCCAAAATCAATGTACTGCGTCACAACCATGTGTTCCGATCTGTGGCAATCATCCATGTGCACCAGGCGAGACCTATACGCCAGGTATGACTCCTAACGGAAACCAGACAGGAATGCCAAACATTGCAAACCAGTCAAGTACAGCAAACGCTACAGCTATTTTGCACCACCGCGGCAACATGACAGGTTACATGGGAAACGGTACAATGATACCAGGAAATATGACAACGGGTACACACACGCATCATCACCATGGCAACATGACCGGTACTACGACAGGTAACATGGCAAATGGCGCAATGACTGGTAACATGAATTCCATGCCAATGACAGGCAATATATCATCATCCCCAAATGCTCAAGTCTCTGCAGGAACCCAACCGGCAAATGTAAAGTGTATGTCAGGGTTTTCCCTAGTGATAAGTAACTCTAGCCCTCGCCCTGCTTGTGTAACACCAAGTACAGCGTCACTGCTTGAGGCAAGAGGCTGGGGACATGCAGCATCCTAGACTTGTATCAGAGCTGACTTGTTAATTTTATTTTGAAGCACAATAACGCTTGCCAACATCATACAAAACACAAGACCTGATACGATTCCAAACTCTGGAGCCGCAAAGACTTCAAGAAATAGAGAGCTTTGCGCTGTAACCGAATCAGGATTGATTCCATTTGATTGCAGACATGCCTTTGACTGTTCCATGATGGAATATGGCTGCGCCACATCTGGGTCTGATATTAGATAGCCGTGGAGTTCCTGGTCTGTCGCACTTGGATTCAGCGAGAGATATGAATTCAGATCGTTGTCTATCTTGGCAACAGATGACTTGTAGATTGTCTCCTCTAGTGGAAGATTGGAACCATTGCAGTAATAGTTGCCGTCAACATCAAACGCAGCCCATGCAGGACTGGAAGAGACTGCAAGCAGTGCAACACATCCTAGTATGGCAAGCTTCATTGTATCCCTCTATGTCATGAAGCAAATTAAATTTTTCCACACAATCATTTAGAAATTTACCTTAGATGTAGCAAAACTGATATCAAGATAGACAAATGTGTCTCAATTCGTAAATGCGAAAATCACGTTGATAAGATGGTCACCATGAGTTAATGCATGGTAGAATAAGCGTTCGTAGCAGGAACCTAAGACCATTTAGGCGTGTGACACTGCGAATCAGACGCTACAAAAAACGTGGACGTGAGCATGAATTACATGTAACTGCGAACACGAGACAAGAAAGAGTGGAACGATGTAGAATCTACAAGTATCACCCAAAAACTTCTTTTTCTTCTTTTACTCTTCAAAAACTAAAAACTAGAAATCGAGAAATTATTACAACAAACCATCTTGTATACTCTACAAGATCTTGGACATGTTTATTAGCTTTGTAATACATGTAATACATATGAAAAAAGACCTTATCACAGTAAGAGATGTGGATGAACAGATACTTAGAAACTTTAGAGCACATGCAATACAGAAAAAAATGAGGATGGGTGAGGCACTAACAGATGCAATGAAGAGATGGGTCAAAGAAGTAGACCAGAAAAGAACTGACCCTAAAATACTTCTCAAGATAAAACCATTTGACTGGGGTAAAGGTACACACAAGACAAGCAAAGAGATAGACAAGATTCTATATGGATCCAGATGATATTTTTAGATACAAGCTTTTTGATCGCATATTTTAATCAAAGGGATGAAAACCACCAAAAGGCCATGAATCTAAGCGAAAATATTGTAAAACAGAAATTTGGTTCTCTGTACATGACAGACTATATCTTCAACGAGACCATCACTGTATCTCTAATTAGAATGAAAGATCTCAAAAGGACAACAAGGATTGGAAACAACCTGCTTAAGGCTTTGGAGGTAATCAGAGTAGACGAGGATATGTTTTTAGAAGCTTGGAAAATATTCCAGTCTCAGAAGGGAACAAGGTTTGGCTTTACAGACTGTACCACAATTGCAGCAATGAGGTATCACGGTATAGATAACGTTGCAACATTTGATATGGATTTTGCGAATGTACATGGAATTAACTGCATAGGTCTATGACTTGTTGACAATCAAAACATCTTATTGGATCTCTTGGTGACAAGAACTAGTTGTGAAGTCTGACATTACGATAATTGGAGCAGGAATTTTAGGAACGTCACTTGGATATTTCCTATCCAAAGTTACAGACAAAAAAATTCTGGTACTAGAGCAAGCACCAGAAGTTGCATTCCATACCAGTAGAAGAAACACAGGAAAGGTACACGCGCCTTTTCTTTACGATCCGCAAAAAAAGAGGCTTTTTGCCAAGGCTGCAGCGCTTGGCTTTGAGATGTGGGAGCTGTATGCAAAACAAAAGAGCCTCCCGTTCAAAAAAGACGGAGTACTGGAAGTGTCCCTTGACGAGCAGGGTACCAAGAGACTGGAAAAGTATCTATCATGGGGGGAGCAGAACGGACTGGAAAAAGATGAGATAAAACTTTTGGACAGCTCCGAAGTATCACGGCAAGAGCAGGAGGTGCACTGCCAAAAGGCAATATTTTGCACCAAGGACGCATCGGTAGACTATGGCAAATTTACAGAGTCATTGATGGAGGATGCAAAGCAAAACGGTGCCAGTTTTTTGCTAAACACAAGAGCTGAAAAGATACAGGACAGAAAAGAATTTCTTGAGATAAAAACAAGCTCTGATCTTATACAGACAGAATATATCATAAATGCAGCAGGGGGGATGTCCATTGATATTGCACATTCAATGGATGTGGCCCAAGATCTCACAGACATTCATTTTCGTGGCGAGTACTGGCAGGCTGACAAAATATACAACAACCTGACCCAAGTTTCAGTATACTCTGTCCCAAAGCACCCAGAATATCCATTCTTGGACCCGCACTGGATTGTGCGCCATGACGGGCACTGCGAGGTGGGGCCAAATGCAGTACCGGTATTTAGTCCGTACGGGTATAATTTCACAGAAAACATCAAAGAATTTCCGTCAAAGATTATCGAAATGTTGTCGTCTGGCGCAGCAAAGATGCTATTTGATTCCAAGTTTCTCTCTCTTGCTACAAGCGAGTTTCTCTCTTCTGCATCAAAGACAGTCATGATTAACAGAGTGAGGGAATTTCTTCCCAAGGTGGATCCGTCCAAGTTTCATGTAAGAGGTACTGCAGGGGTGAGGGCATCAGTGATTGACAGTGCAGGCAAGTTTGTTCCAGATGCGGTTATAAAAGAGGGAACAAAGTCAACTCACATTCTAAACTACAACTCGCCTGGAGCAACAGGTGCGCTGCCGTTTGCAGTGTATGTCATTGAGCAGTTGCGACAAAAGGGAATCATAAATATACAGAATACAAGGTGCGGTCCATGGAATTACGACAGGGTACTAGAATTTTTGAATGCAAATTAGCAAGTTATTCTAGAATATCATTGAGTTGACATGTTATCTGGATGATTTACTTTCAAATTTGGTACAAAATAACTAGTAAAGTACAGTGAAAAACTTATCTTGAAATTGTTCGCACTAGAAGCAAAATGACGTCTCCAAAAAAATATTCTATGCATCTAACACGTCATGCAAGATTACGGTGTCAACAACGTGATATATCTGAAAAACAAATTGAAGCTATAATTAACAGTCCTATAGAAACAGTCTACGATCCAAGAGAAGATAACTACAAAAGCTATGGCTTAGCTATACATCCGCACACCAAAAACCAAGCATATTTACTGATAGTGCATAGCAAGTTTAATACAGAAGTTTGGATTATTTCGGTAATGTGGACAACAAGAGGAGTATTGAAAAGACATGGTTTTAGCACAATATGATCCATTAGCAAATGCGATATACGTGAAATTTGCAAAAGGCAAACAACGAATTATTAAAACCATACCGTTAGGCAAGGGTACTTATCTAGATGTTACAGAAAACGGGCAGGCCTTTGGTCTAGAAATAATGCTTCCAAAGAAAAAATCTAGAGATGTTGACGAAGTTTTACGTCACTCTGCAAAAGAAATAGAACTAGTACAATAGTATATTGTCCCCTACAGATTCATGTCTGCCGTACTGCAGATAACAAACACATTGTGTGGTCTATAGGATTACAACAGGGTACTAGAATTTTTGAATGCAAATTAAGTCATTCTATGTTCCTGCATCCTTTAGCGTTTGTGAGTATGCAGTTAATTTAGGGTCATAATTTGACTAGTCCTATTGGACTATGCCATAACTGGTGGTGCGGGGTTTATCGGCAGTAACCTTGCCAAGTTATTATTGCAGCAAGGACACAAGGAAGAGTACAAGGACGTCAATGTGAACGGAACAAAAAACGTGTTTGACACAGCACGGGAGACTGGCACAAAGGTAGTATTTGCAAGCAGCGCAGGCATCTACGGAAACACAGATACAGTTCCGACTCCAGAGTCTGCAGAGCCAAAGCCAGCAAATCCATACGGTGCCACAAAATTTGAGGCAGAAATTATGGCGCAAAAATATGGAAAAGAATTTGACATTGTAGGACTGCTATACTATAACGTATATGGAAACAATCCAGCAATATCTTCGTCTGGCGTAATATCTAGATTTTACCAAAACACAATTGCAAACAAGCCGCCCGTAATAGACGGGGATGGCCAACAGGTGCGAGACTTTGTCTTCGTTGATGATGTGATACATGCAACGATATCTGCTATGGAAAAAGATACAGGATCTGTCTTTATCAATATTGATTCTGGCACTATAGTATCAATCCTTGCTCTAGCTAATCTTTTCATAAAATACTCAAAAAAGAATTTTGAGCCAATATTTCAAAAGGAACCAGAAGGAAACGTTAGGGCAAGCCAGGCTGATATCTCTTTAGCTAAAAGATTACTTGGCTGGAAACCGGAAACTAAATTAGAAGAGTGGGTGCGACTACTTTTTAAGATATGAATCTTGTGTGCATTCCGGCGTACAACGAGGAAAAGATAATTGGAGATGTGGTAAAGCTCTCGCTCAAACATGCAGATAAAGTAATTGTATGCGATGACGGCTCTACTGACGGTACGGCAAAAATTGCAATGCAAAGTGGCGCGACAGTAATATCGCACAAAAAAAACGAGGGCTATGGTGCATCAATTATTACACTATTTGACAGGGCAAGACAGGAAAATGCCGACATTATGGTAACAATTGACGGGGATGGGCAACACAATCCGGATCAAATCCCACTCTTGCTTGATACATTAAAAGAAAACAATGTCGATGTTGTAATTGGTTCTAGATTCTTGGACAAAAGTTCCGGTACACCAGGATACAGAAAGCGGGGAATTAAAATCATAACATCTGCTGCAAACTTTGGAGCTGGCTTTAAGGTAAGTGACGCCCAGTCAGGGTTTCGTGCATATTCAAAGCAGGCAATAGAGTCAATCCGTCCAACGGAAACAGGCATGTCTGTATCAACTGAAATTTTGCTAAAAGTATCAAACAAGGGATTAAGCTTGGCCGAAGTTCCAATCACTGTATCCTATAACGGCGACACATCTACTCAAAGCCCAGTCCCTCATGGTATTGCAGTACTGATGAATACACTGAAATTTATTTCAGTGAAACACCCAATTCCATTTTACGGGTTTCCAGGCATTGCGCTAGTAATTGCAGGCTCTATCATTGGCTACCAATTCCTTGATGCATATCTTAACAGGCAGGTCATCTTTTTGGGCTCGCTTATGGCTGCAATAATTTTATTTCTGGTTGGGACCATTTTATGTGTCACGGCAGTGATATTATTTTCAATGGCAACACTTATGCGCGAAAGACAGTAACATCACACAAAAAACAAGGCTAGTTCTACTAATCTATCGCCTTCACTAGAAATCTTTTGATATTATGGCATTACCTGATATTTTTATTGAATATTGCACAATTTTGTTGTTCGCAGTAAGATCGATCAAACAAATAAGTTAGCAGAACTGTAACACTAATGCGTGAGCGGCAGTAGGGAATATTGTATCGATCTGGCAAAAATGACCAAAATTGTAAAATCTACAATACCGCTTTATGGATTATTCATAATTGTTGCTCCTAGATTCAAAATAAAATGATCTTCGTACATAAAGTGAACAAATCATCCATTATACTTATATATCTAAAATCGTGCAAAAATTACAATAACTATGTACAACAATCTAATACGAAAAATAACTAGTCTATCACTATTAACTATACTACTCATGAGCACAGCTGCATTTGCATTGCCAAACGCAGTGCCAGCAGCTCATGCTCAAGTAGCATCACATCCTAACTTGTTTGTCTCTGCTGAAAATTCCCAGTGGAACAATTACTTTGCCGGTCCAGACGTGGTTCAAGTAATCGTATCTGATCCAAACATATCACAATTGAATCAAGCATACGGTGAACCAGTCGTGAACGTCAACGGTAAGAGACTGAGAATGGCACAGGGTACAGACGGTAACTG
>JASHNR010000045.1 GCA_030041535.1 Nitrosopumilaceae archaeon | reverse complement strand
TAGAGAGGGCAAAACATATATCATTGTTGTTTGTCATTTGGATTAGTTAAGCGATATGGTCGATAAGAAGTTTATTGTAGCTGCAATAGGTGTGATAGTAGCACTTGGAGCAGTTGGACCATCATTTGCACAAATGTTCCAACATGCAGAAGCTCATGGTGTACAAGCACAGCTGCAAAGCCGTTTTGTTAGGATAGACGATGAGACTTGGTCTAAACAATCTGTCCAAACAGGCGATACTCTGACAGACTCTGGCAAGTTTACGAGCCTCGTAAACAGAGATCTCAGAGGCTGGTACACTGTATACGGTGACTCTCCTAACGCAGGCAACAGATGGGAGATTGTCGCAAGAGATCCACCAGGAAACGTAATCACGATTCCAGCAAACGGTGTGGTTCCATACAAGCTCACAATTAGAGCTCTAGAGCCAGCAGTATATCACATGCATACACAGCTCAACATCGCAAGCATCGGTCCAGGTCTTGGTCCAGGACAAACAATAGTCGTAACAGGCGACCCAATCGTAAAGCCAATTCCATATACAAACATTGTATATCAATCAATAATAATTGGAGTAGGCTATGCGGTTACATTTGCAACAAGACCCTGGCAAGTGATTTAAAAAAATCACCCCCTCTCTTTTCATTTTCTTCATTCAGTCAGTCCAAAGACTTTTTATTCGAATAAGCCTTTATTTGCACGATTAAACTCCAGAGTCCATTTTCTGATGTAATATACAGGCACTCCAACTGTTATTGGCAAAGCGATTATCATCCCAACAGGCCATGATATCACCAGACTGATTATCAACGCAATAAAGAAGATCACAATTTCCAACACGATCCCAGAAAGCAGTTTTCTAATCCTGTAAAAAGCAATTATCTGCGAAATAAAACTCGGAATTAATGCCAGAGCTAGCTGACTTTTGAGACTAACTCTTTCAGTATCACCAGCATTATTGTGACTCACAGAAAATCTCTTGCTTTCGCCATACTAATTCCTGCCTATTCAGGTAAGAATGTATTAAACAATACTGTTTTTAGATGCTAAGCGCTTTACAGTTTTTTTAAAGTCGTTCATAGGTACAATTTTCACTGTACTTATAGATGAGATCCCAGTAACGATACAAAGTTGTTCTATATCATGTGCACTTTTTGCATCCAAGACAATTATCCACTCATGTTCAAGTACAGACATGTAGAAGGCAATAACCTTTGATACATGAAATCTCTTGATGTTCAGTTTCATTTTATTTTCGATTTCAAGAAAAATTTTCTTGCTTCTTGTGTTGTTCAACGGACACGATTCAGGGCTGTGTACAGCAAAAATACCAAATAGCATATTTGATTTTTAGATAATCGTTTAATTAAACTTTCAACTTAAGTTCAGTATCAAAACAATTTAAATATCAATAGTTGATTGACAGGTCATCAAAATATGCTTCAGTATTATCCTTAGTCCACAATCCAACTTGTCCTGTTAGATAGTATTGGTTGTTGGCTTTGATTATCTCCGTACCATCCAGCCAGCCACCTATACCTTGCGATGATATGGTGGCTTCCAAGGTATGCCACTCACCCACACTAATTTGAGCATGAGCTTCGTAACTACAAATTAGGAATTCAGTGTCAGATTTACATAATGAGATTCTATTATTTGTCGGGTCTAGCACCAGAACAAAATAGTGACTTGGATCCATAAAGCGTACTACTAGGCCTGCCTGTTCCGCAGTGTTGCCTGGAAGTATCTTAATTTTCACACTTATTGATGCATCAGATATTACAGGAGAATCTGGCATTATTTGCATATGATAGCCCGAGCTGTTCGTTGCAGGCAAGGATGCCAGTACGTTAGGTTGTGATGGTGCCGAGTCATCAGACTTTACCATCCACAATCCTGGCGGGGAATCTAATTGAAAAGCTGCATAGTCAGTAGGTAATGTATTATTTTGATAGGAATCAAAATTCCAATCTTTTGAATGGGTATAATTGAATCCATTTAATGCATTATAAAGTGCAAATGTTACTCCTATCACTGTAATAATTGCAAAAATTAACAATCTTCGTTTTTTGCTCAAACGAATTGATTGATCTTTAGACAAATAATATCAAGAATACTCATGATGTGGTTGATATAAACAAACCTAATTCATAAAAAAATTATTTTAAATGATAGTAAAGTTTGAAGTTTTTATTTGCGTCGTCTTGGTTTTTGTTTTGACTTCCATCTATCATATCCCCATCGTGTTATAGCAAATACACCAAGTGAGAAAAAGAATCCGCCCACAAACATGAAGATTGGAGTCCTAGTGTAAAACGACCACAAAAATCCCAATATTCCACTTATAAATTGCAAGCCGCAGAATGCTAGCCATCTATCGACCATCGTTTGAGTCTAAGCCCCCATCCTTTTTACCGTTTCTAAAATCAATACAAACTCATCTCACTTTATATCACATTTTAGTTACTCAATAGAAATAAACAGAAAAATAAAAGGGGTTCTTGAAAGCGCTACTCCGCAAACTGCGAGTATGCCCTTTCTCCGACTTGCGATAAGTCTAAGCCTATCTCTTCTTCTTTTGGCGTTACTCTTACACCACCAGGCCAGATTGCATCTTGTATTCTCCATATGATGTATGTAATACCAAATGACCATGCTGCTCCGAATCCTGCACCTTCACAGTTTATCACAAACTGCATTGGGTTTCCGAAGAATAGTCCATTGTGGCCATACGGATTGATTCGTGTTTCGCTGAATGCACCTGTCAAAAGGGCACCGACTACACCACCCATTCCGTGTACACCCCAAGTATCTAGTGCATCATCTATTCTTGCTCTGTTCTTTATCAGAACACAGTAGAAGCAGACTGTTGCGCATGCAAAGCCTACAATTATTGATGCCCACGTACCTATGAATCCAGATGCTGGCGTAATTGCCACAAGTCCGGCTACTGCTCCGTTACAAGCACCAATTGCACTTGCTTTCCCTGTATGAGCCCAAGCCAAAAACAGCCACCAAATTGCTGCAACAGCTGTTGCAAGGTTTGTGTTTTGGAATGCTTGAGTTTCAAGGAAACCTGCAAATCCTGCACTTCCTGGGTTGAAACCGAACCAACCGAACCAGAGGAGTATAGCACCTAACATGATCAGTGGAATCGAATGAGGTTCAAATGGAGCCTTTCCATAACCGATTCTTCTTCCAAGGAACATTGCTGCAGCCAGTCCAGCAAAACCTGATGTAATGTGGATGACCGTTCCTCCTGCAAAGTCTTCAGTTCCAATGTTAGCAAGCCAGCCTACTGCTGTACCCTGACTTCCAAGCGACCAGTTTGCATGTCCCACAAAGTCATAGATGAATGTAGTCCATAGTACAATGTGTATTAGGAACGCACTCATCTTCACTCTATCAGCGTACCCTGCTATTGCTAGTGCAGGAGTGATAGCAGCGAACATGAGCTGGAACATCACATATGCCAAATGTGGAATTGTTGGTGCATAAACATCAGCTGGTGCATTATGGAAGACGTTATTGAGTCCAACCCAATCCAAGTTTCCTATGAAACCATATGGATCTGCGGATGGACCAAACATGATTGAGTAGCCCCAAATGACCCACTGAACGCTGACAATTGAGTATACCATGAAGTTTTGTAAGATTACCATGAGTGCTTGTTTTCTTCGTGACAAACCACCGTACAGAAAACCGACACCTCCAGGAGTCATAATCATGACGAACGAAGCTGCTGCGTACATGAAGGTCGTGTCTCCAGTATCAATACATGGTGCTTCACTACCACCAAAGGTTCCGTTACCAGGTGGGGTCATTGGTTGACCACAGTGAATCTCATTTGTCTTTTGTGGATTGGCTAGTTTGTTTATAGGACCAAATTGTGCATTTGCGTCTTGTAATGCAGTCAGTCCTGACATTGTAACAACCAAAGCTGCTACTGCAAAAACGAGCGGCCATTTGTGCTTAGATAATATCTGTAATGGCATTCTCGAGATTGTTTCCGACATCTTTTCGTAGAGAAGGTTCCCGTCTATAAAAGGTATTTTATCCTAAAAAATTTTTTTTGTGATATAATAGGAACTGATCGCTTTTTTGATCGTAATTATGGTATCATAAAATTTCAAAAAATCTTAAAAAAAATTATTATACAAGCTATAATGTATGTCTGCCATGGCAGAAGCCGGTATTGAAATATTCATTGCAACTGCGATATGGCTTGCAGCAACCACTGCTATCTACTTTGGTGAAAGAGCATACAGATACAAGAGAATCAAAGAAGGCAAACATGTCGGAACTTATGGAATGACATTTGAAGGCGAAGGCCATCCATAAAATCCCACGTTATTTTTAATACTTGATTTCAAGATAGATTGATTTACTATAACAGGTTGTATTCTTTTAGTGAGAATTAATTTAGACGATGATGAATACATCACAGCTTCCCTTCCTAAGATTTGGGATATTGCTCACGGATTATCAGGTTTTTTCCATAAAAGCAAGGAAGGAGTTCTTGCATTAACAAACAAAAACCTAATCTTTGTACCAAGATTTCTGCAACTCATGTCTAAAGAAAGAGAAAAGTATTTTGGTGATGACAAGGCCAAAGTAACAAAACTTGCTCATTATTCCGAGTCGGATCTAGATGAGGACATCTCCAAGAATTCCAAGAGCTGGATATGCCCATTAAATTCCCTAGTAAATGCAGAAAGTGTTACAATAAGAAAAGTGAATTTTCTAAGAATAACGTTCAAAGGTGAAAAAAATCAGCTAAAAAAATATGATTTTGCGATAACAAGATCAGTGATAAGCTATCCACAGAGACAGCCATTAATGTATTATAGCTTGGATTGGACTGATTGGATAAATTTGTTAAAATCGCACATGTAGTATTAGCAAAATCTATTTCAGATCAGCTCCATCAATATTTGTAGGTCTGTCATGAAGCTTCTCAATTGACCTTGACAGTATGAAATCTTGTTCTACCTCAGATGCTGTGGGAAACTTGAGATCCGTGATTCTTTTCATATAGTTGAATATCTCAAGTTCATACGTGTCCTTTTTTGGAACATACAATGCAATCTTCAGATTGGCAGCCCCCTCATAATCTTCTTTGAATTGCGTATAATGTTCAGAAATCTTGAGGGTTTTTAAGAAAACCCATGTGGTTGATAATATGCGTGATTTACAGTAAAGAACAAAATCATAGTTAGGCGCTTTTTCTACAAATCTGACTTTTATCTCATCGTCTGGAAAATATTTTATTATTTTGTTCCAAATAGTGCCAATCTTTTTTCTTCCATCAAACATTAGGAAAATGGTAGGTTTAACATCATACATGTGGTATCCAAGTCCCAGGAAATCATCAAACCAATCTATTTTAGTGTCAACCATACAAAACGTTTGAAACCATTTACCGTATTTAACATTAGACCTGTCTGAATTATGTTTCATTATTTGTAATGAAATATTAAAAAGATACATTATATACGAGAGTTGAATTTTCTACACATTGAAACCAAGTAGAAAAAGGATAGATGAAATTCTCAGTATGTCAGAGAGAGAACTGAGTCAATATCTTAGAGAAACTGACAACACTTTACAACCAACAGACTCGATCAAGATAATGACTTTTGAACATGGAGTTAAGGCGTTCTACTATCACAAAGATCTGCAAAAACCGTACAAAACTCGCGTTTTCCTCAAGAATGTTGAAAGTTAGGATTTACTGAATAGATTATAGAAGTACATAATTTCTACTCTGCGTTATTAGATCTATGGGAAATAAACAGCATGTAGAAGATAGATGGTTCTTTATTGAAAAAATTCAGGATTGGTTCCAACGTAAAACCCACTTTTGGTTTATAATTGGCATTTTATCGTTGACCTCAGTTTTGGTTCTACAGTATATTTTCAATTTTGCGTCACAAACTAATCCTTCTGTGAGACAACAGGCAGAATTTCTAGTCATGCCCATTCTTTCACTTTTTGTCTTCAGTATTTTTTGGAGAAATATTGTATGTACATTCCTCTCGCTTGTAGGAGCCATGATGACCAACGGTGGAATGGTCTTCTTTCATAGGACAGATGTAACAACACAATTGGCAAGCCCGTATGTAGCTAACCGATTAGGGTATGGAATAAAACACGCCGCTGTGATTTCACCAAATTCTGTTGCAGATGTTTATTTTATTGCTGGTGTACTTGCTCTGACCTTTAGTCTTGTAATTGCAATCAAACCAAATTTTTTCAAACCAAAAGATCCTGATGTTCTTCCTTATCCCGTATGGAAATACAGCAAAAACTTTGAAATGAGTCAAAAGTTAGGCACGGTCAGATTAATTCCAGTATCTGCACTATTGAGTTATGCAGAGCAACATCTAGTTACAAGATACAAGTATGTTGCACTAGCAATTGGCGGCAGAGAATACCTAGTTACGCCCTACGAATGGATTCCAGAAAATTCAGTTGTGATTAGAGATGAAAAATCAAATACAATTATTGGGATTCCATAAAATAAAAATAGAATAAAAAAGTGTAGTTATAGGATGCTGTCTTTAGGTTTAAGTTCGCGCCATTTTCCACGAGCCCAGAATCCCCACTTTACCTTGTCCTCAGATGTGTAGTAACATTTTTCGTTGTGAGGACACTCGAGACATCTCTCTGATGGTTCGATGGTAGGAGCTATGTTATTTTTCAGCAATGTGTTCAATATACGAGCTCTACGCTTGGTTTCACCCATGAGTCGGTTACTTCTTGGAACCTGGAATTCCATTTCATTTCCTTCTCTGTCGAAGTAAACAATTACTCCTTCAGGTTTGTCAAACATGTGCAGATACGAATTCAGTTGTATAAAGTGTTCTGGATATGGCATTTCGGGTAATTCATCTACTGCCTTGAACACCATTGCTACATCATCTTCAACTCTTTCTGCTCTGCCAACTAGTTTTACGCCAGAACCTGCATCAAGTTGTCCCTCTACGGGCTTTTCCATAATACTCAATGCGCTTCTTTGCATAATTTTTGACATCATCTGTTTGTGAGTTTTCTCAGATGGAGATTTTCTATCTAGATACGAAGCTCGCAGACAACCGCTGACCTCATCCACTGTTACTTTACCTTCTTCAGCTACTGTTGGATTAATTGCTGCAAAAACCTCGTCTATCACATCATAGACATCAAATTTCGGCGCTGCGTCACCTGCTGCTCTGTAATTATCTATTCCCTGCTTGAGCTTTTCTTGAACCTTTCCTACGATTGGAACCTTTTTGATTTTAGATTCGCTCATTCTTTCAAAATTGGGATTTTGTTCTATAAAAGGTATTTTATCCTAAAATTATTGTTTTATGATATTATTTCTTCTTGAATATACATCCAAGCAATAATTTTAATAAAAGCATTTGATAGTTGCAATGAATCTAGCTATGAAGAAAATAGAAGCTGTAATTCCAGAAGACAAGTTAGAGCCAGTCTTTAGTGCATTGACGCAACTTGACATCGGTGGTTTTACATATTTCACAGCAAAAGGCAGAGGAAAGAGACCCAGAGAGATGGTATCATCTGGCAGAAGCGGACGATTCCAATCTGCTTACAATGTGAACGTAAACATCTATGTTGTGGTACACGATAACATGGTGGACAAAGTCATTGATGCTATAACATCTCATGCAAGTACTGGCATGACAGGAGAAGGCAAAATATTCATCTATAATGTAGATGATGCCGTAGATGTAGGAACTAAAAAACGCGGCGAGTCTTCACTCTAAATTTCTTTTACATATTTTCACGAAATTATTTTAGCGATGCATGCAAGATATCAATGTATATAACTCGATCAACCTAAAATAAGCTCATGATCTGGCCCGGAATGGGGGATCCTCAAAAACGAAGGAAGACCCTCAGGTACCTTGCAATTACTGCCTCCATAGGAATTGGAATAGCACTAACCAACACCTTAGTAATACAAAAGATAGTTAAGGCAGACGATCCTCTTTACCAGTGCATAAACGGACGTGATGTAACCTACCAATTATCTGCTACTTTTGAGATTTATGTAGACGGAGTAAAACAAAACATACCCGCCAACATTGGAATTACACCAAACTGCCAACGGTCAATGTACACCCTATCAGATGACGGAGTAGTTCATGCGGCATGGACAAAACCATATCCATTTGAGGTAGGTCATTTCTTGTGGATAAGTGGATTTGATTTACGCGATACGGATGATAAATCATCCAAGATCTACGTTAATGGTGTAGAATCACCAGACTACATACACACAGTAATACAAGATGGCGCCGATTATAAAGCCGATTTTGTCTCAAAAGCCAGCGAGTCAGCCCCAAGCTTTACTCCGCCTAGTTAAGAGCCAATAGTGAATCTTACGATAATTAACGTTAATTAAAAAGGAAAAAGGATGGAATTCTACCAGTATTTGCCGTTGTCTGGTATGAGACCAATGCCTTCCCTCTCAAAGTGTTTATCGAGTTCGGCTACCCATCTTTCTCGGATAGCACTTTGACCCAACCCGTGTGCTCTGAGCCAGAAAGCAATGACGCCGAGTAAGAATACTGCGAACATCATAGTTGCAAATATGTAGGTCATGACATCGTAAAAGAGCGGGTCATAGTTTGGACCTATTTGACCTGCAAAGTTAGACAACATGCCTACGAGCATGAATATCGCGCTCATCATAATTCAAAACAATTTATGTACGATATATACATTTCTGTGTCATTTGGCAAAATGGGTTTCCCAGTAATAAATAAAATAAGAAAAAGAAAGTCTAGTGCTGTTTTCTTGCTTTTTCCACTTGCTTTGCTCTTACGACGAAAGCAATGAAGATTCCGCCGAATATTCCGCCAGAGATGATTATTGCGCCAACGACACCGTTAGCATCAAGATATGGCGTACCAGAACCAGCATGTGGATTTGCTTGTACATCAGCTATTCTTGCTCGCGCTAGCTTCAGTTGCTCTTCTAGAGTAATCTGACCACCGCCTCCCACACCTGCATACTGTGCCGCAGCGTATGGAGCAAATGTTGATACTACGAAGAGAGTGAGTAGTGCAGCTCCAATAATTATTGGTTTGTTCATTCTATAGCACCTACTCAAAATGACTTCTGTTTATATTTAACTCTTATGCAATCTGAAACTTCCGATCTGCAAGTAACATTTATGTTTGCTGAAAAAACAAGCGCTTCGTGGGCCGACTCCATTCACATAGACACGGAAAATCTCATTCTATAAGACCTGTTACTCCTAGTCCACCAACTTGGGTAAAGCAAACTCCAGACGAGATAGAGGAGCTCATAGTAAAGTATGCAAAAGAGGGGCTCAAGACAAGTGAGATCGGCATAAAGTTACGAGATCAGTATGCAATTCCAGTTACTAAGCAGATTGTTAAAAAATCAATAGTACAGATTTTGGAACAGAGAGGAGTCAATCCAGACATGCCAGAAGATCTCAATAATCTTGTTACAAAGGCATTAGGTCTGCAAAAACATCTAAAGGCTCACAAGTCGGATAGGAGAAACGTCAGATCGCTGGAATTACTAGAGGCCAAAGTTCACAGGTTGTCCTCATATTACAAGAAAATTGACCGCATTCCCAAAACTTGGAAATATAAGGCAGTCATTGCTCAACTTGAGTAATGAGCAAGCTTGACCAAGCATTATCCTATTTTCATGACAAAGTTTCTGATTGCATAAGGTCTGGCAAAAATATTTCTGTAATAACTCACCTAGATTGTGATGGAATTACCTCTGGAAGCATTGTAACAAAATCACTTATCAGATCAGGAGCAAAATGTACTATTAAAACAGTCAACGAATTTAGCAAAAATTTGATTGACAAACTCAAAAATGATTCAAGACAATTTCACATTGTAACTGATCTTGGAGGAGGATTTGCAAAAGAATTGGATAATGCGCTTGATGATAATTGGATGGTTGTTGATCATCATCAGATTCCGCAAGAAGAATTTGATAATGAAAGGGTCATCAATGCTTGGAAATATGACTTGGATGGCGGACTAGACGTATCAGCCGGCGGTATGTCATATCTAGTTTCAAATGCTCTGCATAAAGAAAATACAGACTTGGCTTGGATTGCAGTGGTAGCTGCACTAGGAGATCGACAGGACCAAGGAGAGAAAAAATCTTTTACAGGTATTAATCTTGAGATTGCTGCAATAGCAAAAAAGAATTATCAAGTCGAAATTGATCTTGATATACTTCTTGTAGGAAGAGAGACAAGACCCCTTCCCGATGCTCTTGCCTTTACTTCACAACCTTTCATAGAAGGTCTTACGTGGAATCGTGATGCATGTCTTTCATTGTTAAATTCGTCTGGAATAAAACTAAAGGATGGTGGAAGATGGAGGGTGCCATCAGAGCTTACAGAAGATGAAAAAAGAACTCTTTTACAAACCATTTCAAAATTCATTCCAAGCAAAAATGCTAGCGATATTATCGATGAGCTTGTTGGGTACACATACACATTGGTAGGAGAAGACAGGCGAAGCTTCTTGCGTGATGCAAGAGAATTCTCTACAATGCTAAACTCATGTGGCAGAATACGTAAGGCTGGCGTGGGCGTTGCAATATGCATGGGAGATAGAACCAAGATGTTGCAAGAAGGAGAGAGTATTTTGGTAGAATATAGGACATTTTTGAGAACATACATGAACACATTATCAAGCGAGAGATGGAGGATAACAGACAATGGTTTGTACGTGCTTGTAAATGGGGAAGGTCTGGTACCAGAAAACATGACGGGAGCCGTATCTTCACTTCTTGGAGGCTCACAAAAAAATACTGGGAAGATAATAATACTTAGAACAAACGGTGAGGAAGGTACTATAAAATTCTCTTCACGAAAATCAACAGGATGTAAATCTGAAGTAAATTTAGGGGTACTCATGAGAGAATGCGCCGCAAGAGTTTCAGGAGTAGGTGGCGGACACAATGCGGCCGCTGGTGCTAGAATTACCAAGGATAAATTAGATGAATTCCTGGATTACCTGCAAGAAAATGTCTCTAGAATGCAAAGTGCAAGTATTTCTAAATAATATCTCCGAAAAAAAGGCAGAAGCTATTCACAAAGCTTTGGAACCTGATAATGTAGATTTTCCAAAAGACCTATCCTTTAAAATTGAGAATGGCAAAGAAGCACTGATTCTTACATTTGAAGGTAAAGGAAATATACGAACACTAATCTCTACTATTGATGAAGTTCTTGAACAAACTCAAGTTATTCTCAGAGTGACTAGCTAATGCTCGATCCAAAACTCGTCAGAGACAGTCCTGACAAAATAAGAAATATGCTCAAAGCAAGATACGTGGATTTCCCGCTTGATGATCTCATAAAATTAGATAAAGAAAGAAGAGAACTGATAATAAAAACAGATGAACTGAGAAAAACAAGAAATCAGATATCAGTTGAGATTTCAAAGAAAAAGAAATCAAGTGAAGATGCATCAAGCCTTATCGAACAAATGCACTCAGTCTCAGAGGACTTACAGAGGCTAGAAGAGACACAGATCAGAACTGAAGATTCCTACAAGGAACTTTCTCTAACATTACCTAACTTGATTCATGAATCTGTCCCTACTGGAAAGGATGAAACGGCAAATAAAGAAATAAAAAAATGGGGAAGTATACCTGCGTTTGATTTCAAGATACGGGATCACATAGACTTGACACAAAGTCTTGATCTAGTAGATCTTGAAAGAGCTGCAAAAGTATCTGGTGCAAGATTCTACTATCTGAAAAATCAACTTGTCAAGCTAAACCAATCACTAATCCAGTTTGCACTAGACTTTCTATCTGAAAAGAATTACACTCCCATTCAAACTCCCTACATGATAAACAAAAGTTCTATGGAGGGGGCGATAATCGCACATGATTTTAAAGATGTCATTTACAAGGTTGAGGGAGAAGATCTTTACTTGATTGGCACATCAGAACATGCAGTTGCTTCAATGCATGCAGACGAGATAATAGAAGGAAAGAGCTTACCTCTCAGATATGCAGGGGTCAGCCCATGTTTTAGAAAGGAAGCAGGAGCTCATGGCAGGGACCAAAAGGGAATATTTCGAGTCCATCAATTTGAAAAAGTAGAGCAATTTGTTTTTTCAAAACCTGAAGAATCTTGGAAGGAACATGAAAGAATGCTGGCAATTGTAGAAGAATTTTATCAAAAAATCGAGTTACCATATAGAGTCATGTTGCTTTCAAGTGGCGACATGGGAAAGATTTCTGCAAAAACATACGATCTAGAGGCATGGATGGCAGGACAGAGTAATTACAGAGAGATAATTTCTTGTTCAAATTGTCTTGACTTCCAGGCAAGAAGGCTCAAGATAAGATTCCGTGATAAGACCAATGAGCAGCCGCAACACCTGCATACGCTAAACAGCACTCTTGTCGCAACTACAAGAACAATGGTTGCAATACTAGAAAACTTTCAAACAAAGGACGGACACATATCCATACCAAAGGCTTTACAGAAATACGTCGGTACTGGCACAATCTAAAACATTGTGCAACTCATATTATGACGGCATCATTTAAGCCATAAAAAATATACTTAAAGTCTTTAACAACGGTTTGAGGAGAACTTGGATCTTGTTTTGAATACGAAAAGTATTGACATAACTTATATTTTGGCTTCAAAGGTTGGTTTTAGTTGGCACGCCAAAAGACTACAAGGGTCAAAGACAAGTGGAGAGAGAAAAAATGGGTTACGGTTATTGCTCCTTTAGCATTCAATAATGCGCCAATTGCATATATTCCTATAACTGATGATGAAAGTGCTATCGGTAGAGTTGTTGAAGTTACCTTATTTGACATTGTAAAAGGCGATCCTTCTCAACATCAATTCAAGCTTTACTTCCAAATAAGCAAAGTAGATGGAGAGGTTGCAACTTCAATCTTTAAGCGATACGAGTATGCCAAGGAATTTCTCAGAAGTCTGGTACGACGCGGCTCTTCTTTGATTACTTTGATTGGAGATGTAAGAACTAAGGATGGATATCTTTTTAGAATCAAGATTATTGCCTTGACTCAGAAAAAGCTTAACACTTCAAGAAAGCATGCACTGAGACTGATTGCAAAAGATGTAATGTCAAAAACAATACCAGAAATGACAATAGACCAGTTTATCCAGGCTACAGCGTTTGGTAAGATAAATTCTGACATAATGGCAGCAGTTAAGAAAGTAATTCATGTAAGACATGTAGGAATCGAAAAGGCAAAACTCATCAGAACTGCAGAAGCCGAAACTGTACTGTTGCAAGCCAAATAGATTTAATCGTCATACAAGATACTTATTTTGATGGCAAACCAAGTAGAAGTGAGTATTGAGATAATACTTCACGCTACAGAAGACAGAAAGAAAATTTTTGTGCCCATCTTTGAAGTATTTCAGGTAAAAGAAGAAGAATTTTCACAAGAGGAAATCACAGGTCACTATGGAAATACAATCTTGTTTTTTAGGATCACACTTACAAAGAAAAGGGCGGAGGGATTTGTAAAGATGCTAGTTTCTAAAATGTCAAAATTACAGTTAGATGAAGTTCTAGATAACCTTGACATGTACTTTGAAGATTCTTCCCTATTTCTCAGAATAGGAAAAGGAGAACTTGTGAGAAAGAACGTTAGCTTACAACAAAATAATGCAATAAAAATTAGAATAAAGGTTCCAATTTACAGAAAAGATGACATTGCAAAAACATATACTGAATTATTGAAGGCCTAAATTACAAAATTTGCCTTTCTTTGAAGCATAGTTTAATAGTATTTGAAGACCAAAGACAAAAGGGAATGAGGTAAAATATTTTGCCGCTCCAGTCTGAGCATACGCTGTGAGGAAGCCGCGACGAACCGACCCAAAAACCTGGTTCTGTATTGATACGGTTCTTTTAAATAGAGTAGATCCTGTTTTTTGGCTGTGAAAACTGATTACGATATTATAGTGGCAGGAGGAGGCTTGGCCGGAATGATCGCAGCACAGTCAGCCGCTTTCTATTCAAATCAAAAATTATCAATTCTAGTTATAGATAGAAATCAAGAACCGACTGTAGGTAAAAAAACAATAAACGGTTGGATTTGCGGAGACGCGGTAGGTAAGAACACTGTCGACTACATGACAGAGAGAATAAAGATCAGTTGGGGAAATCCAGAGATTGAACATCCTGTTAAAGGAGTGATGGCCTTTTCACCAGATAGAGAAACTTCTATTCCCTTTGATGGGGATGGTTTCATGTTAAATAGACAACAGCTTCCTAGACGTCAGCTTAGTGACTCTAGAAAGATGGGAATTAACATACAATTTTCTGTAGCACTAAGAAGTCTCATATATGAAAATGGCACTGTTGTAGGAGTAGAAGGAACCAATCTTCTCTCAAATGAGCCATTCAAGAAAACTGCAAAGATAGTAATTGATGCTACAGGTGTCACGTCAATGCTAAGAAATGGACTGTCCATAAATTCAAAAATTGAAAGAAAGATTGACCGTGATGATTTAGAATCTACAGGAAGACACATAATGAAATTTGAGCATGGTATAGATGATAAAATAGATTTTGACCCAGATTATTGCATCATACATTTAGACCAAGACATTGCTCCTGGAGGATATGGCTGGGTCTTTCCCAAGGGCCAAGATAAGGTAAACATAGGATTAGGCGTACAACAAAAAGAATTACAGAAAAGGAATCAAAGATTAGGAAAAAACGACGATGTTACCAAATTGATAAACGACTATGTTAAGATTAACAAGGCAATAAAGAATCCCAGATTATCTGACGACCCAAGTGATTCAGCAAATGTAACAGGTAATTGGCAAGTCTCAGTAAGAAGGCAGAATGACTGCTTGGTTGCAAATGGATACATGTTGGTAGGCGATTCTGCGTGGATGCCAAAACCGCTAGATGCTGGAGGCATAGGCCCTGCAATAGTTGCTGCAACAATAATTGGAAAGAATGCTGTTGAGTCAATCGAAGCAGGAGATGTCAGTGAACGAGGATTATGGCAATACAACATAGATTTCATTAATGATTACGGCTACAAGACTGCAGGACTGGAGATCTTCCGAAGACTACTCCAAACTCTTACAAATGAACAGATAAACTACGGAATGAAACACTTTTTGTCAAAGCTAGATGTTGAGGCCATAAGTAAAGGAGAGCACCCTGACTTTGGAACAGTTGGAAAACTTGGAATGATGATAAGAGGAGCTTTGAACAAGAAATTAGCTGAGGGATTGAGGTTTACTGCGCAACAAAACAAGGCTTTGACAGAGCACTACCGTAGTTTTCCAAAGGCACCAGAGGGTTACGACGCCTGGCATAAGATACTACATAAGATCCTAGATGAGTCTTATGCAAGACTTGAAAACTAGATCTAGTGCTAATAAATTAAGACAGTCTTAAATTAAGGAAAAAACAGTTGTTAATCATGCTAGCAGAGCAGTTGTATATAGATTGGAATAATTCCTTTGAAGTTTTAGATAAAGCATATACCTCGGGTCTGTTTGTTCTCATAATAGGTCCAAAGGGAACTGGCAAAACTACACTTGTAAGAGAATTTGCTGCAAGAAAAGGAATGAAGCTTGAATCAATTAACTTTAGTTTAAGAACTCGTGAGAGTCACCTAGTAGGCTCAAAAACTCTAGAAAGTGGAACAGTAGACTTTGAAGAAGGCATACTGGTAAAATCCATGAAAGAAGGTAACATACTTTATCTTGATGAGGTAAACTCGGCTGAAGCAGATGTATTACTTAGACTAGATGAAGCGTTGGATGATAGAAGACAACTAGTACTCAAAGAAGCCAGTGGTGAGTTAATTGAAGCAGCAAAGGGATGGTTTGTGATTGCAACTATAAATCCACTATCACATGTCGGTACCAAAGAACTTCCGCCCCAATTGCTCAGTAGATTCCCAGTAAGGATCAGGCTTGATTATCCGCCAGAAGAGGTAGAATTGCAGATAGTAAAAAAATATGTAAAAGGCTCTCACGAAAATGAGATCTCTCAAGGAATTAGGCTTGCCAGTACCTTGCGACAAGCAGCTGCAGTTGAAGAACTGTATTATTCACCCAGTTTACGTGAAACCATAGCATTTGGCAAGATACTTGATTCTGGCATGAAACCAAGACAAGCTGCTGATATTGTCTTTGCAAATGTATACGCGCAATGGGGCAATGTTGAATATCAAAAGGTAAATGATATCATAACATCGATGTTTGGAAATTGATGCGTTCACTGCAACTAAGAAATGACACAGTACTTGAAATAGGTACTTTTCTAGTTCGACGATGGTCTGGAAGAGAAAATATTACTTTAAACATAAGAGATCAAAAAGAAATCCAAACAAAGTTACGGGAAAACAAAGTTACGATTTTTCCATTGGAAAAATATCAAGGCACAGATTTTCAAAAATACAGACAGTTCAGAACTGCTCTTTGGTATGAATCAATGAGGATAAGACATTCAAGCAAAATTCTAAGCAATGATCATGCATTTGGGTTTATACTAAATACATTAGAGATGAGAAGGATAGAGACCGTAGGCAGAGATTATTGGCAAGGAATGGATGAAGAAATAATATTCAATTACGGATTTACGTGGTTGTACAGACCATTACTCAATTCATTATATGGTCATAATAGAATTGTCGAGGGATTCATACAGTATTTTCTGTTGGGCGAGATGAAGGGAGAAATCCCCCCAAGCGCGTTTGAAAAGATTCAGAACGCAGTCAAAATAGCTAATGAAGCAGTAAAAGAGGCGATAGAGAAAAAATATGGAACCGATTGGCTTGAAAAGAAGGTTTCTGAAATTATCAGGGCTTTAGAAATTGATCCGCTTCTTACCATTCCTATCTCCATACCAAAACTTTCTTCAGGAATTGCCATGTCTGAGCAGGAATTCATGAAGACGTTGAACAAAATTTCAAAATACAGAGAAAGCGACTTTGGCGAGCTAGATTCAACAAAAATCACAGAAGGAAAGCAAATATTTGATGAATTCAAGGTCTTGCTTGAAGAAGCAAAAAGGAGTGAAAACAAGGGCCTAACAACTAATGTAGTAGGCATTAGTATTCCAGCTTTAACAAATGTAGATGAAACCAAGATCTACGATACCGATTTAATCAATAATCTAAAAGCTAAATTCAAGGAATGGAAATCAGGTTGGAAAGAACAACATTTGATTACAGGAGACGAATTTGACCAAGAGACTTACATTGAAGGTCACAAACCGTTCATGACAGACAAGAAAATAGCAATCAAGACAAGGATATTCATACTTCTTGATCACTCTTCCAGTATAGCTGAACAAGAAACACAGTACAAAAAGGCAACGTTGGCTCTTTGCGAAGTTTTAGATTTTTTAAAAGTACAATTTTCAGTGTATGCGTTTAACACAGAGCAAAAACAAGTAACGTGTTGGCTGATAAAACCTGAAAACTTGCAATGGAACAATACAGCAGCAAAGAGGCTTGCACAAATAAAGGCCAACGGCAGCACACCGTTAGCTGAAGTTTACAATCTCTTATTGCCCACAGTACGTTCAAAAAAACCTGACATCTTTCTTACACTGACTGACGGAGAGCCATCAGATCCAGATGCTGTCAGATCAGTAATGAGAGATTTCAAGCTCCTAGGCATAAAGATGGTAGCAATAGGTGTTGGTCATGACACTGGATATGCGATCACAATAGCAAACAACTTGAGAAGGTTGGGCTACGAACGTACCCTTGCTGTGAGCAGGTTAAATGAGATTCCAAAGCGAGTCTTAAACGTACTAGGAACAGACTGACATGAAATGCCTGTCAGTTTCTCAACCATATGCTGATCTCATAATTCAGGGCAAGAAAACTATCGAGTTGAGAACATGGAATACCAAATTTAGAGGTGAATTTCTTGTTCATGCCCCACTTAGAATAAAAACAGAGATTTGCAAAAAACTAGGAATTGACAAAGAAAATCTTAGGACTGGAGTAATAATAGGCAGAGCAGAACTTTACGATGTCAAGGTATACAATACCACAAATGAGTTAAAGTCTGATTATAATAAGCACTTTGCAAGTAGAGAATTTCTTGACCACAAGTACGGGTTTTTATTGAAAAACCCAAAAGAGCTTAGAGTACCAATCCCATACAAAGGAAGTCTAGGATTTTTTGAAGCCAGACTGCATTCCAAAACAGACTACAATGACATCAAATCAGAATTGTTTGACGAAGAATACAGATACCAGTGGATTGGAAAACATTAACAGTTGACTATAGTTATAGCTAAATTCTGATGCTTGGATTTTCTTTCTTGAGTTTTTCCCAGTCTGCAAGAAAATTCTTTAGCCCTATGTCAGTTAGAGGATGTTTTAACATCTTTCCTAATACATCAGGAGGTAAGGTTACTACATCTGCTCCAATCTTTGCTGCCTCTACAACGTGCATAGGGTGCCTTACACTTGCAACTAGAATCTGTGTGCTGAATTTGTAATTTTGGAATACTTCATGAATTTCTTTAATTAGATGAATTCCATCCTGCCCATTATCATCCAATCTTCCGATAAACGGACTAACATATTTTGCACCTGCCTTTGCAGATAATATGGCCTGATTTACGGAAAAACATAGAGTCACATTAACAGGTATCCCCTCAGATGTTAGAATTTTGCATGCCTTGAGCCCTTCTGCAGTTAGTGGACATTTTACAACAACATTTTTGCCATATTTTTGAAGACGTCTTCCTTCTTCTACCATTCCGGAAGTCTCTGTACTTACTACCTCCAGACTAACATCGCCTTTTACAATTCGAACAATCTCTTCCATAGTTTTTTGCGGGTCTACTCCCTCCTTTGCCAAAAGTGACGGGTTGGTTGTGATTCCGTCTACAAGACCCATGTCATTGTACATTTTTATCGAAGCAAGATTTGCAGTATCAAGGAATATTTTCATTGTTTCTTACTCCTGATATCCTTAACAGCATTAGATATATGAATTGATGTCATACCATGTTTTTCTAATAATAGCGGGATTTCACTGTCTCGAGCAGATTCACCAAATTGGTCTCTTACACCTATTCGTCTCATGTATATTGGATATTTCTCAGAGATGACCTCAGAGACGGCAGAGCCAAAGCCTGCCATAATATTGTGCTCTTCACATGTAACAATACCGCCTGTCTCACGTGCTGCTTTTTCCAAAAGATCAGAATCCATTGGTTTTATTGAGAACATGTCTATCACCCTGCAGGAGATTCCTTCCTGTTTTAGTGCGTCAGCAGCATCAAGTGCCATCTGTACTGTTATTCCACACGCTGCAATAGTGCAATCAGAGCCATCACGCAATACAATTCCTTTGCCCAGCTGAAATTCCTGTTCTTGTGAATGTATGATTGGCACTTTTGATCTTGTCATTCTCATGTAAAACGGCCCATACAGTTGTGAAATTAGTTGCGTAAGTTTTGCTACTGCAACTGCATCTGCCGGAATTAGGACCTTAATGTTTGGGATGGCTCGCATTATTGCAATGTCTTCAATTTGTTGGTGAGATCCCCCATCAGCGCCCACGCTCAGACCACCGTGAGAAACAACCATCTTCACATTTAGTCCATTTTTTCCGTTTCTTGTAGGATATGCAATTGCATTTCTTATCTGATCAACACACCTGCCAGGCAGAAAGGCAGCATATGTACTGGCAAAAGGAATTTTTCCTTCGTTGGCAAGACCTGCGGCGATAGTTACTAGGTTCCCCTCTGCAATACCCACGTTGAAGAATCTATTTGGAAATTTTTTACCAAATGGCTTTGTTTTAAGCGAATCAGTAGTGTCTGCGCCTACCACAACCACGTTTGGATTTTCTTCTCCAATCTTGATCAAAGTTTCTCCGTAAACTGTTCGCATATCTGCAAACTCTGTCATGTGAAACCTGCCTCCTTTGCAATCTGGAGAAGTTCTGTTTTCTTTTTTCCCACTTCGTGAAGATCTATCCATTTGGTTACAAGTTCTGTACCGCCAAGACTATGAGCTTTATTTATCAAAAGTTTTCTTCTTGCATGCATAAGGTGCTTTCGGAATTCCATTATGGTTAAACGCACATCTTTTTGTCCTATTATGGCGCTGCCTCCAACAAATACTCTAGCACCATCCAAGAAGCATGATTCCACGTTTGATAAATCCACACCACCGTCTGCCTCAATCAAGCCTTGGAAGTTTCGTTCTGCAAGGAATTTCGATATTCTTTGAGTTTTTTCGTGAGTTGACTCGATGTATTTTTGGCCTGACTTTCCAGGAATGACTGACATTATTATCAATTGATCCAAATCTGGAATGAACTTTTCAGACCAAGAGGTCAATTCTGTGTCAGGATTAATTGCAAGACCAAGACCTATCTCATTTGATCGTAGAATGTCGTGAATTTCTCCAAAGCTTGATTCATCACAAACTTCTGCATGGACTGTGACTATATCGCTGCCAGCATTAACATAGTCCCTAACATGCTTTACCGGTTCATTTATCATAAGATGAGTGTCAAATGGAATTTGAGTAATTGGCCTTAGTTGCTTTATTTTTTCATGATCAAATGTTTTGTTAGGAACAAACTGGCCATCCATTACATCAAGATGTATAAAGTCAGCTCTGCCATGAGATGCTCTTTTTACTTCATTTTCTAGGTTGGCCATGTCTCCTGCAATAATAGACGGCGCGATAAGAAACTGACAATCAAGTTCGAGTTCAATTATTGGAGAGATTTTCGGATTTGGTGCAACACCATGCCATTTTGGATTATCCTCCATGTGTTCAACTGATTTTCCTTTAATAGTTCGTGCCACAATTAGTGACGGTGTACCTCTAGTCTGCAGCGCAGAGTGTATTGCCTTTACAACCTGTTCTATGCGATGACCGTCTATTTCTATAACATTCCATCCAAAGGCTCTCCATTTATCACCCACTTTCCATCTTGCTGCGTTTTTCCACATTTCAGAAATATCATCACCAACTAGTTCTTCGTCAAGGGGCATGACTCTTTCAGTATAATCGTCTTGTTGGATGAAGTTTCTGTCCAGGAAAACTGTCAAGTTATCAAGCTTAAATTTTGATCCCGCCATGGCTGCCTCCCAGACTTGACCCTCATCGGATTCGCCATCGCCTATTATAGTGTAAATGTGATGCGTTTTGCGATCTATTCTTGCTGCAAGTGCCATACCAATTGAAAATGACAGTCCCAGACCAAGTGAACCACCACAGAATTCAACTCCAGGGCACTTGAAATCAGGATGACCTTGCAGCCTGCTTCCAAATTTTCGTAAAGTTTCCATTTCAGGTTTATCAAAGTATCCTGCAACTGCCAAATTTGAAAAGAGTCCAGGAGATGCATGGCCTTTTGATAGAACTAACCTATCCCTGTCCTGCCAAAGAGGGTTTTTTGGATCATAATGAAGGAATTTGGAGTACGCACATCCCATGATTTCGGCCATAGAAAATGACCCACCAGGATGACCAGAACCTGCAGCTGTTGTCCCTTTGATAACAAGTTTTCTGGCTTCTCGCACTCTTTTGAGAATATGATAGTAATTTAGGCCCATATCTGTTCTAAAATTTGAATTTCTAGACAATCATTGTGCGAACTCAAACCCATGATTTTTAGCGTACTTGGAGCCAATAAAAAGTTATTTCACAAAATTTTAATCTAAAGCAAGTCAATTAAAGACATGAAGATCAGAGATCTCTTGCCGATATTGATTTATGACGATAGCTGTTATCATTGCTCAAAATTTGCAAATATTGCCAAGTCTCTTGCGGGAAAAAATATCCTAATTGTCGGTCACTATACTGATATCGGTAAAGAAATTAAATCAGAGATCTTTCCAAAGGATTACGATTCAACAAGAATGTTTTGGTTTGTGACAGACAAAACAGCATATGGAGGAAGAGCAGGAGTTTTACCATTAATTTCCTTCATCCTAACGGGAAAATCTAGAAAAATTCCTGTGAAGGATATTCCTCTAATATACGGAAATGATTGCAAGACTACAAGGGCGTTCTTTATGCGAGTAAGAACCCTTCTTTCAAACAGCCAAAAGATACCATTAAAGCAGATTTAGAATTGAACTAGTATCCCCGACTGTTTCTATCAGTAGTGCCAACATTTGGATTCCTAAATCCATGTTTTTCCATCATGTGGTTGAGAAATCTGATATCATCGGTAAATTTTTCGCCGCAGATTGCGCAGTTGGTCATAGATCTATCAAATAAACAGAGATCTTTTTAGTCTTTGTTACAATATAAAATAGGATGGTAGGAATTCAAAAATTACCTAAACTAACTTTTACCATAGATCCTAACGCCAACGGATATGTAGTAGGTTGCAACGAGATACCATATCTTTTCACGGATACGGATTCGGTAGAAGAGATTGACCAGACTATAAGGGCGCTGATATCAGATTACGTAGAAAACTTTCCTGATGACGCACAAAAGAGAGGTATTGACAAAAGTATTGCTACACAGGCAATATGGAAAGGTTCTCCCAATTCGGTTGCATTAGAATAGAAAGGGCGCCAGCACTACTGCTTCCCAAGGGCTCTCGCACCTTAGTAACACAGTAGCGACATTGGGTTTGACTTCCGGGTTCGGAATGGGACCGGGTCGGACCCCAACGCTATGGCCGGCTTGATAGTTTGGCAAATAATGTCCTGTATTAATCTTGCTTGATAGAGATATAAATTCAGGATGGCGTTTGTTAGTCATGACTCATCGAGTAGCAGTTCTTGATAAGGAAGCCTGCCAGCCAAAAAAGTGCGGGCTTGAGTGTATCAAATATTGTCCCGTAAACAAATCAGGGGCAGACTGCATAATACTAAATCAAGAGACTGGAAAAGCTCAGATCGATGAGAACATCTGCAACGGATGTGGGATTTGTGTAAAGGTTTGTCCTTTTGATGCAATAACAATTGTCAATCTTGCAGAGGAATTAAAATCTGATAAGATTCATCAATATGGATTAAACTCATTTAGACTATATCGAATTCCTGCCTTAAAGAAAGGCCAAGTAATGGGTTTACTTGGAAGGAATGGAATAGGAAAAAGTACTGTAGTGAGTATTTTGTCTGGAAATCTCAGGCCAAATCTTGGTGATTACTCTTCACCTCCAGAATGGAGCGATGTTTTGAAACATTTCCAAGGTACGGAATTAAAGTTGCATTTCGAAAAAATTTCAAATAATGATTTGAAGGCTTCTATAAAACCACAACAAGTCTACAATCTTGCAAAGGTCTTTGATGGAACTGCAAGAGAGTTGCTTGAAAAATATGATGAACGAAATAAGATTCCTGAGCTTGTACAAGAACTTGGTTTGCAAAATGCTCTTGAGACCAAGATAGCTGAGTTGAGCGGTGGAGAATTACAGAGGATTGCAGTAGCAGTAGCAGCCTCAAGAGAGGCAGACTTTTACTTTTTTGACGAGCCTTCTTCATACAATGATGTTTTTCAGAGAATTGGTGTGGCACGCGTTATACAGAATCTTGCAAAGATTGAAAAAAGCGTCATGGTGGTTGAGCACGACCTAACCTTGCTTGATTATCTCAGCGACTTTATTGAAATCGTTTATGGAGAGCCTGCAGCATATGGAATAGTTGCAAACATGCTTTCAACAAAAGTCGGAATAAATGTATTCTTGGATGGTTACTTACCCAATGAGAATGTAAGGTTTAGAGATGCAGCGTTTAGATTCGACGCATCCACGTCAGCAGATGAGTTTGTCATGATAGAAAACATTATTGAATATTCCGCCTTGGAGAAGAAATTTGCCAATTTTTCTCTAATAGTAGATGCAGGCAGAATCCGAAAGAGCGAGGTACTTGGAATAGTAGGTGCAAATGCGTTAGGAAAAACAACTATGATGAAGATGATAGCTGGTGTTGAGAAAATAGATTCTGGAGTGATCGATACCAAAATCAAAATAGCGTACAAGCCGCAATATCTTTCAAATGATTATGACGTTGAAGTTGTTTCCTTGTTAGAAAGGGCAAATAATGGAGGTATAGACGGAACAACAGAGGAAGAACTTATTGTTCATCCTATGAAAATAAAAAAACTCTACAATAAATCAGTTAAAAATTTGTCAGGCGGCGAACTTCAGAAAGTAGCAATTGCCACATGTTTATTACAAAAAGTTGATCTATACGCACTTGATGAGCCTTCTGCGTTTCTTGATGTAGAGGACAGAATTACAATAGCAAAATTAATTCAGAGATTTGTTCGTTCCTATGGAAAATCAGCAATAATAATTGATCATGACATACAGCTTATGGATTTGATTTCAGATTCTCTTGTAATATTCCACGGTAACCCCGGTAGAGAAGGACACGCGACATCCCCAATGTCAAAAGCTGAAGGGATGAATCAATTTTTGAGGTCACTTGATATTACTTATCGAAGAGATGAAACAAGTATGAGGCCACGAGTGAACAAATCAGAAAGTAGATTAGACAGAGGACAAAAACAATCGGGGCATTTCTATTATAGAAATTGACAAAGATGCTAAAACAAGCAATGGCAAACATACTGACATCAGAGGAAACTGAAGAGCTATACGGTGCATTTGATCAGATAGGAAGCATAATAATATTAAGAATTCCAGATGCCCTACTTTCCAAAAAAAAGCTAATAGGTGAGATTCTCTTGGAAAAGGTGAAAACTGCCAAGTCAATCTTTTATCAATCATCCCCAGTAGAAGGAGATTACCGAATTCGCCAGCTAGAATTGCTTGCAGGAGAAGACAATATGGAAACAGAATACAGAGAACATGGCTGCAGATTCAAGGTGGATGTTGAAAAGACATTCTTTTCACCCAGGCTTGCAACTGAACGTCTCAGAATAGCTGATTTAGTAAAAGATGGAGAAATAATCATCAATATGTTCGGTGGAGTAGGAATGTTTTCCATAGTCGCTGCAAAAAAGAAAAAATGTCACGTCTATAACATAGACATAAACCCACATGCAGCAAAACTCTGTTCAGAAAATGTCATCCTTAACAAGTTAAAGGGTACAGTAGAGTCAATAGAAGGAGACGCTACAGACATTATAGAAAAAAAACTAGTTGGCAGTGGAGATAGGGTTCTAATGTTACTTCCCGAGAGATCAGATGAGTTTTTGGATATTGCCATAAAGGCATTAAAACAAAAAGGAGTACTTCATTATTATTGTCACATACATTCAGATAAAAAAAATCAGGTCTCAGAAGCAGTCACTAATCATTTCTTATCAGTTGTAAAATTCAAGTCAGAGATACTTGGTGCAAAAATTGTCAGACCAGTAGGTCCAAGGTTTTACCAAGCCGTAGTAGATGCTGTAATATCTAGATGATTATTTTTTATCATCGGTAATAAAAGAAGAGGGTGACGGCCTGGATGTAGCCATGTTATATCCTATCCAAGATATTACTCCCAAAATTCCTCCCACTGCCATAAGTACTGAGAGTTGAAGCACTATTGGGCTCCATTCTGAAAGCATCAACAAATATGCATATACAAAGAATCCCCCTATTGATAAGACGAAGATCATTATTCCAACAGAACGTCGTTTTGCCATAACGCTAAACACTTTTGCAGAGTTATTTATTTTAATCTAGTATGAGAATTCAATTGTCATAAGATAAGCGTCCTCGCCATCTCGGTAGTATGCCTTCAGTCTCTGTTTTATTATAAAACCAAGTTTCTCATACAACTTTATTGCTTCGTTATTACTACATCTCACCTCAAGATATAGTTCGTCTGATTTCTTTAGTTTTACACCTACTATGGCCTCTTCAACTAATGCCCTACCAATTCCCTTCTGCCGATGGTCGGGTAAAACTGCAATAGAGACAACATGGCCTTTTTTCACAAACCCGAGTTTTTTGAAATTTGAAAAACCATATTCAATTTTACACATTATGTATCCAACTAATTTTTGCTCAGCTTCAGCCACAAGAAATGCCTCTGGTAACTCAGCAAGTAGGCTTTCATAGAAATAATCTGAATAGTGTTCTGGCAGGGTTTTCAGGTTGATCTCCATTACAGGGATTATATCAGAGGGATCACATCTTCTAATTACGCAGTTACCAATGTCACGGAGAGCCACTTGCATATGGGAATACTTGAATTATTAATTATTTAACTTTAAGCAAATAAAAGAATTAATGTAAATGAATTACAGAGGTATTGATTGAGCGCACCAACTATAGATGAGGTCATATCTACTGTTTCTACTTTTTGCACCATAAAAGGGATAAACCAAACTGCTAGATCTTTGGAAATTGAGATAAATGAAACAATTGTAACAGAGAAATTCAGAGATCTTGCACAAAACATGGAACAGAGAAATCTCATTGCAAGACTAGAGAAAAATTCGAAAGGTACATTTATCACAATATCAAGATTCCAACCTCCTACAGCTAGAAAGGCATGGATTCCCCGTGTACTGTTTGCTGGAACCATCGTGACAGTAATGATAGATGGATACTATCGTGCAGTATCAACAAATTCGATTGCAAAGGTTGGAGACCCTCTTTCCATAGCAATTTTTTATACAATATCATTGATAGGAATTCTTGGCATACATGAATTAGGCCACATCATAGCATCAAAAAAACATAAACTCAGAGTAAGCTGGCCATATTTTATTCCAGGAATTCCAATAATTGGATTTATTCCTACATTTGGTGCTCTTATTATGTCACGCGGCCTAATCATAAATAGAAACATACTTTTCGATGTTGGAATATCAGGACCTATAGCAGGTCTTGTTGTTGCGATACTTGTTTCAACCTATGGTGCGTCCATTTCTCCTTTGATACCAATTTCGTCTGTTCAGGAATTATCCGCAAAACAAGGACTTGTAGATATTCACTCAAGTGTTCTCATGGATGCGACAATTGCTCTTGCAGGCAAACACATACCAGGAAAAGAACTCATCATGTCACCAGTTTTGTTAGCAGCTTGGTTTGGATTTCTCATTACTTTCTTGAATCTTCTTCCAGCATGGCAGCTTGATGGTGGTCACATGGCACGAGCGACGTTTGGAATAAAATGGCACCGACTTCTCACTTATGTTAGCATAGGAATACTTGTAGTTACAGGATATTTCATAATGGCATTTTTTGTATTGGCGTTAAGCATGAGAAGTCCAGATGTAAAACCCCTAGATGACATATCACCACTTTCCTCAAAAAGAAAAAAAATATTTGTATTTGTTATGATTCTAGCTTTTCTTTGTGCGCCTCTTCCGTTTTCCATATTACCTCAGTAGAACATGCGAGCCATCTGATATTATGATAGCTTTTTGTCTCTCACCATATGTTTTGAGCACATATTCCATTGATTCTTTGGTTCCCCCAAATGGAATCATTGCAAGCTTTTCTTTGCTATAGTAATGAGGTAATACAGAGACGATCCCAATTTTGAATAGTTTTTGAATCTCAATTAGGAAGAGAAGATTTTCCATGCCATCAACATACTTGGCAGGATTCTTTAACCTGTCCAAGCTCATACTGCCTTCGGCATATTGAAGAAGGGCTTCTGCCCCCAGTCCATTTTTACACTCAGCCAAAAGTATTACAAGGCCCTCTTCTTTTGCAGCATTTGCACAATTCCATAATGCAGAAAGTGATCTGTTTAATGTTTCATTGCTTGCTTCCTTGCCAGTGCTGATAAACAACACCCTATGTTTACCTACGTCATTTATCATTGCAGAAGACAGAGATTTGGAGAGCGCTATTGTGGAAGATGGATGTCCTACAGATACATCAACTACTCCTGATGAATTTGCAACCACTTCAAGTGATGATATCTCAAATCCATCTGTGAATTTTTTTGCCACCTCAATAGTTGACAAATCTTCTCCGGGATGCGGCATGTTTCCACTTTTCTTTTCATATGCCTCTAACATCTGTTCTTTTCCAAATCTTCGCAATAACTTTGTAGATACTGTGCTATATCCAAATAACCCATCAAATTCCATTTCACCGACAAACATAAGATTTGTACTTGTTAGCTGAGAATTGTTAAATTCAGAAATTAATATGGAAGGATCAGAGAACATGTTTTTGACAAGATTCAGATTTGATTTATCTACAAGAATTTTGGGTTTGGAAAGTGATTTTTGATTACAAATTTCCAACAAGCCGGAGATTACTTTTTGAACAGCTTTTGTAGATTCCAAAATAACAATCTCGGTTGGTTTTGTAAGATCTATTGACTGCAATTTTGAGACAATGTCAGAATTGCTCAAATTTGTGCCCTCTAGTCCTATTTGTCTCTCAAGGTTCTCAGCCTTTATGTCCAATACAACTTCTGTTGGACCGTAGCTAAGCCAAATTTCAGGCATACCATATCGATGGGACAGTTAAAATAAATCTAGTTCGGTAAATTTTGCTGTGGATTTTGTCAAAGAATTTGCAATATTTTTACAGAGAAGTACTGCCATAAAATTTGGAGATTTCAACCTTTCTAGTGGAAAGAAGAGTGCATATTACATTGATCTTCGAATAATACCAAGTTTTCCACACCAATTTAGAAAGATGATAAAACATCTTCAAAACACCATAGCTGAAAAAATTGGCCTGGATAGCTTTGATTGTATTGCATCAGTACCAACATCTGGACTTGTGATAGCTTCTGCATTAGCAATAGAAACAGTGAAGCCACTTGTATACATCAGACAAAAACCAAAAGACTATGGCACAGGTAGTCTAATCGAGGGGAAGATAATACAAGGAACAAAGGTACTACTTGTTGATGACGTGGGAACAACAGGACAATCCCTAGTTAATGCCATCAGGGCATTAAAGGATGCTAAAATGATCGTAACTGACGCGTTTGTGATAGTAAATAGATTTGAAGGCGCAAGAGAACTTTTGGCTTCAGAAGGTGTAAAATTACATGAAGTTATGGATGTTATACAGATCTCAAGTATATTATATCATGAAAAACTGCTTGATGAACAAACGTTTGAGCGGATTAAAAAACAAATGAACGCGACATAAAACCAAAAAAGCTTATACATTTAGCTTTCATAGATCATTAGTTCTTTTTCTTCAAGTAGTGTGTGTAGATTATGTACTGCACGGTATACATCAGACTCTTTCTTTGCTCCGGTACAAACCAATTTTCCTGATGCAAATAACAAGATAACAGTTTTGGGATCAAGCATTCTGTGTATCAGACCAGGAAATTGTTCTGGCTCATACATGCTCCTGGGTAGGCTTCTTGCTGCCTGTTCTAGATGTATTCTGCCTCCAAGACTGGCTGAGGCCACTATGTTTTGGATGACTATAACCGCATCTTTTTTTATTTTAATTCCTCCTTTGCGTAATTTTTGTACTACACTTCGCACTGCTTTGATTGCTTGTTCTTCAGATTTTGCACCGGTACAAACCATTTTACCTGAGCTAAAGATCAGTGTTGCAGTCTTGGGAGATTTTATTCTAAAGACAAGACCTGGAAATTGATCAGGATGATATTCAACATCAGGAAAAGTTTGAGTGATAACGTTAAGATCAATGCGTTGATCAACTGAAGCAGAAGCCACAACATTTTCAATACTAACGATAGGTTTTGTTTGGGGCATTCCGCTGTTTATATATGGGCTTTATATATACTCTGTAACGTTTCATGACTGTGTTCTTTGTGTCAAATTTATCAGATCACTTTTAGATTTTTGGCAGCTCAGACAAATGCCTTTACATCATACATTTCAGCCATAACTCTGATTCCTCATTGCAGCCAAATCAAGATAGTTAACTGATTATTTTAAAATTGGTTTCATGGTTTAAACAAGTGTGAAAGTAGAATACTAAGCCGAGTTTTCTTTTAGAACATATAACAAAAATTAATTGAGATTTAAATTGATGGGCCCAAAGGGCTTCGATCCCTTGGCTCACCGGTTATGAGCCGGTTACTCTACCAAGCTGAGTTATGGGCCCAACGACAGAACAATTCGGTATGTAATATAAAATGGTATAGAGCTAGCAATATGCTTGATAGCAACTGTCCAGTAAGAGATTCTGAGATTCCATTGACTTGCTAGCAATTTGAACTAGATCATCTTCTTTGGATGCTGGCGATTTTTCAAGGACTTTTCTCCATAGTGCCGCGTGTCTAATATCAGCCTCAGTATGAATTCTGAAGTATTCAATTGCATCATCGTCTGCTATACCATAGAATTTCCTCAGACCGTCAATCTTTGAGAGGCTGATCTTTGGAATTTCTTGTTCTAGTGCATACATTGCCGCTGCACCTTCTTCAAAGGAAGTCATCAATGCAGATAGGTTAGATACCGCCTTCCTTGTCTTATCAAGCCCCATGTAATTTTGTATTTGGTCATGCGAGATTCCTAAGGAACCTGCAAATTTTGTCCAAGGTTCAATATGTTCATATTCTTCATTTTGGTTTATTGATATTTTTCCTCGTAGGTCTGAGGGGCTGTTTTTCATTATTTCTCCAACAAAGGAAGGAACAGATTTTACTAACTGAAAGTACTCTTTGGAATAACCACTAAGGGATTCAAGTGATAGTTGGCCCTCATTCCACATTACGTAGAATTTGTGTTTTAGGAGACTTTGTTCTTCAATGATTCTATCAATTCTTTGAATGAGTGTGCTCATGCGATTTATCAAAATTCAGTACTAAAAAAATCTTTTGAATGACTCCAAAAGGATTTTATGGATAAGAAACAGGATGCAGGTCAGGCTCCAGTGGTGTAGACCGGTCAAGCATGGGGGACTTTCAATCCTCCGACCCGGGTTCAAATTCTATATGATGAAAATCCCGGCTGGAGCACCTATACAAAAGCATTAATATTCTTACCATTTCCTACGCACGATAGTGCAGTTTTTTGGATAGAAAAAACTTTGAGATCAATCCGTTAATCAAAGACTACAAAAACTATATTGATTCAATAAATCAAGCACTTAAAAAAGAACTAGAACTTTATTCCGCTTCAGAATTTTTTGAGCCTCTGCAATATGCACTTGAGGGAGGAAAAAGAATAAGACCCATCATTCTTGTCTTGGCTGCTGAAAGTGTTGGCAAGTGTAACGAACATGCTTTCATCGCTGCTTGCGCAGTAGAACTATTACACACTGAATCTGTAATTCATGACGATATAATAGATAATGAGATTTTAAGGAGACGAAAGGATCCATTTCACATCAAGTATGGATATAACACAAGCATAATGACTGGCGATTTTGTTCTTGGATTGATTCTTAACATATCTTCACGTCTTGACAACTCACGAATAGCAAGAGAACTTGCAAATACAGCCATGATGATGAGTGATGGCGAGATGATAGAAACAAGACTAGAGACAAGTGAGGATATCACCTTTGATGACTACCTCAAAGTCATTGAATACAAGACCGCAACTGCATTTGAAGCAGCAACAAAGATTGGCGCCATCCTAGGAGGCGGCAATGAGGAGCAGATCATGGCATTTGCTGAATATGGTAAGAACATGGGAATTGCCTACCAGATTCGCGATGATTTACAGGATTGGAATAACGAGGATAAGCTATTCAACACGCTGATTAAGAAAAGCTCAGATCCACGTAATGTTTTTGATCACATGGACATGTTGCTAAACAATTACTCAAAGAAAGCCAAGATAGCGCTTAGAAAAATGGATGACGGTCCAGCAAGAAGAAGACTCGATAGTCTACTAGATCTTACTATGCTTAATGTATAGTAGAAAGATTTGCGAGAACTGGAACAGCTGATTTTGCAAATTCAATAAATGGACTTGGATACACTCCAATTCCAACCATAAAGATTATTGAAAATATCATGACAGCTATTATGGATCTCGGTTCTTTCACTCTCTTTTCAGATTCGCCTTCTTCAAAGTACATCTTTCGTATTATCCAACCATAGTATGCAAGAGACAATGCACTGTTTAGTACTCCTGCCACAGCCAAGTATGGCGCCCAAGGTATAGAAGCACCAGCATTTATTGCAGCACCAAATAACATGAGCTTACTCCAAAATCCATTGAGGGGTGGAACTCCTGCCAAAGCTAAAAGCGATATGACTAGTCCAAGTGAAGTAATTGGCATTCGTCTTCCAAGTCCACGAAGCTTGTCAATATGAGTGATAGACAGTGTTACGGCTATTCCTGCCACAGCTATGAACGCTGCAGCTTTCATGACAGCATGGTTTAGAATGTGAAAGAGGGCAGCTGCAATACCAATTGCAGAAAATGGCGCTATACTCAAACCAATCAGAATGTATCCAGCATGGCTGATGCTAGAATACGCAAGCATTCTTGAGATATTTTTCTGCCTTATGGCTGCCAAGTTTCCCCAAGTCATAGTAACTATAGCTATTACAGCAAGGGCAAGAGACCAGTTAAGATTAAGGGCTATTGCGCCCATTACTATTACACGCAGGGCTGCGGCAAAACCAGCTTTTTTTGTTCCTGCTGCAAGTAATGCAGCGATTGTTGGTGGTGCTCCCTCATACGTATCTGGAAGCCACATGTGGAAAGGCACCAAGCCGATTTTGAATCCAAATCCAGCTATGAACATTCCAACGGCGAGTATGGCCAGAGGTGCCATGTCTGGGCTTAGATGTGAAAAGCCAGCTATCACTTGTCCTATGTTAGTTGAACCCGTAAGGCCGTATGCTATTGATATTCCCCAGAGTATTATTCCTGAAGATAGAGCTCCAAATAGAAAGTATTTGATAGCTGCTTCGTTTGAACTTGGATCTTTTTTGTTAAATCCAGCCAACACATAAGTTGGAATGCTCATCAATTCCCAGGCAACAAATAACATTACTAGATCAGTCGAATATGCAATCAGTACCATGCCTATTGCTGATAATATTATCAGGGAATAGTAGACAGCCGGATTTGCTTTTCCTCGCATGTAGCTGAATGAACCAACCGTTGTCATTACACTGACTATCAACATTGCAATTGCAAAGAAAGATCCGAACATGTCATTTGAAAGCACGCCTTTTGAGAAAATTGCTCCAGGTGTAACGTGGTTTGAAAGTATTTGATATACAACAAACGCAATTGCTGCAGCCAGTGCGGCAAATGCAATACCACCATAAAGGGAATCGTTCTTCTCTTTTCTTACTACACTAATTACTGGAATTATTACTCCGACTGCTCCTAGCATCAGAGTTAGAATTATTGGTGTTGAGGTAAAGTCCATCACATTTTTTCACCTAAACAAATAGTAGTAACACTACTATCAATATGCCAGCACCAAATACATACAAGTAAGATTGAGAAATTCCTGTTTGTGTAGATTGTAATATTCTTGCACCACCTGCCATAGTTTTTTCAGGTATCAAGTTGAGCCCTTCCATTACTCTGTCTTCAAAGTAGCGATAGGCTCCTCTTGCAAGATATAACGGGCCTACAACAAATGTCCAGTTGATCAATGCGTCAAGATACCACCTGTTGAGGAAAAACTTGTGTATTGCGTAAAATACAATATTTGAATTTACAAATTTTGCAGGATCTACAAATTTTCCAATGTAGAAAATGTACCCTAGCACAAATCCAATTGCAAATGCGGAAAGAGAAGCGACTAGTGCAATTGGGTTAACACCCTCTAAAAATCCACCAAGTAGTTGAGAGGATCCCGTAGCAACTGCCCCTACTTGAGACTGGATTCCAAATGTTGAGGATAGATATGCTGTGAAAATGTTGTGTAGTTTACGTTCAAACGCCAAGCCCAGAACACCGACTCCAATTGTAAGAGCTGCCAAAATTCCATATGGAATCCACATCACAGGACTTGCTTCATGTATATGGTATCCTTCCTTCTCCAAGTGCTCTACGTGTTTGCTCTTGTTACCAAAAAAGACTATTCCAATCATCCTAGTAGTGTAGAATGTTGTCATCACAGCAGTAATCACCGCCATGATAAATATCGGCATAGCCCAGGTGTTACCCGACTGATACACAGCTGCAAAAATGGCATCTTTACTCCAGAAACCTGACGTAATAAACGGAGCAGCCATTAATCCTAGTCCTGCTGCCCACATGAAGACATACGTCTTTGGCATAAGCCTTCGAAGTCCTCCCATGTCAGTCATAAACCTAGACCCAACTACATGTAGCAATGAGCCTGCGGCCATGAACAAGGAAGCTTTGAACATCGCATGTGAAATAAGCTGGAAGAAACCTGCAGTGTAACCATCTACAAATTGCCTTGAAAGCCCAGCTATGCCAAGAGCCATCATCATGTAACCAATTTGTGAGCCTGTTGAATATGCAAGTACTTTCTTTATTTCGGTTTGAACCATTCCTTGAGTAGCTAATAGAAACGCCGTGATTGCTCCAACCCAAGTTATTACTTCAAAGAATTGATCCATGCTAATACCAGCTGCAGCTAAGGCAAAGAACAACGGGCCCAATCTTGCTACCAAAAATACACCAGCCTTTACCATTGTGGCTGCATGAATGAGTGCAGAAACTGGAGTAGGGCCAGTCATTGCTTCAAGTAACCATTCGTTTAGTGGAAATTGTGCTGATTTGCCTATAGCTCCTCCAAATAACAAAATTGCAGCCGGGATCAAAAGGTTTTGAGAAGACATGGCAGTTGCCCAGCCTGTGTTTGCCGCCAATTCCTTAAATCCAAATGTTCCTGCAAATGCAAAGATTAGGAACATTCCAGCTAACATCATAATGTCTCCAACTTTGGTCATGATGAATGCCTTCATTCCCGCTTGAGTAGGAGAGTAATAATCCAACAAGCCAAGGACTGTACGCCCTTCGATTCCTACATGATCTTTCTTTTTGTCCCTATACCAAAATCCTACTAGCGCATATGATGCAAGACCTACACCCTCCCAACCAAAGAAGAGTTGCAAGAAATTATCGGATAATACAATTAGCTGCATAGAGCCAATGAAGAAAGACATCCAGAAAAAGAACCTCATTAGATCCTTGTCGCCTTTCATGTAACCCGTGCTGTAGATAAAAATCAAAAGTGATATCCATGCAACTATGTTGGTCATTATTGCAGCCAATGGGTCTGCCAAGATGCCAGCTTTTAGTCCGATTGACGATATCCATGGAATTTGATTATGAATTTCTTGGTTGTGTAATGCAAGTGGGATTAGTGTTGCAGCTGAAATAGCACTGACCAGAGCAAATGCTACTGCCACATATCCTGGAGATTTTTTTGATACTTTTGCCACAGCAGGTATTACCAATGCACCAACAAACGGCAATATCCAAATTGCCCACACATTTAACGCACTAGCACTAAAACCAAGAGAGCTAAAATCCATGTTCTAAACTCCCACCAATCCTTTCATGAACGGAATTATTTGATTGAAAAATATATCGGGATCTATTCCAATAACAACTGTAAATCCTGCCAATACCATCATTGGGCCTGTTACGTACCAGTTTGCTTCTTTAGTATTTTCAAGATGCACTGGAAGTTTTCCAAGGAAGACTCTTTTTATCATCCACAAAGAATACGCCATGGTAATAACAGTCGCAATCAGTCCAAGCCCAAAGGAGATCATCCTAATTATTGATCCTTCTTGAATTGCTGTCTGTAATGCACCATTAAACATTGTCCATTCTGCCATGAACCCACTCGTTGGAGGAACGCCCACTAGGGTGAGCACCCCAATCATTGCACAAGTTGCAGTGATTGGCATTTTTCCTGCAAGCCCGCCCATCTTTGTAATGCTTCTAGTGCCAACCTGAAGAATAATTGCGCCAACCATCATGAAGAGAATTACTTTGCCCAAGCTGTGTGATACAAACAACATCTCAGCTCCAGAAAGTCCCAAGGCCGAGGCAGAACCTATTCCAAAAAGGATGTACCCCATTTGACTAATACTTGAATAAGCAAAGAATTTTTTAATGTCATCTTGGACTAGTGCCATTATTCCACCATAGAGCATGGTTCCAACTCCCCACAGGTTCAAAAACAAAGCAAAATGAGCATACTCTCCTGGCAAGAGCGCTATTAACAGTCTGAAGAAACCGTAGGCACCAACACCTAGCATTGCTCCAGATGATAATGCATTAAGTGGAGTCGGAGCTGCTCTATACGTATGTGGTAACCATATATGCACAACAAATGCAGCCATCTTTACACCAAGTCCCACAATTATTGCCACAGCAGCAAGTGCCAAAAGACGATGTGGTATTCCATGTTCTTGAATGTCAGCATAGTTGAAGCTACCGGCATTGAACCCTATTGTAAGAAAACCAAGAAGCAAAATTACTGCTCCAACATGAGTCCAGAAGAAGAAGAGTAGAGCAACCCTTCTTTTTGCCTCATAGCCCCAGAATGCAATCATAAAGAATCCTGGAATCAACATAACCTCAAAGAAGACGTAAAATTCTATCAGATTTGTTGCAAGTATTGAACCTAGCATACCCATTGCCATAACAAGAAGAAGTGCATAGTAAATGCCGATCTGATTATTGACATAATTTTTCAATGATGATGATTCTACCATTGCAGTTTGTCCATCACCAACTACTTGCTTTTGAGCATGCATTTTTTCTTCATATTGTGCTGTTATCTTTGCAACCATGTAGGGTTTTGAAAATAGAACCACAACGGTAGAGATTACATATATTATGATTGCAAATGGTGATGCCAGGCCATCTAACACTAGTCCAAATTCTCCAAATTGTTGTGTCCAAGGATAATGTTCTTCGTATGTGCCTGATAATGACGCTAGTGTAACTAGTGCAGTACAATAAGCCAATATTCCAAAACTAAACCATGTTGCAGCGTTTGGTCCTGATTTTTTTCCAAGATAGTATGCTACTGGAGACAGTAACAATGGCAGAAAAATTGCCTGAAGTAGAAGATACTGCATTATCCTTTCAAGCTCCTAAAGTCCTCGATATCAATATTCTTGTACATTCTATATGCCACAATAATTAGTGCAAGTCCAACTGCAACTTCGGCTGCTGCAATTGCGATAGAAAAGAGTGCCAGTGTTTGACCTTGGCTGTTTGGAATGAATCTTGCAAATGCTACTAAATTTAGATTCGCAGAATTGATTATCATTTCTATTCCAAATAACATTCTAATTGCATTTCGCTTTACTGCCATTCCATAAATCCCAATGGCCAAAAGGGCCACTGAAACTAGAACAAAATCAATTAACCCGTTGGTCATTTGTTATATCCTCCCTTCTTGCCAAAGCCAGAGCACCAATTACTGATGCAGCCAAAATCAGCGCCATAACTATAAGGGCTGGCGAATAATACGTAAGAAAGTCTTTGCCTATTTTCTGATAGTCTACTGTTGGAGAGTTTGTTTCCATCGATTTTATACCAGAGCCAATAATTATCATACCAATGCCAAGCATCAATGCAAGCATGAGTCCTATTCCTGCATATCGTCTTCGCTTATCCTCGATCTTGTTGAATATCAGCTCACGTCTTACTAACATCACAGTGAACAAAATTAGTACTGCAACAGAACCCACATAAACTGAGAGTTGAAACATTGCTACAAAAGGCGCATCAAGCAACAAGAAAAATCCAGCTATACCAGACAATGTTATCATGAGCGCTATTGAACCATAAATCAGCGAGCGAATCTCAAGTGCCACTATAGCACTTCCAATTGTTAAAACAGAAAGAGCAAGAAATACAGCATCAACCATGTGTTGCACCCCTGTCATCGATTTTTATTTCCACATCCTGTGATATCTTCGGCTTGAGAGCAAGCTGAGCAGGGGTGTAAATCAAAGCAGACTTGGTAAAAGACGAAAGTTCGTAATCATTTGTCATGTATAATGCATAGAACGGGCATGCATCAACACATAGACCACAAAATACACATTTACCATAATCTATCTGTGGCATTATTGCCTTTTTGTTTTGTTTCCAAGTCTCATTTACCTTGACCATGCCAATGGCTTCTGCTATTCCTTCACATGCCACGGAACAAAGCTGACAGCCCGTACAGTGTTCATGGTACAGTATATGTCTACCTCGCAGCCCGGCTATTCCTACTCCTGTCTCTGGATTAAATTGAAAACCATCACCTACAAATTTTAGCTTCTGCTCAGGATAGCGTAGCGTAAATCTTCTAACTGCAAGATGTTTGACTCCTGAATTCAGTGCTTTTATAATTCCGCCAGCAGTACTCATTGAATCAACCCTCCAGGCCCCAAGACACCTGCGTATAGCAATCCAAGAGCTATAAAGATGTTAATGAAGGCCAGACCTATCAATTTGTACCAGCCAGTATGCAGTAACATGTCTATTCTAATTCTTGGGAAGACACCACGCGGTAATAGAATTACAAGTATCACTCCGACAGTTTTTATTACAAACCACAGGGTTCCGTTGAGCATCTCTTGATCAAAGAGAGGAAGACCAGCTATCTTTGCTGTTATTGGCCCTATAGTGATTCCATTAGTTATCAGATCTGGTGAAAGGGGTGGCCAAACCGAAGGTCCATTCCATCCGCCAAGGAATAATACTGTAAATAGTCCAGCAAATGCATATAGCTTCAGGTATGTTCCAAGCTGAATGAGTCCATACATCATACCTGAAAATTCAGTTAACCATCCTGCTACTATCTCGCTTTCTGCTTCTGGAAGATCAAATGGGACTCTTTCAAGCTCAGCAATTATACAAATGAAAAACACAATAGCGCTAATAGGCGCAAAGATAATCCACCAGTAATGTTGCTGTGATTCAACAATTTGTGAGAGATTCAGTGTGCCTGTTAGAATAACAATACTAAGCAAAGAAAGAATCAACGGGATTTCAAATGCGATCATTTGATGCAGCGCTCTGAGGCCGCCAATGAATGTCCACTTGTTATTTGCAGCCCAAGCGGTAAGAACTGTAATTATTGGAAAGAATCCTATTGTAGCAAAAACTGCAAGTAATCCTACACTGGGATTTGCAACGACCCATCCAGGTGCAACTGGAATTAATGAGACAAAAGCTGCTGCAGTACCAAGAAATAGCAATGGTCCCACCCAGAAGATGGGTTTATCGGCTTTTGCCGGAATTATGATTTCCTTTGATATCAATTTCAAGCCATCACCCATCAGCTGAAGTATGCCCTCTACTTTACCACAGTAAAGAGGCCCAACTCTAAGCTGTATTTTGGCCAAGAACTTTCTCTCGATAAATATAGTAGCTGCTGCAAGAAGTGCAGCGAATCCAAATCCTGGAAATGCAACTACATGGAAGAATGTTGTGTGAAGTAGTGTCTTGATTATAGGCAATGTACGTGAGGGATCGGCCATCCACGTCATGGCCAGATATGGCGTCAATAATTGATGATTAACGAGTGGCATTTTGATGTAAAATAGTATGATAAAGACAATTGGAAGTCCAATAAGCGAGAACAGCAGCAGAATCCAGAATATTATATCAAATAATGAACCAACGAATCTGCTGAATCTAAACTGTGGTGCGATTGTTGACATTTACCTGTCTGCCTCCACGGGCCAATAATTAAGTCCCCAGTAAACAGATGGCATGTTTCCTAACAGCTCTCCTTTTAACAAGTATGGCATACAAATCAAATTTCTAAAGGAACCAACACTAATCTTAACTCGGTATGGCTCGGGTCTGTTGTTTGACACTATGTAATATCCAAGTGATCCTCTGCCAGATTCTACCCTTTTGTACACTTCGTCATTTCCGCCTTTTGGATTTGGTTTTAGTTTTGTGCGTACAGAGCCTGACTTTGGCATCTTTCTTATTGCGTCTTTAATTATTCTACAACTTTCGAACATCTCAAGGTATGGAATGTAAGACCTTGCGTAAGAATCACCTTCCTTCCTTACTACAGTTTCAAAATCCAAATTTTCATAGACATCGTATGGTTCCTTCTTTCGTAAATCAAAGTCTACACCTGATGCTCTCAGAACAGAACCAGTTGTGCCAAGCCTTATTGCGTCCGTTCTTGATAATATGCCGGTTCCTTCTGTTCTACTTATTAAAAGTGGATTTTTGTAAAATATGGCTTGGTACTCTTTCAATCTCTTTTCAAAATAGTCTACTTGTCTGAGACATCTTTCTTCAAAGTTAGCAGGCAGATCATTTCGTATTCCACCTGGCACGAGGTATGCATGAGTTACCCGTGCACCAGACATTGCCTCCAAAAGATCAATGAATAACTCACGATCTCCGGCTGGCCACATGAACATTGTAGAGTGACCCAAGAAGATGCCATAGATTGCGAGCCAGTAAAGTGTATAGACACACCTATTGAGCTCAGATGCTATGACCCGAATGTACTTTGCTCGCTCCGGAACTTCAATTCCCAGTAGTTCTTCAACTGCTAGACAATACGGATACAAAATATTACATGAATCATGAATTACTGGCCTTTCAAGGTGTGGAATGTTTTGAACGTAATTTCTGTACTCTGCCATTTTTTCTTCGCCGCGATGGACATATCCTGGATCTGGATCGCATGAAACGATGTAATCCCCGTCTACCTTTATGATAAGTCTCATGTGACCTGAACCTGGATGTTGTGGTCCAACATTGAGCGTCATTATCCTATCATCTACTTTTTCAAGTTGTATTCCTGGAGGTAGTGGTGTTGTCATCTTATCTTCCCTTTATCTTGAAATCTTTTCTAAATGGAGGAATGTCTGCCCAATCTTCGGGTAAAAGTAATCTCCTATTATCTGGGTGACCTTCAAAGTATACACCAAACATTTCAAAGCATTCTCTTTCATGAAATTCAACGCTGTAAAAAACCTCTCTTAGTGATGTCATTCGCGTGCTATCTTTTCCTGGATTTGGAATTTCCTCACGTGGCACACGAGTAGCAAGTGTTAGAACATGAGTAGCGAGTTTGTCATCGGTGTAAGACCCCAGATGATACACAACTTCAATTTCTTTCGAGTCTGGATAGTCTACACCAGAAACTGATTCGGCATGATCATATCCTAATTCATCACGGATGAAAAATGCTACATCTAAGATATCTTCTTTCTTTGTAGAGATTCGAATTCTACTTGATCTTACATAGTCTACATTTATTTTTGAACCAAATTTTGAAGCGATTTTATCAGAAATAGATTTTTCAAATTCAGGTATTGGTTTAGGGTGAACGGAAGAATCGGGAGAGAAATCGATGCCTTGTTCTTCATGCGATTTTTTTGTTTCATCTTTTGATACAGACTCGGCGTCTTCAGATATCGCCGCAGTCTCACTGGGCTGTTCGTCCTTTTCAGTCTCTGAGCCCATTTTTATGCGCCCTTCATCCGTTTAATTTTTTCTTGAAGCAACATACATCCTTGAATGAGAGTTTCTGGTCGTGGCGGACAGCCTGGAACATAGACATCTACTGGAAGTACGCCGTCAATTCCAGGAAGCACATTATATGAGTCAAAATATAATCCTCCAGTAATTGCGCATGCACCCATAGCTATTACGTACTTTGGATCAGGCATTTGATCATAAACCATTCTTAATCTGGGCGCCATCTTTCTTGTAATGGTTCCCATGACTACGATTAGATCACATTGTCGGAGAGAACCAAATGCCTCTATAATTCCAAATCGCTCTACATCATATCTAGGACTTGAGGCAGCGCCAAATTCCACACTACAGCATGCAGTCTCAAGATGCACTGGCCATAACGACCAGATTCTACCCCAATTTATAGCATAATCCAGAGGTTTGCCAACAGCCTTTACAAGTACTTCACCTAGTTTTCCAACTAGCACATTAGTAGCGTGCGGTGCGGTATCTTGATTAAAGAATTCTTTTAGCATTTCTCTTTCCTACCTCAAACTCCTTTGATATTCGATTTAAGAGTTACCAAATGTTTTTCCTTCCTGCTTGATTCAAAGCATAGGCAAAAGCTGCAAACATTATCCCAAGAAAAGCAATAATCGGAAGAGTTGCCGTTTTTGGCAACCCTATAATACTACTGCCCCATGCATATAGAAAAATCGACATCACGTCAAAGACAACAAACATCAAGACATAGGAATAATATTGCATCATGAAATGTGTACGTCCTTCTTCTTTTGGGACTTGACCTGATTCCATAGGAAGAAACTTCACTGGACTACTAGTTTTTCTAGGTGCAATCATTCGGGAAAGAATCAAAGCTGGCCCTGTTGCTACAACTGCAAATCCAAACATTAGTAAAACTGGACTAAAACTACTCGCAGCTTCTCCTACCAAAGTAGCTAACAAGCCAATCGGAGAGTATAAAAAGCTATGCACATTATGCGATCATTATTTTAATTTGAAATGAATTTTTCATCAATTTTTTTATAAATTAATCAATAATCTCCATTAATTAATTGGATAAAAATTTCTAGAAAAATTAAGCAGACACTTGAATTCTTGAAAATGATTGATATATGACGATAGTAGAACTCTTTTCATGGTAAACGTTGGAGACAAAGCACCATCTTTTACTTTGGTAGACACAAACCTTAAGATGCAAAATCTAGATGACTTTAAAGGAAAGAAAGTAGTTCTTTCATTTTTTGTTGCTGCAAGTTCTCCAGTATGCACCAAAGAAATGTGTACTTTCAGAGACAGTTGGGATGAGATCTCAAAACTTGGTGCCCAAGTAATTGGCATAAGCAATGACGGACCGTTTGCCAATAAGGCATTTGCAGAAATACATCATCTCAATTTTCCTGTGCTTGGAGATTACAAAAGTCAAACTATCCGAGACTATGGAATACTAATGCCTGATTTGTTACATGTCAAAGGGTACGATGCAGCTAAGCGATCTGTCTTTATTGTAGACGAGAAAGGAAATATTGTGTACAAGTGGGTTTCTGATAATCCCTTGATAGAACCAAACTACCAAGAAATAATTGATTTCCTAAAGAAAGGAAAATAATCTTTTCCTTAATTTTATTTTCTAATTTTTAACAAATGTATTATTCTATTTCTGCAAGAACATCATTTTTTGCAACTGATGTTCCTTGTTTTACTTTTAGAGATTTTACCACACCATCCTTGTGCGATTTAATTGAAACCTGCATCTTCATGGATTCTAAAACGCACACTATGTCGCCCTTCTTTACATTGTCGCCTTGCGATACATTTACTGAAACAACTCTTCCAGGAATTTGGCTTTTCAAACTCACTTGTGAATCAATAGCAGATTCTATACCAGAATTTTTGTAAATAACCTTGTCTAAATCTGGATGTTTGTTAAAGGTTAGTTTGACTCCGTCTACCACCACTGTAATCTTTGAGGTACTGTTTTCCAGATATTTTGTAGTGTGAAATGAATTATCTAGCATAAATTCAATTTTATTATGACCCATGTTTAAGATCTTTAGACTGCGTTCATTATTTCCGATTTTTATAATAAATTCATTATTTCCAAGTGACTTTACTATTGCGCCCTCTAAAGTTTCACCAGTATTTTCAAGTTTGAACTTCATTTCTAATTCCTATCCAAATGTGCTTTCCAGTGAGGGTTGTGTTCCTTGTGTGATCTTATTCTGTTTTTTAGAAATTCAGAGTGTATTAGTGTAGCAGCTAGAGCAACCTCAGATTTTTGTGACACTTCTTTTTTAATATCATCACGTAGTCTGTCAATAATCTTGAATCTTTCAAGGAAATCAGTTGATAGATCTCCTGAAATGAATTCTTTGCTATCAAGTATGGTCCTATAGAGCGGAATCGCATTTTCCACTCCCTCTATGTAAAAGTCAGAGAGTGAAGTTTGCATTCTTTGTCTTGCCTCCTCGAAGTTTTGTCCCCATGTGATAAGTTTTCCCATCAATGAATCATAATATGGCGAAACAGTGCATCCCGGATATAGATAAGTATCTACCCTGACTCCTGGGCCTGATGGAATATTGACGTCGTAAATCCTTCCTGTGGATGGAGCAAAGTCAAGAAATGTGTCTTCTGCATTTATTCTACATTCTATTGCACAACCATTTACCTTCAGATCTTTTTGTTTGAATGGCATTTCTTTTCCATTTGCAATGTCGATTTGCAGTTTTACAAGATCAAGTCCAGAAACAAACTCGGTTACTGGGTGCTCGACTTGAAGTCTGGCATTTATTTCTATGAAATAAAATGTACCATCATCCAGTCTGAGAAATTCTGCAGTACCTGCATTAAGATAATCTACAGCAACTGCAGCGTTTACAGCCAGCTGGCCTATTTCATCACGGATTTTTTGATCAACCACAGGAGATGGCGACATCTCAATTAATTTCTGATGTCGTCTCTGGATAGAACATTCTCTTTCAAAAATATGTACTGCGTTTCCATGTTTATCTCTAGCTAATTGAAATTCAATATGTCTTATTTTAGGCAGAAACTTTTCAACAAAAAGTGCAGACTTGCCAAATGCAGCTTTTGATTCACCTGATGCAAGCTCAAATGCCTGTTTGAGTTCATTGTCATCATGTACAAGTCTAATTCCCCTACCTCCACCACCAAATACGGATTTGAGCATGACTGGGTATCCTATATCATGCGCTATGTCAAGAGCTTTTTCCACCTCTTCAACAATTCCCGGACTGCCTGGAACGGTTGGTACTTTTGCTTTTATCATAGCTGCTTTACACAACATCTTGTCTCCACAAAGTCTCATTGATTTTCCAGAAGGCCCTATGAAGTTGAGTTTCTTTTTTTCACAAAGATCAGCAAAGTCAGCATTTTCTGAGAGAAATCCATATCCAGGATGAATTGCATCAGCTCCACAACTTAATGCCGTCTCGACTATCTTTTCCATGTTAAGGTAGCTTTGTGCTGGAGAGGGAGGACCTATGTGATATGACTCTGAAGCCATCTTGACATGTTTTGAATTTACATCTTCATCAGAATAGACTGCGACCGATTTTATTCCTAGAGTATTACACGTCTTGATTACACGGATAGCTATTTCTCCCCTGTTTGCGATAAGAATTTTTTCGATCATATCCAAGTCAGAGATTTATGTTTCCATGTTTACGTGTAATTCTTCTCTCTCGTTTGTTTGCAAGAGCTTCTAAAGCGCGAATGATAACAGGCCTAGTTTCAGCTGGATCAATCACAGTATCAATGGTACCATATGATGCAGCCACATACGGATTTGCGAATTTTTCAGTGAAATTATCAACAAGTTGCTTTTTGAGTGCTACTGGATCCTTTGCAGTTTCAATCTCCTTTCTGTTCATAATTCTTACTGCAGCTTCCGAACCCAGTACTGCGATTTGAGCTGTTGGCCATGCATAATTCATATCAGTGCCCAAGTTTTTGCTGCCCATCGCAATGTAAGCTCCTCCATAGGCTTTTCCAATTATAATAGTGATTTTAGGTACGGTTGCTTCACAATATGCATACAAGAGTTTGCTTCCATGTCGGATTATACCGCCATGCTCTTGGTGGGTTCCCGGCATGTATCCTGGTGTATCAACAAGAGTAACAATTGGAATGTTGTAACAATCGCAAAGTCTAACAAATCTTGATGCCTTGTTTGATGAATCAATATCTAGTGCACCTGCCAGTACCATGGGCTGATTTGCTACAATTCCCACAGTTCTTCCATGCAACCTGCCAAATCCCACAACGACATTTGGTGCAAACAGTTCGTGGATCTCAAAGAACTGGTGATTATCAACAATTGAGTGTATGATTTCTTTCATGTCATAAGGTTGCAATGGATTCTCAGGAACTATGTTTATCAAATTATTATCAAGTCTGTTTGGATCGTCACCAGTATCTACTACAGGCGGTTCTTCAGTATTGTTTTGTGGCATGTATGACAATATGGATTTTACAATGTCCATGCATTGATATTCATTCTTGGCAACAAAATGGGAAACTCCGCTAATTTTTCCGTGTGACATTGCGCCTCCAAGTTCATCAAATGAGACCTCTTCTCCAAGAACAGTCTTGACTACTTCTGGACCGGTTACAAACATGGTTGCAATCTTGTCTACCATTATAACAAAATCTGTCATGGCAGGAGAATATACAGCTCCACCAGCAGATGGTCCTACACTGCAAGTAATTTGAGGAACTACACCGGAAGCAAGTTGATTATGATAGAATATACTGGCAAATCCATCAAGACTTAGAATTCCTTCTTGAATTCTAGCACCTCCCGAATCTGCCATTCCAATTATAGGGCAACCCGCACGTATTGCATGGTCCATGATTTTGGTTATTTTTTTGGCCCCCATCTCGCTTAATGTTCCACCAAGAACTGTAAAATCATAGGCAAAAAGGAAAACTTTACGACCATTTATTGTTCCATAACCAGTCAATACACCGTCTCCAAAGAATTTTTTATTTTGCATGTCAAATTCATGATAATGATGTGTCACAAGGGCATCAATCTCTGTGAAACTGCCTTCGTCAAGTAAAAGATCTACTCTCTCTCTTGCAGTGAGTTTACCTTTTTCATGCTGAGATTGAATTTTTTCTTCTCCGCCGCCCTGTTCTGCTCGTCGCTTCTTCTGTAAAAAATTTTTCAATTTTTCAGAGTGCATGTTTCGAATTAGAAGCGACTTCCAACCTATATTAATTTACTCAGGTTTGACTTCTCGGATTCCGTCACGGCCACCTTTTGCATTTCTAAAAACGTTCATTCCAATATGATAGTTCTCCCATAAACCCTCCAAGACCTGCAATTGTTCAGCCGCTTCTTGCATGATCTCTTGGCTTGTATTTGGATCGGATTGTAGTTTTTTGACCTTTTCTTTAGTCTCTGCAAGTAAGGTTTCAAGTCCTACTTCATAGTTTGACTCCCCATGAAATATCGGATCAATTGGAGCGATCTTTGTGGTCTTTTCTGGCATTGATCACACTCTATTGAGGGTAAATTTTAACCTTTTATCATATATTTTGGGTCTAAATTTAGACTTAATTGACAATTTTTTGTAGATAAAATAATGTCTTATCAAAGAAAAAATTTGACGTTTGATTTGGATCCCACAAACAGACAAATAAATAATTTGATGTTCAAGGGTCAGAATTTACCCGGACATACAAGATCACTTACAAAATCAAGATAGGAATCAAGATCATCCATCCAGCATGAGAAGAAAATTCTGTATATAATAAATCAGAGATTAGCGTGAACCGACTCTATAGAGGCATAATCATCCTTTGATTATTCCAATCTGCGCTAGGTATTCTATTCCCCTTAGAAAATCATTATCTGAGATTTTACTAGTTGACCACATACCTGCCGTATTTTTCACCCATGCAGGTATTTGTTGTGCTCCTGATGTTGTCTGAGAGTGTGATGAAACTTTGATTATTTTTTGGTCAATCAAATATTCAATTCCCTTTTCAAAGTCAGCATCCGAAACTTGTCCATTTGCCCACCATCCAGCATTTGTTTTTACCCATGCAGGAATCTCGCGGGTAGAAGGCGATGGTATTGTTGGACTGGGATTGAAGTTTGGATTTGGAGTGGTAGCATTAGGAACCTGAGGTTGCGATGTTGGAGATCCTTGTCCTACTACCAGAGTGCCAATGATTTTCATCTGTTGTGTACCATCCTTGAATAGAATTCCCAAGATTCTATCACTACCGTTGGAGAAGCCTTCAGTAAATTGTGCAATTTGACCATCGTTTAACACAACAAATGCTTTGTCACTACCGTCTGAATTCTTTGTATCAATTAATGCTCTGGGTAGGTCAATTGTCAATAAGCCATCACCTGTAGTCTGAATTGATACTGTCAAAGACTGGGACACTGGATCTGCCTTGATATCAAGAACTGTACCATTTGTCATAGTGTAACTTACCGAATAGCTTGTACCATCAACTGGAATAGTGCTTGGACCCGATGGGGCTAAAGAAGAACCTGAGAACTGGAATGTTGTAGTTGCATTTTCATTGCCATAATAGACATCTGCTGTATATGTTCCAGCAGATAACCATAGAGCTCCCATAGCAACCATTGAAGCAGAAAATGTCTTGTCGGATGTTACTGTGATCTGATCTGCGTGGATTGTGTGCCCAACTGGATCTGTTAGAATGAGTGTAAGAGGATTATCACCAAGATAGGCATTCGTTGTGCCAAATATTGTAATGGTATCGCCCGAATTATATGATGATTTATCAGTCGTAACTGTAATTCCTGCATCTGGATTTGTAGAACTAGAATTAGTAATTGTGTAAGCAGGACCCTGGTAATTTGATGCCCCTTGACTTGGCATGGTAGTATTAGGAATCATGTAAGAGGGCTGAGGTAAGTTAGGAGGAACAAAGGGAGAACCTCCAACCGTGACAGAAAATGTGGTACTTTCTTCAGGGATCGGCTGGAATAAAATTCCATCAACGTAAACAGTTACAGGGTAAGTTCCAGATGATTGAAATTGACATGGAATGGCAATTGATCCCTCTGTGGTATGCATTATTGGAGTGCCACAGATCTGATTGTTTCCTTCCATCACAGCTACTTTGTAGTCTATGTGTGGTTGAATCGCATGCGTTGATTTGTTGATGAAGGTTATCAGTAGATTAGTTTGAGAGCCAGATTTTGGGCTTGAAGGATTTGTTGAGAATCCAACATCAATAGTTCCACCGCTAGTTAATTGAATTTGTGGTAATGTTTGTTGTTGCGATGGTGAAGGTTGTGTTGACGGTATTCCAGTAAGTGTGAATTGTGTTTGAGCAGTTGCTGCTTCGTGATTACCTATTTGTACATAGATCGTGTATTGACCATTTTCTGCCATGAGTGAACTAGCTGTGTTTAGGGTGGTGATAAAATCCCCGTTATTATCAAGAGCTAGTTCGGCTGCAAATACATCATCAAGTGATGGATCAGTTGTCTTCACAGCCACATCCTGACCAGGATATGGATTTGTTACATGACCTGATATTGTGATTATATCTCCACGGATATAGGATGATTTGTCTGTTGTGACAGTTATAGTTACATCATAGGATTGTTGAATTGCTGAAAGACTAGAGGCATTACCTGTCATCATTGAGTTAGTGTATTGGGCGGCTGGTTCACACGTTGGTGGACAGTATGCAAAGGCCTGTGTTGACACTAACAAGATACCGAAAATCACAGGCATTACTACGAGAATGCCAGTTCTGAGCATTTTATTTTGAATCATAATTTTTTCTCAGACATAATCGATCTTGTGATCTTTTTCAATCTCTAATCTTGCACAGTCATGGTATAAATACTTAAATGCCATCATACTATACATCATAACTATATACAATAAGGAAGTATACTAATCATGTCACCCAAATCTGATGAAATAGACAAAATGATCCTCAAGTATATCGACAAGAGTGACTGGCCAGTCACTACTGAAATGGTTGCAAAAGGAATTGACGTAAGCTGGAACACTGCTCAAATCCACCTATACAAGCTACAGGCAGAAGGAAAGATCAAGGGAAAAAGGGTTGGACGGCAGAATCAGTGGATGAAAGTTAAAAGTTAGAGACCTTAGAGTTTTGCATATTATGTCGAGATGTTAATTCCTTTATTTGCATAATACAGAGATTACTTTAGAACATATTCATAACGCTCTATTTTTGTTACTCCAGATTTTCCAAGTCTCCAGAAAACTTTTGAATTCACTTCGCTTAGAGGATTCAATCCTTTAGATTCAGGATTGGAAAGCGGTTTGAAATGGACTTTTGATAGAGAACAAAAACTTCCTTTCCCTCATGACATTTTTTGCATATGCACATCTGCGAGACTTTGTTTCTGTCACAGTCATCTGTGAATTCACATTGTTGGCACCCTGCAGGCCCACCACAGATAATGCATTTTAGATCTACAACCTCAGCACATGCCTGATGCTTGACTCCTAATCCTTTTGCCCACAAGGCAACTTCATTTACTTCGATCTTCTTCTTGCAAACTATGCAAGTTCCAGGGAATCTCATTGGCATAGTGCGCCAGCTCATTTTATGATAGCTATCTCCTTTTGGATGATTTCATTTTCGGCATCATTGAAATCCATTACTAATGTCTTGTTTTTGATACACATCAAAAAATATGGAAGATAAAAAGTTGCAAAGACACTTCTAGAGACATGCATGCGTTTTGCGAGATTTGCTTCAAGTTCCTTTATTGCTTTACCATCCCATCTCAATCGAGTTATCAGAGGCCAAGGAAGATTATATTGTGAATATCTAACCGGAGTATTATTCTTGTAGAGCCTAACAAGAATTGAATCCAGATATCGTAAAAGCCTCCACTGTTGTTCTCGTATTATTTTTCCGTAAAGCATGTCAGCTTCTGAGATTACATCCAGCATCTCTTGCATGTCTTCTTTTGAGAGCTGGCTTGTTATTATACTCGAATAAAACGCATCAATCTTTTCTTGTGGATCAATCCTTAAAGAATAAAGTATCATCATTGCTTCCTGATTCGATTTTGCTTTGAAAAATGCGTTTATTGAAGATTCTATGTCTGTTGTTTCAAAGGACTTGTCGGTTTGCGGTTCAAATCCAGATACAAGAGCTTGAGAAGAATTTAGAATGGACCTAATGTCGCCTCTTGAATCAAGAACTAGCTTTATCATGGTCCCAATCTTAAGGGAGGCACCTTCCCGTCTCAAAATCTCTTCCAGATAAAATCGTAAAAGTCTAGGTGGAATAGGTCTCATTCGTATTGTTGTTGTGGCTTTTTTAATGTCCTTCATTTTATCAGAATTATCAGAGTTTGCAGCCAAGATTATTGGAACTGTGGGCTCCTTTAGAATGTCTACAAGTGCTCCCACTCCTCCAAAATCAGATCTTCCATGAATTCCATCCACTTCATCGACAAAGATTAGCATGTGTTTGCCAAGAACGCCGGTATTTCCCATAACCGGATTGAGTATCTCTTGTATGCGTTGTTTATTTCGGACATCACTTGCGTTCAGGCTTATCATATCATATCCAAATTGTTTAGCACAAAGCATAGCCATCGTAGTCTTTCCAATTCCAGGAGGCCCAACCAAGAGCAGGGGTTTTGTTCCCTTGACCCACTTGGCAATCCACTTGACAAACGATTCTTTTGCTTCTTCATTGCCAATCATTTCAAGAAGATTTTTTGGCCTATATTTTTCAGACCACATCATTTTCTATCACTTGGGTAGTTTTGAATCAAATTCTGACCAAAGTTTCTGTTTTTGTAGTTGGTTAAACCAGAACGAATTGTAATGCTCTACAGTAAGAAATAAAAATTCAAGAAAATCCCTGTGCGAAAAGTTTTCAGGTAAAAGTTCCAAAGCCAGTCTTGCTTCACTTAGATACAGTTCACTCTTTTTCATTGTAAATTCAAATCCCTTCTGTATATCATTTGTCAGGATTGTATAATAGAGCGGCCAAGAAGGAACTTTAACAAATTTGTTCTTTATCGAGTCTTCAATCTCGTTGCCACACCCCACTGACTCGGCTGCCTTTGCCATCCCCAAATAGAAAATTTCACCCAGAGGAAGACGTGCGAGTGCCATGTTCTTTCCTGCTGTACCCATTACGGCTCTGTATTTTTTATAACATTCAATCATGGATTCCTCTGTTATGCCCTTTGGTTTCATTTTCAGTTTAAAATCAACATACTGACCTATTCTTGCATCTTTGAATCCTCGTTCAAATTCTTCCAATACCTGCTGTCCTCCATTTCCAATCTTAGTTCTGGCAAGTTGCAAAATGTATGGATTCATTAGCTTGTAGTCATCCAGATACTCTACATCCTCATCTTTGTCCATTATTCTATCCATTGGTTCGCTTAGATCTATTGCAATAATGTGCCCATCTATTATGTCAGTTTTCTTTTTGGCATCATTTGTATCCCCAAAGTATTGCGATGAAGCATCATACAGAGCGCTAAAAACTGGAAACGTCATTTTAACAAAGTTGGAATTAAGAATTCTGGTCACCCTATCAAGCAGGGTATCATAGTCTTCAAGCCTTTTTTTGACCGAATCTATTTGGGATTTCTCTAGAGTGATCTCGCTTGAACCTACTTCAGCGGCAAATTTTTCTTGAGTTTCATCAGGAGTATTGTCAGACTTTATTTGTCTTAGCAAGTCTTCAGCAAATCTCTTTGTAAATTTTGGAAGTTCATCCTCTGCTTCCTTTTTGTATTTATCAAATTGTTTGTAACCCTTACTTTTGAATAAGGCCTGTTTTACTATGTCCTTTCCTGGTTTTGTCGACATCAAAGCCTCTTTGCTAAAAATCGATTCATCTTTGCTGCTCACATATTGGCACAACTTCTTTTGCTATTTATTCATTGAGATGTTTTTCTGATTACTTGAAATAAATTAGGATCGACAATAAAAAATCCGTGGAAAAAATTGAGATTTTAGAGCAAGCTGCAAAAAGAGTTTATGAGAGTGTCAAGCATCTTCCTGGAACAGAAGAGTCGGCAGGAGATTTTGGCAGAGGAGCAGGCGGAGACATATCACGGCGAATAGACATAATAGCAGAGAAAACAGTTTTGGATTACCTAAGGGAGGTTGATTTTCCATGCATAGTTCTTGGCGAAGAATGTGGTAAGGTTGAACTTTCAAAAAATCCTGAGGGCTTTATAATAATGGACGCCGTTGATGGATCTACAAATGCAGTAAGAGGCATTCCCTTTTCGTGCTGTTCTCTTGCATTTGCCACAAAGGATAAGCTTAGCTCTGTTATTGATGCAGTAATCATTGATCTGTACACTGGTGATCTGTATTCTGCATCAAGAGGTAAAGGGGCTTTTATGAATGGAAAAAAAATCACAGTCCACAAAAAAAAGCCGCTTTACTTTGTGGTAGGAGTGGATTTGTCTGGCATATCTCTAGACTCGCTACAGAAATTATCCCCCATCATTTCAGCATCTAACCACATCAGACACTTTGGTGCCGTTGCATTAGAGCTTGCAATATTTGCTCGTGGGCTGGTGGACCTGTTTGTAGACCTCAGAGAAAAGCTGCGAGTAACAGATGTTGCTGCCGGCTACCTCATTGCATCAGAGGCAGGCGGAATCATAGTTGATAAAAATGCAAATCCACTTGATTCAGATCTTGGCTATGACCAAAGAATTTCCTTTATCGCTGCAGCCAGTCAGGAAATACTCGATGAAACTCTTGAGAAATTGAATTTACCAAACTGACTCTAACAAAACATCGACATCTGGTTTTGGTTGAAAAAAGTGTAAGCGCCCTTGGCGGGATTTGAACTCGCGTCGAGGCCGTGACAGGGCCCCATTCTAGACCGGGCTATACAAGGATTGGATTTTACCCAAGCCTCTCTATACTACAAGGGCGTTGAAATATTGGGAACAAAAATCTGAGTTTAAAGCTTTCTTTTCATCTAAAAATTTTGTAAAAGACTAAATTATACACAACTATGACCTTTCGCGTGGGTTCGTAGCTCAGCCAGGTAGAGTACCGGACTTTTAATCCGGCTGTCCGGGGTCCGAATCCCCGCGAACCCGCTTCTTCATTGGTCTTCTTTTGGGACTCGAGTAGCTGAAAACCCGTCCGCATTTCTCAATTCCAACGGATTTGGTGGGATACCATGAGCGGCAACATTAGGCTCTCACTTGACGAGATAAAAATCGGACATGAAAATGCCCTTGACCTCTTCTATTCCGGGATAAAATCTTCCGAGACTAGAAGAACTATGGATGGCAACCTCAAGAGGTTTCTTTTGGATGCATGTGCCGACATATTCAGTGGAGATTACAGGGAGAGGGCAGGGCAGTTTGCAGAGATGGCAAAAGATGACCAGGAAAAGGCAACAAGTTTGGTCTTGGCATATGCGCGAAAGCTCAGGGAGAGGACTATGCTGGATAAATCAAATCCTGCCTATCTCAATCCCTCTACTCTGCCAAACAAGATCAAGGCAGTCAAAAAGTTCCTTGACATGAACGGCTTGGGCCTTGGCTGGAAGAGGGTCTATGTGACATTTCCAGATGAAGACAATATCCACAAGGGAAGGGGATACACAAGGCAGGAGCTGCAAAAGATGCTAGAGTACTCACGTTCTATAGAGACTGATTTTATAATACTTGCATCAAGCTCGGGAGGTTTCAGGTCTGGCGCATGGAATGGCCAGAGATGGGAGAACGTATTTCCCATTTATGAAATAAACGGGACATACAAGGTAGAGGTTGAAAAAGATGATTCCGCAAATGTTGTCTGCGCCGGCATGGTAATCTACAAGGGAACACCAGACGAGTATATTTCGCTCATTTCACTTGAAGCCTGGAAGAAGCTTGAAGAGTACAAAAAGATCTGGACCGAGAGGATGAAGAGACCTCCGACAGGCTCTGATTATCTGGTACTTGCAAGATATGTCAAGCCAACACCGATAACGGATCTGGCAATAAGAAGAAGAATATGGGTGCTGCTTCTAAGGACCGGCCTTAGGAATCCTCTCACAGAGGGACACAGAAGACACCAGGTTCCTGTCACCAATGGGTTTAGGCGGTACTGGGATAGAATAATGATGGAGAACGGAAAGAAGCGCGGAACATTGTCTGCCCTTGTGATAAAGGAGAGGCTGATGGGTCACACCGGCGTTGTTACAACAGACAAGAACTATTTCTGGACCGATATACTTGACCTTGTACCAGAATACCTTGATGCCATGCCGGAGCTTGTGGTAGGCGAGGAGATGCGATTGAGGCACAAGCTTGAGATTGAAAAACGGGAAAAAGAGAAACTTGCCGCATCAAACAATGAAAAGGAGCAAGCGCTGCAAAGGCTGGCAGAACTTGAGGCCAAGGTACGACGGATGGAAAAGTACCAGCCTAAGTAATTCCAGGAAAGATCTGCTCTGCATCTTTTTTTATTTTATTGTATTTTGGGCCCTTTGGAGTAAGACATAGTGCCTCCCTCATTGCATACAAGTTGTACAACATGGCTTCATCACTTGGGAGATAAGAGAATCCCATGCCGCTTTCAACCTGCCCTTGTCTGTACAACTTGGCAATATCTGGCGCTCCATCGGATTTTTCATATGGTCTTATCCTGTTTGAGACCTGCTTTCTTGTGATATCCTCATCTTGTGCGGCATCCGTCCTTGTCTGCAACAATGACAGATAGTACGTATCTATGACAACCTGCAGGGGGTTTGCGTTCTGTGTCAACCTCTTGTAGTGATTGTGGCAATCATGATACTTGCTATCCAGATTACTTGATAATTCATGGCCTGTTCTGAACCGTCCTGAAATAAACTGCCTCTTGCCGTCATGATATACAAAGTCAAGAAAGCCCAGCAAGAATGTGATCATCTCCCGCTCTCTCCAGTCCTTGTTGAATGTGGCTTGTTCGGGACAGGTCTCCTTATCCCTGCGGTATTGCAGAAGCATGATCTTTACCATTTGGAAATAAATGATGACAAATTTTCTTAGAATTTGTTCTCTGTAAGAAAGTATTGGACCTAAACCAGCTTGGTAATGCATCAACTCTTTTTCAAATATCCCTTTTGGCATGCTTGATGTTTCGGGTTTGAGGCCATAATGACTCGCAAATTCATTGAACAATGGGTGAATCGATTTTATCGCACGAAACAATTCATCCTTGAGAAACAAGTGATTTGCAGTGATCCGCTCTTCTGGTTCAAGATATTGCCTTACAAAATAGACCTGTACAGTCCACCAGTTAGCACTTTGGATTACCTTGCATCTTACAAGATACTCTATTGCGTCTTTGGCTTTATACCAGTTTTTAGAAACAACCCCGCTATCATAAATATCGTTTCGGTTACAGTTGGGATGCAAAATTATATACAATAGAGCTTTTGATGCTCGGCATCTTTCTGCAAAGGTTAATTTTTTCACTTACCTAATGATGCCATATTCTCATAAGCCATACAGGGTAAAGTGATCTTGACCCAGAACATAGCAGTCTAGAATGAAGCTTGATTGGGCACCGATTTGCCTTAAGATAATTATAGTGATATCGTAGACATGCAAAACGAGTTTTCACACAAAAAGATCTGTATCAGCCTACCATACTGGCAGATAAAGATGCTACATGAAGAACAGGGAAATCTTTCCATGTCAAAATTCATCTCTGAACTTGTTGACAGGGAACTCATGGAGCGGAGAAAAAAGAGGAACCAGAATTGATAACACTTGGATGTACTCATACACCAAAGAGGTACAGGATGACCTTTGCCTGCAAGACAACAGGAGATTATATTCTGGAATTGTGCGAGGATTGCCACATCAAGGAAGGTAAAGAGTTTCTAACAAGTGAAGAGAAGATCGTTATCAACGCAATGTGATTAATAGTAATCATCACAATCAGCATGTCCCCATCGTCTCTCAAATACCAAGAATGAGTAGACTTCTTTCCATGCATAACTATCTAATTCTATGGGTTTTTTGCATTTAGCGCAAGGAAAGATAAATTTAGGTTTCATATAACGAACAACTGCCTCTTGTAGATGGTCAAGAGCCTCTTCTAAATCGGTTACTTCTTCGCCTTTGATCTTTGATGCTAATTCGTATAATTTATCTACAATCCATCCAGGGATTACCCTCTTGTCTCGAAATTCGATATACTTGTCGTGTGCTTGTTTTACAAAATTAGGACTAAGTTGAGTCTTTTTCACAATATCTACAAGGGACTCTTCCTTGTCAAATTCTTCGAATAAAAAAGCCATGTCAGGATCCTTGTTTTTGGAACTGCTTGCCTGACCTGTGAATTCCTGCTTTATTTTGCTTACTTCGCTTATGTTGAATCTTTTGATTCTGCCGTCAATTCGATGTTCTGTCTTTACAATTTCCCTGTAACTTTCTCCACGTTGTATTCTTCGAAATATCTCATTTCTTGCCTCATCGAGTGTCATATCCTTCGGGTTTTTCTTCATTAAAGATTTGGACAAAAGTATGAAGCAGATAAAGTTTTGAACGTTCTTCTTGTTTTTTGTTGTTTCCTCTTGTTTTTCTTGTTTCTAGTGGTATTTCGCACTACAATTAATCTTGAAATTGGTTGCCTAGTGCCGCATATAGTATCCATATGTAGTGGAAAATAAAGGAGCCGAAACAATTCATAAAAATTAGAGATTCATATTTTCAAACTTACAATTATCAAATTTTTTCTTAATCATCTACATACTGTTCCATAACCATCAGGAGACAGAACAACTAAACATAGATAGTTCCATTCATGTATAAACCTCGGAGAATAAAAATTGGTAAAAGCATTGGCTTTGGCTAGCTATATACTAGGTGCTTTTCTTATTGCGTTAAGCCCTTTTATGTTTTGGGCATCTTCTCAAATGTTTTCGTATGCAGGGATTCTTGAGCAGATTTCTACTTTGCCGAGTCAAAACTTTGTTTATCCATCTGGAAGCTATTACCTTTTGCCTGGAAATGGTTGGTTGCTAGAAGCCACCATAAAGATTGAACCAGAATATGGACCATACAAAGTAGGTCAGCCTGTCTTCCTTAATTCTTACCTTACAACTCTTCAACCTGGTCAAGAACTAACGGTACATGTATTCAATACCGAATCAGACGTGAATTTTCAAACTCAAACTACATCTAATTTGAATCCAGATGGTACCGTAATTCATAATCACATTCCTCGTTATACAAATGACAGGGTATTCAATTTTGATTTAAATGAATCCTCAACCTGTGATCCAAAACTTGAATATACAAACGGTATATCTCCAAAAGGTCAGCAGTGTTTGTATGATTATAATGGACATGTAAAACACATATTTTTGATTCCTGGAAAATATTCTGTAGATTTTACATTTCTAACTCATGACAAAATACAAGAACATAGAAGTCAGATACCGGTTATTACAATACTTGATCCAAAGGATGAATGGGCATTCAATAGTACTGCTCAGATACTAGAAGAGACTGCACATATTCCTCCAGAAAATGCAAAATCTGACGGATATGCTTGGCTTGGAATTGGAATAGGTTTGGTTGTATCTGGAGTTTCATTTTTCCTTAATGGGTTGAAGGATTTATTGGACATTAGGAAGACTAGAGATTTTCTAAAAGAAGATTTTGAGAAGGTTAACAATCAGCAAGTAGAGATTATTCCAAAACTAGAAAGTATTTTGGAAAAACTCAGAAGTGATGAAAATTTCATACATCAATTTCCAGGTCAACAAACAAAGCATATGCAAATAATGATTGATCATCTCCCAATCATGCATTTTTCATTATGGACTTCGGCAGCATCAAATCTGAAAGATCTAGATAAAGATGAGCAAAAAAGGATTTTAAAAATACATGACGATATTGTCAAGTATGATAGATACCTGCAACTAGCCAATGACCCATTGGTTCAGATACTATCTCATCTTTCTTCGTCAAGTCGTTTTGAGGGAGCAGAACTTGTAGAGATCAGAAGATCTTTGATAAGTACGTTTGAGTATAATTTGTCAGTTGCAAAGACGGTCTATGACGAGCTACAACAACTAAAGAACATTAATTGGCTTAAATCAGAAAACTGGAAAACATTAGAAACCAGATCAAGAGAACCCGTGTAATTTGGAACCTGAAAATAGGACTATGTACCGCTACGTAGCAGAACCGGTTTCAAACTACACCCTTAGAAGTCTATTTTTGTGAATACCCATTCCATTATACAGAATTTTCAGTTTAAAATCATGAATTATTATCTAGAAGATGAATTGGCAAATACCCAACGAGAGTATATTAAATTGCGAACAAAGGCAGAAAAAACAAGGAATCCTAAGGCTGTAAAGAAGATAAAAAAGGCAGAAAAAATACTTGAAAAAGCTGAAGATGAAGCCGATAAAACTATGGATCCCAAGTTAAAGAAGAAGTCAGATAAATTATTCAGAAAATACAGGGTAATATTGAATAAACTTTGACACTAGATAGAGGCCGAACAGTAATCTCATGATTACAATTATTGTTTTTTCTTAATCGCCTATTATGCTTTCAAGTTTTAGACATCTAATAAGAGTTAATATTACATCTTTGTCGAATAAAACAAATCTGTATTTTCCATTCTTTTCTGATCTGTGTATTTTTTCCCAAACTTCCTTTTGAATATTATTTGTGGATACTAAGAAGAGAGTATCATTAGTATCTGCATGAATAATAGCTTTTGAATAATCTTCTATGGTGAATGTAGTTTTCTTGTATTTCTTTGCCTCGCCAAACAATTCTGGCCTTAGACCAGATTGAAGATAATCAAGCAACCCAATAAGCTGGAAATCAGATCTGCCAGGTCCACCAAGCTTGATTATCTTGGAATTGATAATAGTCTCTTTTCTTGAATTCAAGTAATTATAAAAAGATAATAACTTTTCATGATTTTCTTTTATAGCTTTGAGAAACTTTACACAGAATTCTTCAAACTCATAAGCTGATATCTGATTTAACATATTGTCAAATTTTGGTTCAATCGTTAGCGCATAATTTTGATCAAAAGTCTGCGAGATCTGTTCGAGAGTTTCTGAGAATAAGACAAGATTATCATATATTTTTTGAAATTCTATAAATTGTGATTTATTCATGACATTAATCAATGAAGTGACTCGTTCACTGTCAAGAATGACGAACATTACTGCCTCTTTTTCAGAATGAGCGATTAGGAAATTAGAATTTGAAATATACGGTACCATTAAAGGAATAATTTTTTCTCTTACCTTTATTCTCCAATATCTATTCTCTTTATCGTACTCATAACTGTATTTTGAATTTTCAATTAGTTCTGTTATTTTTTTTATTATGTTATTGTAATTTATTTTTTCTATGAAATAATCAATTTTTGCTTTATGTATGCTAACTTGTTTTTTACATTCGGGGCATCGCACACTATCCTCTATATTATCATCAGGGTTTGGAATAGTTCTATCACATTTATTACAGATTACAACGCTTTTCTTTATGATATCTATGAAACCCAATTTTTCTAGTTCGTTGAGCACACTTAATCTCACCATGTCATTGCTAGGAATTGAATATCGTTCTCTAAGAGGAATATGCAAGTTATTTCTCCCTGATTGTATTATGCAGTAGTTGCCTGACAGTATCTTTTTCATCCTCCGATAAGTTTCTGTTGTCAAAGAGAATTGTAGTCATCCCATTACTAGTAACCAGTGAAAGCTTGTATAATTTACCCTTTATTCCAACTGTTATATTCGGAATATCTTGAATATCCGATATTAGTTGTAATCCATGTTCCTTATCTAATTCTTTTATTGAATCACCTATGGATTCTGCATCTTTTGATTCCAATTTTATAGTAGGTGAATTGGCAACAGGTGCATTCTTTCGTTCAAAACCAAGTAATTTTATTCCGGAGATTTCATTATTTCTAACTTTATCAATGAAATTTTTAATATTTGTTGATTCTATTTCTTGATTTATGTATTCGTATGAGATTTTTTTACCCGTTCCTTTACTAACTAAAATTCCAGCCCATTTTGCTACAGTATCTGATTCTTTTGCTAAAACATCCAATCTATTTCCTTTGTCATGAATGATCAGGATTCTATCACCGGCTGTTTTAAGAAAAGTATTCCTCGTAACTTGATGGATTGAACGTCTTCTAGCAGTTTCCAATCTCACAAAGATTTTTATCTTTTCATCTCTTTTTTCAAACCACCATACTTTTGGTGTTCGTCTTATTGTATTATCGTTTTTTAAATCCACAAAAAATTCTTCCACAATTTTTCTTTCTAATTTGTCAAAAAATTCTTTAACATCAATTTTGTTTGTGCTTCTATAAGGTTTCAATCTAGATCTGTTTATCAAGTGATCATACCAAATATTGGTGACTATATCCTTGTTAAGTTTGAAAATAAGAGGAAGTAAAGCATCGTAATTAATCTTCATGTTATTTATATCATTCTCATATTTTTTCTTGATTTCTTCTGGCAATCTATTTTTAATGGAATTCCTGTCAACTAATTCAGCAAATTCTGCTAGAAAATAAATCTTGTAAAATTCACCTTTGCGAAATACATAGAGGTGCTGTAATAATTCCTTGAGTGAATCATATTTTTTCTTTAAAATTTCGTTAAGTATTTCAAGCCATCCAGGAGAGTGTTTTAATTTGTTTGATAATCTTACAACTAATCTTTTACCAGTTTTTTCTAGATCTATGACATCATCAACAGAAATGTCAAGATTCTCCCAGAATTCACGGTCAATTTTCATTCACATCACCAGTTTTTCTTGGTTCACCGGTTTCTGACAATGTATAGTTTATTGAAATGGTAGATCAAAAACAAGTGGATCAATTATTCGCAAGCAAAAAAGTAAATGATCGCGATCCGATCTGAATTAATATGAATAAACTATTTTTTATACACTTAGATTTTACATAGGTAGATCATCGATCTCCTAAATTCTTACTCTGAATTTGATCTATACATAAGTAAAAAACATCATTTTGATGTTTGAAATGTATTTCATACCTTAGCGGATGTTTGGCGGTATTCCATCAGGTATAGTCAGCAACATAAGGAATGAGAAATTTATGAAAATTATTTTCCACAAATATGACATTTTAGATTCATATTATCTGGCGATGCTGGATGAATTAATCAGGGCGTGTAATGGAGCTATAAACCCTGGAGAGTTCGATTCATATGTTAATAAAATATATGCGAGGAATTTTCCTCAGTAGCGCTTCTTTCTAATGATTTCATGATCTAATGTGAATGTAGACAAAAATAACTAATAATATGACTAGAAATAAACAATTGGTACTTTGAATCAAGACTATCCCGTCATTGGAAACAAAATTGTCATCAAGGTAGGCCAATACTATCAATATCAACTCCACTCTCCAGAAACTATTGGGTATTATTTGATAGAAATCGAAACTATACAAACACGCAAATCTCGTGACGATATACTGGTGTATGTTTTTGATCAGCAAAATTTCAATATTTTTGAGAGTAATAAGAGAGCTATTAAAGCAGGAGCAAATCAACTACTATTGGAAAAAGCAAATCCATTAGCGTTATCGAAATCTTACTGGAATACATTATATTTCAAACCGCCACAACAAAATCAATACTATTATTTTATACTTAATAATTCTCATTCAGTTAATACAGATAAAACCGTAAATTTCAAAATATCCTGGAATCCAGTAGATGAGAAAAGATCAATGAATGATCCTGGTTTTGATGAAGAATTCTTTGCACAGTTTGGCAATGGTGGATTATACCCATTTCTCCTGTTACAGGTTGATCTGAAAAACCACTCATCTTGGTTTGATAAAAACGAAGTTCAAAAAAACCAATCAAAAAAAGAATTAGCTAAGAGTGTTACAGGTAAATTGAAAGATTATGGATTTTATAGGCTATTTTGGGCAGGAGATGGCGGAATTTTTGTCAAGAAAGCTGTAGGTCTGGAAAATTATGACGTGGTAGTAGATGCCGCCGATGATGTTTATGATTTATTTGATAAGTGGCGGGAAAGTCACAAAAATCTTGACACACAACATCTTGGCATTAGGGTATGTGCTATGTATGATCCGCAGATTTTTGCTGATAAGGAACCAGGTTTTTGGGCTTCAAAAGATCTAAATCAATTTATTAAATATGAAAGAATCATATCAGAAAATGGATTCGCGATAACTGAAAACATCAAAGACAAATTAACTACACAAAAACAGAATAGATTTGATTATCTTAAAGTAATTGGAATAAAATATGGTAAGAAAATGAGAGTTTTCTGCGACTCGAACCATAATTCAATTAAAAATAACATCTAAAAATAAATCATATATTTGTTTGACCATAATTTTTAAAAATTACTGAAATTAGTGTTTGGATTCAATGTGTTTAATACCTAGATTTTTGATAAACACTACAGATTTTTGTTAAATGTACCTAACAATTATTTTTGATTTCGTCAAGAATTGGTTGTGTGACCTGACGAATACGTTGAAAATTAAAATCAATCAACTCCATCATCACTTTATCTGTCTTCATTCTCTTAATCTTTATACCATGTGGGAATTGAAAAAGTCTCTGAAATAATTGTTCGTTAGGAATTATTTTGAGGTCTATGATTTCATTTCTAGGAACAGCAGATGCATGCGGATCATCTGATCTGAAAATTTCGTTTACATTGAAAACTACGACCTCTGTAATGGCATGTGGAAATTTCATTTTACCAAATATTTCACCAATATCCGGTAGCACGTCACGTATTGCGGCAGAAGGATCACTCCCACCATCGGTATATACATCAAAATACCATCCTTTCTGGCCGTCTATATTAGGATATAATTGTGAATTTCGAAACATGCCAATAGGAGTATCAATTTGAAATGGTGTTTGAGCATATGTATTAAGATACAATCTTACTTTCCATTTCATATCAGGTAAGCGGGCTAATACGTATAAAATAATTATCAAATTTCGGTCATATACGTCTTAGTAAAGCGCATTTTCAATAGACTGGCCATTTAATTAAAACCCAATAAGGGTGCTAGACCGTTTGACAAATTTTCCTAATAGGTCTGAAATTGTTTCATGACAGCGAGTCTTATAGAACATATCATTTTTAATAAAAATGAAGGGTCATTTTGGTATCTCCCTTCCTTTTCCAAAAAAGTATGGTACTGCATTGTACCAGTGACCTTTCTTTTTGGGTTTTTCTATCTGTGATGAATATGTCGTAGAGATAGCTTCCTTTCCGGTTGCAACACAGCATCCTAGTCTCTGATGCTCCTTCAGGCTCAACATGTCGTTATATGCACAACCACATTTACACCAGAAAATCAAGTGGTCGCACTTCCTATTTTCTGAGCTACTGCGTTTGCCGCGGCATTTTCTACGTTTGCAAGTTGTGTGTGTATTTCTGCCTTTAGAGTAGTTTCTGTTTTGTTCTGCAGTTGTTGTACTACTGGATTTTGCTCTACCGTGTGGTATCCTGCTAGGGCCGCGTTTATTGTCCCGCTAACCCCAAGTCCAATGAAGACTAGTGCCACAAAAGCAACTAGAGCTATTTTCATCAGCACTTTTTCGCATCTCCATTTTGACTCTTTTTGGCTGCTCTCATTGTATACCATTACACGTTAAGGAATTTAAAGATTTGTATACCAATGATTAGTGACCAAATGATATATCTAGTAATATCATACCCCGGTTGTTTTTGACCTGAGCCTGACAGAAATGACCATAGTTGTGATAACACCGATCAAAAATACAACTGATGTGAGAGTTCCAAATTCAGGAACTTTGTATGATGGGGTCACGATCTGAGGCGTTGTCTGTGGCGTAATTTGAGGCGAGGTGGAAGTGAGATCAAATGTTGTCTGTGCTGAAATGTTTTGAGCACCATTTTGAGCTTTTACGGTATAAGTTCCATCTGCTTTCCATAAGGGACCTGAAGCAAGAAATGATTCTGTAAATTGTCCATTTGATGGGACGTCGATCTGTGTCATTTGGACAAGATTGTTGTTAGGATCTAAAATCTCAATAGCTAAAGGAGTACCAGGTAAAACAGATGCTGCCACGCCAGTAATTACAATGGTATCACCTAGAGTGTAGAATTGTTTATCAGTTGAGATTGTAAGTGGAGAATAATTTTGTTGATATGAAGGTGTATTAATGATTGGCTGGGTTTGTTGTCCATTCGTTATAGTTGGCGGAGTTGATGGTATTGTCTGAATAGCAGTGTTTTGATTTTGGGGGTTTCCTAGCTCTACTAATGCAGTTCCATTATTCTGAGAGTTTATTGTAGAGTATATGTTTTGGGCAGTTTCTGCAGTATCGTATCCATCATTATTATAACTTGGAAATGTCTCCCATTGTGCTAAATTAATGCTACCGTCATTGTAGACAAGGCCCAAGGTTGAGTTCATTGCATTGAAATTGCCAGTCTCTCCATTCCCTATTCCTCCAAATACAAATTCTGCATCATAATTGAGGCCAATATTTGTAGTATTATCTGCAGTGATTAAAAGCGAAGCCGAAGTTATGTTTGGAATTGTTATCATTCTGTTATCATATAGACTTGCTTTACCCTCTCCATTGTACATAAATTGTATTTGAACTCCCTTTCCCAGAATGGTTTCTTCACTTATGGCAAGTTCTTCCGTGAACGGTAGCTGATACACGAATTGTGTGGTAGGTGTAGCATAAACCCCCAATATTTTACAGACTATATGCTTAAGAATATTCGTGTGTGCGCAGATTTGTGAAGTATCTTCAGGATTACTTAGATTCCATATATTGTCCAAAAAATTTGCAGTTTGAGAATTTGTGTCTCCAAACTGAATAACATTTTGCAACCAATAGTCCGTAGTTCCATTGGTTGTTATTACATGTAATACGACATTTAGTTGCAGGCCAGCACCTGAATTAGGCGGATTGACGCTAATGGAATTAATGTGTGCAATACCAATTACTGCATTTGTGTTAACGGTGTAGTGCGCATAGTTATTTGCATAATTTAGACCGTTTGCAGCAATTCCAGTGGGATATGTTTCTCTAGCAGACTGCAATTGCTGTTCTAGTGTCTGAGCACTTACAGGTATTATTGAAAGACTCAAGAAAATAAGAGCTATTGCAAATACTATCTTGAACAATGGTAGTTTGATCAAAATTTCTTATTTAAGGATTGATAATAGATTGATAATTAAATGATAATAGGGCGGATATAAACCGATACTGAAGCATGCCTGAATGTCATGGAATGATGTCAGTTATGTTATTGCCAGCAAAACAAGAAAGGCAGTTATTTTGAAGCTTGATACTCCTAGAACACCCACTTTTCTTGCAAAAGATCTAGATTTGAATCTGGCAAACATAAGCAGGGCAATTACAGAGCTAGAAGACAAAGGAATAGTTGTGTGTCTGACTCCAAAACAGAAGGTCGGTAAGATCTATTCTGTGACAAAGAAGGGCAAGGATATAGTTTCGAAGATACAAAAGATGGAAGCCTGAAATCTTTTCAAAACTTTTCAATAAACCTGATTTTGAAGAATTACCAGAGTATTAGAATGTCAGATCTCTAGGATCTCTACTCGTTCTTAACTTTAAGTAACAATATGATCCACCTAGATTAATCGTGTAATCTATGTCAAATGTAACCAAATTGAGTGAGCTTGAATACTCTATCATCTTTATCAACTCTGAATTTTCCTTGGCATTAGCACAAGAATATCTTAAAAAGGCAACCTCAGAAGAAGAAAAACAATTCTACCAAGACATCATAAAAGCAATCAATTATGGCTTGAAAGGAGATTTTGGCAAAGAGATCTACATATGGACTGAAATTTTTAAAAATGAAAAATACACTGACGTTGAAAGAAAAATCGCAAATATACAAGTTCTACTCACAAGGAAAAATAAAGATCCGAAAGATGCAAGTAAATTACGACCAGAGATAAACCAGGCATACAAGGACCTTGGAGATGAACTTGCTCTCAAGTTGCATGAGGTAAATTATCTCATTGGAGATCAACAGGCAGATATGTACAAGTACATCGGAGAACAGTTTGAAAAACTAGGATATCGAAAAAGCCAGCTTGCTGCTGAAGCATATGAAATGGGTAAACGAAAGGCTACGACGAATGAAAAACGAATAGAAATTGATTTGAAGGCAGCAAATATTTTCAAAGAAATTGGAGCAATGAATCTACATCATCAGGCCATGGGAATGTATTATTCAGCACAAGTTCCCAATAGCAAACCTGCTGATGCTATTGATTTAGTTAAAAAAACTGCAGAAGAATTCAAGAAAGGACACGCATCTGAATTGGAGACCTATGTAATGGCAAATTATTATCAACGGTTAGCAAATCAAAACAAGAACCATGAAGAACGTTTGAAATTAATTTATGAAGCTGTAAGATTATTAGAGAAAACAAAAGAAAAACATGATTACTTTTCAACATTAGGCGATTACCAATATGAAAAGGGTCTTTATGAGGAAGACATATCTAAACAAATCCCGATTTTGAGAAAAGCTGTTGAGCATTACAAAAAAGGTAATGCTATAAAAAAAGCGTCAAAAGTGAATGGTCTTATCTGTCTCCGGCTGGCCAAGACTAGAAAAAATTTATTACAATCAGCTAAGGATTTTTTCGAATCAGCTGAGTGGTTTAAAAAAAGTGATAAGACAGAAATGCATCATCACATGTTGGCATTAGCAAATTATGCATCATTTGGTACCGTTAGCGATCCCAACCAACAGTTAGAATATCTAAAGAAAGCAGGAGAGTATTACAAATTATCTGAACAAACTGAGATGTATCATCAAACAAACGGCATTTCATTGTTTGTCAGAGCAGGACTTTCAAAAAATATTCAAAAAAGCATTGAAAACTATAAACTTGCAGCAGAAGAATTCAAAATTTCAGAGAATAAACATTGGTATGACGCAAGTATGGGTCGCCATTATTATTTTGGAGGATTATTTGAAAGAGATCCTGATAAACAAATCAAATTACTATTAGATGCTGCAAAACATTTTAAAAATATAGGTAATAAGTTAGAATTAGACTGCATTGCAAGATCTAGTTTTGTAATAGCATCTAGAACACGAGAAAAAGAACCTGCAAAGATAGCAATGGAATACTTTACTCAATATGAAGACCATCAGATGGCAGGCGCAAGTGCCGCGATATATTATCAATCTTTAGCAAATGAGGAACAAGATCCGACAAAGAAACGTGAACAATACGGGAAAGCAGCATTTAACCTAAAAAATTTTATTGATTTGTTACCGAAATCGCAACATGGAGTACAGGGAATTCCCGAACTGCCAAATCCTTCAATTCTTTCTGATCAACTTAACGCAGACTATGAACACCTAATGGGATTAAGTAAACAAGATCAAGAAAGAGAAGAGTATTTCAAAAAATCTGAAGAACTATATAAAAAATTAATGAAAAATGAAAAGGACGAACGAGACATGGGATTGTGGTATTCTGATTTGCTTCAGGATTGGGGAAAATTAGATGCATCTCATGAATTACTTGCTAAATTAAAAGAAAAATATGGTGATACAGTAGTTACCGAGAAATTTAACATAAATGTAAAACTGCTTTTATTGGATTACAAGAGAACAAAGGAAAACTTGGAGAAGAATCAAAATATGATCAGATTTATGCAGGAAAGCCTCTTACAAGCATCTAATGAAGCTAACTCAGAAATAAAAACTCGAAAATCTTTTCTCGATGAAGTTTTAGAAAATATTTGTAAAATCGGACTTCAGTTAGAAGAAAATTCTCCTTCTTTTTCTCATTTTAATGAAAACCAGTTCAGAGACTATTTCAAATCACATTTAGATTTGATTTTTGATGGAAGAGTAACATCTGAAACAATAAGACTTGAAGGAAACACTGACATCCATATAAAAAACCCTGATAATCCATCTGAAGTTATCGTTGTGGAATTTAAGATATGGGATGGTGAAAATTACTATCATAAAGGAATTAATCAGTTGCTAGGCTACAATACTAACAGAGATGAAAATGCAATCTATGTTACCATTAGCAAACAAAAAGAATGGGCAAATACTGTGAACAAGGCAAAAGATGCCGCACAAAATCATTCATCTTACGCTCTGGATTCTTTTGTTCTAGATGCAATAGCTACCGTCAAAACAATATTCAGAACAAAGCATAACAAGGAGGGTAGGATAGAACCTCTGAACATTGTTAATATTCTATTTGACATGTCTAGAGGTAAAGCATCAGATGCTGCATATCCTTCGAAAAACAAAACATAGGAATTATGTCGTGTATGTGTACACTAGAAATGACGAGTCCTACCAGATTCGGAACTTCTGTGGATTTTAGATATTTGTATAACTTGTAGAATTAAAATCTGATCTAAAATAATAGTTTTTTCTCATAGCAGAGGATCAGAGCGATCAATAATTGATCTCTGTTATGTGTATTTTTACAATTTCTGTTCGTAAATTACTGATCTCAGAAAAATATACTTTTGACAAAAGGTTTAGATCTTATTCTCTGTATACGTTTTAACATAACAAATCACGATCATGACGTGCCACAGGATAAAGAGTATGATATTTTTCTCTGCCATAACAGTGGAGACAAACCATGGGTTGAAAAATTAGCAGAATCCGTCGAGAATGAAACTTACAATGATCGGAATCTTAAGGTGTTTTTTGATGACTGGGATGTCATACCGGGAGAGAATATCGTACTAAAGTTAGATTATGCAATGCAAAGATCAAGATTCGTGGGGGTAGTTCTATCTCCAAATTCTATCAATGAGGAATGGCCAAAAATGGAATGGACCATGGCAGTTTACAATGACCCTAGTGGAAAAAAGGGATTCGTAATACCTTTGTGGTTAGGAAATTGTGAGATTCCCCCATCTCTGAAAATTAGAAATGTATTATACTGTAGAGATAATCTCGAATACAAAAAATCATACAATAAACTCGTTGCCATTTTAAAAAACCAAAAACTACCTCGTGGAACGATGAAACCTTCTTCTCTAAACATACTTTCTACCGACGCTTTATTCCCAATTGAATATGCTGATGAGGTAGAAGAACAACTTGCCAGTAATTTACTTCCCATTTCTCATATTCCACGACATATCTGGAATGGTCCTGTTTCATCAACTCACAAAGATGTTTTTTACCATCTGACTCGAAGTGTCAAAGGAATATTTCCGACCTTCATGTTACGAAATGATTTACTTTATTCATTCTGTGATTTACATGACAAATCATGCCCTTTTCGAGAATTGTTAATTGCTGATTCTATTGAAAAAAATGAAATAACACCCTGGTTGAATAACCTAGATAAAAAAAATGGACTAATAGAAATGTTAAATCGTGCTCTTAGAAATCATTGTAGAAATTTAGATTTGTATTTTGATGAGAAACATAAACGATTCTATTTTAGGCCTTATGGAGGAGGAAATCGAGAAATTGAGTGGAATACTGGAGAACGAAAATCAACTAGAGCAGTTGTTAAGCAATATAAAAAAGGCAAAGAAGGAAAGATATTTTGGGCACATCAGTCAATCCAAACCAACTTCCTGATAATAAATAATGAAATATTCTTACAACTGGTACCTGGTTGGACTTTTACTTTTGACGGTGAACATTCTATTTCTCCTCGGGAAATAGGCTCGCTTTCGTCAAAATGGACTCATAATGAATACAATTCCTCTGTATTTTACCACATTCGTTTCTGGTGTTATGTTCTTTCAAAAGGACAAGATAAAATCTCAATTAAACTTGCAGATGGCCTTCAACTTGATGTAGATATAACTCCAGCAGTTTCTGACATATCAGTTGGAATAGATGGTGATCAACTCTCAATACAAAAAGTGTTTGAGGTAGCAGAAGACGATACAAAAGCAGATTTCAATATGGATGAAATTGAAAATGAGGAAGAGGAAGAAACAGAAGAATGACCGTACCTCAAGAACCTAAACATGTTAGTCTTCAAAGTAACAAGAAATTCCAGAGCTGGTACATCCCTGAACCTCTATTAATTTTTGGAGATGGTAAAACTCACATTGATCCAAAGATGGGGTTAACCTTGTATGGACCTTTAAGAACAGATCCAAAAATACCTAATCCTACATCTATATCTGTTGGAATAATAGGTACAGGTGAAACAATAGGGCAAGCGAAAAGATTCTTGCAAAGTTTAATGAACAAAGTTTCTAGTTCAAACGATAACCCGTTTCAACATCCTCCTTTTCCTGGTTTTAAGGACGCATTCAATTGTTTTCTAACTTTATCAGATGATCTTAATGAAACTATCACAACTTTAGATCTGAAAAGAGCAATTGAACAACCTATATTTGAAAAACGTGTAGAAAATGCAGTAAAACTGTTTATCGATAAAATAGAAAACATTAGTGAAAGAGTGCCAAAACCAAATGTTGTTATCTGTGCATTACCACAAGATATTGTAGATTCATGCGTAGTTAAAAGAACATCAGCTGGCATTACAAAAGTTAAGAAAAAGCCAAAAAGGGGAGATTTGGCAGAAACTCTAAAACATCATCTTACACCAGATGCAACAGGTAAAAAACAATCTTTCTTGGATAACTTCGAAGCTGAGGCATTGAAAATTATAGAAAAAGATATTGAAGTTACAAATTTCTGGCGAGCTTTAAAGGCAGAAGCAATGACTTTTGGCATGCCGACACAAATTGTGTGGCCTTCTACAACATACACTCTGAAAGAAGATGAAAAAGAAAAGCGTCAAGACCTAGCAACGATTGCATGGAACTTTTCAGTTGCCTTACATTACAAAGGTAGTGGATTTCCATGGACTATGACTAGAATGAAAATAGGTACATGTTATGTAGGAATTACTTTCTTCAAGGATCTAACGGATGATGAAAATAGAATGAGAACCAGTATGGCTCAAGTATTTACTTACACTGGAGAAGGCTTGATAATAAGAGGTGATAGATTCGAATGGGATACTTACCAGGATCGCTCTCCACATCTAGATGAAAAGGGTGCAGAAGCATTGTTGAAGAAAGCAATTGAACTTTATTCAAACAGGATTGGACAACCTCCGCTTCGTGTAGTAGTACATAAGTCATCAAAATATTGGGAAGGTGAAAAAAAAGGATTTGAGAATGCATTAAAAGAAATTAAGATGCATGATCTCGTTGCAATTGGTGAACGTGATATACGCTTCTTTAGATATGGTCAATTTCCTCCGCTACGCGGTACTGTAATACAACTTGGCAAATCTAACTATCTACTATACACCCGAGGATTTACTCCCTATCTTAGAACTTATCCTGGAGCGCATATTCCATTACCATTGGATATATTGGAGCATCATGGAGACTCTCCACCTGATGTGATACTTACCGAGATACTCGCATTAAGTAAAATGAATTGGAACAGTGCAGAATTTAGTCTTGCAAAACCAATCACATTATTGTTCTCTAAAAGGGTAGGTGAGGTTATGGCAAGTTTACCTGAGTCAATCAATCCTAGACATGAGTATCTGTATTACATGTGATTATTACTATTTTTACACTTGAAATTTTTGAATCATTTAGGACTATATTGTATTGGAACTTGTAAGATTTGAGATGATGCCCTTGAGGAGCTTTGTCTAGTTAGTTTAATTCCCCATTTTAAAACGCAGTTTGAAGTGTTAGTATAACAGTTTTTTGGCATAAACTTTTTCAGGAACTTGTTAGCGATCCAATCGATGTTTATAGCGTATCTAGATTCATCGGGCAGACCCATATTGGTGAATAGGGAAGATAACTCTGAATGTGTAATGGATTGGGCGAAACGATTACAAGTAATAAACAAAATCTTTGGAAATATTGAAGTTATTTTATGAATTTGAATTATAGAGGAAAAATCTAGAACAATGATAAAGTAAATTAA
>JASHNR010000044.1 GCA_030041535.1 Nitrosopumilaceae archaeon | reverse complement strand
TTGAAGACTGCCTCGCCTGAAACAGTTGTAGAATAACCAAAACCCATTCCGTCAAAAACAGTACCATCTTCCAAAACAAGCTTACCAAACTTGTTTACATGTTTGGCTTTTTTTGTTGGAATTTCTGAGACCCTCAGCAACTGCAGAATAATACGAATTTAAGTTTTATGCCGATCTAAATTTGTTTTTTGTTTTCTGGTTTCAATCGATTTACAGCCAACAACAATCCTTGTAGTAACAACTCTGGTCTCGGAGGACATCCTGGAATGTATACATCTACAGGCACAACCTTGTCAATACCTCCTGTTGTCGCATATGTGTCACTAAATATTCCACCACTGCATGCACATGCACCTACAGCAATTACAATTTTGGGACTGGGCGTTGCTTCATAGGTTCGCAGTAGAGCGATTTCCATATTTCTTGAGGCAGGTCCAGTCACCAACAAAACATCAGCATGTCTTGGAGAAGCTACAAAACGCATTCCAAATCGTTCAATGTCATAAATTGGATTGTTAAGAGCAGCAATTTCAATTTCACAACCGTTACATGAACCGGCATCTACTTGACGTATTGCAAGTGATCTACCAAACATTTTTTGAATTTTTTCCTTTAATTCATTGCCAATTTGTTCATAAGATTTTTTTGAAGAAAGAGTTTGCGGACTGGAATAATCGATCATCTGGTTTCTCATCTTTGCAGGAATAGCCGGTTTGTTGCTGATTTCAATAGTTTTGGGCGCAGCCTCGCTACAATAACCACACATGATGCATTTGCCATTATCCAAACCCATCGTGTTATTTTCTTTGATTGAAAACAAAGCCTTTGTTGGACAGATATCTTCAAGCATCTTTCTTTGATCATTTGTTGGTTCTGCCATGAAAATTACGCTTCCACGGTAATTTTTGCTTGAAAGCAAATTGGTTAGATTCTTGATTGTCTCGATGCCATTTCCCACTATACCCTTTCTTGATACCTTGATCATAGATCATTCCCCGAATAGGACAGATCCAGACTTTTATTGACTAGAGGAAAGTCTGGTACGATGTCGTTTAACACTGCCTGTTCGATAACAGGCCAGTTACAAAACGAAGCCGTTCTAATCTTGTATCGAAATATCGAGTTATTCTCGCCAATCATAACCCAGTGAAGTGTTTGACCCCTATGAGATTCAGCCCATCCAAGTGACGATCTGAACGGTTCAAGACGCTCTGGAATGCTTGTAAACAAGAAATCGTTCTCAAGATCAAGCGATTCTCTGATGATGTCAAAGGAATCTTGGACTTCTTGTACCCGTATTTCAAATCGTGTCAAGGCATCACCGGTTCGTTTTTCCATCTCAATTTGGTGTTGCATCAATTCTTGTGGTGTTTTATGATTGTGTAAATAATAACTGCCGTAAGGATGATCGCGTCTTGCATCAACGTCTATTCCTACACATCTAGCAACTATTCCAACTGTTCCAAGATCATATGCAATTTTTTTTGAGATAGTACCAGTACCACGCAATCTATCCATGAAAGATGATTTCGATTTTAGAATGATTATGATCTTGTCAAAATCACCTGAAATTTCATTTAAAGTTTCAAGAATTAATTTTTTATGTTCAGCGGTTATATCGCATCGTACTCCTCCAATTCTGTTAACTCCAAAAAGAATGCGGCTACCGCTGATGGATTCATTAAGTCGCATTAGTCTTTCTTTTAGAATATTCAGTCTTGCAGAACCAAAAGGAAAACTTGTATCAGCAGAGACTCCTGCTAATGTTCCTACGTGATTATAGATCCGTTCCAGCTCTCCAAAAATAGTTCTGATTTTTTTTGCCCTCTTTGGGATCTCTACCTGCGCAATATTTTCAATTGCCTGACAAAATGCTGATGAGTTTGCCACAGACTCATCTCCAGATATGCGTTCAGATAATAGCAATACTTCGTCAAGTCTCATAGATTCTGCAAGTTTTTCCATTCCCTTGTGCGTATAAAATAGACGGGTTTCCAGATTAATTATGTTCTCTCCCAAAACGCTAAATCTAAAGTGAGCTGGTTCTATGATTCCTGCATGTACTGGTCCAACAGGAATTTCACATATCCCCTCACCTTGCACTCTTAAAAATGGGTACTCTTTTTCTTGTCTTTTGGTCTTCGTTTCAAGTTCAAACTCCTTTCTCAAAGGGAAAACCTCGTCAGGCCAGTGCTCATGCAAGACTAGAGGTCTTGCATCAGGATTTCCGGCTGGAATCAATCCGAACATGTCTTTGATTTCCCGTTCGTAAAGTGTAGCAGATGGAATGTGCAAAGCGATACTTGGAAAAGAAAGATTTTGGCCTGTAGAAACCACGATGAAAATAAAGACGCCGTCTTTTTCAAAGACATACCTGATTACAAAACCTCCAATGTTTTTTCGTTCATCAGAACAGATTATTGTTGCAAGTCTTGCATTCAAATTTTTATAAACATAATCACATATTTTTGGTATGTCATTTAATTCTACATTGAGATGTAACTCGTTATTGTTTTGGTAAGTTTTTGTTATTTTGTTTGAAAACTTGTTTGTAATCTCTTTTGTATAATTTTCTAGGTTTGTATTATTCATGCGAATCCTCCGCCGCTAATTATTGTTGATGCGTTCTGTATCAGTATCTGCAATTGCATAGGTATGAAAATGCCAAAAATAACTACAAGTGAACACAATATTGTCATTGGTATGATTGCAAGCTTGCCCATCTCGCCTTTTTTCATTTCTGAAAGAGGATTTCCAAAAATCATTTTGACAAGATGCCTCAAAAATACTGCAAAGGTTATGACCAGAAATAAAATTACTAGCGACATAGCAATAAACTGCCCGCTCTTAAAACCGGAACTTAGAATCATAAATTCGCTCAAGAAAATATTGAATGGCGGCATTCCTACAAGGGCCAATCCTCCGATCAGAAATAGAATGGCAGTAACTGGCATTACCCGGATTATTCCTTTTATTTTTGACATGGCCTTTGCTTCATATTTCTGGCTTACAGATCCGCTTGCAAAAAACATCAGAGGCTTTGCCACGGCATGATTTACAATCTGAAGCATTGCCCCATAGATTCCAAACAGGCCGCCAAAACCAATACCAAGAGAGATGAGACCCATATGCTCTACGCTAGAATAGGCAAGCATTCTTTTCATGTCTTTTTGAAAGTAAATTGATGCGGCTGCAATTCCAATGGAAACGACTGCAAGTATTATCAAAAGTTGGTTTGAAAATTCGGGTCCTATTGATACACTGCTTACTATATGGAAACGAATTATTCCATAAAATGCGCAGTTTAGTAGTACTCCTGATAAGACTGCACTCACAGGTGTCGGAGCTTCACTGTGTGCATCAGGAAGCCAAGTATGCATTGGTGCAAGACCAGCTTTTGTTCCAAATCCCACAAGTATGAAAACAAATGCAATTTTGACCAAATTAGGATCAAAATGTTTTGCGTTGTGCACCATTCCAGTCCAGTTCATGGCATCTTCAGAAGTGTTTGCATTGATATTTGCATAATAGAAAAATACGGTTCCAATTAGTGCAAAGGAAAGACCAACTGTTGCAATTATCAGATATTTCCAGGCTGCCTCGATTGCATTTTCCTTAGCGTAAAGCATTATCAGCAGGACTGATACAAGCGTAGTAGATTCTACCATCACCCACATTATTCCAAGATTATTTGCTACTGGGACTACCAGCATTGTTAGCAGAAACACATTGAAGCCTTGATAGTATCTTACAATGTGTTTGTCATCTACTGTGCCGTTGTCATACTGTCTACCCATGTAGTTTTTAGAATACAATGCGGCGACAAAACCTACAACTGAAACTGAAAGTAGAATCACCGTACTTAACGAATCCACATAGAACGTATTTCCAAACGCTGTGATAGTTTTTTCAGATACTATTCTTGATACCAGAAAAAACACCTGAATCAGTATCAGAGATGCAGTGCATATGGTTATGATTCCAATTACTCTTTTCTTTTTCAAGAGTGTCACAAGACTTGCCCCAACTATTGGCGGTAAAAGAAGAAACAGTATTGTCAGATCAGATATGAGATTGTCCACTAGTCATCCCTCAAATTTTCTAGTTTGCCTACATCTAGACTATCAAATGTACGACTTATCCTGAAAAGCAGTATGGAAGAGATCAAAATGCCAACAAGAATATCCACAAATATTCCTATCTCTATAAGTAAAGACACTCCGTGTGTCAATGCCATAGCAAAGAGAAATAATCCATTTTCTATGATCAAAAGTCCTACGACTTGGCTTAACACGGTTCTTCTGTTTACAAGCACAAATAGCCCGATGAAAAACTGAGCCATTGAAACAGGTATGTATGCATTTACAATTGGATCAGATTTGAACGGAATTTGTTGAATAAGAAAATAAGACAGAGCTACAAGTAGTGCAGAAATTATTACTGATGCACGAATGCTGACATAAGGATTGGTTTCTAGCTTGAATTCAATTTCGAGTTTTCTTGTAACATATGTTAGAACTTTGGGAATGATGATTGATTTTATTACTAACGTCAGGCCGGCAACAACGTAAATTTCCCAAATGCCTGTCACGTATCCTATGATGGCAGTTACTCCGGAAAGTACGATCGACTGGTAGCGGTATGCGTTTAACCAATCCATGAATCCACGCGTTGCGACAATACCAAACGTAGCTATGAGCAGTATTGCGCCAGAGATTGTCAAAACATCAAATTGTATAGTTCCCATAAAAATCACTAAAGATAACAGAGGACTATTCCTACCATCGAAGTAGCTATTGCTATTGCAATCAGATCAGGTATCCTAAAGAGCCTCCATTTTGCAACAGATGATTCTAGAAAAGCAACAAAGATTCCAAATAGTGAGATTTTTCCAACAAACGTTAGAAATCCCACTGCGAGAGATGATAATAAAATGGAGGAGGAAATTCCCCACGTAACAAAGATGTTTATCATTAATGTGAAAAGTATGATTTGTTTGATGGACTGTGACCATTCCATAAGAGCTAAACTTTTGCCTGAATATTCCAGAATCATAGTCTCATGAACCATGGTGAGTTCAAGATGGGTAGCAGGATTATCAAACGGCAATCTGCCTGTCTCACCTAATATGATGATGAACAAGCCTATTGCTGCAAAGATGATTTGTGGACGAGGCAGAAATGAAGCGTTTGAAGATGCGCCAATTAGCGTGCTCAGATTTGTTCCGCCATATGTTATGGCCACAACAAATATGCTCAGAAAAAGAGCAGGCTCTAAAAGAGCAGAGATCATCATCTCTCTGCTACTCCCAAGGCCGCCAAAGGAGCTTGCTGCATCAAGACCTGCAAGCATTGTGAAAAATCTACCAAGTGCAAAAAGTCCTACTACAAGGAGAAGATCACCTGCCAGTGCAAACGGCGTGTATACCAAAAACACTGGAATGAAAAAGGCAGCCGTTGCCATTACTGTAAAGTTAACCCATGGACATGCTCTGAAGATCCAAGATGTTTGATCTGATACAACTTCATCT
>JASHNR010000043.1 GCA_030041535.1 Nitrosopumilaceae archaeon | reverse complement strand
AAGAGACTTTGACAAAGTTTTGGAAATGGTATCCTAATTATAGTACGAATCTTTGAAGTCAATTCAGAAAATAAAAGAAAGAATTTTTTTGGCCCATGTTTATGTTGCTAGAATTCTGCTTGTGGTAGTTATTGATAGTACCACAAGAAGATATTGTAATTGCAGAAAGTATTCTAGTCATTTTAGTGCCTTCTTTTTGTGATATTTATTGATGAACGAGATTTTAGCAGTCATTTTCAATTTTCCGCTTTCTGTTTCTTCGTGTAATCAACATCGCACCAATTGTTGTAACAATATTAGTCAGTATAATTACATATACTGCAAGACCGACAAATGTGTTTGCAAGCGGCAGTCCTTCTCCCAATGCTGCAATTGATAGAGTAGCTGGCACTACACCTTGAGCACAGAGCAAAAAGATTATGCGCCTGTCTTCATTCAGATCAGAGTTTCTTGTCGATATTTTTGTTGCAACAAATCGAAATACCATCAATATTCCAAGTATGAACAGTCCCAGAATAAGATTTGAGAATATTTCAGATGGATTTATTACAAATACCAAGCCCAGAAAAACAAAGAAAAATGTCTCCATGAGAAAAGACATCTCACCTTGAAATTTGTGAAACTGGACATTTAGTTCTGCAACGTCAAATTTTTGCCTTAGGCGTGACAGTACAGTCTTTGAGCTTCCAAGGAACAGGCCAAAAATTAGAACAGCAACAAGACCACTTCCATGCAATTCTTCTGTTACAGCATATGTTATCAAGACCAGTCCCAGTGTCAGCACATACGTGTATTTGAAATCCCGAAAGAATCTCAGGGTAAACATCCATGCAACAGAAAGAATCACTCCAAGTGTTATCCCTATTGTGAAATTCATCCCTATTGTGACAAGCGGTGCTGTCCAGTTTGTCCCTCCTGTCTTGTACAGATCTAAAAATGCAGAATAAAACACAATTGAGTAAATTGAGTTCAGGATTGATTCAAGCGTAAGAAATGTTACTGTGCTCTGTCCAAGCTTCAGAGATCTTGAAAGAGGGATAACAACAACTGATGCGGTCTCACCTCCCACCATTGAGCCAAATATGAGAGATTGTATAAGCTCCCACTTTAGTATAAGGTGCAGTGCCAGTCCAATTATGAATATGCTTGATACGACATAGATTGTAACCTGTAGTACCGTTCTTGGGCTTCCTCGGATGACTTCTTTGATTTTCATGTCCATTCCGCTGTAAAACAGAATCATTATCAGCGTAAACGAGGCAAAGATTCCAAGAACTGGTATCAGCGGTTCTCGCGGAAAGACGCCTAGGACGGGTCCAAGTATTACTCCAATTAAGATGAGAAAAAGATAGTAAGAGATCCCCGTTCTTTTAAAAAAGATCTCTCCACCAAAGCCCAGAAAAATTATTCCTGCAATAATGGAAAAGAAAATAATCTCATTTATCAAAAATGCTCACCTAGTTTTTTTCTCAGAGTTATAATAATAGTATCAAGCTGATTTTATTATAATTCAGCTAAGATTTTTGGTTGTTTACAGCAATAGTTTGCAATTATTTTTGTCAATTTCAGTGTCAAAAGATTCCAAGATTCTCCATGTAAATATAACAATGCAAGAGAGTCTATCCTTGATTTTTCTTTATGGCGTCGTTTATCATTTTTGCTGCCATTTCTTTGTCATCGACTTCAAAAATTATCTTCTTGTAGGATTCGTGGTTCAGGGATACGGTTATGCATCGATCAGGATGGCGCATCTCAAAGAATACAAAACCGTTTCCTGCCAGGTATGTCCCATCCTTGATGATTCCAGGTATTCCAGTTCCTGCAACCTTCATTTGCTCAAAGACTCCCCATGGCACTTTTTCAGTTGAGGCAGACATGACGTGGCTTAGCGGTACAGTTATTGTTTTTCTCATTGTTAGAATCACATCTACACCGTGGATTTCAAAAACCAAGTTATTGTCTTCAATTCTTACTTTTCCAGACATTGATATTCACTTGGTTTTATGAGATTGTTTGGTGGATTTTAATCTGTTGGATCAATGATTCCATTTCAAGAATTATAATCATGGCAAGTGTTGGAATTTCATTTCTTTTCATGTGTTTTGATGTTTTATGATTTTGAAAAACTGTAGCATGATTTCGTTGATAAAATTTTCAGTTGTAAGAAATTCTTTTGTAAAAAAATTTATTTGTCAAAAATCATTTTTGGTTTAATTTTTCTCTGAAAAAATTGTTTTTTGAAATAAAGTGTGTCAAAAATATTTTGCCAACTTGTACACTAGATATGGAGCAAACCTTATCAAGCTCAAATTTGACGGTTATAGTAGTTTTCATTTAAATATTTAAGTGAAATCGTCTTATTTTGGCCGTTTTTCGGCCAGTTTTGTTCCTAAATCTGTCCGGAATTTTCAAGTTGAAAATTCTCCCCATGGCATCTTTACACCATTACATGCGCAGAACTTGTCCATAAACATACTGACAGGAAAGTTTTGAGAAAAAGTGTAATGTAATTGAATTTTTGTTGCGAGGGTTGATCGTTTTAAGACATATAAGCCAGCACGACATCATTTGGTTGGGAATCCATGTCACAACGCAGAGTTCGTCAAAACCCAAAAGTGATTGCGCTAGTCATTTTGTCTTTATTATTTCCAAGTAATATAGTTAAAGAGATTATAAAACAAAGTGGCATCAAAATCAGCGACCGTAGCATACGCCGTGTTAAAGAAGATTTACGAGAAATTGGAATCGAGAAATTTGTACAAGATATGCACAAAGCGTTTCATATAATTACCGTAAATAGCGTTTTCGAGGGGGAGGAATTGAAACGACAGATGTTCAACATAGTCAAAAGCAATTCCTCTGAAAATGCAGATAAGATTATGGCAGGAAAGCTATACTGGCAAATCATCAAAGATATACCAGAATTCGCGGATCATGGCCTTTCCGAGTCTCTAAAAGAAGCTTCTAACATTTTGGATAAAAAAGAAAATAACTCTGGTCCATTGCAGGAGGAGGACAACAACAACTCATCCCGGTCTTGTCGAGCCAAGGATGAAAATAACACCCAACACAATGTAGGGGATTTAAATTCGACTAAGGAAGACAAGAAAAGCTCAAATTAGATTCGAGGCAAGCAAAAAGGCTGCTGCAAATCGCGGTACTGGATTTGTGGCATTAATTCCTGATGATAACGTGGTGTTTGCTGAAAAATTTCGAGTGTTGAAAGGTGAACCTTTTTGTTTCGCTGGCAGGGAATACCTTCCCCACATTTATCATAATGACAACAAAGAAGTAAATATTGTAAAGGCCCGTCAGATGGAAATTACAGAGTTTTCAATGAATTGGCTTGTGGCTAACCTAGCTAGGCACAAGTATGCAGTCGGGCTTTACATGTCAGACAGGCAGGATCACGCAAACATTTTTTCACGAAGACTAGAAGCTGCAATTGAGGAATCAGCACTGCTCAAGTCTCTCATTATTCCAGGTAAGCGTAGTCTGTCGCGTCAGCCTTTTAGAAACGGATCGGTGCTTTACATGTACTCTGCCTGGGGTGATTTCGAAGCCGCAAGATCAATACCAGTAGATTTTGCTGTAGTTGACGAAATGCAGTCAGTCAATGTAGAAGCATTACCAGTATTGAAAGAAGCACTAAGCAAATCAAAGTATGGCAAACTGGTAAAAATTGGCACAGGCTCTGATGAAGGAGACGGATGGTGGAATGAATGGCACAGAGGAACCCAAATGTTTTGGAATAGAGAAACATTCGGCATGCCACCTCAATGGGATGTAGTAAAAAACACTCAACGAGTAGACGGAATTATAAGCTATAGATTAAATCAAAACATGGCTGCTTGGCTAAACCAAGATATCATTGCACAGAAAAAGAAAACATACAGTCCACGAAGATTTGCAAACGAAGTTGAAGGTTGGTGGTTTAAAGGTATGCGCAAACCAATACTTGAAAAAGAAATGCTTACACTATTTGACAGAAACATTGGATTCATTCCAAGCAATGAAGTGGACCACACAATGCCAGTCTATATGGGGGTGGACTGGGGAGGCGGAACCAACGCCTTTACAGTTCCTTGGATTTGGCAACTGACCAGTAAAACTGCACCAAGATTCCAGTTATTGTATGTATCAAAAATTACAGAACGAAGTACAGAAGCACAAGCCGATATGATTGCAAATCTAATTGACAAGTATGATGTCGATAGAGTCGTAATAGATGAAGGTGGCGGAGCAAGACAAGTTGAGAAGCTCAGCAAACGTTATGCAGATGGGGTAATCAAATGCCATTTTGTTAACAGGCCAGGCGACCCATTTGAAAAAATATCTTCTGAGAACCGTGTCAATGTTGACAGGACTTGGATGATAGAATCTATTATAGATTTGATTCAAAGACCAGAAGAAATCAAAGACTTTCCTCATCCAATTCCTAGAATACACATTCCTGGCAGAAAGCTGGAAGATGTCGAATGGCTCATTGATCATTTCACTTGTATCGAGGCAGAATCTGTTGATACTGGTACAGGAACATATACGAAATACACACATCCAGAAGAAACGAATGATGATGCACTCATGGCGTGTGGATACGCGTTGATGGCATGGCTATACGACAAGAATGCGGAATGGTTCTGGGTGAGAATGTGAGAGTTCCATTTACAGCAACTAACAAATGGTATAGTCCATCTTTTTTGAAAAAATATTTGATTTTGTGAATTTTCTTGATCTTGCTTGCAAGAGTAGATGTATCATTATTCCATCTTGGACTCGTCTGCAACAAAGTGCTTCATCAGCGATATGATATACGACGAGGTGCGGATGTTCTCATGTGCATAGCTTGTATGGATAAAGCGCATTTTTTCATGTATAGAGAGTGCTTTTGTCCATATCTGCCTTGCAGTGGAGCGATCAATTGTCCAAAGCGAGTCGTCAGATGTTGTTATGATTATTCTTCCCCCAGAGTATTTTGCAAAAAATGACTTGGTCTGGGTTGCAAACTGTTTTTGTGCTGCAAGATCGGCGGTTGTTTTAGTCCAGAACTCGTCGAATTTCATGGTACGGTTATAGTATTTGCTTTGATTTTAGTTTTGATATTTTGTTGTGGTATAGTTTATTGTTTTATGTATTGTTTCCAATAATCTTCTTTTTGTTCCTTTTCTAATACCCAATTCCATTTTGTGTCCAGACTCTACATGTCTGAACCATTGAGGGTTCAAGCGCGTGGGATTAGGTACTGTATTGTCCCCTATTGGTTTGAATCCTGTAAAGACTTGCAAGATGTAACCTCTGCCTTCGAGACTTTCAATATTTTCAAATCTCAACTAAACATTTACCGTATGATCATGCCTATAACCACAAGATTGACACAAAAATATCTGATGCAAGTCTCCTTTCATGTCTTTTTTAATTTCAGAGACTAGCTTGTCCATGGCAAGCCCCTTTCTTGGGCAGTCATCACTGGGGCATGGCATGTCATAATCCAGTACATGGTCCAAACAAAAGTATCCTCGCTTTGAAGAATAGTTTCCTTCTTTGCCGCATTTTTCTTTATCACAAAATCTTTTCTTGTAAACATGATTTTTCGGGACTCGGTTTGCCGGTATGTCTGATTCGTCCATTGACATCTATTTTGATAGCTTTGGCATTTTTCAAGTGTTTCCCCCAGACCCTGAATTTTCATCTTCATAAAAATCAGGCCGAATCCTAGAACCATACAATTGAGGATTCTGGGCCTCTCTTCTTCTTTTTATCCACAAATGAATTCCGCCAAACAGCATTGCACCCAAAAGAACAATTCCAGGAATTAACCACATTACGCCAAGTGCTATCATGATACATCAAACACCATTATGCCATAAAAGGTTCTGCAATTATCACAATAGTTTTCACTAGACACAAAATTTCAAAATAATCTTCTACAGTTAACACTGTGATTCAAAATAAAATGAATCGTCGCATATAGTCTCTATGTATGTGACTGAACTGATGTATTGGGTTGTTAGTGACGGCCAGCTCACCCCTCGCCGAAGCTTGAGATTTATACTGCCGTTCTATCAACGCGATCTTCTTTCGCCACCCTTTACCTTACGGACGGATACCTTTTCTCGGGATGGGTTTCCTCCTTAGATGCTTTCAGGAGTTAGCCCAAATAGCTTAGCTGCACGGCCTGCCTTATCAGACAACCGTTAAACCAGTGGCTACGCTGCTCTGTTCCTCTCGTACTCGGAGCAACTTCCCCTCAAGTATCCACGCTTCCATCAGGCAGAGTCCGACCTGTCTCACGACGGTCTAAACCCAGCTCATGTTCCCCTTTAATAGGCGAGCAGCCTCACCCTTGGCCCCTGCTGCAGGGCCAGGATGGGAAAAGCCGACATCGAGGTACCAAACCGCGGGGTCGATAGGAGCTCTCGCCCGCGACGAGCCTGTTATCCCTGGGGTAATTTTTCTGTCACCACGAGCCCCCAATAGTGGGGACGTCATGGATCGCTAGGCCCGACTTTCGTCTCTGAATCCCGTGCGTTTGGAGATCCAGTCAGTCCAGTTTGTGGCCTTGCCCTCTTCAACGGATTTCTGACCCGTTTGAACCGAACTTTGGGCCCCTTTGATATCTTTTCAAAGGGGTGCCGCCCCAGCCGAACTGCCCACCTGCACCTGTCCCACCATTACAGTGGTAAGCGGTACGAAAAGAAATGACTGGTGTTACACTTTCGCTTCCAATGCCCCCGAAAAGGCATTAGCATGGCTACCAGTTACTCTATGCATTTCTCGCCATACCGCAAGCACAAGCTGCAGTAAAACTCCACGGGGTCTTCTCTCCCCGATGGAAGATGCTGGACTGTTCGTCCAGCTTATGTGGCTTCACCGGGTTGTAGGCGGGGACAGCGGGGCCCTCGTTGTTCCATTCATGCACGTCGGAACTTACCCGACAAGGCATTTGGCTCACTTCTGTTACTTTGAGTGACCTGATTATTTTTTGGAAACAAATCGAGGCGAGTTTGCAGTTTTGCAAACTTCCCTATATCGCTATAGGGGTCGGACTTTATCTTAATCATTTCAAAAATGATTTCTGGCGTAAAGTCTCTGAGGATTCTAGTTTTGCGCAATTTTTTTTCTTTGTTAATTTAACAAAAAAATTACAACCGCGCATCTAGCCTTTCCTGCTGATCATCTGCAGTCAATGGCATTTTCAGATTTTTTTCAAAAACTTTTTTTTCAAAATCATCTAGCCTGACATTCTCCAGACTTTCCAGCATATAGCCAGATTTTACTAAGGCAATCAAATGTTACCTTAAGAGAGTCAGAGTTACTCCCGGCGTTTACAGGCCCTTAGCTCAGTTGAACCCAAGTTTTAGGTACCTGCACTGGCCAGGATTCAGTGACTATACAAAGGATTTCTCCCTAGCAGTCACCTGTGTTTTTATTAAACAGTCGGGACCCCCTTGTCACTGCGACCTACGATGGCAGTTCTACACTACCGCCGCAGGCATCCCTTATACCAAAGGTACAGGACTAGTTTGCCGAGTTCCCTCGCCTACGGTATACCCGATACATCTTAGACTTCTCATCCAGCGCACCTGTGTCGGATCTCGGTACGAGCCTACAGGAATCTCACTACGTCACTTTTCATGGTCTCTTGGAATCGAACAAACTCAGCTAACGCCAAGCCATTCCAGCCTCGGGCGAGTTCTCGTCATTACGACACTCCCTAACCCTCAAACTGTTAAACAGAACGATGGTTCTGCTTGTCCTATCCGAAAGCATGTGACTAGATTATAACGTCCCCTGTAAGGTGCAGGAATGTTAACCTGCTTCCCATTCATCTAACTCTGTTGAGGTTAGACTTAGGATCGACTAACTCCCGGCTGACGACGCATTGCCGGGAAACCCTTACGCTTACGATGGTGGAGATTCTCACTCCACTATGCTGTTACTGCCGCCAGGATCTGCAATAGACGCCGGTCCATAGGACCTCACAGCCCTACTTCTACCCAACGCCCACGCCTAACTACCATGCACCGTGCTTACGCACGGAGATCTGAGGTATCGGTACTTTGCTTTAGCCCCGTCCATTTTTGGGGCATCAAGGCTCGGCAGGTAAGCTGTTACGCACTTTTTAAAGGATAGCTGCTTCTGAGCTTACCTCCCTGCTGTCTTGGCCTTAATACGCCCTTTAGTTTGACACTTAGCAAAAATTTGGGGACCTTAACCTCAAGTCTGGGTTGTCCCCCTCTTGATTACGAGCCTTACGCCACGTAAATCCGTATCCCTGCTTCTTTGACGCACATCCCTTCGGAGTTTGAAAGGGTAGCGAATGATTTCTCACCCGACATACCCGATCGGTGCTCTACAGGACACGCTGTCTCCACAGAGTCTGTACTGCGATACACTTCGTTAGGAACTAGCGATCACCAGACTAGATTGGTTTTTGACCCCTATCCCCACATCACACAAACAAATTGCACGTTAGAACTGCTACAGACCTCCATCGGGCTTTCGCCCAACTTCGTCTTGTGCAGGGATAGATCGTCTGGTTTCTAGCCTTGCCGCTATGACTCAACGCACTTTCACACGCTTCCCCTCGTTTATCACTGCGGGAACTTGATTTCTCTTCGCCTACGCTCTGATTGAGCTTAAGCTTGCCATAACAGTAAGCTCCCTGGCCCGTGTTTCTAGACGGAACTTACGACACTGGAGCTATGAACGCCAGACCTTCAGCTCTATTGCTAGAACCTCCAATCTGACAAAAACCCCTTCGATGCCGTAAACGTCTGTAACCAGTTGGTTTCAGGCACTTTTCACCCCCCTTCCGGGGTACTTTTCAGCTTTCCCTCGCGGTACTAATACCCTATCGGTCTTGAGAAATATTTAGCCTTAGATGCTACTTTCACCTATATTCACTGCCCACTACCAAGGACAGCTACTCTTGATATAGTAAGATCCTCTCTTCTTTCGCTCACGGGACTATCACCCTCTACGGTGGGTCGTTCCAGACCACTTGAGCTCTAATTTGAGGATCGTAATACTATAACGACACCACATCTCTACCATGTTACCATAGCAGATTCAGTTTGGGCTGTTTCCATTTCGCTCGCCGCTACTTAGGAAATCTCTGTTGATTTATTTTCCACGTGGTACTCAGATGCTTCACTTCCCACGGTTCGATCTCTGCTACCATTGTAACAGAGTATGCTTACGCATAGGATTCCAATTCGGAGATCCCAGGATCACCGGTCGCCTGCACCTACCCTGGGCTTATCGCAGCTAGCCACGTCCTTCATCTCTTCTCAAGCCAAGCCATCCTCCAACTGGCGTCGGCACATCAGCATATTCAGTCACATATTACACGACTATACACGACGATCATCGCTAGTGTCGGGTCTCGACTACCAGCTTCGTCCTTCACCGGATAGTTTCCTATCCAGTTGCATCTTTTGTGAAGAAAGTGTGTGAACCCACACAACCCAATTATTTTCTAAGGAGGTGATCCGACCGCAGGTTCCCCTACGGTCACCTTGTTACGACTTCTCCCTCGTTGCTAAACTCGTGTTCGATGATGACAATTAGTCATCACCTCGCACAAACCCAACTTCGATGAAGCGACGGGCGGTGTGTGCAAGGAGCAGGGACGTATTCACTGCGCGATTGTGACGCGCGGTTACTAGGGATTCCATATTCGTGAGGGCGAGTTACAGCCCTCAGTCATAACTGAGATAGTGTTTAAGGATTGCCTCCACCTTTCGGCTTCGGGACCCGTTGTCACTATCATTGCAGCCCGCGTGTAGCCCCAGGGTTTCGGGGCATACTGACCTGCCGTGGCCCCCTCCTTCCTCCACTTCAGCAGTGGCGGTCCTCCTAGTTAGCCCAGCTTTTCCTGAGAATAGCTGTGGCAACTAAGAGCAGGGATCTCGCTCGTTACCTGACTTAACAGGACACCTCACGGCACGAGCTGGCGACGGCCATGCACCTCCTCTCAGCTTGTCTGGTAAAGTCTTCAGCTTGACCTTCATTCTGCTGTCTCCCCGGGTAAGATTCCTGGCGTTGACTCCAATTGAACCGCAGGCTTCACCCCTTGTGGTGCTCCCCCGCCAATTCCTTTAAGTTTCAATCTTGCGACCGTACTTCCCAGGCGGCAAACTTAACGGCTTCCCTGCGGCACAGCATTAGCATTAAGCCAATGCTTCACCGAGTTTGCATCGTTTACAGCTGGGACTACCCGGGTATCTAATCCGGTTTGCTCCCCCAGCTTTCATCCCTCACTGTCGAACGTGTTCTGGCAGACCGCCTTCGCCACTGGTGGTCCTCAGAGGATCAGAGGATTTTACCCCTACCCCCCGAATACCGTCTGCCTCTCCCACTCCCTAGCCTTGTAGTATCTCCAGCGGCCAATCTGTTGAGCAGGTTGATTTAACCGGAGACTTGCAAAGCCAGCTACGGATGCTTTAGGCCCAATAAACGTCCTGATCACTCGAGGTGCTGGTATTACCGCGGCGGCTGACACCAGACTTGCCCACCCCTTATTCGCCGGTACTTTTAGAACCGGTAAAAGATTCCTTTAGCAGGAATCACTCGGACTAACCCAGTCGTGCTTTCGCACATTGCTAAGGTTTCTCGCCTGCTGCGCCCCATAGGGCCTGGGTCCGTGTCTCAGTACCCATCTCCGGGCTTCTCCTCTCAGAGCCCGTACCTGTAATAGTCTTGGTGGGCCATTACCTCACCAACAAACTGATAGGCCGCAGTCGCATCCTATGGCAGTAAACTATTTCGACCATGGGCCATTCCAGGCACCATGATCTATCGCGGTTTATTCTCAGTTTCCCGAGGTTATCCACGTCCATAGGTTAGCTTGACCACGTGTTACTGAGCCGTCTGCAGTGTATTGCTACACTTACTCGCATGGCTTAGTACCAATCCGATAGCAATCAGGTCCGGCAGGATCAACCGGATTCGTTTTAATCGGTACTGTATTTCAAGTACCTTGTCGAAGTACGACTTTAATTCACACTTGTATTGGGAATTGGTGGATTCACACACTTTCTTCAAATTTCAGATAAAACCGTTAGGTCATACCCACATCTTGTATGCGTAACTGGAGGCCTGTAAATCATACGATGGCATAATACCAAGTTGTCATTACAAGCGCCGCCTTGCTGTTACGTATGCAAAGAGGGGATCAAAGTGAAATAATATAAACCATTCAGAATTGATGCCTAAAATCTGCATTTTTTGCGATCGATAATATTGGTCCTCGATTCTAGTTTGTGCATTGTCTTCTGCAGTTGAAATCTACAAGAAAAAAACTAGAAAATCTGCTCGTGTTTTTGAAAAATCAAAAAAGTTTCATGTCAACGGCGTAAGTCACAACATAAGATTTTTCAAGCCTTATCCATTTGTTACCAAGTCTGCAAAGGGCAAGTCCATTTCAGATATAGACGGAAACCGCTATACAGACTACTGGATGGGACACTGGAGTCTTATTCTGGGACATGCCGCATCACCTGTTGCAAGTCTTGTCAAAAAACAGCTGCCGTCATGCTGGATGCATGGAACTGTAAATGAGATGACTGTATTATTTTCCGAAGTCATACAAAAAGCAGTACCAGTAGCAGAAAAGATTCGTTATGTTTCCACTGGCACCGAGTCCACAATGTATGCAGTAAGGACTGCAAGAGCATTTACTGGAAAAAAGATAATTGCCAAAGTTGATGGGGGCTGGCATGGATATACCACAGACCTGCTCAAGTCAGTCAACTGGCCCTTTGAGCAACCAGAAAGCAGTGGCCTGACAGATGATTCACATATCATATCAATACCATACAATGATCTTGAAAAATCTATTCAGATATTGCAATCAGTAAAAAATGATCTTGCAGGTGTAATCATTGAACCAGTTTTGGGTGGAGGAGGATGCATTCCTGCAACGAGTGAATATTTATCTGGAATACAAGAGTTTGTCCACAAAAATAATTCACTGTTCTTGCTTGATGAGATCGTAACAGGATTTAGATTTTCGTTTGGATGCATGTATGGTACCATGAAGCTAGACCCAGATATTGTAACACTTGGAAAGATTGTTGGTGGCGGATTTCCAATCGGTGTGATATGTGGAAAAGATGAGGTAATGAAAATTTCTGATATACATTCACACACAAGAGTTAATAGATCATATATCGGCGGTGGGACATTTTCTGCAAATCCCATCACAATGACTGCAGGCAGGGCAATGCTGCAATTCCTCAAAAAAAACCCTGTCGTGTACAAGAAGATAGGACGTCTTGGAGACTTGGCAAGAAAGGGACTAGGCAAAATTTTTGATGGCAAAGCCATCATCACTGGAAGAGGTTCTCTTTTCATGCCACACTTTTTGGCAAATGGAATAACTGAGATTAAAAATGCATCAGATGCAGCAAGATGTAACACTGATCTATTGCATCAATATCACTTTGAGATGATTGCAAGAGACGGAATATTTTTCCTTCCTGGAAAACTTGGGGCGATCTCATATGCACATGGCGAGTCTGACATCAAGGGCCTAATTGAAGCATCAAGTAGATTTGAAGCTTCGCTAAAGTGATAGGCATCACATTATCGGCCAAGTTTGCAACAGAATCATTTAGTTTGTTGACCCACCAAATTTATTAACTAATATTTCTAGAACCGTTCTCGTGTATAAGATAGCAATAGCCATTGCAGCAGTAGTTTTATTGATTCCTTTTGCATCCCACTCTTTTGCATCAAATATCGAGATTGATATACATGCAGGCTCTGCTGACCAAAATCAGCACCTGACGTTTTACCCCCCTTTATCATCGGCATATGTTGGAGATGTTCTAGAGTTTGGAAATGGGGATACAGTTACTCACGATATAGTCTCTGGAACCCCCGATGGAGGAGATGATGGCAAATTTGACAGCGGTACGCTAAACCCAGGCCAATACTTTTCATACAACATTACAGAATATGACGTTGGCACACTCAACTTTTACGACAAGTCATATCCATGGATGACAGGTAGCGTCATAGTCCAAGAAGCACCTACAGGATACAAGGTAATTCATAACGTTGGCGCAGATGTAGGAGATGGCAAGACAACATTTGATGTCCAGTACCAATCAATAAAAAACATCATTTCTGCTGACGTTGGCGTAAAGGACAAGTCGCTCAACTTGGTATTGGTAGGACAGACAAACCAGAGCAGTACCCTAGTGCTCAACCTTCCAACAGACCTCATAGCTACTCCATTATTAGGAGTACAGGTTGACGGCGTGTTCACAACAAACTTTACGGAAACAGACCTGAAAGGTATGACAGTTCTTACAATACCCATTACGCCAGTTACAGAACAAATCAGCATTGTAGGAACACAGGTAGTGCCAGAGTTTGGTCCAATTGCGGCCCTGATTCTAGCAATATCTATTTTCACAATAGTACTGTTTACGAAATTTATGCCAAACCATATACTGGGATAGCTGCACCATTTATCGGCCTTGCATCATTTGATGCCAAAAAGAGAATAACTTGCGCAATATCAGCAGGTGTTACCCACTTTGCATGATCAGCACCAGGCATTGCTTCCCTGTTTTCTTCAGTATCAATAATGCTTGGCATGATACAGTTAACATTGATTCCTTTTGACTTGACTTCTTCTGACAGTGATTCAACCAGTCTTATCACACCACTCTTTGATGCAACATATGCTGCATCAGATCCTGCGCCCTTGAGTCCAGACCTTGCCGCAACATGAATCACTTTGCCACCAGACTGTTTTACCATCTGTGCAACAACATGCTTGCTTAACAAAAATGCCGTCTTGAGGTTGATATCCATCATACGATTCCAGTCCTTTTCGTCTATCTCAGTTATGGGTTTTCCTGCAATATATCCACCAATCACATTTGCAAGCACGTCTACTTTTCCAAATCTCTTTACTGCCTCAGAGACCAGAATTTTCACGTCATCTTCTTTTGTAAAATCTCCTCTTAACAAAAATGTATTTTTTGCCGCACCGCAGATCTTTTGCAATGATTGAAGAGAATCACTAGAATGATACGTCAGTACAATAGATGCTCCAGTCTTGAGAAAGGCCTGAGCCACTTCGGTTCCCAGCCCCCCACTGCTACCAGTAACTAGCACAACTTTTCCTGAAAAATCGTAATTGCTCATAATGAAGCAATTGTAAGGCAGATTAAAAAAGAATCTTTTTTCTTGGTATGATCACCTTTATCAAATGATATGACAATACAATATCATGTCAAAAGACAATAAAACCCCAGATTGGGACGAGATGTGGACTGAATACACCCAGACACTGAAAAAATGGATGCAGAATCTAGAGGCTCTGCAAAAGACAAGTGCCGAAGTACAAGAAAAGTACAATGAGGTAATGTCAAAAGCAGTCAACGATTCAAGCCAGAAGACAATGAAGGAATTTCAAGAGAACTGGCAAAAGGCCATGACAAAGGCAGGTGCGGTTGCCTTCAAGCAATTCGGTGAAAGCTGGCAGAAATCAATCAGCGAATCAGGACTAAGTCAGCTCCAGACATATGGAGATATGATGAGCAAGTTTGCCGAGACATGGCAAAAGATGTGGCGAAGTTAAAAACATCGAAAGATGAGAATTTAGCTCTTATCGACTTGTTCACTGCCAGTCTTGGATTCTATCTCGTCTGCCATCAGATCAAGCTCTGAGGTATCTCCAAGTTTTTGGTATGTTATTTTTTCAAGTGTCTTGAGTATACTTTTTGCAGAGCGATACTGCGGAAGTTTTGGCTCGTTGAGCTCTGCATACAGACCAATTCCCTGAATGCCATTCATCTTTGCAAATCCCAAGATCAGTCCGTTAAATCCAGTAATTATCGAGGCCTCTGGTGTTGTTTCAATTCCAAGTTTTCTTACCTGGTCTGTCATCTCTAATGATGTTGTAGTGACAAATGTCTTGGGTTCTTTCCCAATTGGTTTTTTCGTATGAAACCCTCCAAGTGTGTAGATGAATCTTGTTGAATGTTTTTTTGCAACATTTATGACATCTTGGCACAGCACATTGAGTTCCTCTGTTGAAGACGGCTGGCCAGAACCACCTCCAAAGACAATAGTGTTTTTGCCGAATCGGTATTCCCATTTTTCTTCTGGCAGATCGATGTAGCCACCGTTATCTATAACATAAGCAGGGTAAGATGGAAGAACTTCACGAAATACGACAGTGTCTAGATTTTCATTGATAAAATCAATCACTATGCTTCCCACATCCCCCATATCCTGCATTGCAGCAATCATCATCGGCTTTTGCAGATCGGGCTCTCTTATTTGCGAAAACTTCACTCTAGTTCTTTACTTTTATTCTGATTAATACGTTACACTTGTCTACATTAGATATAAGTAGAGTTTTTTTAAAATTCAAGACATGGGCAAGTATGAACTGCCTCCTCTTCCGTATTCCTATGATGCACTAGAACCGTACATAGATGAGGCCACTATGAAGATTCATCACACAAAACATCATCAGGCCTATACAGACGGGCTAAATGATATACTTGCAAAGTTAAATGCGCTATCACACAAAAATTACATTGTTGGAATTTTGTCAGATGTGAACACCGTTCCAGAAAATGCAAGGGATGCAATCAACTTCTATGGCGGCGGATATGAAAATCACAGGATGTTCTGGGATAGCATGAAACCAAATGGTGGCGGCAAGCCCAGCGGGAGGCTAGCAGATGAGATAGGTGTCTATTTTGGAAGTTTTGATGAGTTCAAGAAAAAGTTCTCAGAAGGTACCATATCAATACAGGGAAGCGGTTGGGGATGGCTAGTGTACAACCAGACATACGCAAAATTGGAATTTATGACAACGCCCAATCAGACAAGCCCTTGGACCCAGAGGCGTATTCCTCTTTTGGGTCTGGATGTCTGGGAACATGCATACTATCTCAAGTATCAAAACAAGAGAGCGTCCTATGTGGAATCATGGTGGAATGTCATCAACTGGTCCGAAGTCGAAGAGAGATTTATCAGAGTAGCTTCGTAATGGCAGATTCCAAATCATTGGGTTTCAAGAAAAAAACTGTAATTGTGACAGGTATAGTAATACTGCTTGCAGTTTATTTTACGTCAGCCAGTTATTTCTTTCCGCAATTTTACCTCTCACTTGTACAGCAATATCCAAGACCAGTTATTTCTGATGTAAAAATTTCAAATTCTACTATACACCTTGGGCAGTCATTTGAGATTACAGTTGTAGGTACAAACAAAGGAGTAACATCGGACATGCAGACACTGTCAGTATCATTTCCTAACATGACAGGCGTCGAGGGAATATCCATCAAAGACGATAACTTTACGCAGCATCCCGTGATTATCAATACGGGGCAGGAGGTCGGATCACACTATCAGGGAACCCAGTATCCAGTATACTCACAATATCCAGCAGTGGAATCATACAACAGACCATGGGAAGGCGGAGCGTCTCACGCGGTCTCTATTGATGTCACGCCAGAATATGCAGGAAAGTTTCTGATATTTGTCAAAAGCGTGGTCTTGCCTCGCAGTGATATTATTCATTATCCAATGAATGGAACTGAAGACCAGCAAAGCGAGTATGTTCTTCCCTATTCTGTAAATGTAGTAAACCCTTAATTAGAAAAATAAGACAATGGAGAGATAATCAAATGGCAACTATTGGCCTCAAGGGTTTTCAAAAATACCGCACGGATAGATTTTTTGCAGGCTCTCTCCTT